>JAKBEL010000014.1 GCA_021833825.1 bacterium
ACACACAATAAGTTTATCTCGGATATTTACGTCATTTCTCGTGAAGTACTCTCATTTCTAAATAATACAGTTTTTAAATATGCTTTTTGGGGCTTCACGGCATCATGATAATGTGCGCACTATAGAGCTCAGCAAGTCGATCCACAAAATCTTCTCGCGAACCATTATCTTTCTCTTGTAAAATATTTTCGAATGCATCATATTGCTCATAAAAAGAATTTTCAAAAGAGGTCCCCACCGATGTGCACGCAAACTCTTTTAATGCTTCATAAACATCACTTTGAATCTCATTGACCATATCTTCTGTGCAAATAGGCGTATCACAAGAAATAATAATTTGTGAAATAAAACAGAATGAATAAAATATTTTTCTCATCTTTATCCTTTAAAAAGCAATATTAATACTATTAAAGGATAAAGATTTATAAAAAAATTACAATGAGAACTTTACTTGTCCTTGCGTCGCCACTCATCCTTGTGCGCCCACGGTATTGAGCGGAATAGATTCTGAGCACCTTTAGACATTCTCAACATTGAGGATCGCATTCTATCTTTCCACAATGCTCGCAACCTTGCCTTTAACCCTCTATTTTTGCTCTGATGCTCAGGATAATTATGCTTTGGCTCAAATCCCGGTTCATGCTTTGGATCAACCATCTCTTCACCTTTTTATGACAAAACGTTATACTGATACCTATGCTCACTACCTATATTACAAAACTTAAAAATCATTTTGCACGCTTATTTTATATACAACTTATTATGTCAATCTACTCAATGATTATTGTAGTATTTTGGGGCATCCCATTTTCTCCACTCAGCTTTATAGGCAATATTCTTTTTAGCCCGGTAATAACAGTATTTTTAGGACTATGCACTCTACTTTTTTTCACAGAACTCTGCTTTATCCCCAATACCTATATAATTTATCTGCTCGAGATTCTTTCAAGCTGGTGGATCTATATATTACAGTTCGGATCTACAAACGCCTATAATATAACATTTGCAAAGCCATCATATCTACTGGTTATAACAATAGCGTATGCAACGTTTTTCATCATCATTCAACCGATCAATTATAAACAGAAAAATATCTATCTTTTGTCGATATTAGGCCTTAGCTTCTGGTTAATGGCCCAGCCTAAAACTTCACAACCACTCATTATAGATATTCCCTGTGCACGAGGAAGCCTACATATTATTAAAAACAGAGATGGACTTATTGTGGTCGATTCTGGCTATCTAGGGCGCTACCCCTCAGCATCATCTTATGTGGAACATACATTGCTTCCAACAATTCGGATGCACTATGGAACAGAGCTTATTGATCACATCATTCTATTACAACCGAGCCAAAATCTCTTTCAAGCGATAGAAAAGCTACTACAATTAACAACTATTAAACATCTATATATTCCCATCTGGAAGGCAAAAGAGATAAATCATAAAATATCTTATAATTTTGCAAAAATGCGCGAACGAGCACAACATAAAAAATGCATAATACATCGACTATCAAAAACAGACTACCCTATTGTTTTTTGCAAAAATGGCACCTTAGTACTTAAAAACCTAGAAAAAGAGCTCACAGCTTCCGATTTTTCATATGAAGCTTATGCCCTTGTCGGGACCATTGACAATCAATCTTTTACATTCTATCCTGCAAAATATACAAACCAAGACTCAAAGTAGATTGTTAGGGTAATAATGTATGGCTCATGAAAAAAAAGTTGTTTTTATTGTCGCCAATGAGGGATATCAACCGATAGAATATAATCTACCCAAAAAATTACTTGAACAGGCCGGAATAACCGTTTTGACAGCAAGCAACAGACTCGCTCCCGCCATTGCAAAAGATGGGTCTACAGCAGCTGTTGATTATCTTATTAAAGATATTCCAACCGATACAATCAATGGCCTTTTCATTGTCGGTGGGCCAGGAACAATGGAGAACCTGAATACGCCAGACCTTCATCATATATTAAAAAAAGCTCTAACAAAAAAAATAAATATTGGTGCAATATGCATTGCTCCTCGAATATTGGCAGAAGCGGGCGCTTTAACAAATAAACAGGCAACCGGTTGGGACGAAGACAACGAGTTAACAGGGATATTTAAAAAATATAATGTTCATTATAAACAACAGGACGTCGTAAGAGATGAGAACATTGTAACTGCAACAGGACCCGAAGCTGCTCGTGAATATGGCCAGCAGATTATATCAATGCTTGGACAATAAATACATATTAATGCATATATAATTTTTTGCCTGAAGGCATATCAATATACAACTGATACAGCATCGTATGATCATTGTTCCGAAGATCACATAAGCGAATGCTCAATAATTCTGGCATATTCTTTTTTTCTATGAATAATAACTTAGTGATATGCTCTTGCGGATGAATAATAACCTCATTTGTTAAGGTTAAACTATCTAGCACATGCTCATAACAAGCATTCTGCTTTCCAGTAGTTGCAGAAATATTATGAGATATTATGGGGCCTGTAAGCAAGAGTGAACAACCAAGCCCAAATATTGAAGCACCCGCAACCGGATGCAAAAGACTAGCTCCTGTTCCCAAACAGATACACAAAAGCCCCAATGCTGTGTGACCACCTAAAGATAACAATCCCTTTTGTGTAGCACATTTTAAAAATCGAGCTTTTACAACTCCAAGATCGATCATCTGAGCATGTATATCATATTGAGACAATGACCATATATAATCACTATTATTTTCAATATAAATCTGAATGGGCACAATACACTTGCCAGAACGCAAGCTTATCAGCGCATTAGCCTGCCTTCCAAGCACTTGGCGGGCATACTCTCTAGAGCAGATTCTACAGCGAACTGTCACATCACCCTTGTCGGTCTCTTTTGTAACCTGGTCATAAGCAACCTTCTGCTTCAATGGTGCAAGTTGATAGGTCGGCTTATAGCCACAACCTGAAAAAAGCAGCAATAGTACAATACATATTTTTCGACAAAAAAAGCGAATCTGAGACATATGAAACCTCACTGTGCATGACCTAGAGGAGTTTTTAGATAATGAAAATCAGTATCCCAAAAGTTCAATGGCCTGTCAAGCGAGCAAGCATAAAGAAAGGCCCCATTAAATGGGGCCTTTCTTTATGCTATCAATAATTTAAAATCGATTGATCGACCTGGAATATCTGCATGCCCCAGCTTCAAAATGAAACTACGCTTAATCTCTCTTCTCTTAACAAAAAGAACAACAGAACCTTTTGTTTTTGATGCTACAATTAATGGCTGCTCCAGAGTCTTAATTGCCAAATCTTTTGACATACGACCCTTAGCATCCAAATGCCTCAAATTATAAGTACTAGCAATACTAGCACCAGCAAACCACTTCATACCAATAGCACGCATAAAGCTTGGGCTTATATCTTTATAAACTCTTTCCAGAGGAACTAAATTCATATTAATAAATTCTGATGTAAGAACCCAATCATGCTCACTTCGATTATTTACTGTAAGCTGAATTGGTACATATTTTAAGCGGCGTTTATTAAAATAGTATTCATTATCTTTCTCTAGAAACTGCTTAACCAATACGGTCACATTCTCTCTATCTTCCCAATGGCATGCTGTCACCACGGTAAGATCTTTCAGCTCTTTAGGTTCATACCTAAGGCTTTTTCCACATCCTGATAACATCACAAGACAAAAAACCACAACAAAACAATAAACTTGTTTTCCCTGATACATGTTCACCCCTTACCTAATATATATTTATTTATTCTATTATAACTAATATAAAAATATTAATCAATTTAAAAATATATTAAAAAATAGTAAAAATATTCTATTAGGAATCTTTTCTTGCCGCTTAGAGCAAGATTGTCTTTTTTTAAGCTACATGGTAAAACTATGTAAAACATTATTCTTGTTTAGAGGATAGTATGAAATGTGTCGCTACCGAGATAACACAATCAGGATTAGTATGTACAGATCTTTTATATACCTATATTCAGCAACTTATACCAGAAGTAGAGACATTAAAAAATGCTCATTATCAGAGTAATTATGCTTTTTCAATTCTGCCAAGTGACAGCAATATTTATAAAGATGTTGTCAGCTTAGCAACTATCAAAAAACAACTTAACCCTTCAATCATCTTTGTGATCGGCATTGGAGGATCCAATCTGGGAACATTAGCTATCCAACAGGCCCTACTTAGTGAACTATACAATGATATAACCACCAATATAAAGATCTATTACATTGATACGACCGATACAACATATATTAATCAAATGCTCAACATTGCCGAATCAATGCTCAAAGAGAATGCATCTATTCTATTGAATGTTATTAGCAAATCAGGCAAAACAACTGAAACGATCGCGAATTTTGAACTATTTCTCTCACTTTTAAAAGAATACTATCCTAACAACTATAACGACTATATTGTTGTTACCACTGAAAAGAATTCCTCATTGTGGGAGCTTGCACAGAAAGAATCTTGGCAAACATTAGATATCCCAACAAATATAGGGGGTCGATTCTCTGTCTTTTCGGCCGTTGGCCTATTTCCTTTAGCCATTATAGATGTTGATATAGAAAGCCTATTAAAAGGAGCGCAAGAGGCTACCAACCTCTGCTTAAAACCGGATTCAACAAATCCTGCTGCGCTCTCTGCTGCTTGGCAATATGCCCTGTGCAAAGAGGGCTATCATATTTCAAATCTCTTTGTATTTTCAAATGAACTGGTTGGTGTAAGCAGATGGTGGAAACAGCTTGTTGCAGAGAGCCTAGGCAAGCAGACAAAGCGTGATGGAATACCAAATAAAGACGCTATTTTACCTATAACTTCTCTTGGATCAACAGACATGCACTCAATTGGTCAACTATTTTTAGCAAATATTCTTCCTATTGCAACAACATTTGTTGCATTTGAAACTAAAGAAAAGAAGACTATGCTCCCCGACTATGAAGAACTATTTAATAGCCTTGTTCCAAATATTCAAGGCAAATCTCTAACAACAATTTCAAAATCAATTTTACAAGGCATAAAAAAGACTTATAAAATGAAAGAGCTACCCTATCGCACCATAACCATCCCCGAAAAAAACGCCTATTATATCGGACAACTTTTACAACAGACCATGTTTGAGATAGTATATCTAGGATATTTGCTTGGCGTATATCCATTTGATCAACCATCTGTTGAACTATATAAACAGGAAACAAGAAAGATTCTGGCTCATGAGTGAGTATATTGTCGTTATCTTTGGAGCAACTGGTGACCTTGCCAAACGCAAACTAATTCCCGCGCTCTACCATCTTATTGAAAAATATGACGTACAAAACTTTTGTATTATCGGTGGAGCCTTTGATAATACATCAGCACAAGAGATTTTAAAAAAAGTAAAAGCTCACATTCTTCCTACTGATGAAAAAAGATGGCAATATTTTGAAAGCCGTTTTTTTTACCACCATATCGATTTTAAACATGAAGCTGATTACACTAGCTTTAAGAGAGAGATTGATAATTGCAAAAATCGTCTTAATCTACACAGTGGCAATACCTTAATCTATTTTGCAACCGCTTCATATTTTTTTACTGACATCACAACATACATTGCAAAAACAGAGATTGCAAAAAGAACAACTTCTTCAAATTCACCTTGGACTCGATTAATATATGAAAAACCATTTGGACACAATCTACTATCAGCTCATGCAATAAACAATGCTATATCTCAATATTTTAATGAAGATCAAATATACAGAATTGATCACTATTTAACCAAAGAGCTTGTGGGCAACATTGCGTTAGTAAGATTTACCAATCTTGTTTTTGAACCCTTATGGAATAATCGATATATTGATAATGTACAGATTATATTGAGCGAACATGAAGGCATCGGCTCACGAGGGCAGTATTATGATCATTTTGGCGCAACCAGCGATGTCATGCAAAATCATATGCTCGAACTACTTGCATTAATTGCAATGGAGACGCCAAAAACATTATATGGAAATCATGTCAGAGATGAGCGCGCACATGTACTGCAAAAAGTAGAAGTTGTTGATAGTTTTTATGGTCAATATCAAGGGTACACTGATGAACCATTTGTAGATAAAACATCAACAACAGAGACCTTTACTGCAGCCTTTTTACGCATTGATAATCCACGTTGGGCTGGGGTGCCCTTCTATCTTAAAACTGGCAAATGTCTTTCCAAAAAAGAGACTACCATTCATATTAAATTTAAATCAGTAGATTGCTTGCTAACAACATGCTCAATGAGTGCAAATGTACTGACCATAGAGATTACCCCCAAGGCAGGATTTTCATTACGATTGAATGCAAAAAAACCTGGAGAGGCACATGAAGTGACCCCAATAACTATGGATTTTTGTCATAGTTGCATTTTTGGCCAACTTGATGAAAAAGCATATGAAACATTACTTGAAGGTATAATAAGAGGCGAACAATCGGTATCCGTACGATTTGATGAAATTGAATATGCGTGGAAAATTATCGATAGACTAAAAGAGGGAAAACATGACCTATTTCCATACTCATGTGGATCAGAGGGACCAAAAGAGATTGAACTATTCAACAAAAAACATGGCATAAGGTGGCTATCATGAACTTGGGAATCATAGGACTGGGCAGAATGGGACATGCAATTGCACATCGTGTTCTTACAGATGGCGAAATTGTGTATGGTTTTGATGTTGATAAAAAAGCAAAAGAGAATGCACTCAATATTGGCGTACAGCTTGTAGAGAACATTGCACAACTTCCCCAAAAAACCAATCTCATCTGGCTCATGTTACCCGCTGGAGAACTTATTGACAAAACAATCAATGAGATTATCCCATATCTTGAACCAGGAACAATCATCATTGATGGCGGAAATAGTAATTTTAAAGACTCAATAAGACGAGCCCAACTTCTTGAATCATATCATGTGCATTTTCTCGATTGTGGAACCTCAGGAGGTCTAAAGGGAGAAGATATCGGATTTTCATTAATGATTGGCGGCAAACAGGAGATCTACGAGCAGGCCGTTCCACTCTTTAAAGCTATTGCTGCAAAAAATGGATATGGACATGTCGGCCCTTCTGGAGCGGGCCACTATGTAAAAATGATTCACAACGGCATTGAGTATGCTCTTATGCAAGCTTATTCAGAAGGATTTCATATCATAAAAGATGGTTTCTATAAAAAAGATCACCTTGATTTAGCAGGTATTTCAGAAATCTGGATGCACGGCTCTATTATTCGATCATACCTTCTTGAACTGGTGCATGATATTTTCACTGAAGACCAAGCTCTTCTGGATATTTCTGGTCAAATTGCTGAGAGCGGCATGGGGCTATGGACCATGCAAGAGGCTCAACAGCAGAACATTCCTGCTCCAACTATCGAGGATGCATTAAAAGTTCGCGCTCTTTCTCGTGAAACAGGCGGCAACTTTGCAACTAAAATTGTTGCAATGCTCCGCAATAAATTTGGTGGACATACTGTTACAAAAGAGACACTTTCGTGAAAATATTCGATATCAGTTGGCCATTATCAAATGAGATGACCACATACAAAAACAAAAAAAATGTTCTTATACAACCAACACAGACATTCGATATCAATAATGTCCGCGAAACAACAATCTCCATACATTCACATACAGGAACACATATCGATGCTCCATCTCACTTTATAAAAGATGGAAAATCAATTGATCAACTTAACCCACTATGCTGCTGCGGACCTGCTCAAGTGATCGATATGACTCACATAGATGATCGCATCACACAAAATGATCTTATCAATATTACTATTAAACCACATCACATCATTATATTCAAAACTAAAAATAGCGCCCTATCACCAACAGCACCTTTTGATTATAATTTTGTATATATTGATGCAAGCGCAGCCTCATATCTTGTTGAACAATCAATTTATGCAATTGGCTTCGACTATTTAGGAATAGAACGCAACCAACCTGAGCATGATACTCATCTGACCTTCATGCAACATGATCTACCCATAATTGAGGGTTTACGATTACAAAATATTAAAGAGGGGATCTATTCATTGTGGTGCTTACCAATAAAAACACCGGGACTCGATGGAGCCCCGGCACGTGCTTTACTTATTCGAGATTGATATCAATCTCGAATATAATTTGATTGATCATCTGATTCATCTGATGGGTAATCATCTGAGTCACCACCCACATAGACTCCGCCCACTAAAGGCAAGCCCAGACCTAATCCTAAACCGCCACCCCAATATGGGCCATAACCACCATAATAACCGCGACCGCCATGACCATAATGACCACCACCATGATAATTAACATTGTGACCACCATGATAGCCTGCTCCACCATGATGACTCATTCCACCACCATGAAATCCACCACCGCCATGACCTCCGCCACCACGAGCATGTAGAGCTGGCACTATTAACAACATAATCATTATTATTTTAATTATAGACTTCATACTATTCTCCTTTTTTTATGATGAGTCTCATTTTTATTAATTATCTATTTCTTTATATATACATATTAAAGCCAAATCCTGGCGTTCCATACATTCCATAATCCCAATAATATGGCCAGCCATAGTAACCCCAATAAGGGCCACCACCCCATCCATAACCACCATACCAACCACCACGATTCCAACCTCGATGACCATAGCCCCTTCGTCCCAAGCCACCTCTTCTACCGGCTACGCCAGGGCGTCGACCACCATGACCATGAAAACCTCCATGTCCCCCGTGAAAACCACGACCACCACCATGCCCCCCTCCTCCACGAGCATCTACAATAGATGCCGGTAGCAATTGAAGAAGGAATAAGAACATCATTAAACATCTTTTTTTCATAAGACTCCTTATTAACATGCTTATTAAATTTCTATTTGTATTAATTTTACAACAAAAGATCGATCAAATGCAATCATTTAATGGTTTTAACATAGAAATTGGTCTGGCAAGCAAGAAACTATCAGATATATCCTGCTGCAAGGGCTACAACAGCTTGTAACCTGTAAACTTCACTTTTATTTTCAAGTTATTGCCTTATGCAAGCTATATATGGTATGTTTAAAAATAGATAAAATACTGTAACGTTAAAGGAAAAAAATGAAGCAAACACTTTTAATAATAACAACATTAGCTGGATGTCTATTATTATCCGGTTGCTGGGAACAGCAATCTCATGTAGAGACAGAAATGAGCCCTGAAGCAATTTCAGAGGAATCTCATCAATCAAAGGCTCTTGGACTTGATCAATTACTAAATGGCAGATCAGCGGTAGAGACCTTTCATGAAGCTATTGGTAACGGAAATGTGGTAGTCGATTTCTATGCAACATGGTGCCCCCCATGCAAAGCGATGCTCCCAATAGTAGATGAATTATCACAAGAACTTGATACAGTAACATTCATAAAAATCGATGTTGATAAATTTGGTGAAATTGCTGCTGGATTTAAGGTTGGTGATGAAACTTTTTCTATAGGAAGCGTTCCTCAATTCTTTATCTTTAAAGATGGTAAACTACAAGATCATTTTAATGGCGGCCTTCCTAAAGCTCAATTTCACGAGAAAATTAAACATAAACTTGGCTTGTAACAAAAGAGAACATTTATGAAAAAAAATATTATTACAATAATTGCACTATGTGGATTGATAAACACTATAGAAGCAAAACAGTTTGGTAGCACAATCCATTTTGAATATAATCAAGCTCGCCATAAATCATCAATTGAAGCTTTTAATCAAGCTCTAAATGATGCTGAGATCGTGGTAGTCGATTTTTTTGCAACATGGTGCGGCCCCTGCAAAACACTTGGGCCCTGCATTGATGCTTTAGCAAAAGAATTAAACTCCATTAAATTTATTAAAGTAGATGTCGACCAACATAAACAGATTGCTAATCAATACAACATTAAGAGTATGCCAACACTCAAATTCTTTAAAAATGGTGTAGAGAAAAAAACATTGATCGGAATCCAGAGCAAAGCTGTTATTAAAAGAACAATAGACGAACTATCCTAAAGAGCTTGAACAATTATAATAGTAGTTATTAACAGTTTCACAGGAATGTTCATAATTAGCAATAACCAGAAATAGATTATATGCCATAAGGCTTCCAACTGTTAACACCGTTAGCCCATTGGCTATAATTTTCTGACCCGTTTTTTGTGAAATAGTACGACCACAACATACACGATCCTCTTGCCACATCAGCCCAGCAAGATCGTACGATAACCTATGAATATCTTTTACATCAATTCCCAATTCAATTCCTCCCGATCTTACCTCATCTTTATCGTGATCTATATGAATTTCTTCAGGATCTAGTTTTTGCTCCCTCATGATAGATATTATTTTTTGAATCTTAGGATGACCAGCATTTTCTTTTATTACAGCTTTTGCTCGCTTTTTTGACACATCTTTAAGTTTAGTAAATTTACATGCTTTAATAAGAAAATTCACCTCATCATCATGAAGCTCTGTAATCTCTTCCTGAATATTTTCATGCAAATCTAACCCAAGATCAACATCCTGAGGAGCATGACAAGAATGATGCAATGAAGCGACTGACGTGATATCATTCAGCCCTTCAATTTCGCGAGGGGTAAACGTTTCATACGTGCTTATTGATCTGCTAATATGCCTTTCTTCATGATCCATGCCATTCATAACAAGAGATTGAAAAAGATAAAAATAACATATATTTTTTATAATCATAGCCCTCCCCTTTTTTATTACAAAAAACATCTTTTTCTTAACGATAATGCATTCGCCACATAAAAGACAACAAGCTCGCTTTAAAGATCAAAAAAAATCCGGCCCTAAAAGAAAGGGCCGGATAGAAGGTTCTGTACTATCTAAAAAATATTCTTACCACTCAAGCGAACCGGCTGTCTGATATTCCGTTACTCGAGTTTCAAAGAAATTCTTCTCTTTACTTAAATCGGTTGATTGCGACATCCATGGAAATGGATTCTTACGCCCATATACTTTAGGCAAATCAATACGCTCAAGCCTTCTGTCTGCAATATATTCAACATATTCACTAAATTGATCAGCATTAATACCAAGCAGACCTTGTGGGCATGCATCATATGCATAGGCCTTTTCAAGAATAACTGCATGCTTAACCAATTCAATAATCTCTGCCTGAAATTGGGGAGTCCAGATTTCTGGATTTTCAGCTTTAATAGTATTGATAAGATCACATCCAAATGCTAAATGAATACTCTCGTCGCGCATAATATATTCAAATTGCTCACCAATGCCAACCATCTTGTTTTGACGTTTTAATGCAAGCATCATTGCAAAACCGGCATAAAAGAAGATTCCCTCCATGATCACATAATATCCAATGAGATCATGAATAAATCTTTGAATGTTTTTTAAACCCTGAGTTGTAAAACCTGGTGCAAATACTGAAGTGGTCAACTGAATAACAAAATCATCTTTTGCTTTTATTGATGGCACAGTCTGATACATATTATATATCATGTCTGGATCAAGCCCAAGGCTATCACAACAATAAATAAAAGTATCTGTATGAACAGCCTCTTCATAGGCTTGTCGCAAAAGATATTGTCGACACTCAGGATTAGTAACATGTTGATAAATTGCAAGCACAATATTATTTGCTGTCAATGACTCAGCAGTTGCAAAAAAACCCAAATTCCAAAGAATAAGATGTCGCTCTGTCTCGCTCAATACACTTGGAGATTTCCATTGCTCAACATCCTGCTGCATGGAGACCTCTTCTGGAACCCAATTGTTTGCAACACCATTTTTATAATGCTCTCTTGCCCACATATAACTCATAGGCAAAATTTTATTTGGATCAACTGCTGAATTATTAATTATTTGTGCCATAATATATCCTTTTAATTTAATTGGTTATTGGCAAGATTCACATTCCGGGCCATTTAAAATACTACACATAACCTCTTTGTCAGACTTTGCACTCATCACTGGAGATGTTAAAACAACATCTTCTGATTGCAATTCTTGCTTATTTATAGCAGCATATTCTCGCTTCTGTGTAAAACCAAACTCACGTCCACTCAAGGTTGATTTCTCAATCTGAGTTGCTCCCAATGTGCGCAAATAATATGTCGCTTTTAATCCACAACGCCAAGCTTTTTGATAAATACTGCTCAATTTCTTACCAGAAACGCCTTGCATAAAGACATTATGCGATTGACTCTGATCTATCCATTTCCCACGAACCGCAGTCAATTCAATGAGCCATTCTGGCTCAAGCTCAAAAGCCTCTTTATATTTATGCTTCAAATGATCTGGAATCTCAGCAATCATCTGAACATTTCCATCATAATACTTAAGCAGATCAAGCATGTGTTGATCCCAAAGGCCAAGTTTTTTCAGATCATCTACCAAATAGTTATTCACCACGGTAAACTCACCCGTCATATTGGCTTTGACATAGATATTTTTGTAAATCGGCTCTATACATGGATAACAATTTGCAATATTTGAAATGGTGGCAGTCGGAGCGATCGCCATAGTGTTTGAATTTCGCATTCCATGCCGTTTGATTGATTCACGAACCAGAGCCCAATCAAGCTTTGAATTACGATTTACTTCAATCTCTTGCCCCCGCTGCTCCTGTAATAACTCTAAAGTATCCTGCGGCAAAAGCCCCCGATCCCATTTTGAACCTTTAAATGATGAATAAGATCCACGCTCTGCTGCAAGTTCAGATGATGCCAATATAGCATTATATGCAACAGCCTCCATTAGTTCATCTGCAACATCCAAAGCTCGTTGATCATCAAATGCAATATCCATTTTATAAAGCGCATCCTGAAAACCCATAATGCCTAAACCTATTGGACGATGGCGCAGGTTAGAAGTCTGCCCCTCTTTAGTAGGATAAAAGTTAATATCAATAACATTATCAAGCATACGAACCGCGATTTTAATAGTATGAGCAAGCATATCCATATCAAGCTGCTCATTAATAATGTGTGATGATAAGTTAACAGATCCCAAATTACATACAGCAGTCTCTTCTGGCGACGTATTCAAGCTAATTTCTGTACAAAGATTGGTACTATGAATAACACCTGCATGATCTTGAGGAGAACGAACATTAAATGCATCTTTAAATGTAATCCATGGATGGCCCGTTTCAAAAAGTCGACTAATCATTTTACGCCATAACTGAACGGCTGGCATACGCTTTGTTAAACGCAACTTCCCCTCATCAGCCATCTTCTCATACGCAACATAACGCTCTTCAAAAGCCTTCCCATAAAGATCGTGTAGATCTGGCGTTTCATCTGGAGAGAACAAAGTCCATTGCCCATCTTCTTGCACTCGCTTCATGAATAAATCTGGTATCCAGTTTGCAGTGTTAATATCATGAGTGCGCCTTCGCTCATCACCAGTATTTCTTCGCAAATCTAAGAAATCTTCAATATCATAGTGCCATGTTTCAAGATATACAACGCTTGCGCCACGGCGCTTTCCACTACGATTAATAGAAGCAGTTGTATCATTTGCAACCTTTAAAAAAGGAACTACACCTTGGCTTTCAACATTAATACTTTTTATTAATGCACCAGTTCCGCGAACTGGTGTCCAATCATTTGCAACCCCACCAGACCATTTTGCCATCTGAGCATTATCTGCTATGCATTTGAAAATATGATGAAGATCATCACTTACTGTTGTCAAAAAACATGAGCTCAATTGTGGCACAACAAGCCCAGCGTGCAATAATGTTGGCGTGCTTGGTACATAGCGCATACAGGATAATAGACGATAAAATTCTATTGCAGTCTCAGTTTTGTGTTTTTCATTTAGAGCAAGACCCATTGCAACACGCATCCAAAAGAGTTGCGGTAATTCTGTGCGCTTACCATCTATTTTAACAAAATAACGCTCATACAATGTTTTTAAACCCATAAAATAGATCAATTGATCACGATCCAATATGAGCTCTTTGGCTAATCGCTCAAGATCAAATTCAAGCATACGTGCATCAAAAATGCCCTTCTTGACGCCCTGCGCAATATTAACAATCAATGCAGAACGATATTTTTCATCTCGGCCATCACTCTCAATAGAAGAGCCCGTCACTTCATAAAAGAGCCTCTTTAAAAGAAGCTGAGCTGCAACAAAACCGTATGCAGGATCTCGCTCAATAAAAGCTGTTGCCGATAATATTAAAGCATCTAGAAGCTCTAAAGAGGTTATGCCATCATAAATATTGCGCACAGTCTCTTGCATGATCTCATCAGCATCAATCTCATTTTGATGCTCTTGCGCAGCCCATGCGATTGTCTTATAAATTCTACTAACATCAAACAGCTCACGACTATCATCATGCTGCAAAACATATAACTGCCTACCAGATGATCTTGTAGCTACCTCTGACATAGAAGCAAATTTTAAAGAACTTGTGTTCCATTTATTTACCAAATCCATAGCACCCTTTCTCTAAATTATACATAGCAATCTGTTGTCCTTCTAATTTTTTTTCGATAGAGCCCCCCCTCTTGGATTTTTATCCAATTCGCATCTCTTTATGCACTAGACACACATATTATTTTTTTATAATTAGTTACTATGCGAAAAAAACAAATTATTAAGATCTACTCATATAGTATCTTGTTAAGCATACAGAATCAACTATTTTTTAAAAAAATTTTCGTAACCATATTCTAAAATTTTTAATACACGAATAGCTATTCTAATTTCTATTTGTATGAAAATGCGCCATCACAAAGGAGCGAAGCTCAATGCTTTATGCATAAATGTATAACTTCAAACATAATGGCAAAATAACTGAAATGTAAAAAATAGAATAACACAATCACTATAAAAAAACTATCCGGAAATAAGAATTTTTTGACTTTTAAAATTGAACAGAATTGTTATAATATAACTCAAAAAGGAGTTTTTATGAAATCAAATACATACTTTATAAATACGGTTATAGCCAGTGCATTAATGACTTCAACTAACGCCTTGACCGAATGCGAGACTTTTAAAAAAAATACAACACACATTGCTCCATTCTATAATGAACATTATCCATTTTCACTTGAAGACCTTCCTTATAAATATAATGCCTTAGAACCCTACATTGATGAAAAAACAATGGAGACCCATCACACAAAGCATCACAAAACATATATCGACAATCTCAACAACATATTAAAAGATTACCCCAAACTTCATCAAAAAACATTATTCGAATTACTATCTCAGATCGATTCTTACCCAACAGATATAAAAACCGGATTACGCAACAATGCCGGTGGACACTTTAATCACAGCCTTTTTTGGAGAGTAATAAAGCCAGGCGGTTCACCAATAAGTAAAGATCTAGCATTGCAAATCACAAAAAATTTTGGATCATTTGAAGCTTTTCAAGATAAGTTTAACCATTGCGCAAAATCACTCTTTGGTAGCGGATGGGTATGGCTTGTTACCAATCCAAAAGGAGACCTTTCAATTATAACAACGAACAATCAAGACAACCCTCTTTCAAAAAGACTCACACCCATTCTTTGCCTTGATGTATGGGAACATGCATATTACTTAAAATATCAGAATAGAAGAGGAGATTACATTAAAGAATTTTGGCATATTATCAATTGGGAACAGATAGAAAGATATTATAAACAAGCAATTCAAAAATCTTAAATTAAACTTACCTGCGGCAACGGATAATACATAAATGATCCAAAAGCAGAACGATAGAAGATCTCCAAATCTTTATTAATAAAATCAGTGAGCTCTTTTTTGGAAATCTTACCTTGAATATAATTTCTAATCAACGGAGTACCAACAGCTTGATCAAAATAATCAGAGAACGCCAACATAATCCCAGAGGATTTAAAAAATTCAAGGATCACCAAAAGGGCTCTAAAAATATCAACCTGATCTATATTTGCAATATGAATGCGCAATCCATGACAATACTCTTTTTTGCTATCGCTAAAATAGCTACAAAAACTACTATTAATTCCTAATCTTCGCAATATAACCTGTAATTGATACCAACGATGCTCTGAAAAATCAATCGATGCAGGAAGAGTAATACAACTATATGCATGAAAAGTATTGACCCCAACATCAAAAGGGGCCACATAATGCAATGCCCCACAAATACTAAAACCATAAACTGTATTGGTATGCGCGACATTCAGAGGGTGTTGAGCATAGGTCTGGGCAATCTCCACGCGATGATAATCTTGCATAGGAACAATATACATATGGGCCATACCATTTAAAACTTGCATATTATAAAATTGAGCAAGCTCTCCGATTGTCATCCCATGCCTTATGGGTAGCTTAATTGGTATATACTGATGCAACGGATAACAGAGCGACCCTTCAATTTTCTGGCCAAGAATATTTGGCCTATCTAAAACAACAATAGGCAACCCCTCAGCCATTCCTTTATGAATTGCATCAAATAATAGAGCTATTGCATATCCATATCCAATGCCAACATCTGGCAAGTCTATCAAAAGAAGATCCAGCCCACTTAACATCTGCTCATTAAAACCCTCATTATAAACAGAATAAAATTCAATATCATCTTCATGGAGAGCATTTTGACAGGCATCTTGCCCAGAAAAAATATACTTAGGATAAAAAACTTTTTTAATACATAGATCTTTTTTTTCAAGCACATTGAGATTATTTGCACCCTGTTGATCAGTTGCATAATTATTTGTTATCAAGCCGATTCTAATTACATTTTTAGTTGGACAAATCTGCACTATGAAATCTTTTTTTATATTTTCAAGACCGAGAGTAAAACTTCCCTGCTGAGGTACCAATGGTATATACAAAGATGAAGCCCCTCCTTTATCTGTAATAAAAAGCCGAGGTATAAAACAGACCATTGAAATAACAAAGAAGACTCGCATCAGAGCAAGTAAATATTCAAATAAACGAACCCCCCCCCACAACATAATACTCTCTCCATTTTATTAATAACTTATTTGCAACCCCTGTATATCACAATATCATGTTATCCCCTCAGCAAGCAATAAATTTCTATTAAAAAATATAGGCGATCTTTAAAATCATTTCAAAATTCGAATAAGCACGAACTTCTTATAAAAAAAGTGCCCTCTTTTTACAAGAGAGCACCCAAATTATTACTATAAAAAAATAACGACTATCTATTTCATCAATACAAGAAGCAATGATATAACAGACATCAACTTAATAAGAATATTAAGAGCTGGGCCTGAAGTATCTTTAAATGGGTCACCCACTGTGTCGCCGATAACTGCAGCCTTATGCGCATTTGAACCTTTACCACCAAGATGCCCACCCTCTATATACTTTTTAGCATTATCCCAAACCCCTCCACCATTTGCCATCATTAAAGCAAGTAGAACACCACAAACCGTAGCTCCTACCAAAAATCCTCCTAGCGCCAATGATCCCAATGAAAAGAAGACAATAACTGGAGTAAATACAGTGATAACCCCCGGAAGAACCATTTCACGCAATGAAGCCTTGGTGCTAATCTGAACACAGCGCTTATAATCAGCTCGTGCCGTGCCTGCCATAAGACCTGCAATTTCTTTAAATTGACGACGTACTTCAATAACCATCTGTAAAGCTGCTTTACTTACTGAACGCATAGTCAAAGCAGAGATCCAGAATGGCATAGTAGCACCAATAAAAACACCTGCTAAAACAAATGGATCCAGCACATTCAACTCTTTAATTCCAGCGCGCTCTGAATATGCAGAAAACATTGCCAAAGCAGTTAATAACGCTGAACCTATTGCAAATCCTTTACCCATAGCTGCTGTTGTATTTCCAAGAGCGTCCAGTTTATCGGTAATATTACGCACACTCTCTCCAAACCCAGACATTTCTGCAATTCCACCAGCATTATCAGCTATTGGCCCATAAGCATCTACTGTCATAGTTATTCCCACAGTAGAGAGCATTGCCACGGCAGCAAGAGAAATCCCAAATAATCCCCCGCCAAAAGTGAACGACAATAAGACAGCAAGAGCTAAAAGAATTACTGGAGCCACAGTAGACTCCATTCCAACAGCAAGCCCTGTGATAATATTGGTCGCTGCACCTGATTGTGAACTATCTGCAACATCACGAACTGGTTTACCAGCTGTATAATATTCCGTAATGAGACCAATAATAATTCCAGCAGCACAACCTAATATAACAGAACCAAAGAGCCTCATATCAAGACCAACATGGTTCATGTAAAAACCTGAACCAATCAAAAAGAATCCAATTGCAATATATGTTGCATTGCGTAACATAGCTGAAGGCTCTGCCTTTAATACCAAATTAGATAGCAATCCAACAACAGAACCGGCAAGGCCTATCGCCGCTAACATTAATGGTAGGGCCACATAGGTTAAATCACCTGCATAAGTTGTATAAGCCAAAATAATTGCAGAGACCATAGCTCCAACATATGACTCATAAATATCTGCACCCATCCCAGCTGTATCTCCAACACAATCACCTACATTATCGGCAATTACAGCAGGATTACGAGGGTCATCTTCAGGAATTCCAGCTTCAACTTTTCCGACCAAATCTGCTCCAACATCGGCAGATTTAGTATAAATACCACCGCCAACACGAGCAAAGAATGCTACTAAGCTCGCACCTAAGCTAAAGCTTGTAATATAATCAATAAAATCAACATGACCATAAAAATTATAGAGAAGCATTGTCAAACCAAAAAGACCAAAGCTTGCAACTGCAAAACCCATCACCCCACCACCAAAAAAAGCGATCAAGAATGCTGCATGTTCTCCATGATCTTTTGCAGCCATTGTAGTGCGAACATTCGCATCTGTTGCGGCGCACATACCAATAAAACCGGCGGCCATAGATAAAAGTGCACCAGACACAAAAATAGCAGAGGCCATTGGTGACATAAAATAAGCAAGAGCTGTTGCTACCAAGGTTACAACAAGCAAAATAATTCTATATTCTTGATTCAAAAATTCCATAGCCCCTTCGCGAATAGCATGTGCTATAGAATGAGCTTTATCATTGGTTACTCGAATAGATCGTATTTTTGCAAGCAATCCTATAACAACGAATAACCCTAACGCTGCGACCCCCACAAAAAGACTCGCATAATAGACAATATTCATAAAAATCTTCTCCGATGTTACGTATATTAAATCATTTTCTAACTATGATCTATAATAATTAATCTCGCTCTTTTTGTAAAGGCAGTAAAGGATTAGGCAAGCGGAATTCATCATCTGATCTTTTTTCAATAATAGCCATTGTCGAGAGTATTGCTATGTCGCCAATAGATCCATTAATCACTGTTGCAATCATGCGCTCATCGGCATAAAGACTGTTTTGACCAACAGACTCACCTGTTCTTACAATAATTAATTTGCCAAAATTATTGTCACTTGCCAAAAGACAATTAATAGCAGGGGCTAATAATAAGAAAAATATATATCTACGCATAATTAAGAATCCATTATTTGCAAAATAAAATAAGACTTCAATGTATACAACTTTATACAGAACTATTTTCAAATTCTTTAATCTTATTTTTCAAATAAGATTCTAAAATAAACGCTATAAAATAATCACCCTTCCTGACAATACTATGCTCAACAGAATAGACATTTGTCCAATCGACATCAGTTCTCTTTTTGACCGTAACAGTAATTGTCTCAGAACCCTTTAATAATAATGCCGCTCTAGCAATAATAAGATTATTACGCTGTTCATGAACAAGAGATGAGGATAACTCGCAGTCACTAGAAATATCATTTTTCTCTATTTTCTTATAATTATCATCAACAAATCTAACTTGCCGTTTTTTTGCAGAAAAATTATAATGGCCTCTATCTGAAAATTTCTGAACATCTTTATTCATCGCAGGCAGAAAAGATGCCAAAAATAATAATCCAAAAATAATTTTTCTCATGAGATTATACCAATACATGCCAACAATTTTACCATCCCATCAAAAATACATATCCCTGCAGCACAATCAATAGGATCACAATCCTTATTTTCAGATCCTTTACCAGCGTCATCCTGATAGCCCAGAGTCGACTTTTTACATTCCTTCAAACAATTGTTCATATTGCGCGAACTGTACATCTGATTAATAGGAGGGTGCTCTTCAAATACAATAGACTTAGAGTCTCTTGCCGGCAGATCTCTTACTGCATAAATCGAACCATACATAAAAAAAAGTACGTATATATGTTTTTTCATGAAATACCTTCACAAGAAAAGGAGTTAATAATCTGTGCATCACTAAAAAATTTTTTTTCATGCTCAATAATCTGAAATTCATCCGGCCCCTTACCAAGCAGAGCAATAATTGCACCATTTTCTGACAATCTATATGCATACTCAATTGCTCTAGCGCGATCATCTTCTATATGAACTTTATATTTATGATCAATTCCTGCCATAATTTGAGCATTAATCTCCGATATTTTTTCAAAACGAGGGTTATCTGCTGTCAATACTATATGATCAGCATAATATGATGCAATTGCACCCATCTTAGGCCTTTTAAATCGATCCTTTCCTCCGCCGCACCCAAATATAACAATAAGTTTATGAGTCAACTGACGCAGCAGGCTGAGCAATTGTTCATATGAGCTAGGCGTATGAGCATAATCTATATAACAAATCGCACCATTTGCAAGCCTATGCCTTTGTAATCGCCCTTTTACCCCAATAAAACTCTCAAGCGCCTGAGATATTAGCGATAATGCAATATCCATAGACTCTGCAACATGTATAGCTGCTAATATATTGCTCACATTAAATAACCCCATGAGCATAGGCGCCCATATCTTGCAACCCTTATATAAAAAACTAATACAAGGCGCAACAACAATGTCTGAAAGATGTGAAAGGCTAAAAATAACCTCTTGTTTATGTTTTCCTGCAATCGATAGACAATAGGAATCATCACCATTTAAAATTAACATCGCATCAGATTTTAAATGATCTAATAATTGTGCTTTTGCTCTAAAATAGTCATCCAAGGTAGCATAAAACTCTAGGTGTTCATGTGAAAAATTGGTAAAAAGACCAACATCAAAAAAAATACCATCAACCCTATGCATCGTAAAAGCTTGTGCCGCAGTCTCCATAACAACATATGCAATCCCATTCTGAACACATTGATTCAAAAACATATGCATATAATCTGGTTGTGGAGTTGTCAATGGCGACGCAAAACTAACATCACCAATCTTATTTTCAACGGACGAAATTAATGCTACATTTTTACCCGCAACTTGCAACATATGATAGATTAAATGAGAGGTGGTTGTTTTTCCCTTAGTTCCTGTAATTCCAATTATTTTCAATTTATCTGCAGGAAACCCATGAGCTTGAGCACTCAAATTAGCTAATGCTTCTCTTGCATTCTGAACAATCAATACCTTAACATCATAATCTTTAATAAGCTGATTATCTTCAACAGAAAATCGAACATCCTCTTCTATAACAATTGTTGTTGCACCCTTTTTGATAGCTTCTGGAATAAAGATGGCACCATCACAGTGCATACCTTTAACGGCAACAAAAGTTGATCCGAAGCCTATATTATCAGTATGACAAGCAACCGGCCAAACATCAGGCAACTTAACTGCGCCCTCTAGATTTTTGATATGCAATAATTCCATCTTTAATCACTCTATTTAGCATGAGAATACCAACAATGTTTAGCAATATCATTCCAGCATTGATTAGATCACCAAATACCCAGAGAATATGCGCATTACAAAGTGCCCCAATCGCTGAAAAAATACAATAAAGAAGACTTCCTGCAACTTCATAACGACCTGATGTAAAATATAACCACAACTCTCGAGCAATAAAACCATAAGAGACAATAAGACCTATGCCAAAGCTAACCGACAAGACCGTTACAACGATTCCACCCCAAAAACCAAAGACAGTTTCATAGGATGCAATAGTCAGAGCGGTACTTGTTAGACCACAATTCCAGACGCCACTTACAATAATCGAAAGACCAACTAAAAAAGAAACAACTGTACTAATAAAGACGGTTAACATGCTCAGAATAGCATCAGCAACAGGTTTCTTGCTCTCTGTTGAGCCATATAAAATACCTGATGTTCCCAATCCAGCTTCAGTTGCCATAATACAACGCAATATTCCTGACCTGATCGCTTGCTGCACCGAATAACCTATAACTCCCGCAAACGCTGCTTGCGAAGAAAAGGCTGATCTATAGATCAAACTTATCGCTCCAAAAAGAGATTGCCAATGATATATGAGAACAAGAAATGAACTAATAAAAAATAAACCTACTTTAAATGGGACCAATGTATCTGATATTTTTAAAATACGTTGAGCTCCGCCAAGCATAACATAAAAAACAAAAAAGAACATTCCAATGGCAATAAATAGTGGCTTAATATTACTAACAGTCTGTAAACTGATGCTTATTGCATTCACTTGAATAGCATTGCCGACAAGATTTGCATAACATAATGCTAGTGTAGTATATAACAACGCAAGCTGTTTTCCAGCAAATAGATTTTTTAAATAAATTGTTGGCCCACCTATACGAGCATGAACATCTGAAAAATAGACACTTAAATAGACCTCTGCAAAACGAACTGCCATTAACAAAATACCGGTAGCCACAAGCCAAAAAATTGCTCCTGGGCCACCAACGCATATAGAAGCTGCAACACCGGCAATTGCGCCATTACCTAAACTCATTCCTAAACTATTAATAAATGCTTGCAGAGGGCTCAAATTAGCCTTGCTATCACCAACAGGTCCGCTCGATGGCAATAATGCCATCTTCCAAGATGAAAAAAAATATTTAAACTGAATAAACCCATAGGAAATCGTACAGAATAGGCTTGCTGCGGCCATAAAAATAATAAAAGGCCAACCCAATATGAGCGCAGTAGCATAATTAAAGAGCTCATTGAAACTATCTAAAGAGAGCAACATATATTTCCTTACATAAGAATGTATAATATCTACACCAATGTAGTATACTCAAAGAATAAAAAATTTCCTTAAATGTAATATAATTACCCCTATTATTTGAAAGAGATTATGAAAACAGTCGCTCTTGACATAGGAGATGTCTGGACAGGATCAGCTATTTCTGACGAATTAGGCATCACAGCTCGGCCTTATCAGACAGTTAAATCAACCGAATTGACCTCTTTTATTCATGAACTTATCGAAAATGAGCCTATAGAAACCATTGTTGTTGGCTATCCCAAAACAATGGGCGGCACCGAAAGCGAACAGACAAAAAAAGTTGTTTTAAAAAAGGATGAACTGGAGAGCATTTTCCCACAAATCTCATGGGTTCTATGGGACGAAAGGCTAAGCAGCAAGCAAGCTTCTAATATTAAAAAAACCAAAACCAAAGAGGACAAAATCGCCTCACATTCAGTGGCTGCGGCTATAGTTTTAACCAACTATCTTTTGTATGCTTCTATTAAAAAATGAAAATAGCTAAAAAACTCTTTGTTAGCCGCTATTTAGACTATAAAATTGACAAATTAAATACCTTTAAGGTATGCTTTTTTTAGGAAGAGTACTAATGCAAGCACAATATCGTTTGCACAGATAGGCTATTGATGCTACTGACCAGATATTGTACATAAAAAGGGAGTAATCCAATGAAGTGTAAAAAATGTGATGGCCTTATGGTCTTGCAATCCTTTTTTGACCACTTCCTAAACTTTGATGGCTGGAAATGCCTCAATTGTGGGAAAATAATACTTCGTAAGGACAAAACTATAGAGTTCGACACATTTAGCATCTTTTATCAACAACAAAAATGTCGAAACAAAAATTAATTATCTAGGTTTATATGAGCTTCTGGTTATGTATTGCAAGTGATTATGAATGTATGCATGTTGCGTTATGCAAGGAGCAAAAAATAATAGAGACTCTCTCTACAGATAAGGCTGATAGCAATAAGCAATTGCTCTTTCTTATTGCACAATTGTTAACAAAACACCATCTGGTCATTAACGACCTTTTATATATAGGTGTTAACGTAGGCCCAGCTCCCTACACGAGCTTGCGTATCGCAATTGCTACCGCAAATGGCATTGCATATGCAACATCACTTCCATTGGTCAATATAGATGGACTGCTTGTCCTACTACAGCAACATACCTCTTTAAATCCTACTGTAGCCCTTTTAAACGCATTCAACTATGATGTTTTTTATGGCATAAGAGCTGACACAACTATATTAACTGGATGCGAACATATTGATCAACTTCTGGATCGCTTAAATCAACTGAACATCACAACTCCATATATCATTGGTAATGGCACCACCCTCTATTATGAGAATATTATAAAAAGATTTTCTGGCGCGCAGATATCACAGCCAGCTGTTGAGTATGCCAATATAGAATGGTTAGCAAAAAGTGGATGGCATTCATGGCAAGAGAGACAAGAGATAACAGACCAAGTGTTTCCACGCTATCTTAAAAACATCGATTACAAGAATTCTATTACAGTAAAGTAACTATTCATGAGCTCCCGCCTTGCGAAGAAGATCCTCTATTTCAAGATTTCTCGTTTCGATAGCCTGTTGTAATGGTGAGCCGAGCTCCAAATCATAAATAGCATTAACATCCGCTCCTGCTTTAATTAGAGCCTCAACAATAGCTTTGTGCCCTTGCCTAATAGCTTCAACAAGTGGAGTTCTTTTTTTGTATGGAGTATTAAAATCAGCGCCCAAATCCTTAAGTTTTTCAACAGTTGATAATCCTCTGCCTGTATGCGCTACATACCACAATAATTTATTATTTAAAAACTTTTTATATTCAGGAGAGACTAATGCATATATTAATTCTAATGCTTTTGGATCATCATCATGCACAGACCTGACCAGAGAGCGATAGAGCAAAGTATCCATTATACCTTTCTTTCCAAACTTTTCAGCTTGATACTGATGCGACCAGGCAAGCAATGATGGTAAAAGGTTAATATACCCATAATGTGCAGCAATGAAAAAAGGATACCCTTTTTCAAGCAAATCTGGAAAATCTAATGATAGATTAAGAATCTTTTCCTGTTCGCCTGTTTTATCATATGTATTGGCAACTGCAAGAATCAATTGCATCGCTTGGTCATAAGTAAAACCATATGGATTGCCCTTTAAAATTAACTGCAGCAACTCTATTTTTTGATCTATTAATACTGGAGCGTTTCCGATATATAAAGCAATACGTGCGATATTTTTCAGATGAAGCTGTTGATAAATTTCACGCAATAACAGGTCATTGGTCACAACACGCTTATCAGTAGGGTCATCATATAATTGAACGATACCGATCTTTTTAACAAGCTCATCTTGCGAAAGCAAATGCCCGCCTGAACTTGCTGTTAAAAAAGAGACACTTATTGGCAATATAACTTTAAATAATAACTTAAGACTATTCATAACCCCTCCATCTTTACTATTTAAAGTTACCTATTTAGATAGATAATAATCAATACATTCAAAAAAATGATCGCAATATACCAACTCCAAGAGCAACTGCCTGTTGCGCTCGTAAAATAGTTGGCGTTAAACGAACGAAGAGCGCCTGCTGCTTTTGTAGATAAAACTTTTCAGCCTCAGTTAAATCACCCTCGGGACCAATAATAACAGTCATTGATTCAGCCTGATTTTTATGAAAATTTGTAACCAAAATATCTGCAATGGCCTCACCCTCTGGATCGAAGAAAATTGAAGATCCATGCAATGTTATATCTAATAATGGAACTGGTTCTAACAGCTGTGGAATAGCATAATATTTTGACTGTTCTGCCGCTGCAATCATAATATGTTGTAGCCTCTCAAACTCCTTTGCTTGCCAATGACGCTGAACTTTTTCAGTAATAATAAGTTGAATCTTAGTAACTCCAAGCTCAACGGCACTATATATAGCCTGCTCAAGAGCCTCTCTTTTAAGCAGAGGAAGCAACAAGGTTATAGAGGGCTTATATTGCCTATTGTTGCCAACAGATTCAATCTCCACCCAAACCGCACCTTTGCTTATCTTTTTGATCACAACAGAAAGATGGTACTCTACATTAAAAAGTACTACCTCATCATCTATATCAAGACGTAAAACTCGAGAGACCCTATGAACAAATTCCGGTTCATGAAGCTCAAGAACTGCACCCGGTTTTAATTCTACCCGAGGGAAAGCTGAAACATATAGAGCAAATTCATGCGCGGAACCTCTACGCTTCATAAGAATCTCCTAGTATTAGCCTATGTTTTACCCACGCACAGAATGATGAACGCGAAACCATTTGTAAATTTTATTATATAAAACAAAGAGTGGCGTTGTCAGTTTATTAAGGTAAACAACCCAAAGAGGAGGATTTAGACTCGCTACATCTATCTGCTCATTTGGATCAACAAGCTCAAAATCCAGCAATTCAACGTCATCATCATGGGGATCTTCAGATCTAACAATAGAACGATCATCTTTTATCGATACATCCTCTTGCTGATCTAACATTATCTGGTTTGCGGATAATGCGCCAGATGTAATAAGAAATAAGAATAATAATTTTAATTTCACAGATAACTCCTATTAGATTTCACTATACAATACCATAAATTGGTAGATACCTTATAAGTATACGCAATAAACACCTTTTTTCAAAAGCCCCGGAACGAAAAGGCCTATTTACAAAATGAACATAAAACCAATTCCCCCAAATCATCTCAAAACAACCTTGCGCTTAAATTCAGACTGCAATAGCAATTTAAAATCTCATAATGGCTATCTCACTTAATCAATATATTGACTTAATCAATAGCTTCTCCCATGCTTTAATGAAAAAAGGATCTCATGTCGAACGCTATATTACATACTAAAAACCCCATAGTTCTTGTTATTTTAGATGGCTTTGGATACCGTGAAAACAGAACATTTAATGCAATCGCACAAGCAAAAATGCCCCATCTTAACAACTGGCTCATGCAATACCCTCACACACTGCTAAAAGCGTCTGGTGGATATGTTGGGCTACTAGATAATGCCATCGGAAACTCTGAAGTAGGGCATGAGACCATTGGAGCTGGACGAGTTATAGAACAACCTATCACCACTATTCACAGAGCTATTGACAATAGAGAGCTCAGCAGTAATAAAATATTAATAGAAAAACTAAAATTGCTTGAACAGACTCATGGAAGGCTTCATTTGATAGGGCTTCTATCCGATGCCGCCATTCATAGTCATGATGAAATTCTTTATACCTTAATTGATATCGCACACACATATAACATTTCACATATCTATATTCATGCAATAATTGATGGCAGAGATGTCCCACCCAAATCGGCTAAACGATATTTACAACAGCTGGACGATTATATAAAAAACAGGCCTCAAGTCAGTATTGGATCAATACATGGAAGATATTATGCTATGGACCGCGATAATAATCTAGATCGAACAGAAAAATCGATTGCAGTATTGACAAAAAAAGAGCAGATCCATTTTAATACTTGGCAAAGTGTTGTCAATCATTGGTATCAACAGGATATAACCGATGAATTCTTTCCACCTCTATCTATTGATGCACAGAGTACCATTTGCAGTGGTGATGGAATAATATTTTTCAATACACGACCAGATCGCGCACGGCAACTAACTCATCAACTTTTAGCACAACAGGATACTCTGAAATATGCATTCTTTATAACACCCTTTAGCTATGATGAAACATGTAACACAATTGCACTATTTAAGAGAGAGAAGATCAAAAATAACCTGACAGATATTCTTCATGCTCATCATAAACAGGTTTTTGCCATAGCAGAGACGGAAAAATATGCCCATGTTACCTATTTCTTTAATAATGGCAGAGAAAAGCCGTACGAAAATGAGACACAGATATTAATTCCATCTCTAAAAAGGCAGACTTATAAAACCTCTCCAGAGATGTCTGCACGAAAAATCACACAGCGAGTGATCCAATCTTTGCAGCAAGATCCAAAAGATTTTTACCTTATTAACTACGCCAATGCCGATATGGTTGGTCACAGTGGAGATATGCAAGCAACTATCAAAGCTGTTGAATGCTTAGATACTCAATTGGCAATACTATTTGATCAGATTATAACCATAATGAATGGTACACTTATTATAACAGCTGATCATGGCAATGCTGAAGATAAATTCGATATTGTAAGCAATCAGCCAAGAACCTCACATACTGCCAATCCAGTTCCATTTATTGTTATTAATAATAATCTAAAAGGAGCTAAAAACCAGCTGAGTCTTAAAAGTTTAGCTGATATTGCTCCTTATATTTTAAACATTATGCATCTGCCAGTACCTCAAGAGATGTCCCGAGCTGATCAATCTAAATAGATATCATAATAGAGCCCAACATTGCCCGCTCTTGATGACTCTTTAAACCCAACACGCTCATACAGTTTACGCGCCTTTGTATTATCAAGACGTGTAAATAGAGTCGCCTTGAGCATGCCCATCTTCTTCATCTGATCAAGAGCAAACTCGGTTAACTTTTGGCCATAACCTTTGCCCTGAAAAGCCTTATTGACCGATACAAAGAGAATCTGTCCCTTATAAAATGAAAGCCTAAAGAAAGTAACAAACCCTATAAATGCATCTGTTAATCTATCCCGCATAATATATATTGACATATTATTATTAACAGCAGGATCAGAATATTCAGAGGTCCTTCGCGTCAACATTGCTCGCACATCATAACTATCTCTGGTTGTTAACCAATAAAAATCATCCTGAAAAGTCTTTTCAATATCACGAATATCCCTTTCATCATCATTAAATTCATAGACATAATACCCCTCGTGCTTCTGGTAAGGCCAATATTGATAAGCAACGATTGCACTAATCCCAATCATGGCGACCAACAGGGCACTATTTTTAAACCAATTTTTAACACTATACATAATAACCCTTCTGGCTAAAAGCTATAATTGAACATCAAGGTATCATCAAAAATAATAATTTAAAAATTATTTTTTATAGACAATACTCTCTAAGCATAACCCTTTTGCCGGAGCATTAGTCAATGCTTGCTCGGGGTCTCTTTCTTCTAAAATAGATTTTAATTTTGCTACTGTGATTCTTCTCTTTGAGGCAACATCAAAAGATGCTCCAACAATCCTACGAATCATATGGCGCAAAAAACCTGGCCCCTTAACTATAATCAGCCAAGATCCTTGAGCATTTTCTTGAAATAGTTCAATTGACTCTATTGTTCTGACAGTATTTTCACCCATATCAATGCCGGTACAAAAAGATCTAAAATCATGTGTTCCCACAAATAATTGCAACGCTTCATGCAATAGATGTACATCAAGGCAATACCGAAAAAACCAACCATATGCCTGATTAAATGGCAAAGGGCGCTCAAGAAAAAAACGATATTTATAGACTTTCTGTGCAACACCATAGATCGGATGAAATCTATCATCGACCTGCTCTAATGAACGTATTACAATAGTCTCAGGTAATGCATCATTCCATGCATGCATCATCTGAAGAGTATCAACAGGCAAATCAACTGAAAAGGTCGCAACCTGCCCCATTGCATGAACTCCTGCATCAGTTCTTGATGCTCCAATCAACGTAATCTCTCTGTTAAAAAGAGCCTTAAAGCGATCTTGCATTGTTTGAGCTACTGACGGAGCATGCTTCTGCACTTGCCAGCCTGAAAAATCTGTACCATCATAGGCAATGAGCAATTTATATTTCACTGACCATCTTTTCTATATTTATGGCAAAAAATCTCTCTAGACCCAAAATACATAACGGAGCAAATATCTACATTAATAAGAATCGGATTTTTTACGCATATTAGCTTGTAACACTTTTTTGCGCAAACGAATACCTTCTGGTGTAACTTCTATAAGCTCATCTGGACGAATCCATTCCATACAGGTCTCCAATTCCATAACTCTTACAGGAGCCAATTTAACAGCATCATCTGTTCCAGAGGCACGCATGTTAGTCAATTTTTTAGTTTTGGTTGGATTCACATCAAGATCATTATCACGGCTATGCTCGCCAATAATCATACCTTGATAAACTTTCTGAGTAGGTTTTACAAAAAGAATTCCGCGCTCTTGTAAATTATCAAGGGCATATGCGGTCACAACACCATTGTCCATCGAAATAAGTGCACCTTTAGTACGTGATGGAATATCACCTTTATAAGGCTTGTAACCAACAAAACTATAGCTTGCAACACCAGTTCCACGGGTATCGGTTAAAAACTGTCCACGGAACCCAATAAGCCCACGAGAAGGAACTTCATATTCAAGGCGCATGCGACCATCATCATAAGCATGCATATGTTTCAATTCAGCTTTTCGTTGCCCAAGCTTGTCCATAAGAACGCCCTGATATTCTTGAGGCACATCAATCACCAATAATTCCATCGGCTCATGCTTTACACCATCAATGGTTTTATAAATAACTTGTGGTGCAGAAACCTGCAGCTCAAAACCTTCGCGACGCATATTTTCAATTAAAATACCCAAGTGCAACTGCCCACGGCCAGAAACTTTGAACACTTCTGGAGCGTCAGTCTGCTCAACTCTGAGCGCAACATTAGTTAGCAACTCTTTTTCAAGACGCTCTTTAATTTGGCGCGATGTCAAAAGAGTTCCCTCTTTTCCTGCAAACGGAGAGTCATTTACAGAGATATACATAGTAAGTGTTGGCTCATCAATAGCAACATATGGATATGGTTTGGGATTTTCAGGAGAACAGACAGTGCTACCAATGGTAACCGGCTCATTAAAACCGGTAACGCAAACAATATCACCAAAAAGCGCCTTTTGAGTTTCAACACGATCAAGGCCAACGAATTTCATAATCTTTGTTACTTTAAATGGCTTGCTCACAAAATTGTCTTTACAGAGCACAACCTGTTGCCCAAATGAAATTTCACCGTTAAATACACGGCCAACAGCAATAGTTCCCAAAAAATCTGAATAATCTAAATTTGTTGTTAGGAATTGTAAATAAGGCTGTTTTTGAACTGGGGCCGGAACATGCTTAATAATCGTCTCAAACAACAATTGCATAGAATCGGTCTTTTTATTTGGATCATCAGTAACAAAACCCAATCTTGACGAACCATAAAGCAACGGGAATTCAAGCTGGTCTTCTGAGTGAGCAAGATCTAAAAATAGATCATGTATCGCTGATTCTGTAGCATCTATATCAGCATCTTTTCGATCAATTTTATTAATCATAACAATAGGCTTAAGGCCAAGTTGCAATGCCTTTTGAAGAACAAATCGAGTTCCTGGCAAAACACCCTCAGCAGCATCAACAAGCAATAAAAAGCCTTCAACCATCTGCAGCGTACGCTCCACTTCGCCACCAAAATCACTATGGCCAGGAGTATCTACAATATTAATCGTCTTATCACCATAAATAATACCGGTATTTTTAGCAAGAATGGTTATTCCCCGCTCTCTTTCAAGATCATTTGAATCCATAACCCTATCAACATCTTGATTCTTAAGGGTCCCTGACTGTCTTAACAACTGGTCTACCAAGGTGGTCTTTCCATGGTCAACATGGGCAACAATAGCAATATTTCGTATATCTGAACGTACGTTTTCCATTTCTCTTATATTCTCTGCTAAGGGATTAAAAGGCATTTATTCTAATAGTAGCAAAACAATAAATTATGTCCATAATCAAAACCAACTTGACCAACTTGTACTACAGCAAACTATTGCTATTGCCAGCATAAATCACCTATCCTTAAAAATAATGGGGAAATGGAGGTCCTTATGAACAAAACAATGATAGTTGCCATAGCTTTATCTTTGGCCAACTATAGCTTATGTACAGACTACTTCAATCGATATGCCAAACTACAACATACATCTGGCTATGAAGGAATGTCTCCACTAGCAATAGCTGCAACTTTAGATGATTTTAATGCTATTGATCACTTTCTACTTACAGCTCCCCATCAAGATCTCATTGCGGCTCAAGCTATTCTTAAAAACAGACTCGATATTTTAAAAATTGAGCTACACCAGAAAATTCCCCGTGAGACAATCGATCCTGTATCAGAAAATCAATCTGATCGGCACAACACAATTCATCATAAGATTTATAGTGTGAAAAATAGTTTGCAAAAGATCTCTACAAAATTACGCGAATCTGATTGAATGCAAAGCCCACCAGGAAACATAATAACTGCATCCTATATCCACCTTGTATCATATACCTTCTTGAGTAAAATATACTTCTATCTTTTTTTTTGCACCGGAAGAAGTATGCCCTATTGTTATTCTTTCTTTTTCCCAGCCATCAACAGGATCGAGCGATATCAACTGCAAACAAGCATTATTCACACCTTTTCTAAGCAATATGTTAGAAGAGTCTGGCCTATTTTGTAAAACCTTTATACACAGCAAATTATAATCATTCAAACTATTTCTCCACAAACTCATTTCATCATCAATATCAGCAGCACAGACCATATCGGGATATGGCAAGCCATTTTTTTGTACATAATCTGTATAATCAGTAGCCTTGGCATAAAGATACAGATTAAGAACTGCTTGTGGAAAAGATGTTTTCAAGAATGAAAGAAATTGCTTAGCAGGATCCTCAATTCCAGCTGGCTCTAAACAGATCTTTCTTTTTACTTCGTCCAAAGAAAGAGTTCTCATTAACGCATCCATATTTTGCACATAATCAACGAGCTTATCTATACCCTCTGAAAAGTCCGCACGGCGCTGAACATCTACCTCAAAAGGTTGATTTAAATCATTATCTTTACTTTTATTGTACAAATTAAGAAAACCCCAAAATTTAGGGTCTATTAGATGCATAGTCAATACCCCGTCAGATTTTTGAGAAAGTAATTTGCAAGCAATAACCAAATCCTGAAACATTCCTCCACAACCAAACCCTACATAATGAACCGCATCGGAAGAATTAAGCTTTTCTTGCAATGAAGAGACAACTCTTGCTTCGAACTGATTTCTATAGCGTGGTTGCCATGTTCTACTCAATTGACATGGCCAAAAATCCTGTTTTGTGCATTCGCCAAGCAAAAAAATTGGCGACTCCTCTTTTTCATACACCGCTACTAGCTGATTAAGCAGATCTAATGCTTGTTCGTGAGGCTGACTGCAATCCTCAATTTTATAGAATTTTGCATCAGATTGAAAATCATCATTTACCCTATAAAGATCATTTAAAGCTGTTAATGGATCAGTCAGAATAGTTGAAAGGGGATTACAAGTGCGCCTATTACGATAATAGATATATGTCTTATAAGTTATTCCACCGACTAAACCCACTGCGACGGCTGTTGCCACAGGATGATTTTCTACAAATGTTTTTGTCCGCTTTGCTATATTTGCAACCAAATCTTCCACATAATCAAACCGCAAACCAGAAGGCATAAAACCAGAAGGCTTATTTGAATGAAACTTATGAAAAATTACTAATTCATTTCCATAAGAATCTGAACAAAAAATCATCCCTGCATGTAAAATAAAAACTATTAAACAAAAGGATCGCTTACTCATCTTTCAAATATCCCATAAAAATAGACCTATCCTGAACCCAAAAATACGAAACTGATTATAATTATTAAAAAGTTTCACTACATATGAGTTTCAAAAGATCTTTAATATATTAAAACAAAAAAAGAGGACCCTTTTGGACCCTCTTTAATCTAACATCAAAAACAGATTAATATCTCGATGTATATGGCAAAAGAGCCATTGTACGAGCCTTTTTAATCTCTTTAGACAAACGACGTTGCCACTTACAGCTATTTCCTGAAATACGAGCAGGTAAAATCTTGCCACGTTCAGTTAAAAAGCCTTTTAAAAAATAGGCATTTTTATAATCAATCTGCTGTTGCATCTCTGTGTTTCCACAGAAACGGCAATGTTTTTGTCCACCAAATCCATTCTTACGCATTCTTTTACGAGAAAGACGCGCAGACATTTTCAATTTTATCTTTTTTGTCATGATATCATCCTAACTATTATTACGCTTCAATTTCAGCATCAACATCACCTATCATCAGATCTTCAGCATCATCTTGATGTCTTCCCTCTGATCTAAAATGGCGTCTACCATCTCTTGATGACAAACCTTCTACTTTATGTTCACGAAGGAATGTGTCAACATCACGAGCTGGCGCATCTTCAAGCGATTGTGGTCTTTGGTAAACCAGAGACTCTGCCGCATCTAATTTAGAGACTAAATAGCGCATAACAATATCATTAAGCTTTACAGCAAAAATGGTCTTTAATTCTTCTAATAGACTGGTTGGGTTACTTGCTATCTCAAATCTCATTAAAAAGTAGACACCATAGTCATTCTTTTTAACAGGATATGCAAGGCGATATTTTCCCCAACGCTCAAAGGAAATAACATTTCCTTTGTATTGACCGATCACCTTTTCAAGGCGATCTTCAAGCTGCTTTGCCTCATCCTGAGTTATTTCAGGAACAGAAAGCATTAAAATTTCGTAACGTAACATAATCTGTTACTCCTTACCAACTGGAAGTGTTTATTAATATTAACACTATAAGGCCACACTCCTTGTGCCTTATTTAGCTCATAAGCAGCTGCTTATGAATAAAAACTCAACCACCAACCCCTTTTTAAAGGCGATTAATGAAAGCTCTCTATATATTAAAATAACAAAAGGACCAGTTTTTACTAGCCCTTCTGTTATTTTTTTTGCTTTAATGAAGTCCTATGTCAGCTTTTGATGGCGCTGAATCACTCTTCCAATTATTCTGAAGTGGTCTTTTCCACGAATCAGAGCGATTGGAGGGTTTTTGTGATTAACAGATTCAAGAACAATAAAATCTTCTGTATAAGTAACTTGCATAATGGCTTTAACTTGAGCGTCATTACCATATTCAACAGCAGCTATATCACCTGATCGTGTCCATATTTCAGGAGAGACTATCAAATAATCCCCTTTTACAAAAGTAGGGGCCATCAAGTTGTTTTCAACGCACAATGAGAACATAGCATTATCATTGGTGTTTAAAACAGGGACAAAGACATCCTTGTAACCTGTGGTAACCTGCATTAACTGATTATTATATGGTGATGGATTTGAAGGAATCTCGCCAACTACTGGTACAACATGCACTCGCAGTTCAACATTTGATTCTTCAGGCATACTGACGTTACTATCAATATTGTCAGTTCTTTGACGTCTTTGAGCAAAAAGATCAATCGGACTAATCTCAAATGCATTAGCCAATTTTCTTAATGAATCCTCATTCCAACGCCTTGTGCCATTTTTAATGTGTGTTAAATAGCTCTCAGACATACCGGTCTTTTCTGCTAAAATCTTAGTTGTCCAGCCTTTTTCTCTGAGCAGCTCCTTTACACGTAGAGCCGTAGAAGACATAAAATTACTCCTGTATTTTTAAAGGGTCAATGGTTAAACCTACTGCGTTATTTCTAATTGTACACATTAATAGCGAATTGTCAAATTAAAAAGTCAAGTTTTGACAAGAAAAAAACAGCCCAAAGGCCCTTTGATCCAGAGCTCCGGATCAAAATACGTTTCAAACTGACATCTCACAAAGCCTTTTTTTGACACAAAAATACATCAATGCTATCCTCAAAAAGGCTTTAAATCAGGAAAACAGATGATACTCGACCATTCAAAAAATAACAATAAAAGAGCTCCTTTCAAAAAAAACAGCTATGAAGCTCAGGCCTGGCTACTTGACAAGGTTGTATGTGGCATTGATGAAGTCGGGCGGGGTTGCCTTTCAGGGCCAGTCGTTACAGCTGCAGTAATATTACCCAGAAATTGCTCCTATCGACTCCTGAAAGATTCAAAAGTCATGACTCCAGAAGAGCGCACAAAAGCCGATCGCTGGATCAGAAAAAATTGCTGGTACAGTTATGGTATTGTTCACCATAGACTCATAGATAAGCACAATATATGGCATGCGACACTTATAGCCATGCGCAGAGCTCTTATGAATCTTCTTGCAATAACTCCTTTTAAACCACATGCAATTTTAGTAGATGCAATGCCTCTCACATTGACCAATAGTTGCCATCAAGAGCTCCCTATCTTTCATTTTCCCTTTGGAGAAAAAAGATCAAGCTCAATAGCAGCGGCATCTATTATTGCAAAAGTTAAGCGTGATGCAATGATGGAAGACATGGATAAAATGTTCCCCCATTATGGCTGGTATGCCAACAAAGGGTATGGCACCGATCAGCACAAAAAAGCTATCAAGCTGCACAACAGGACCATTCTTCATCGCCTCAGTTATTTAAAAAATGTTAACATTGAAACCTCTCTGGATAGAATCGATGATATCACTCAACAACAATCCATCTGAAAATAAGCCCTTTGCAGAGGTTATTGAGAGCTCTTTAGATCACTTTTTGGCACAAAGTTGGCAATGGGACATTTTTCCATCTTTTGGATCTCTCGTTACCGTAAAGACCAAAAAAAGAACTCTGATCGCCGTTGTTCACCACATACAGACTGGCTCAATGGACCCCAATCGCTACCCATTTGCATACCAAAAGACCGAAGAGGAGCTCATGGCAGAGCAGCCACAGATCTTCTCATTTTTAAAAACAACATTCTCTTGCCTTGTGCTTGGATATCAAGAAAAGGGAGCAATTCATTACACATTAAGTCCCGAGCCCCCAAAAATTCATTCATTTATTCAACATGCTGATCATGATATAATGAAATCATTCTTTTATCAGGATATATATCTTCATATTTTATTTGCAGCGATTAACCAGATCCAAAATATCGATGAACTGTTGCTTGCCATGCTCAAACAACAAAAAAATTTGGGCATTTTAAGTGAGCAAAAATTACACCAACTGATTAACACATTCTCTTTACTCACTGCCAATGATTATCGAAGATTAAAACTCTTTTTACAGCGAACGCAAAATATAATTAACTCCTAAATAGGGCGATTCATGTTCAATTTTATCAAAAAAAATCTACAGAAGATCTATCACAATATTACAAACAAGCTCAGTTCACTATTTAGCCAATCATCTATTAATGACGAGACTCTCAAAGAATTAGAGCTCATCCTGCTTCAAGCGGATACTGGTGTAAAAACAACAAAAAATATTATAACCGATTTGAGATCATTACACGCACAAGGAAGCCTTCAGCTTGGATCTGATCTAAAAAGAGCTCTTGCAGAAAAACTTATCTCCATACTGACCAAACAACAAAAGAGCATTGATAACCCTGAAATCATTCTGTTAGTTGGCATTAATGGCAGCGGCAAAACAACAAACGCTGCAAAGATCGCCTACCAAGCAAGCATTGTTGGAAAGAGGGTGCTTTTTGTAGCAGCCGATACATTCAGAGCCGCTGCACCAGAGCAGCTCAGCAGTTGGGCATCAAAGACAGGCGCCGCTATTGAAGTTGGAAAAACAGGGCAAGATCCCGCTTCAGTTGTGTTTGCAGGATGCCAACGATTCAAAGATGAACAATTTGATCTATTAATCATCGACACAGCAGGAAGATTACAAAGCAAAACCAATCTTATGCATGAACTTGAAAAGATAAAACGCATTATCAATAAACAACTTAGTCACAAAAATATTGTCACTCTATTGACCATCGATGCGATGCTAGGCCAAAACTCATTTGAACAGGCGGAATTATTTAACAAAAGCACCGATCTTTCAGGCATTATTTTAACTAAAATGGATGGCACCGGAAAGGGTGGCATTGTCTTTTCTATTGCAGATCAATTGGGCATTCCCATCTGTTATATCTCTTACGGAGAGACTCTTGAATGCTATAAACCTTTTGATGCTACAACATACGTCCAGGAATTGTTAGCTGATTAACCAATTATTAGGATTTTTGTGAAACCTCTGTAGTAAAATGTAGACTCATAATCGATTGTATGCCAGCCCCCGTTCGCCCTGAGTAGCCCGACATTTCTCAAAGCAACACCTGAAAGATTGTTATCAAATTGGCCTGTCTCATACTAAAAAAATATAGATCAAAGTAGGAAATGACGGGCGTATCGAAGGGTGTTGAATACGGAATAAGAAGGATTTATTTTTTTATAAAGTTCTTTGTTTCAGGAGAAATCTAATGATAAGCTACAAAGAAAAAGAAAAATATCCAAATACAAAACAGTTAGTCTCCATGCCATATAAGAAAAATTCAGAATCAACCATAAATCATCTGATTGCAACTATTGCAAAAGAATTATTTAAAGAATTAGAGGACGACACTCTTGCTTATCAATACGCCTGGTGGCTCCTTGAGGCTCTTACAAAAAAAAGAAAAGCCGATCTCTTGCTCAATAATCAAATAGAGCTCACACACAAACAGAAAGAATTGCTTGAACAATGGGTTCATGAGATCGCTATAGATCATAAACCTATTGCCTATATCTTAGGATCGGTGCCATTTGGCCCTATTGCCATTACTGTCAGGCCACCACTATTAATACCAAGGCCCGAAACTGAAGAATGGGCTCTGCAGATCATAGAACAGATTAAACATAGCGGTGCACATAATCTTCGTATTTTAGATCTTTGCACAGGATCAGGATGCATCGCCCTTCTTTTTGCACATATGTTACCAGATGCAAAAGTTGACGCTATTGATATAAGCGATGAGGCGATCGCATTAGCAACTGAAAATAAACAACAGCTAAATATCCCAAATGCAAACATCATGCATTCAGATCTTTTTAATCAACTGCCACAACAAACCTATGATCTTATTATAAGCAATCCACCTTATATCACCGCAGATGAATATAACAAGCTCCCTTTATCTGTTAGTAAATGGGAAGATAAGCGCGCACTCTACGCACAAGATGAAGGGCTATCTATTATTAAACAGATTATTGAAAAGGCTCCTTTATTTCTCAACTCCAACAAACTATTACAAGAAAAAGAGATTAACCAACTTTATATAGAAATTGGTTGGAAACAGGGCAATATTGTAAGTACACTATTTGAGCAAAGAGGATATACCAATATAACTGTCACACAAGATAGTGCAGAAAAAGATAGAGTTATAAGCGGGAGAATAATCAATGTGGCCACTGCCAACATTAAGCCATAAACATGTTCAGATCATCATAGAACCTGAAGCAGTCTCATGCTATCAGATCACACAACATAACGAACAATTATTACCAGAAGCCCACCAACAATATGAACTTCCACCAATAACTACATCGATCATACCTAATCCAACAGCATTAAAAAATTGCATTCTTACATTTATAAAAGCACATCACTTAGACAATAGCTCTTGCCATATTATTTTAACCACTCCCTTAATAGAAGAACAGCTACTCAGTCACCACAATAGCTATGCGCAATTACATCATTTAATTGAGGCTGATTCCATGATCCATTATAACCATACTTATATAGGCCCCGATAACGATCTATTTCTTTTTTATGTATGTGGCATCCCAGAAACATTACTTTTACAACTGAAATTGATCTTCATGCAACTACCTGTGCATCTACAAACAATAAGCACTCCATTACATGCACAATATGAGTGTTATAAAAAAATATATGGCTCACATGTCAATCAGACTCAATTGATTCAATCGATAGACAAAGAGAAAATCACCATCAAAAACATTCTCTCTGCCCCTCTTTTTCAACAACAAAAAAGAATAGTCGATGAGAATCTATTATATGCAATAGGTAGCTTTATAGGAGCACATAGATGAAATCAATCAATTTTATAAAAGAGATATCTGGCCATGAAAGAAGATCGATACATCGCTGGTTTATCAGCTCATGCATCATAGTGACACTGAGCATTATCGCATTGGCCTGCATATCCATGCATCAATTGTTCACACTGCAAGCATTACAAAAAGAGCATCTTAACTTTGCTCAAAGCTCATCACAACTGCAAGAATGTTTAACAGAAAAGAGAGCTTTAAAAGAGCGAGTAACAGCTCTTCGAGATCAGAATGCAAAAATAACACGCATTCGTGAAAAGCCAAAAAACCCGGCGCAGTTGCTCGAACTACTAACGCATGCAACTACCTCAGGCATCTCTTATTACAGCATCGAACAGAAAAAGAAAAATCTGCATGTTGTTCTATTAAGCCCAGATACAAAAACAGCACTCTCTTACATCAAGCAGCTGAGCTCTCATCCATCATTTAAACATATCGAACTGCAGAGTATTGAACCTATTGATAAACAGGTAAAAGTAACATTTATGGGCAACCTTAACACCTTCAACTAAAAAACCCATTCGCTAAAAACCCTTTATTTTCGCCTTTTTTGACTCAAATAACTATACACCCTTGATTTCACCCCCCCCCTCATTTATAATTAAAATAGATAATTAAAAACATAATATTGCAAAAATCTTTACAAAAAAGGTTATTTTATGAAAAATAATAACATAATTAAGATCGCCCTACTTGGCGCTCTTGTAATCACCATTCCAACAGACATCTGCGCAACCACCTGGAGTGAATGGCTCTGGAGCTTTGTACCCACCCAATGGGCAAGCAATCTAACAACAAAGCAAAAGGTTGGATTAGCCGTAGGAACAGCTGCTGTATGCACAGGCCTTGCATGTCTTTATAAGAAGAGAGCTCAAAAGAATCCGGAAGAGAAGGAATTAAAAGAAGAGAGCCAATTACAAGAGATTTTTCAAAAATATGGTTATCCAGTGCTTATAGTCCAAAATAAGAGTAATGATACAATAAGAAACGTTTCCGTAGGATTTCGCGATGGATTGTCCAAAGAGAGAAACATACAAAATGGTGAAATGATACTTTTTTTTAAAAATATACAAGCAGAAGACTTTATATATAAAAAAATTGGCAAAATTCATATTCTCAAATACAAGGATCTACCACTATATTTATATAAAAAATATACGATAGTAAATTACAAAGACGAGCGTAACGATTTATTATTTAACTCACCGATCAATTCATATGTAATTCACATCACTTTCAATAAAAACGCTGTGATCAAGAAGGAGATTCATGACCAAGCCATGATAAACTCCACCCTTAAAGAAATCCTTAAAAAACATGGCTACAATCCTGACAACATTCTTCCGCAATAAGAAAAGGATTGATAAGACTTTAACAAACATCTTGCACAAGACAAAAAACAATTTTGTTGTTACATTAGAAGTCTATCTAATGTAAGGATGTGCATCAATGAATAAGATCAAAAAGTTACCACCTCATGAAGCTCAAAAAATTGCTGCTGGTGAGGTGGTTGAACGGCCTGCAAATGTACTTAAAGAGATTCTTGAAAACGCAATTGATGCGCAAAGCAGTAAGATCATTATTCATCTCAAAGATGGTGGTAAAAAACTGATTCGTGTGGTCGATAATGGCTGCGGAATGTCTCCTGAAGATGCAAAACTCTGCTTTGAACAGCATGCCACAAGTAAAATTTCACATGTCGAAGAGCTCTCATCAATCAACACATTTGGTTTTCGCGGTGAAGCTCTTGCAAGCATCGCTGCTGTTAGCAAGATAACATTAATCACCAAAGAGGCTGATGCTGAGCAGGGAACTAAAATAACAATTGCGGCTGGAACATCTATTGCAGATGAGATTGTGCATGCAAATACCGGCACAGATATCACTATTGAAGATCTCTTTTATAACCTCCCAGCTCGTAAAAAATTTTTAAAAACAGACGAGACTGAATGGCACCAGATTCAACAACTCTTTTTTGCATTCTGTTTGGCCTACACGCAGATAGATTTCAGACTCTATCATCAAGAGAAACTCCTGTATAGTTGCCCTGCTGCTCAGAATATTGCACAACGGGCATCTCAACTCTTTGATCAAAAACTATCTCAACATATTGTGCCTATTTATTGTGCACATAAAAAGATCGAAATATCCGGTTTGATATCAAACCATCAATATGAACGATATGACCGTAATATGATCTATATTTTTATCAATCAGCGCTGGGTTAAAGATAGTGCATTAGTTCATGCTCTTATTAAAGGCTACAAACAGGTGCTACCACCAAGCCGCTATCCAGCCGGGTGCCTATTGATCACTATTGATCCTCTTGAAGTTGATATCAATATTCATCCACGCAAAGAGGAGATACAATTCTTGCATCCACGGTTAGTTCAACAGACAATAACCACAGCTGTTACACAAGCTCTTGAGCAACATCTTTCACATCAACTGCAAAAAACAATCACCTTTAAGCCAACAACAGAGACTAATAATCTGGCATCATCTGTTTATAAACCGACAACTGGATCACATGCTTCATTTAAACCTTTTAACTTCGATGCATTTTTTAAACAAGCTCCACAGGATTTTAGAGATAAACCTATTATAAAAGAGCAAGCTGCTCCAACACAACCACAAGAACAGACTATTGAAACTCCGATGATAAACCATGTCATCGATGAAATGGTTCAAGAAGAATATCGATTAATTGGTCAATATAACAACACCTATATGTTGCTTGAACAAAAAGATGGTCTCTTTATGATTGATCAACATGCTGCACATGAACGAATACTCTATGAAGAGCTCATTGCTCAACATGGTAATATGGCAACTGTGCAATTACTCTTTCCTCAGATAGTTGAACTATCTGCAGAAGATCTTGCTATGGTTATGCATCATAAAGATCTATTTAGCCATTATGGCATAGAACTTGAACAATTTGGCAACAGCACATTAAAAGTGCGCGCCACTCCTATGCAACTGAAGCATGTTGCAATAAATGAGGTCATCAAGCAAGCAATCACCTATATCCACGAATATAAAAACCTTAATGAATCGTCATTTGATCAGACGCTACAAAAAAGACTTTATGCCGATATGGCATGCAAAGCTGCAGTTAAAGCGGGTGATACACTTTCAGAGCAACAGATGTCAGAACTAATTAAAAAACTGAACAAAAGTGCCAACCGATTCTCCTGCCCACATGGCAGGCCAACCAATTGGCTGCTACATCTTGATGAAATAAAAAAAAAATTTAAACGGGACTACCGACAATAAAAAAAAGAATGTTTGCCTCCATACATTATATTAAAAAAATAGATCAATCTGATTACATATAGTATTATAGCATAAAGAGACTATTTTTTATTCGTAGTCGCTGAAAACTGCAGATGCTAACGTAGGATTGAGATCGGCAAAAAATTATCAGAAAATTTCGCCCAATGCAAGGACTTTTAAGGCGTTGAGCATTTCATTATTAAAAACTACACAACATATGAAAATATACATAATAGCATTATTATTAATTCAAATAACTCAATCACTCTATGGAGCAAGCAATACTAATGCTGCCCCTATCAGCATCTATCAAAAGATGGGAGAGGCTGCTCCACATATTGTCGATTTTTTGGCTCCAGCATCTTATTTAGGAGAGAAATTTATAATAGAAAAGTCTGCTCAACATCTTCTCAATTCTTCTCAACCATCTTATCTAAAGCGACTTCTTCCAAAACCATTTTATTCTTATTTAGGACCATTTTATTTAGAGCAATTTATAAATGATATTACAGCAACGCCCCTCATTAATATTGCTGCCCAAACAAATTCTCTCTTTTGGCTAGCATATTTTAAAGAAAGAGAATATACGAATTACGATGAAAGTGAAGCACTCCATGCAGCAATTGCTGCTGGCGCAATAGAGGCCATTGATTTTTTGATAGAAAATGGTGCTGATATTAATAAAAAAGATTATTGGGGCAAAACTCCAATTGACATTGCAATGGCTAATAAAAATTCTACAGTCGTCTTCCATTTGATGAGTAAAGGCGCTATAAACTGGGAAACCTTCTTCCAATGGATACCGAGCAATTTTAAGCCCAATCAAACAAGCAATATTAATGCTGCCCCTATCAGCATCTATCAAAAGATGGGAAAGGCTGCTCCACATGTTGTCAATTTTTTTGCTCCAGCATCTTATTTAGGAGAGAAATTTATAATAGGTGATATTACAATTAATATTGCCACCCAAACAAATTCTCTCTTTTGGCTAGCATATTTTAAAGAAAGAAAATATACGAATTACGATGAAAGTGAAGCACTCCATACAGCTGCTGCTGCTGGCTCAATAGAGGCCATTGATTTTTTGATAGAAAATGGTGCTGATATTAATAAAAAAGATTATTGGGACAAAACTCCAATTGACATTGCAATAATTCATAAGCAACATGCAGCCACCTTACATTTGATTAAGAAAAAGGATAAAATCAATTTTGACGACAAAAATAGCCCAATTTTTACAGCAATTGAAAACACAAATATTCTTGCTGTAATGTTTCTGATACTCGGCGGGGCTAACCTTAATTGTACTAGAAATGGCTGGTTTGAAGAGACGCCACTTATGTGTGCTATTACAATGAGGAAATATGAGATTGCGGAATTTTTAATAACATTTAAAGCTAAACAAGATTATAAGGGTATACCGCTACTTTTTGAATTAATAACTAGAGATGATGTTGAGGGAATAAAACTTTTAATAGAAAATGGCGCTGATATTAATAGCCATAATAAACAAGGCGACACCCCTCTTCATCTTGCAGTAATGAATCGCAAGATTAACACTACGAAACTTTTAATAGAAAATGGCGCTGATATTAATAGCCATAATGAACAAGACAACACCCCTTTTCATCTTGCAGTAATGAATGCTAGCAAGATTGACATTATGGAACTTTTAATAAAAAAAGGCGCTGATATTGATAGCCATAATAAACAAGGCGACACCCCTCTTCATCTTGCAGTAATGAATGCTAGCAAGATTGACATTATGAAACTTTTAATAGAAAATGGCGCTAATATTAATAGCCATAATAAACAAGGCGACACCCCTCTTCATCTTGCAGCAATGAATCGCAAGATTAACACTATGAAACTTTTAATAGAAAATGGCGCTGATATTAATATTACAAATAAGAAGGCGATGACTGCAATTGAGTGCCTGTTTGCAGATGCTTTTAAAAACTACAAAAAACTTATTCAATTTCTAGAAACAACAAAACAACTTAATGTCACCCTTTCTAGCAATATTTCCAACAAGTGCACTAATTATCTTATAAATCTTCGAGAAGTTCAATCTATTGAGCAAGATGAGTATGATACACTTATGGAGAAATATTTTCCGGCAGTAAAAGAACCGAGTTGCCGCTAGATCAAAAATAATACCTAGCAAATTATATAATTATCTTTCATCCTAAGCGCCCTACCTTACAAAACTCCGGAATGAATTATTAGTTTTCAAAATCTAGTAATAATGCTTTGTTTTATCTAAACAACGAATAATAAAGACTCGCATCCCGGGCATACCACGCATTGAAAGGCCTTTGCTGAGTAGATACAAGGCTAACAATACCATAAAGAGCTGAAACATCCATTGGCCTGCAAATAATAATAAAAGTAATAGGCCCAAACCAATATAGAGCATCCCTTGATAATTATTGTCTAGCATAAAAATATATCCTTTTCAAAACGAATATTTGCATAAATACTTATATCATAACCAATTTGCAACTAAAATGAAGCATTAGGTCAAATTAAAGGTAGACTCTAAATCTCAATCTCTAGATTTTTTAAAAAATCCTTTAGTAAGATGGTCTTCGTAAATTTAATTGTTTAATGTATGTAAACTAAGGAGTGGTATTATGGCATACAGCGTCAAATCAAAAAAGAGTGGAAAGATGTATTATCTACACACAAAAGAGGTAAAGCTTGCTGGAGATCGCAAACAGCGCATCTATTATTTTGCCGGGGAAAAAAAATCAAATTCACTTGATGAATTGCCTGCTGGTTACGAAGTGATGGAAAACAAGCGCACAGGACTTCCAATGTTACGCAAAAAGAAAAAATAGAATTTCTAAAACATAATACAAAGATCGGGCGCTTGAACTTAAAAAATCGAGCGCTTATTATTTTTATTTTTAGGATAATTTGATGCACATTATACTTATTATATGTATGACCTTAGTATCGCATCATTATAGTTACAACTCTGCCCAATCTTATGCATCCTACGACCATACATCAAGCTTTCCATTTAGATTGGGAGAACATCAATTTAATGAGCCAATAGATCGTCTTTATCGTGAAACATTGCGCAAAAATGGATCTACATCTATTGCGTCCATCAACCTCCTTTTAGAAAATAAGCATTTGCTATCCATCGCACAACAACTCTATTGTGCAACTCAAAAGGATAAGGATGTTAAAAAATATTTTGCAAAAGCAGTAGAAAAAACTTTGGAAAATAGAGAGGCGCTATGGGAATGGCAAGATGCATGCAAAAATATTAATAGAGTATTACATCAGAAAGTAAAAGAGCTTAAGCAAACGCCTGCAGAGCTTTCAAAATCGGACCTTCAAAAAATATATGCTCTCTCTCATTTTGCGTTTCAACAGAATAAATATATTGTTGAAAAACATATTTGTGAACAGAATCAACGAGAACATACACACCGATGGTTTATCAGACATGATTACAAAGGAAGGCTATAAAGTCACTCATGAATGTATCTGCTTATACATATTGTACATCAGATATCTCATTGAAAGCCTAAGATAACTATTCACCAATAAAATCACCCGCTAACTGATCAATTTTTCTTGTACATGATCTATAAGCGCTGTTAGCAATGTGTACAACTCTCTGATCATCTAACAACAATCTCATGGCTGCCATACTACCAATAACACTCGTCACTATTGCCATACTGCTCATTGAGCTTTCAGAAATATCATAATATGAGACCAGATATCTTCCACAAAATCCACCCATTACTCCCGCTATGCATTTTGAAATAATAGCAACCTCTGGAATAACCCTGAGCATATCTGATTCTGGCAAATTCATATTAACCGCAAATTCCCTTTCGTATTCACCTCTAACTGGTACATCAAAACAGAATCTCTCATCCGCCCCTAAATAATTGACTAAACAGAACAATGAAAATACCATTTTAAACATATCGCCCCTCCAATGTTTGCCATTGTGAGCGTTAAAGAGCTTTTTACTCTTTAGACTAACCACTCATTTGAAAGCATATGTTAAAGACCTTGCAATATTCATCAATTTAATAGAAAATTTGAAGAAGGAGTACCGATTACATGAATATAGCTTTAGCATTATATCAATTAGAATCTGAATTAGAACGTGAACTGATATTCCGCAATATCTCTTTTGAAAAGCATGATCGATTATATTTTTTTGAGACGAACTATTGCCCACTCTTTGCTCAAGTCACATGGATAAACTGCCAAACAATAACAATTAGCTCAATTAATGATGGCATGAAGAAACTCAAAGCATTGGGGCGCAACTGGGCTCTATTTAGTATAGGGCATCATCGCAGAGCACAGCTCATTCAAGAGGGCTTACCAAAAATAAATCATGATCCCATTACTTTTCTTGCACAACATCCCCAGCATCCCATGGGAGGCTGGACATTGCTTAATGAGCAGACAATTATCTGCTCAACTGAAACAACATCCCGCTACCCATTGGGTAAAATAGAGTTCATAGAGAATAAGGAGGTTCCACCATCACGAGCATATTTAAAGTTATGGGAATTTTTCACGGTGCATTGCACACCACCAGAACCAGGCACAACCGTTATTGATATGGGATCTTCTCCTGGTGGCTGGAGTTGGGTTCTATCGCAAATGAAGCTAAATGTTATCAGTGTTGATAAAGCACCGCTTGAAGATCGCATTGCAAGCATACCAAATATCACTTTTTTGCAAGAGAGTGCATTTGCTCTTAATCCTCACACAATGAAACCGGTCAGATGGTTCTTTTCCGATATTATCTGTTATCCAGAGCGACTACTTGCATTTGTTACCAAATGGATGCATGAAAGTTCAGTAGAGCATTTTGTCTGCACCATTAAGTTTCAAGGAGAGGCGGATTTCACTGTTATCGATCAATTCTTAAAGATCCCCAACAGTAAGATCGTGCATATGTATCACAATAAACATGAATTGATGTGGTGGTGCAGAAAATGAAGCGCTCAACCGCTTAAAAGCCGTTGTATCGCGCGGAATTCCGTCATAGCCGCACTTTCACCTACGAGATAAGCACCGTATAACTTGCAGCGACGACGAATAGCACAAGCTGCTCTTGCTAACTTGACTTTATAATGGCGGCAAATTGTATGCCGCTATGGCCGATTCAATAGCTCCTGCGCACATCATACAAGCCATTATGATATGTGGAATCATATAGTCAGGCAAATTGGTATCATCAAAATCATCATCTTCCTGCATCCGCATTACTCTTGGAATGATTGGAAGCCTATCGGCATCATTGATAGCTTTCACCTCATCAAGACGCAATGAATTTTCTTCTGGCACTGCATATAATATATTTGATATCAAAAACAGTTTTACAATAAACATTTTTTTCATCAATCTCATTGTATCATCTTTCATTATATTGTTCCTGAAAAAGCTCGCCTTCTCTACCACCCGGATGATGAATAATAGACCCCCTTTTTATAGAGCTCAAAGGCCTCTTTATGGCGTGGCAAAATATTGCTGGGTAGATTATCAAGATCAAACCATGCAATATGCGCATGCTTTCTTATCTCTTTATTAATTGGATTACCTCCCCAATGGGTGACTATAAAATCACAACTGACAATATCAAAACCATCCACATGACGAAATGATATCACATGAGCCATATGCATATCTTGAGGATGCACCAAAAGACCGACCTCCTCTTCTATCTCTCGTATAAGAGCTACATGAATAGGTTCGCCTATCTCAACCTTTCCGCCGATCAATCCATAAAATCCGTTATCACCAGAACTATTTTCTCGCAATGCAAGCAACACCTTATTATCTTTAATGATAAATGCACCTGCAACTAATAATCGTTTTTGCTGCTGTTCCATATTCATAACTCTTGTTCCAGAAGTTCAAGATATGATTGGAACCTAAATAGACGATTTCGTTTATATTCCGCCTGCTCAATAAGAATATTATGCCCTACAAACTCTTTTATAATGGCGCCTGCAGTATTATAGGAAACATCAAGCTGCTCACTTAACAGAGAGACATCTATAACTGGATAAGAGAAAAGGATCGATAATGCAAGCAGTCTTATTTCTTGCTTCTTCTCTACTGCATTACTCGCAACAATCAATGCTTTACATCTTTCTGCAAGCTGTTCTATGTTGACTGCTCGCTGATATGCATTTATGGAGCTCTCTTCAATTCCTTTTAAATAAAAAATTATCCAACCTTCAAAATCACCATCTGTTCTTATGCGATCCAACATGCGATAGTATTCCATACTATTTTTTTTAAAATAATAGGAGGGATACAAGATCGGCTCTGTCAACAATCCACCTTCAATAAGCATTAAAACAATCAAAAGCCTACCAATTCTGCCATTTCCATCTAAAAATGGATGTATTGTTTCAAATTGAACATGGGCAAGACCAGCCTTAATAAGAGGTGGAAGAGTTTCGTCAACATTAATATATCGCTCAAGATCACTCATAAGATCAGCAATTTTTATTGCCGGTGGCGGCACAAGATTTCCAACTCTGACCGATTGTCTTCTAAAGTTACCTGGATCCGATTTATCACCAGCGCCACATTGCATAAGAGCTTCATGCGCTTTACATATTACCTGGGAGACAATGGGCAATCCCTCTTGCCTAATCATAGAGAGAGCAACATCCAATGCTTTTGTATAGTTCATCACCAGCTGTAAATCTTTTTCTGGCTTTGACTCGATCAATGGCTGTGTGAAAATATCGATCAATGTTGTATGCACACCTTCAATGGCTGATGTCAGCAATGCTTCTTTAATAATATATGCTTTAATAAAACGACGGGCATTGGGCAAACGATGCGCCATTTCATTTAGTTTTGCCAACTGTTGCATAGCCTGCCCATATATCTTAACAATCTCATCTGTCATTGCCAAAGGAGGCTCTTTTGGCGGCAATGAATCAGGGATAAAGTATTCAAGACTTCCTAATCGCTCATATGTCCCAGTTTTTCTCATCTATTTATGTCCTTATTTCAAAAACAGGTGATATTTTGAAATAAGGATACCCAAATCAATTTCTTATTTCAATAATTGGGCACTTTTTGAAATAAGACCGCCAATAATCGATTCTTATTTCAAAAATACCCTATTTTTTGAAATAAGAGCGCCATTTTTATGCTACCCTTCCAATCGACTACCAAAAGAGTACAACCTTTTTATTGCCTTTTAATCTATCCCCTCTGCTAATATAAAAACATACTAAAAATTCAATAAGGAGATGATCTATGAAAAGGATACTAAGTATTATTGCATTAATATCTATGCCTTTAGCATTGGCAGTCGTTTGGGAAAATGATCCAAGCATGACCCTTGAGCAGCGCACAAAAGCAAAAGAGATCAATGCAAATATACGAAAAAAAAATGAAGAGCGAGAAGCATTAATGAATAAAGAGATTGAAGCTGCTACTGAAAAATTTATGCGCGAAATTGAAAAGATTAAAGAAAAGTATCCACCCCTTGTTGGATAAAAAAGCTCAAGCGGCTCAATATTAATCTATTTTTATGTTTTTTCGATTCTGCAGCTCCTGCTGGACCAAAGCTAACTTCTTGGCAGTCTCTGTTTGCGGGGGATAATCTTCATTATCAAAATGCACCATTGCCACACCACCTACTACAGCACCGAGCACCTTACCTAAAGGTATTCCATAGATACTAGGGCTCATATTAGATACATCACAATATAGACCTACAACAAATGGAGCCAGCCCTAAACAGCCCAGACAACAATCCATATCTTGTTCATGCTGATCTGTCCACTCACGTTTTTCCATTAACCATTGATGCGACAAAGCCCCTTTAGCCCTCTTTAGATCATCATACTTCATATCACCTATATTGTGCTTTAATAGATGATTACTATCAACAGATTTATCTGATAATTGACTAGCATACACTCCAGAATGAATCATTATAGCAATAAGAATCATTAAGACATAACGGCTCACCATGAAAAATCTCCTTTATAATTAATGAATAACATTCTTATATCGGAGCAAAAAGTATCATAAAATCGATAAAATTGCAAAACTATAGATTCTTACAACAGATATCTTATAATACATCATTCAGATTCTGTGATGAATCGGGCAGTTGCCACTCCTGTTGAGGCTCAGATATCTGGCTCTCAATCATGTTAAAAAGGGAGATTCCTTATAGGGTGTCCCCACTTTCTTTATAATCACCATTCTTCTAGGCTTTCTCGAGAGAAAAACTCAATTTTTTCGTGCTAATCTGGTAGTCAACCACTAGATTAGCATAACAAATTATTGCCTATACCTGTAATTTTATGCTATTCTTCCTATTGACCACCTAATTAGCATAAGGAAATAGATGATATTGAGAGATATTCAGGCTATATTGAGCCGTTTTGCCAAGTTCCCTGTTGTGGGGGTGTTCGGACCTCGGCAGTCAGGAAAAACCACTTTAGTTAAAAGTTATTTTAAAGATCACACCTATTTAAACTTCGAAGATCCGGATACTCGAGATTTTGCTTACAACGACCCTCGTGGATTTTTAGAAGCGCATCGAAATCAACATGGCATCATTCTGGATGAATTTCAGTATGTCCCACAGATACTTTCCTATATACAGATCGAATCTGATGAGAAAGACAGACCAGGTTATTTTGTTCTTACCGGATCCCAAAATTTTTTAATGAACCAAGCTGTCACTCAATCACTTGCAGGAAGAATCGGCATATTAACGTTACTCCCTTTATCATTACATGAACTTAATAATGGCGGTCTATTATCAACTAATTTTAATGAAACACTGCTAAAAGGTGGTTATCCAAGAATATATACAGATCAGTTTAACCCGGATGAGTTCTATCCATCATATATTCATTCATATGTTGAACGGGATGTTCGACAACTTGTTAATGTTGAGAATTTAAGAACTTTTAGAAAATTTTTACAGCTATGTGCAGCTCGCATAGGACAGCTGCTTAACATTTCCGATCTAGCAATGCATTGCGGTATAAATCAAAAAACAGCAGAAAGATGGCTCTCTATCCTTGAAGCGAGTTATATCCTATATCTGCTTACGCCTTATCATGAAAATTTTAATAAACGGGCTATAAAGGCACCTAAGCTCTTTTTTTATGATACTGGACTTGCCTGTTCACTCTTAGGCGTAAAAACGGTTGAAGAGGTATTCTTGAGCCCTTGGAAAGGACATCTCTTTGAGTCTCTTATCATCTCCGATTTTTATAAACAGTTTTACAATAATGGAACTCAACCATCACTTTATTTCTGGCGAGATAAAAATGGCTATATAGAGGTGGATTGTATTGTTGCACGAGCCAACGAGTTATTCCCAATAGAGATCAAATCAACTGAAACGATAAAATCGGATCTATTTGACAGCCTTGAAAAATGGCATGAGCTGACCAATACTGAATCAACAAACAGTTATTTAGTCTATGGCGGCAATCTTACTCAGAGCAGAAGTAAAGCAACCGTTATAGGTTGGAAGGATGCTGGATCGTTAATCGGCAAGATTGTTTAAGTCAGCGTTCTCTTTTAGTAACCACTCAACTGTTTAATAGCCATTAAGCAAGCTGCACTTGCCAAGAAGCGCTCTAGATACACATGATTTTTCTGTTTTAAAATGAGGCTATCATATTGAGCTTTAAACTGTTTTGGATCCGGTTGAAATTCATCTAAATCATGCTGTTCAGATGGGCCATCCGGTTGCAAATGCTTTTTTAGAATTCGATTTACAATAGCTTTTTCATTCTGCTGCTCAAGAATCTGTACATGATTCCATCCATTTTTTGTTATTAAATAGGTGCTCTTGTTCCCATTTGTGCAAAGACGATAATATAAAGCACATGCTCCATCATAAGGCAACTGTATATCATTCTTTGAATGAATTATAATAATAGGAAGATCTTTAGAAAGTGCATCTACAGATTGAATAGCTTGTTGCCCCCCTGGTCTATAGCCAAGGCAAATAAAAGATGCAAGATATGGCAAAACATAATAAGCTCCTGGAACTGACCTTAACCAATCATCGCCCATAGCAGGCCCTGTAACGGTATGATAAACTGCACTGTTTCCACTTGCTAAAGCAGCCTCTAAAACCACCGCTTTTATGTTAGGCGATGGTTTACGCGCTAAATAGTTTAAAGCGGTTGCAGTTCCTTGTGATGTTGCATAAATAATCGCATCATCATCAGGATAAGGCGAATTGGTCAAAGCATCATCCAAGTGCCTTTGACAAAAATACTGTCCTAAGTCGGGTAAAAGGGAGGGTGTATTCACAGAAATAACTCTGGAAAATTCTCCTATAACATTTTTGACATACCAAGACTCACTCCCCATGCCATTTTGTCCTGGAATAGCAAAAACGGTAATCACCTTTTGATCTGAATCTGCACTCATTGCATATAGCGGCACAGATAAAATACATAACAATAGATGCAACATCATATATGAACTTTCATTTAGATAAAAAAACAACGAATCTTAATCAACCTTTTTTTTCGTTTTCGTAGTTCCTGCTGAACTAAGTCTAATTTTTTGGATGTATTCGTTTGCAATAATTGATCTCCATTATCAAATTTTACCATTGCTACAGTGCCTACTACCCCACCTATAACCTTACCTAAAGACATTCCATAAACACTCGGGCTCATATTAGATACATCACAATATAGACCTACAACAAATGGAGCCAGCCCTAAACAGCCCAAACAACAATCCATATCTTGTTCATGCTGATCTGTCCACTCCCGTTTTTCCATTAACCATTGATGCGACAAGGCCCCTTTAGCCCTCTTTAGATCATCATACTTCATATCACCTATATTGTGCTTTAATAGATGATCACTATCAACAGAAATGAATAACATTCTTATATCGGAGCAAAAAGTATCATAAAATCGATAAAATTGCAAAACTATAGATTCTTACCACAGAGATCTTATAATATATCATTCAGATTCTGTGATGAATCTGGCAGTTGCCATTCCTGTTGAGGCTCAGATATCTGGCTCTCAATCATGTTAAAGCGCGCTACAACATAGTCTGTATCTATATTTGGCAATCGCCGCGCAGCATCAATTTTAAGAGCTCCCGCACCAATCATCATTCCAATGCCAACTTTGCGCGTATTTGAACTGAACATAAATGGAACCGCTCCAAAAAAACTAATATTTGCTCTTTTGTTTAGCATCTCTTGCTTTTCATTATGCAGCATAGAACCTGCAACAACTGCAAATACCGTATTTTTATATTCAACATATGAACCACTAGAAAGAGCATCCTCTAGATAATTTTGCACTATTACATCACTCATCTTTTGCTGTCTTTCTACACTATTTAAAGAGCTAAAAGGAAATTGTGATTGCATTATAGAAGAGACTAGCGACTCATCTTTGTCACTCGCACACAGAGAAGAGGATAAGATTGATAATGATAAGATACTTAAAAACAGAACTTTATGCATAGTGATCTCCATGATGCATTGGTTATAAAGTAAGATAGTGAAAGCATAACAATTATATACTATTTGTCTAAGGTTTTAAAAAAATAGAGACTAAGCCAAGAGACTGCTTTCGCAATATATACTTCCGCGAAAAATATTTATGAGAAACAAATGTTAATACAATTTAGAACCGATAACCAAGGGCTCCACCAAAAATAGGTCCATTTATATCTGCCTTCCAGCGTTGAGCCCCACAGACTAAATTATTACAACTATCTTTGCCTGCTTTTACAAAGTTATAATCAATAAAAAGATCAATGAAGAGATTGCATGGTAGATAATATAATGCTCCGAATTTAGCAATCCCGCCATAACCCCATTTTGAAATCTTCTGTTTAACTGTTGTCGAACAATCGTTGGTGCGAACGTTCATAGCCTCAAAACCTAACCCTGCATAAAGACCTACACATTCAAAACAGTCAAAAAAGTATTTAGCTCCAAAAGCGAAGACAGCGTAGCCTCAAAATAGAGCGTATCCCTGAGTTAAAGAGCTTTATTATCGAAAAACTAAGAATACAATGGTCTCCAAAAGTAATAGCCGGCCGATGGAATTTAAAGCAAGCAGGCTCAAAGATAAATCATGAGACCATATATCAGTCGCTTTATCATAAGGGTAATGAAGCATATAGAAAGTTGCTGCCTCGTGCTAAACCAAAGCGGGGCTTTTCAAGAAGGAAACAGAATAAGAGTAAGATTCCTGTTAGGATAGGCATCAAAGAAAGACCTGAAGAGATCGATAACCGTTCATCTGTAGGCCATTTTGAAGCAGATCTTATTTTTAATAAGGGCAGCATGTCAGCCAATGTTTTAACAGCAATTGATCGCAAAAGTCGTTATGCTTTAATGATCAAAAACAAGAGTAAACAATCAGTGGAGGTTATTGAAGGGTTAAAGAAAAAAGCTCTGGATTATGATATAAAAAGTATAACGTTTGATAATGGGTCCGAATTTACTCAGCATCATGTGTTGGGGGTGGATACATATTTTTGCGATCCTGGTAAGCCTTGGCAAAAAGGCAGCGTTGAGCATCTTAATTGGATGGTCCGCTATCGAATACCATTTGAGACCGATCCCGCTGAGATAGACGAGGATTTACTTGATGCTGTAGCATATGACTTAAATCATATGCCCAGGGAATCATTGGGCTTTCAGACGCTTTGTGAGGTATTTAGAAAAGGTTTTCAGGGAGAAAAGAATGTGTGTTGCATTTTTTAATTGACTTCGGCCCCTCTTTTTCTTCGTCGCTTCACCTAAAATATCGAAATGGAAAATATTAATCTGTATAACAATGCCTACAGAAAAGCCTTTTATTGTGGTAAAATTAAGATCGCGCAAATAACAATAACTGAGTATAATCTCCACGATCAGCAAGCTGCAAAGCTTGGATATATTCTTTGCGAACAGCAGATGCTTTATATAAATCTTGATGCATTTTCCAACTAAATCGCTCTTGCCCTTGCAAAGTAATAAGCAGATCAGCCATCAACCGAGAAAGCCTTCCATTGCCATTGGCAAAAGGATGAATCCACACCAATCGATGATGGAATCTTATAGCAATTTCATCTTTTGAATATGATTCATGATTCAATTGATACTGAACATCATCACAAAGCTCTTTTGTTTTTACGGCTATTTGCGGCCAATGAACGCCAATGTTTTTATCTGATACGCGGAATTGACCTGCCCATTTCCATGTTTGATTAAACATGCGTTTATGAAGTTTACAAATAAATTCCGTTGAGACTATCTCTTTCTGTTTAAATGCCCAAGGCAATGCTTTGAGGATATTTTTTTCTTCCCAAGCGTTCAATTGCTCCTGTGTTGTAATATGATTAGGAATAAGATCTGCCAGTTCATCATGCTCCAACGGAGTTGAGCCCAAAGGATATTCAAATTTCATCATATATCCTTCCACAATGCCTTTGGATCACCTTGCAATAATTCTTGCACTAAAGCCTCCTCTTGTTGTTGTAGTTGAGACTTAGTGAGTCCCTGCTGCTCAAGCTTCATCGAGTGATTTATCATATCAATCCTTTTGCGAGCAAGCAATGTGGCTTGATCTTCGAGGATTTTATCCAGAGATTCAATTGGCACAAAGCCATAAAAGAATTTGCACCCCATTGCTTGAGCAACCTGTTGTAATGTATCAAGACTAATTGTTCCCTTGGCTTCACGCTGTTCCATAGCAGTAATATTTGAAGGTGAACAACCTATTTTTTTGGCTAAAATACGGGTAGGCATCCCTAAAGCTCCACGTATGGTTCGTATCCACCCCCCTTTTGGGACAGATTCATCAGCAAATGACGCCTGATTATGTAGCCGTTCTTGCAGCTGTTTACGCATTAATATATTAAATTCTTTAACCATAAAAACCTCTTTTTGTAACTTATAGTTTATAAAAAATAGTAAAAAAAGCAACCTATAAGTTATAAAATTTGACGATTTTAACAACTTATAGGTTATAAATATTGCAATTTAATGGATTATGAGTCAAGGGTTTGAACTCATGAGATCTTTGCACTTCCACTGCGCTTTGGCATCCCATCTGATAACCCACAAACATGGGAAAGCCTATAGGAAATGTAAATCAAATTGTCACTTTATCTCCTTGTGCATGAGGATCGTACACAATTCTAACATTGCCCTTTGAAGTTTTTAAATCGCTCATCATCCTGTTGCGCTCATTTTTCTAACTCTTTTTTATGTGCTCTGCGAAGCTTACTGCATTCTTTATGATACTCTTTTTGCGCAGGCCCACTCCAATCATGATTTTTTGCTATCCACTCAAAAGAGTAGACCATTTTATCCAAACAGTGTAGCCATTCATCAAATCTGTCGACATTATCTGGACCTTCTTCTTTTCTCGGGTCGGCAGAAAAAGTCATGGGATATCCTGGACAATACCCATTCTTTCGATCATACATCTTACGATATCTTCTTAAAAAGGGATAAATGACTCGGGCTAGCGTTACATCGCCATTCCACAATTCTTCGTATGTTACCGAAACATGTACTTTGTCTTTTTGGTTGTGTTTATAGGTGATTGATACTTTCATAGCATCTCCGATGAGTGAAATCGGAATATTGAGATGGAATTACCAAAAACGTTTTTTAATGAATGCTCTCTTCGACATTTACTATCATAAATGACGAACAAGTCTGAATTTATACAGACGAATCGTCCGCAACATATCGCTTTAGAAAGATTCTTCCTGCATTACTTTTAAGATACTGCTCAAATCGTAGCGCTTTGTGTTCCTGATCAAAAATGAAAACACTGACAACAATCCAAGGTTTAAAATCTTTGGTATAAACAGATTTTCCAGCATTATGCTCTGCAAATCGCTGAATAAAATTATGCGTAAAACCAGTATAAGTTTTATTTGGATAAGATTGAGATTTGAGGTAGTAAACATAAAACATATTGGCAATTTATAAAGTTCCGTTAAAAAGACTGGCGATAGCCCGTCATTTCATGTTAGAAAGCATAATCTTCTAATCATACTTATCCAACCAAGAGCAATAGATACTCAGTTGGCTTTGGGAAATGACGTGGCGTCCCTTAATCGACTATTTTAGAACTATTATTGTATAAAAATATTCTCAACTTTTGGCAATCATCTTAGCCTTATTGTTCCATCTTGGCATTTCTGGCAGCCAGATTCAACTTGCTGATCTGTGCTTACGCGAATGTAACCAACTATTTTTATCATTGTACCAACTCTTTTTGAATAGATGTTATGATCTTATTATGGCACAATAATTATTCTCAATATCCAAGAAGTTGTTTAAAAGAAGATAAGATTGTAACGGTACCGTCCGGTAGTGTGACAGTATATAGGAATAAAGTGTTCTTATTAAGAAACAAGAAATTTTTTATATAGATACTACTGAAACTAAAATTCCCTCAAGACATAAAATCTTGAGGGAATGTATCTTCACCATCCTATTAAGGATATAGCCATCATATCAAATTATTAACTTCTATAATATTCTCTTAATTCTTCCATTGATTTAAATTTACCAGTAGATACCAATTGAAATCCTTGCAATTCACATCCTGAAGGAATTCCATTTCTTTTTCTTGTAGGACTACTAAATCTATTCATATAACATTGATTAAATTCAGTCTCAATTTCAGCATTGCGTTTTAATCTAGCTGCTTCTTGCACTGCAATTAAAGCTTTTAATTTCTCTTCTTCAGCTTTTCTATTTGCTTCCTCTTCTAAGCGTCTTTGTTCAGCTTTATGCGCATCAAGAGTACCGTTCATATATCTATATACATTGGAAGCTCCATAAGCCGTATATTCTCCTACTTTATATATTCCATATCCAGTTAAATATATAACTCCAACAAATGTTACAAATTTTTCAGCCTCTTCTCTAGCAGATCCTAACAAATCGGGAACTTCTTCTATTGTATCGCATACTCTATTCGTTGAATTTTCAATAGATTGTGCAGTCTGTTTAATGTCGTTAGCCGCAACCTCTCCAGCATGTTTAAATGCAGGCTCATTTTTTTTAAAAAGAAAATCAAACACCCCACAATATGAGGTAAAAGGTAAATAAAGTGTTATGATAAACACCATGTTTTTTTTCATATATCTTCCAAATTCAATTCAATATTATTTTATGATTTCAAGCTGTATTTTAACTATTTGCGAAGCTATGTCGCTATATAATTGATAAAAACCCTTTAGAAGAAAATATTCCATGCATACTCGCACAATAATATTCTGCATTCTGTCTAATTCATTGCGATGATCTGTAATTGCAGGACACAAAGGCTCTTTTAATGCCTGCTCAATATTAGTATTAGTCTGTAATGCATGAACTATGTGTCGTTCAAGTTTACTTCCTTCAGATAAAATTAATTCTTTTTGGGCTTGATCATCTCCCATGTAATTAAATATAATAGAGCTTTCGCTAATTAATTTATCGATATATTTCTCTTTTTTATCAATCTCTTTTTTGATCTGTTCTAATTTATTTAGTTTAGCCATAAGATCATCATCTTGTGGGTTATGTTTTGCCAAAAGTGGCATAACAACTAAAAGAGATAACAATATTCGTTTAATCATATAAGGCTCTTTTCTATTTTTAAAATGTGATAAATAAAATGGCACAATAACCATGTAGCAAAAAATGCTATCTGGAAAGCTAACTCTTTATAATATGGATAAGATACCCAAAAAATAATAAGGTATATTACAAACCAGATAATTATTTTTTTATAGTTCATGGTAAAGGCAACATTAGACCAAATGCGAATGCTCCTAAAGATGCAGACTCAACAGCAGCTATTGCTCCAGCGACGCCGCCTGCAGATGCAACTGCCGCACCTGTTCCGGCAACTAATGCTCCTTCTGCTCCTAGCCCAACGGCCGCAGCACCAATTAATGTTCCAGCGCCTGCTACACTAGATCCTGCAACGCCAATAGCTCCAGCTGCAGCGACAGCCTCTATTCCTGCTCCTGCCGCCATTCCAACGCCAGCTCCAGCTACACTTACGCCAGCGCCCGCTGCTCCAACACCAACTGCACCTAAAGCAGCACCACTTGTTGCTACTATAGCGGTTCCTGCCGCAGCGGCAGCGGTCCCATATAAACCACATTTAGTAAACCAATAAAGAACTGTGCCAGTTATTGGCCCACCTCCCCTAACCCTTCCTTTGATATCCATTGAATATTGTCCATCAGAACATTCATTGATATCTAAGTAAGCATTACCAGAATTAAGAACAGCAGCAAGTTTAGTAGGATCCATTGATCTTACCTGTTTACTTACCATATAGTTTGGTATATCGGCATTAAACTGCTTAGAAGATATTTTATAATGAGATGGAAATTTTTGAATTGCCAATTCACCAGCGTTAATAGCTGAAAAACATGACATTAAAATAATGAGTAATCGTTTCACGATTCAATTCCTTCTAGAGAAAATATATTTTGTATAATACGTTGTCTTAATCAATTTCTTAATGCAAAGATTCCTATTTATGCCATATCAGCCCTTTCAGTTACATAGTCGTATGTTAGCTTCAATGCTACACTCCTATGCTTCTGAAATTAATTCTCATAAGAAGCTGTACTGCTTATGAAATTAATAGCCCATACTCTCACACATTTATTTAAAATTGATGTCGTACAAGAATTGCTTCTACAGGAAATAATGAGACATGTCTGATAATACAATTTTCAAGATATAAATGTATCATAGATAGATCGTCTTTTTTGCTGTAATAAAATGCACTAACTTGTCTTAAACACTTATTTAAAGAGCTTTGCTAAATGTCCTTTAAATTGTCTTCTACTTTACAGCATGATGAAACATAAATCAATTTTTTTTGAAAAATAATATTCTAAAATGCACAGCCAGAAAATGCTTTAGAGGTTTAAATAATTAAATAACATCTCAGGATCAAAGAATTCGAATAATTTTATTTTAAACAATTGACTCAGAGATAGTAAATATAGACCTCGTCCGCTAAACGTGGACAAATAACAAGAAAAAAAACTCACATTGCAAAAAAATGTTAAACTATTTCTTGATGGAAAAAAACCTTAATCAAGAAGTTGTTTATGAAAGTAAAAAAGAG
>JAKBEL010000012.1 GCA_021833825.1 bacterium
TACACCAACTATACGACGAAAATTTTTATCATTTGTTAATTGTAAATTTGCTAGCTTCAAACCTGTTCTCCTTAAAAAATTGCTTGTAGATTAGCATATTTTTTATAGTTTCAGAAGAGGTCTAATAAGAATTTGAAAGATGTATTGGATATAGAAAGAGGGGGTAGCCCTCGAGGAGAAGAGCTGGTTCTTGGATTGTTAAGAAGGACTGGTGGATTTGATCGTAGAAAGTCTGCGCCGAATGTGGTGGTCAATTTTGAACAATCATCCCCTCCTGTTAGTCATATAGTAGGGTATGGAAAAGATTTTAATACTCCCATTAAAGAGAGCAAGCTATCTGAATCAATATCGGTACCATGCCGAGAGCTCTTAGATGATGAATTGTTCAGATCATGTATTAAAAAAGAAGAGCCAAAATATTGATACATATCAAGGCTCTTGTGCAGAGCCTTGATATTATCCAAGAAATTTTTTGAAGAAACTTGCTATTGTTCCCTCATTGTCGTCAGTTCCTGTTCCGGTGATCTCCGCATATGTAGTTAACAGCTCTTTTGCTTCAGGAGTCAGTTTTTTGGGAATATAACATTTTGTGATTACCACTAAATTTCCAGATACATTTCCGCGTAATGTATGGAACCCTTTTCCTGGTATAATGAGCCGTTCACCGACAAGGCATCCTTTAGGAACTTTAATGGGTAATTTGGTGCCATCAATATGTTCTATCTCAACTTGAGCACCAAGAACTAATTGAGGGTAGGTGAGCATAATTGAACATTCAAGATCATCTCCAACGCGCTTGAACTTCTTGTCTGTTGTAACCAATATTTTAAGAAAGAGATCTCCTGTTGATCCACCATAGACACCAGCATCACCTTTGCCAGTAATACGAAGCTCTGCGCCATTATAGATTCCTTCAGGAATATTGACGGTAAATTTCGTATACTCTTTGATTCTTGATGCGCCATGACATGAAGAGCATGGTGATGCTATGATAAAGCCCTGTCCCTTACAACCATCGCATGGCTGAGAGTACATGAAAAACCCTTGGCGATATTGTAATTGGCCGGCACCTTGGCATTTTGAGCACTGTTGAGCTTTGGTTCCTTTTTGAGTGCCATGCCCTTTGCAGGGTTCGCAGGTTACAAAGTGGTAGTATGAGATCTCTTTTTTTGTTCCTAAATAGGACTCTTTTAGGTTTATTGTGACCTCTCTTGTCAGATCGTGACCTCGAATAGGTTCTGGCCCTGTTTTGCCACGAGCTCTTCTGCCTCCACCTCCAGTATTGCCAAAGATATCTCCAAAAATATCTCCAAAAGAGCTGAATATATCATCCATATTCATATTGCCAGCATGTCCGCCGCCCATGCTACCCATCTGTTCAAATTGGGCGTGCCCTAATTGATCATATTGTCGCCGTTTGCCCTCATCTGATAACACTTCATAAGCCTGTGCAGCCTCTTTGAATTTCTCTTCTGCTTCCTTGTTGTCAGGGTTGCGATCAGGGTGATATTTCATTGCAAGTTTGCGATAGGCCTTTTTAATATCTTCTGATGACGCATTTTTAGGTACACCAAGTATATCGTAATAGTTTTGTTTACTCATAATTTATCTGTATTTTTGTAAAAGGTTTAATTTTACCTTTAAGTATAACAGAAAAAAGATGATTGATTAAGTAGTCCAGCCAGTCTACTGCAATCAGCAGAGCTCTCTTTAATGTCTCCAGATCGTGCGGGTAAGAATTGGGGAGCAAGCTGGTAATGAGGAAATCTCTCTTTTAGTTGTTCAAAAAGTTCAAGCAGAGTTATGCTTTTACCAGTAGCCACATTAAAAACCCTCTCTTTGAGGGCATTGCTCGGCGCCATGCCGACCAGAAGATTTGCCATTACTACTTGATCAACTGGAATAAAATCTCTGGTCTGTAGCCCGTCGCCAAATATGGTAACTGGTCTGTTCTGATTTATAAGGTTTGTGAATTTTGCAACTACGGCTGCATACTGTCCATCAGGGTTCTGGCGATCTCCAAATACATTGAAGTATCTTAGTGCGACTGTTTCCAGACCATAGCAATGATTGAATTGCAAGCAGAGCTCTTCGCCGATTAGTTTTGAAAAACCATATGGAGATTCAGGGTTGCAGGGTGATTCTTCAGAGCATTTTCCTTCGGGAGTTCCATAGACTGCCGATGAGGATGAGAAGATAAATCGTTGCACGTGAGTGCCTCTTGATGCTTCAAGTATGTTGAATGTGCCATTTATATTGATAGTATGGCAAGTTGAAGGGTCTTCAAGTGATTGAGGCACAGAGATAAATGCGGCCAAATGGAAAAGATGAGTGTTATCAGCAACGGCAGATCGACACACCTCTTTATCGGTTATTGAACCTTGTATGAAGAAAATTTTATCTTTACATGATTGTATATTCTCTAAAGATCCTGTACTCAGGTCATCAAGAATGGTCACATGGGCTCCATAGCTCACCAGTTTTTCAACAAGATGTGAACCAATAAATCCGCAGCCACCGGTGACTAAAACTTTTTTATCTTTGTAGTATTGATGCATGCTTTCCTTTATATCGGCTTGAATATTGATTGTAATTCCATATAGACTATATAGGCATAGACGTTTTAATCTGTTCATAAAGTGATCTCCTTTTGATTATTTGGTATTAGCATCTGCCAATTTAGTGCCGGTTTGATTAATAACTTTTGAGCGATATGCTTTCCATCGAGCAATGTCTCTTGCATGCTGCAATATTTCCATGCTCCATAACGCCCAATAGAATAGACATTCTCTCTTTCAAGTTCATGTAATAGTTTAAAGATGTTTTTGTCTCTCCAGTCATCATATATAACATATGCATGAGATATATCGATTATTTTTTTTACAAGAATCTCTCTGTCATCTATGCAAAGGAGCTCTTTAGTCTTTGATATCGCTCTTTTTAGGATCTCTTTTTTTGATCGATATGATCTGTTGATATAGGCAATTTCACCATAGAGAGAGCTGCAATCTTTTGGAGTCATATGCTCTGAAAAATTGTGAGGAAAGCCTAAACGGTAAAAAGGGTACTCCTTTTCTGGAAAGTAGATCCAATGTTTATCTGAAATATTGGGATGCGCAATACCCAGGTTGAAATTTAAGACACTATTGCAGATAAGTTTTGTTGAAGCGTTTTTCAATGAACGGTTGCTCGGCTCTTTAATCATGTTTAATAATTGATCCAAAGGAATAGTGTTGATAATAGTTTTGAATTGCTCTACTCTTCCATTTGCAAAGATAATGCGCTTATCTTTAAGATCGATACTCTCTATCTGATGATCAGTATGAATATAGTTGGTAAGCTGTTCTGCAATTTTTGTGACCCAAAAAGCGATTCCCCCCTCTTTAGGATAAAAAAACTGTGCATTATAACCTATTGGATCGATTGATTTATGTAATGCTCCTTCAATGATTTTATTGAGTGATGTGCCAGGGACAAATCTCCCTGTCCAGTTGGCAGTAATCTTTTCAAGATTGTAAGCAAATATCTTCTTTTGATAGGGTAGAAAAAAATGTTTTGCAAATCCGGCTCCAAATTCTTTAAGCACCCAGGTTTTAAAGTTTTGTGGATTTTTGATACCTTTTTTGCGTGTAACATAGCCAGCGATGCAATCTGCAATAACATCTGTTGGAAGGCCATAAAGATTCATCTGATAGGGGTAATTAGTATATCGATTCTGGCTATAGATGAATGATCTTCTGTTAATGATATTGAAATGTTCAAAGCCGATAATAGATGAGATCAACTGATGAAAATAGGGGTCGTTGATGTGAAGTAGATGCCCTGTATAGTCAAAGGTAAAGCCATCAGATTTTAGCGATCCACACAGCCCGCCGATATCACTGTTTTTTTCAAATAAAAGATAATCAAAAAATCCTTGTTGTTCTAAATGGTATGCGGCAGAAATGCCCGCAAGGCCAGCTCCTAAAATTACTATCTGTGCCATGAATATAAAAAGATTCCTTTTTTTAGTTTATAAAAAGAAAGACGCAAGAAACACTACCATGAAAGATCCTCATTTTCAAGGATTATTGATAGCTGAGGGCATAGGTATGAAATCCCTGCTGCCCCTTTATGTGCAGAGGGAATTTAAATCGTTGAGTCTCGCCCTGCATGTGAGCTGAAAACGATGGGAAGAGGCCCGCTTGCTTTGCTCGATTAATGAGAAGGCGCTCCACATTCTGAAGTTCAGGAGTCTCTTGTGGATAGATCAGTTTTATATCAACCAACATTCCTTTTCGATTAATGGTCAGAATAAGGTGCGTCTGTGTATTGATTGATTGTGGAAGGTGCAAGCAATTCTCCCCCACTAAAAAAGCATTTTTAATGAGGCTCCATACTTTACTTGCATATACTTGAAGCGCAAGCTGTTTCATATCACGAGCAGCATTATTATGCCCAGCCTCCTGTTGTGCACTTTTGATAAATCCTTGAGAGATTTGGGTTAATGTGACATTATCCCTTTTGTTAACCTTTTTTTTATGCCTTTTGGGTATGGTTGCTAGAGGTTCATTCTCTTGAGGCTTTGATACACTGACAATATCGGATCTATGAGATTCTTCTTCTTGTCTGATCATCTCTTGCATATCCTCAGAAGGCTCTAAAGCCTGAGTAATATTGTCTTCAGCTTTAACCATCTGGGGCTCAGGTTCGATCTCATCTTGAAAAAAGACGGTTGCTGGCTCTTGACCTGAAGAGAGAATCTGTTGAACAAGATAATCATCTTCATCTATTAATGGTAATATCTTCTGCCACTCTTTAGGATTATGATAAAATATCATAATAAATATGGCCAGATGAATAATGCAGGTAAGGAGAAAGATGACGGTGCTCTCTTTTTTTGATATAGGATATTGTTCCATCATGCTACCTTTTTTATTTTATTCTCTTCTGTTAGGGTACCAAGAACTCTTTAGTTTTAATATATTTTGTTCAAGAGTTTTACTTTTTTAGGCAGATACGATGTACAATGATTTTCATTTTGTGTGATAATGAAGAGTGTCATTTGTATCTGTTATGGGGGAATAATATCATGTTAAACAAAGCTTGTAAAAAACGATGTATGATGCTCTTTATATGCTCCTTGGTGTCATTATATGCTCGAGAAGATCTTGCCGTAAAAGAGGTGGGTGTTGGCCAAGAGCAAACAGTTCAGCCTGAAGTTAAGCCAAAAATATCGCAGGAGGAGCAGATGGCATTATTAAAGCGTTTGCGGGCAAAAATGACCGATGAGCAGAAGCGATCACTGACTGGGGCTTCAATCCTTGCTATTATTCCTCCCAAAAAAGAGCCAGAGAAAAAGGAAGAGCTAGAAAAGATTGAGGTTGTAAAAGAGGTCAATCCTGTAGAACAAGAGCTACTAGGCATTGAGCGCAGACTAAACAGTTCGTCATATGTCGGTCAGAATGATTTAAAAAAAATAGGTTCAGATGTATACGGTTCTCTTCAAAAAAAATTGGGTGAACTGCCACCGCAAGAAGAGGAGACCGATCTGTTGCGAAAGCGAGCTGTCAGGCTTGCTGAGCAATTGAGTATGTTTGAACGATTTGTGCGTTTGGAGAATGCTTTTAAAAGCGACCTTTATAACAAAGAGTTGACTGACCAGATGATAGAGAGGTTTGAGATAGAGTTAAAAAATATTAAAGATAAAGTTCAAGATACATTTGAAAAATCCTCTTCATTTAGTCAAAGGTTAACTGAAATTGAGAAGCAAATAAAGGAGAAAAAATCTCTGATGACAAAAGAGAGTGATCAAGAAGAGCAAAATGCGATCTCCAAAATGGAGCGCTATCTGACTGTTCTTGAAGATGCTTTAAAAAAAGAGGCTATCTCACCAGAGGTGATAAAAAATATTAGAATAAGGCTGGATGAGATGGCCGCCCCAGGCAAGCTCAATTTTTCTGCCCCACAACAGGCTATATTCATAAAAAGAATCGATAATGTAAAGAAGATATTGGGGATGTTTGATCATCTTTTTGATGTGCAGTTTTCGAGTGAATCTCAAGAGCTCTCTCCTGTAATGGCTGAGGCTATTGCAGAAGGATTGCGTAATGTTCAAAAAGAGTTAGAGCAGCTGGGGCTGCCAAATGATCTAGCAGATGCTGTTAACAAACATATTGCAAAAGTTAATAATCGGTTAGTGCCTAGATTATTTGAATTTTTAGATCAACTTGCAAGGGATGCTTCTGGCAATATTGAGACATTGGATCTATTAAAAGGGATTGAGGATAATTATAATGTGCTTAAAAAAATGCGTGAACATCTTGATGTAACAGAAAATCAGGATCGTGATTTAGCAGAGAAATTTCTTGAGATAGATCAGTTGTTGAATCAGCAGCGGGAGTCATTGCTTGAGCAGCAGAAACGGAATGAAGAGCTAGAGCGTATTGCGCAGGAGCAAGAACAGGCTCGTCAGATGGAATTGCAGAAGCAAAAAGAGTTGCAGGAACAGAAAGAGCGTGAAGAGCGTGAGTTGCAAGAGGCGAGAGATCTGGAAGATACAATAAAAAGAGAGGAGCAAGAAAAAAGGTCAATAGAGCAGCAAAGAATTGAGCAAGAGGCGCAAAAAAAGAGCCAAGCGCTTATTGATAGAGCAGTGGCGATCAAAAATATTGGGCAAAAAATTAACCTTCTGATTCCAGATTTTCTTAAATCAGCTGATGATTGGAGCAAGAGTCAGAATGAAGAGGCTGCGCTGCGAAAATCTTTTTATACCCGAACAGGAAAGCCTGAAGCAATAGAGCAAGATCGATTAAAAAATTTAAAAAATGCTCTGGATCAGAAGAAGCATTTTATGACGTTGTATAGTGATCGTGTCAAAACCATTCATAATGAGATTGATCGATTGTATAAAGCATCCAATTTTGATAAAAAAGATTTGGTGTCGCTTTTGCAAGGGTGGAGAGAAGTATTGTTGAGTTTGGAGAATAAGTTGCAAAAAAGCTTAGACGCACTATCAACTCAGACGAATCAAAAAAGAGATCAACGTAAATCTTATTTCAATGATTTTATTGAGCGCAATCAATTAGTGATGGATGGGATTGGTCAATTAATTCTGTTGGTGGGCAAGATTCGTATTGCGGATGATAATAAATTGGTTCTGATAGAGAGAGCGATTGAAGAGCAGAATAGACCTAAAAAAGCTCCAAAGCCACAGCGAGAAGGAGCATTTAGTACATACTTTTAATAAAACATAATCCTTTTCGCTTGACGATGTGCCAATTGTGGTGAATAGCATGATCTTTTCCTGCAGGTTGCTTGAAAAATCTGATAATTTCATTCAAAAATGATTGGCTTGCTGGCAGTTGAACTGTTTCAAGAGTCAGCCAATGAATCAATAGACGATATTGCATGAATGGATCTTGAGCCAAAAAGAGTTTAATGTTGATAACATATTTTTTCTCAATTGTCTCATAATGTGCAATTGTCTTGAATTGTTCAGTTGTCAGTTGCTTAAGAAAGAGTTCGGCGCTCTGCAGATGGTCAATCGCCTTGGTGATATTCTGGTCTGCTCGAGAATCGATATTAATAATGGTGGGAATGAGTTCATGCCGAATTCTATTGCGCAGATAATCAGGGCTTGTGTTGGTTTCATCAATCACATAGGCTATGTTATGCTCTTTTAACCAATCTAAAATCTCCATTTTGCTCACTGCAAGTAAAGGGCGGATATAGATGCCATGTTCCGGCCATATGCTTGCTAATCCAGTCACTGTTGCTCCACGCAATAGGCGAATAAAAAAGGTCTCCTGTTGGTCATCTTTATGTTGGGCTAGTGCAATGCTGTCAGCACCATATTTCTTTGCAAGAGATTGAAAAAAATAGCGCCGTGCGTTACGTGCATCCTGCTCTTTAGACCCACTTTCTTTGCATGTAAGCCCTAATGTGCTTATAGTAGCGCTTTCAAAAGGTACTTCTAGGTTATGGCAGAGTTCTTGGCAAAACAGTTCATCTTTTGCAGATGTTGCGCGCCATTGATGATCAAGGTGTGCAGCAATAAGCTTAAGGTTCAACTCTTTTTGCCGCATTTTTAAATAATGGAGTAAAAATACAGAATCGGGGCCACCAGAGAGCCCTATAAGAATGGCCTGATCTTTTTTAATCAGATTGTGATGCGCAACCCATTTGTTAATTGAGTCTATAAGGTTCATTGGCCGATTTTTTTTGTTCATATTAGGTCATAAGGCGGTCAAGGGCATCTTCAATATCTTCAGATGAACCGGTAAAATATTTTAATGAACGTTTCATATTCTCTTTCTGTGATCTTTTTTTATTCTGTTCTCGCCTTTTTTCTTCTCAGTTTTCAAGTTTTGGGGCAAGAAAGAGCAACTCTTGAGCCTGCGCAACTCTTTCAGGGGTTTTATTTTTATTTGGGGCGGCGCAGTCTGTTATTAATGTTATACATAGTATGACTAAATAATTAAAAATCATTACGTACTCCTATCTAAACAATCCTTTTTACATGTAATCTAAATCTTTTCTCTTTATTGTCAAAAATATTACCAAAATGGGAGCTTTATTGTCTGTGAAATATATAAAAAAAGAGTCTCAAAAAGCGAGACTCTTTTTTCAATTGTTGGAAGTCAAGATTGATTTTTTTTCTAGATGATCAGTTTTTGTCTTCAAATTCAAGGCCATTTTCAAGATTTTTAAGAAGGGCGCTTACAGGTCCAGTAATATTATGTAGTTCATTTTTAATCTGTAGGAGATTATCCTTTTTGTGCTGAGCGAGATCTTTGGTAGCCTGCTTTAATATAACGTTACGTTGAGTGTATCCACAATCATGATTTTTTCTATTGTTCTCTTTGTGAGACTCTCTTTTATTATTATTATTAAAAACAGCAGATGCAGAAAGGCTTATTAAAAGGCAAAGTGATACGGATATTTTTTTCAACATGATGAATCTGTCCTTATAATTAAAAAATAGACATAAGATAATGATAAGGGTACTAATGTAATCTTTTTTGATCAAATGTCTAGAAGAGAAAAGATCTTTTTTACAAAGACCTTTTCTCTATTCTTTTAAACGTCTAGGTTCTTAGCAAATTCACCAAACTCTTCTATGTAGGTTTTTCTGCCGGTTACATCATCCCCCATGAGTGTTGTAAACCAGGAATCAGCTTCTACAGCATCTTCAATTTTCACTTTGAGTAACTCGCGAGTCTTTCTATCCATCGCGGTCTCCCATAGTTGATCAGGATTCATTTCACCAAGACCTTTATATCGTTGAATCGTCATATAAGGTTTGGCTATCCCATCAAGAGCCTCCATGAATGAGCCATAACCAGATCCTTCAAGGGATCGATCTCTCTCTGCAACATTGATCTGCCAATGGCGAACTTGTATATCAATAAGAGGTTCAAATAGTTTGTGTAGAGCTTTCAATTCAGTTGAGCTGAAGAAGTTGAGGGCAACTTTCCATTGTTGGCCTTGATATTTGAAGATAACAAAGGTCTCAACTGTTGTCTCATTTTCTATGGTTAATATCTCTTCTTGGGCTATTGAGATAGTATAATCTTTAAAGCATGTGCGAAGGCTATCAAGAAGCTTTTGAACATCATCAGTCTGATTCCATGGATGTTCATAAAGGCACCACATTAAGGTATGGCAATGTTTAGTTTTAACACGGAAATGCGCACTCGTTTTATGGAGACGATTATCATATGTTGCAACATTATCAAGCAATAGTTGCCATGCTGTCTGTTCAAGTCTCTTTTTGTCAATGGTGTATTCTGTCTGCTCTTTGATCCAATCAAATAAGAAGGTCTTGAACGTAGATTCATCTTTAAGATATTGCTCTTTTTTGCCAAGTTTAACTTTATAAAGTGGTGGCTGAGCAATGTAAAGATATCCTGCCTCAATTAATGGTTTCATATAACGGAAGAAGAATGTTAATAATAATGTACGAATATGGGATCCATCAACATCGGCGTCGGTCATTAAGATGATCTTATGATAACGAGATTTTGTAACGTCAAATTCTGGTCCCACGCCAGCTCCAGTAGCTGCAATAATTGCCTTTACTTCTTCATTTGAAAGAGAGCGATCAAGGCGCGCTTTTTCAACGTTAATGATCTTTCCACGTAAAGGCAGTATAGCCTGTGTGTGGCGATCGCGAGCCTGTTTTGCAGATCCTCCTGCAGAATCACCCTCAACGATAAACAGTTCGGTGTTTACTGGATTTTCATCAGAACAATCGGCCAATTTTCCAGGCAATATTGATGATTCAAGTGCTGTTTTGCGCCTGGTAAGATCACGAGCTTTTTTTGCAGCTTCGCGTGCACGTTTTGCAATCTCAGCTTTAAGAAATATTTTTTTTGCAATTGCTGGATGCTCTTCAAAGAATGTATCTAATCCTTGGAATACCCATGAATCGACAAGACCCTTAATATCATTGTTGCCCAATTTAGTCTTGGTTTGCCCCTCAAATTGTGGTTCAGGCACTTTGATATTGATAACGCCAACCAAGCCTTCTCTTATGTCATCGCTTGAGAAGCTATCACCTTTTTTGAGCATGCCGCTGCTGAGTGCACGTTTGTTGCTGACTTTGGTTAGTGCAGATTTAAACCCGATAACATGGGTTCCACCCTCTACGGTATTGATATTATTTACAAAAGAGAGGAGGTTTTCGCCGTATCCATCATTATATTGTAATGCAACTTCGAGCATATATTTGTCATCATCATGGCTGATATAGATCACTTCGTCAAAAAGAGGGGTCTTTTTTTTGTTGATATGTTCAACGAATGAGACAATGCCACCTTCAAAAAAGAAATCATTCTTTTTATTGTTGATCTCGTCGCTGATAATAATGTGAAGATTTTTATTTAAGAAAGCGAGCTCTCGCAAGCGGGCAGATAGAGTCTCAAAGCTGAATTCTGTTGTCTCTTCAAATATCTCCGGATCTGGCCAAAAGCGAACCAAGGTCCCACGTTTGCTTGTAGTTCCTGCTTCGATTAATCTTCCAAGAGGTTTGCCTTTTTCATAGGTTTGGGTATGAATTTTCCCATTCTGAAAAATAGTAAGATCGAGTTTTTTTGAAAGAGCGTTAACAACAGATATCCCTACACCATGAAGGCCACCAGAATATTTGTAAGTATCTTTATCGAATTTACCGCCGGCATGTAATTTGGTCATAACCACTTCAGCCGCAGATACCCCTTCTGTTGGATGGATATCGGTTGGAATGCCGCGTCCATCATCTTCAACCGATACAGAGCCGTCTTCGTGAATGATAACATTAATATTTTCACAATGGCCAGCAAGAGCTTCGTCAACAGAGTTATCAACTACTTCATACACAAGATGATGAAGGCCTTGTGGTCCTGTTGAACCAATATACATAGCGGGTCTTTTGCGTACCGCTTCTAATCCTTCAATAACGCGTATGGACTGAGCCTTATATTCATTTGCATCATGAGGCTTTGTCATGAACTTATCTCCTGGTGAGCTAAATATTTATTTTGATATTCGATTTTTACTGTAATGCATACTACCGTAATATAGATCAACAGCATTTCGCAATGTTCTTTTAATCTTGTATAATAAGTATAATTAAAAAATAGGATTTTTACCACCAGTATATCGTATATGGAGAATACAGATGCAGACTATTTTTGGTCATGAGCGAGATCTTTTTTTTATGCATCTTGCATTACAAGAGGCTCAAAGGGCTTATGAGCAAGATGAGGTACCTGTTGGTGCACTAATAGTCGATGCTGATGGCGAAATTATTGGGCGAGGATATAATCAAGTTGAGGCTCAGCACACACAAATAGCTCATGCAGAAATGGTTGCATTGCAAGATGCGGGAAATAGATTGCAAGATTGGCGATTCAATAATTGTTGGATCTATATAACATTAGAGCCATGTAGTATGTGTATGCATGCTATAAGATTACATCGACTTGCAGGTATTATCTATGGAGCAGATTCTCCACTCTTTGGCTTTCATCTTGACAAAAAAGAATTTGATTCAGTATACAAAAATGATACTATACAGATTCTTTATGGAATTGAAAAAGAGAAATCAGAGCAGTTGTTGAGGCAGTTTTTTAAAAATAAGAGGAAGAATGATGGATAATGATGCAATAGAGTATAATGTAGAGAAAGTTCGGCAGGAATTGGAGCAGCGTAAACTTGAGCTTGAACGCGAGATGGCCAATCTGTATCAAGAAAAATTTTCAGATGATCAAGTGCAAGATAGTGCTGACCAGGCACTATCTTCAACCATGGAGAGCCTTAGAGTCTCTATGCATGATGCAAAAAATATGGAATATAAGCGTATTGTTCAAGCATTAAGAATGATTGATGAGGGGACATATGGTGTCTGTGTTGACTGTTCAAAGGGCATTTCAGAGAAGCGGCTTATTCACTATCCAAATGCAACACGTTGTCTATTATGCCAAGAGAAGTATGAAGAGCAGGCTCGCCCATTAGAATGAGCTGGTTTTTTTAGGCATATGTGCTATAGTAATGGTGCATTTGCCGATGTAGCTCAGCTGGTAGAGCAATTGATTCGTAATCAATAGGTCGTCGGTTCGAATCCGATCATCGGCTCCAGTCTACGCTTATCCGGGCCTTCCAGCTCGGCAAGCTACGCCTGGCGCGGCCAGTTTTTTCAAGGATTTATTGTTTAATACTTAGCGGCACTCTCTCCGCTCACCCTGAGTAGCCGAGCATTTCTCAAAGCAATAGGTGAAGTATTGTTGTTGAATAGGTCTGTATCATACTAGAAAATATAGATCAAGGTAGGAAATGACGGGTGTATCAAAGGGCCCTTATCTTTCTTTCTCTATCATTTTAATTACTATTGCGCCACAGCTTGGTAAAAAATATTTTTTTTGATTGCATATCGTGTCGAAGATTGTACACTATTCATCCATAATTCATTTTTCAACTGAAAGATTTTTCAATATGATGAACAAGATGTATCTGTTGTCGGTGTTGTCTGTAGTGTTAATAGGCTCAAATGTGCATATTAAAGCAGGCAATGGGGATGTGTTTATGAGATTAGCGGCTGTAGGGGCAGTGGTTTATATGGGCAATGATTTCTTTCAGGATGTAAAAGATGATAGGAATAGGGTTCACAAAAAGAGTACAGCGCCTGAAGATCTATTTAAAGTTGCTAAAGGCGCTGCTTTAGTCGGCTGCCTGAAATATGCTTGCCAAGGCAGTTTGAAGGATGCATTGGTAAAATCTTGTCAGCTATCTATCATTTCGGGGATCTCATGGATGGTGTATAATCAGTGTATACTCTCTTCTCATGACTCTAAATATTGGCCATTGTTGCTAGTATCTCTTTTGCTTAAGCAATAGATTTCGTTATTATCGATAGGTCACCATGCTGGTGGCCTCTTTTATTTCAAAGCAACCTCGAATTGACAATTTTGGCCTATGGATTATACTTATATTCGTACATGGAAAAATGTTTCAAATTGAATAAGGATTTTCAAAGCAACATGATAGCTAAAAAGACAGAGACTAAGCCAAAAAAGGCTACTTTAGCACCGAAAGTTAAAAAAACGACAACTAAAGTTAATATTAAGTTAGGAGCTCCTTTGGCGCACGGTGTTGGCCGTCGTAAGAGTTCCGTTGCGCGTGCTTGGTTACGTCGTGGTAAAGGTGACATTATTGTCAACAATCTTAATTTCAAAGAATATTTCGACACTGAAGTGACTCGTCTTGAAGCTGCAACGCCGCTTCGTGTAGTTCCTCATGCCGATAAATATGATGCTCATATTAATATTTGTGGTGGTGGGAAATATGCACAGGCTGATGCGGTTAAATTAGCGATCTCTCGTGCATTTGTTGCTCAAGATGAAACTCTTCGCCCAGTATTGCGTCAACATGGTCTATTGACTGTTGATTCACGCATAAAAGAGCGTAAAAAATATGGTCAAAAAGCAGCTCGTCGCAAGTTCCAATTTGTGAAGCGTTAATTGTTTTAGATCTTTATTTTCTTATTATTTCTGGTAGCTTTCTTCTAAGTTGCCAGAAATTTTTATTTTTAGGGAAAAAAGGATGTGTAGTGTTGTGGGCTATATAGGCAAGGATTACGGCCGAAATTTCATTATAGAGGGTCTATCTCGCCTTGAATATCGTGGTTATGATTCGGCAGGTTTTGCATGCTTGCATCCAGAAAATAATCGATTACTCTATTGTAAAGCAGAGGGGCGGCTTCAAAATTTGGCTGCTAAATTTGTAACAAATCCAATTGATGGGCATATAGGCATTGGTCATACCCGTTGGTCAACTCATGGAAAACCGACTGAAACAAATGCTCATCCACAATTTGATTGTCAACAGATTATATCAGTTGTTCATAATGGTATTATTGAAAATCATCATCAATTAAGAGTTCAATTGTTAGAAGATGGTCATGTTTTCCATTCTGATACTGATACAGAGATTATTGCGCATCTTATTGAATCATTATTGAAAAAGCATAACGATCTTAATAGAGCTATTGTTCAATTGGTCGCTATGCTTGAAGGCGCTTTTTCATTTATCTGCATTATGGAGGCCTATCCTGATCAGATGATTTTGGTGCGCAAACGTTCCCCATTATGCATCGGCATGGGGGATGATGAGATGTTTGTAGCATCAGATGCTCTTGCATTTGCAGAAAAGACCCAAAAAGTACTTTTTTTGCAAGATGAAAGTTTTGCTATAGTAAGGCGCAATGGTGTAGAGATCTATGATTTTAAAGAGAAGCCACTCCCTATTATGATTCATGAACTTGCTTTTGATTGGAAAGCTGGCGATAAGCGTGGCCATAAACATTTTATGCTTAAAGAGATTTATGAGCAGAAAAGAGCCATTCATGCAACGGTTGAATTTTTAGCTTCATTGCAAGATGATCTTTGGGGTCATATTGGGCTTTCAGAAGAGGTGATCTATAATCTTGAGAGGCTTTCGCTTATTGGATGTGGAACATCATGGCATGCGGCTCGAATAGCACAGTTCTTTTTTGAGAATATTTGTAACATTCCTACACGTATTTATCTTGCTTCTGAGATGCGGTATATGCCCTTTTTTAGAGAGTCGCAAAGTCTTTATATTGCCATTTCACAATCGGGTGAAACAGCAGACACTCTTGAAGCATTACGCATGGTCAGTAGTTTTAATCTGCCAACCTTAGCTTTAACTAATGTAGCATCAAGTACAATGGTCAGAGAGGCGGATGGTTTTTTGTTGACACAGGCGGGTCATGAGATTGCTGTTGCATCAACTAAAGCCTTTTCAACACAGTTAGCGGCGCTCTATTGGTTGGCGCATCGAATTGCATATGAGAAAAAATTGATAGATGGGCAAGCAATGGAGCTAGCTGAAGATGATCTTTTAATTGCTGCAGAAGTTCTTGAAAATAGTATTGAGAATTATAAATTTATTATTCAACAGAAGTTGGCGCCATTTTATGCTCAATTTAAGCAATCTATTTTTCTGGGTCGGCATATCAGTTACCCATTCGCATTGGAAGCAGCTTTAAAATTAAAAGAGGTATCGTATATCTTTGCACAATGTTATCCAGCGGGTGAACTTAAACATGGTCCTTTGGCATTGATTGATGAGCACATTCCGGTATTTATCTTCTCATGTCAAGATCAGGTTATTTATCGAAAATTGGTTGCAAATGCGCAAGAGGCAAAGGCTCGTGGAGGGCATATTGTCGCATTCTGTTTTGAGGGGCAGCAAGAGTTGATAGATCTTGCTGATGTGCCATTCATTTTTCCTCGATGCAGAGCACTGCTTGAGCCGTTGGTAATGAGTGGTCTTATGCAATATTTTGTCTATGAGATTGCAAATGTACTCGGTTGTGAAATTGATAAGCCGCGCAATTTGGCCAAATCAGTGACTGTTGAATAGTTCAGAATGGCTTAAATATATTGTTTATGAAATGGCGATCAACACAACTCCGGCTACCATTAAAATTGTTCCTGTTATAACACTCCAAGTTAGCTCCTCTCCAAAAAGATAGGCTGAAACAAAGATAATAAATACAAAGTTGAGCCTATCAATTGAGACAACTTTAGAGACTAACCCATATTTAAATGCGGTAAAATAGAAGAGCCATGCGCTTGCGCTAAAGAGTGCAGCCAGAAAAATATATCCCCAATCTTTGGTCTGGATACAGTAGCACATATCTATAGATATGCGTCGCGAAAAGATGGCTGCAGTAACAAGCATAATGCTCATTATAATTGCTCGTAATGTGGTCAATAGATTAGGCTCGACTCGTTGTGATGCAAGTTTTCCAAAAATAGTAACGGCGCACCATGAAAGAGAGGATAGTAATGCATAAAGAAACCACATTCTCTATTTCCTTTTTTATATAATTGAATTTTACCTATATCATACTCTATTTTGCGATCAGATTTCTATAGTAATCCTGCTTTTCAAGATAGATATGTGGAGAGTGCCGTTGTTTAAGGCCAAACATAAAAAGCAACATCGTTGTTAATGATAATAAAATTGATAATCGATATTTTTGTCTTCTTTTCATAGTGCTCCCTGTTGAGAGGTCGGATCAAAAGTAATCATAGTATACTATAGATTTATGATTTTGTTAAAAATAGTTGATGTTAGTGCTCATCGCTCTTTACTTCTTGTAGCTCAAAAGGTGCATCAGAGAGAAAAATATGCCGAAGCTCTTTGAGGATAGTTTCTCGATTAATATTCTTTTGACTATCGCTCTTTTTGATAAAATCGATAATGTTAATCAGGGTGACTGTTGATTTAAATTGATTGTCCATCTCAAGGCTCTCTTGTACACGTAAAGACCATTTTTTCTGTTTCTGTTCATCTTTTTTCTTTTTATCTTTCTCTTTTTCTTGCTCTAAGTGCTGCTTGCTCTTTTCAGTTTTAATGCTGTTCGGTAATGATTTTTCATATCCATGAGATTTTGTGAGCCATTTTATCTGTTCATTTTGAACAGTCATGCGGTTGATTTCAAAGTCAGGTTCTATACCGACTCCTTGAATTGATATATCTCCCGGCAAATAATAGAGTGCCGTGGTCAATTTAACGGCAGAATTATTACTAATAGGTACAATCTCTTGAACAGACCCTTTGCCGAATGTTCGTGTTCCTACTAAAAATACCATGAATTGGTTTTTATCATCTTTTTGTGATAGCTGTATTGAATGTTGTTGTAAGCATCCGGCAAGAATTTCTGCGGCAGATGCTGTATAATTGTTAATTAAAATAAATATTGGCAATCTATTATTAACAATCGGTTCTCGCTCTGTATAATAATCGCGAGTATTTTTTTCATCTCGCCCTTTGGTCTGAACCACAAGGCTATGATTAGGCAAGAAAAGCCCAATAATGTCGATTGCAGCATTTAATAGGCCACCGGTATTAAATCGTAGGTCTAAAACAAGCCCTTTATAAGGATGATCGTGCGATTTATTTAATAATTCTTCGATCTGTTTAATCGCATTTTGTGTAAACATATTAAGTGAGAGGTAATATATCTTTTGATCAGGCAGATAGAAGCAGAGTGAGTTCTGCTCTTTAATAATATCTCGTGTGATTGTTACGGTCAGTATGTCAGGATGTTTGTCACGAAATAGTTTAACTTCTACGGTAGTATCTATTTTACCCTTTAATTTTGCAGTTGCCTCTTCTGTGGTCATTCCTTCAAGAGGAGATCCATCAATTTCGATTATTTTATCAAGAGGTCTAATCTCCTGTTTGTCAGCGGGGCCTCCAGGAATGACATCAATAACAGTTAAATGTTTGTCTTTTGCTTGTCGTGTGTTATCTATAACAACACCGATACCGCCGAAGCTTCCCGATATTGATTGAGTTATCTCTTTATATGCCTTAGGGGGTAAAAAGGCAGAATGGGGATCAAGGCACATAAGATAGGCATTAATCGCCTCTGTCCAGCAGTCTTCAAGTTTTTCTGGAAGTTGAAAATGTTTCTGGCCGACCATTTGAGCAACTTCAGCTAGAGATCGTGACCAATTAAAAGCGACCTCGTCATACGATGGTGCTTGATCTTGTTCTGCATTAATGCTTATTGTTAATAGACTAAGCAAAATAGTTATGGATGATTGTAGATACATGAATTCTCCAGTCAGTTGAAAATATAGATCTATTTACTCTTGTCAGTGTTATACCTTATTTTCATACAAGAAGGGAATTGTTTCATATATATGTTTGCTATGAGCGATGGGGGATGTATGGTTGTAGATATTAAGCGCACTATTTCACGTGCACTGTTTCTTGTAGAATTGGCTATATTCAGTTGGATCTATTTTTTTGGCCTGCATGGTTTTTATAATCTGATTGAGCTCCGTTCTGACTCTGATCGTATAGAGAAAAAATTAGTTTGCAAAAAAGCTGATATTGCTATGCTAAAAGAGCAGATTATTGCCTGGAATGTCCATTCTTTTTATAAAGAGAAGATGGCAAGAGAGCAGCTGCAAATGGCACGCAATGGTGAATTAATCTATTATATAAAATAAAAAGGCCCTATATTATGCCAAAATTTGAACTTCCTGAACTATCTTATGCATATGATGCGCTAGAACCGTATATTGACAGGCAGACCATGGAGCTTCATTATACTAAGCATCATGCCGCATATATTAATAATCTGAATAATGCACTCGCAGATTATCAAGCTTATCAAGATTGGTCTATTGAGCGATTAGTTATGCATTACAATGAATTGCCTCAAGCTATTGCGACAGTGGTGCGTAATAATGCAGGAGGGCATCTCAATCATTCTATGTTTTGGACTTTTATGAAAAAAAATGGTGGAGGTCAGCCTCGAGATAAGGTTTATGCTGAAATAGCCAAAAGTTTTGGCGCATTCCAAAAATTTCAAGAGCAGTTTAATGCAGCGGCAAAAACGGTCTTCGGTAGTGGTTGGGCGTGGTTAAGTATTGATAAAAATGGACAATTGCTCATTACAACGACCGCTAATCAAGATTCTCCACTCAAAGATGGTTTAAAACCGCTTTTAGGCCTTGATGTATGGGAGCATGCATATTATTTAAAATATCAGAATAGACGGCCTGAATATATTGATGCTTGGTGGCATGTTATTGACTGGAATGTTATTGAAGATGGTTATCAAGAGGCGCTAAAAAGGGTATAAAAATAGACTCTTGCTATTTTAGTAGCACAGCGGCTATACTTCTATTTGAAATATATTCAAAATATGTTTTTTCACATAGGGGAAATGGGGGAGTTGTGAAAAGAGGGTATTTTTTTATCATATTTTTATGTGTAGTTCAGCAGTATCTTTGTGCAGATGACATAATTACTCTCCATAATAAAACAGATGATATTCTCTTTGCTCGAGTCTATTGTGAGCCCATATTTTCAGAATCAGAAGATGTTGAGGCGGGTAAGTTATATGAAGTTGTTAAAGATGGGGCGCAGGAGATTTTAAGGCCTGCAAAAAAGATAACATGCACAAGGCATCTAGCATTTGCACATGATAAAGATCTATTGCCTGAGAGGATGACTAAAAAGAGTTTTCATACACTCTCTTCTATCGGTATAGGCCTAACGACAGCGGGAAAAATGTTTGATACCTTTTATATTACCTCAGAAGGGGGTCACTTAAAGGGTTTTAATACGCTCACATGGCAACCATATCAATTATTGTCTGAATATGATCAATCATTATTAAAAAAATCATCTCTTGTAAACGATAATCCGTATAAAAATCGAGTTGCTCAGATTCGCATTGGCACCGATCTTTGTAAAGAAGAGATTGATTATATCAGCAGGCGTCAAGAGAGAGTAAAGATAGCTCTTGAAAGATTTTTAGGCAGAAAATTAAACGGTTCATTTATACCTAAAATAGCCTTTATTAATAGCGGTGGCGGAGCGCGAGCTTTTATTAGTTCTCTAGGTTGGCATGTTGGTGCGCAAGAGATAGGGTTGCTCGATGCTGTGACATATGATATCGGTCTTTCAGGGGGATCTTGGTTTATTAACTGTTGGTTATTGAGCGGGCATCAACCTTCAGAGTTTAAGAAGATGATGCAGCCATTAATGAATAGAGAGCTCTTACCATCGGGTAACAGATTTGCTCTTGATGAATTACAGGAATTTTTTAATGCTCTTATGATTAGAGATGCTTTGCATCAACCTACTACATTGGTTAATTTTTGGGGTGCATTACTTGCACATAGATATCTTGCTCCATATGGTAATCGGCGGCAGGAGATGCTTTTTTCAACATTAATAGATCCACTATCAGCAGATAAACCTTTTCCAATAGTGACTGCTGTTAGTGGGCATGTCTCTGATGTAAAGGCGAATAAAAAATATATGCATTGGTTTGAGATGACGCCGTTTGAGGTTGGTGCGATTGGTGATTGGTTAGGTCATGCACATATTCCGACATGGGGTTTTGGTCGTGTTTATAATAAAAAAGGTTTTTCAGAAGATTATAATCCTCAATATGATGTTGGTTTGATTATGGGTATTTGTGGTTCAGCATTTGCTGTCAGTTATGCTCGAGTATTTGAAGAGGTTATAAAGGCGGGTGCCACTTCTATTTCTATATTTGGTACATCGGGAGACAAGATAGCAGATATGGTTATTGATAGATTGATACCAAAAAACGTGCAAAAAATCGCTATTGCAAAACGCATCAGTATTGCCAAGGTTCCTAATTTTGCAAAAGATATCCCTAAAAGTAGTGTGAAAGACGATATATTAAGGCTTGTTGATGCTGGGATTGCGTTTAATCTTCCTGTAGCGCCTGCGCTTGCTCGTAAAATAGATATGCTTATACTCTTTGATTCTTCTAAAAAAATAAAGATGGCGCCTGCATTGCAAAGAGCAGAGCAATATATTCGTGTTCAAGGTTATACGTTTCCGCAGCTCTCATTTGACTCTCTTGAAAAGCGTCCGGTGACTATCTTTGTAGAGCAAAAGGATAAAGAGGTTCCTGTTGTTGCTTATATGCCAAGAACAGATCCTTCTGGAAAGGTTGATACTACGTTTGATACTATGAAATTTAATTATAGTCCCATTGAGTTTAATGCACTTAGTGGCGTGACAGAATCGAATATGAGAGCAAGTAAAGATGCAATTAAACAGGCTCTCATTGATCTGATTGAGCGCCATAATGGTTTTGATTAGTTTATATATGGAGGGGTTATGAATAGTAAGATAAAAATAGTTTTCCTTCTTTTTTTAGTGGTCAATAGTCTATGGGCAATGAGTCGATTGGGGCCATTGTCAAATCAATTTTTGAGTGGTCTTCGAAGATCTGCGCCAGGTGATGCTGCACTTGCTTCGCGTAGATTATTAAATTCATCTGTAAGTTCATCGCAACCTCTTCCATTTGGTGTGGGGGTAAAAGGGACTGGATATCGAGGTAGGTCGGGAGTAGCGCGTAAAATGACGTTGCTTGAAAACAAAGTGCGGCAGCAAAAAGAGGCTGAGAGAGCGGGTAGCCTTATAAATAGAATACAGATGTATGATAAAAGGATTCAGCAGGGAATGAAAGATAGTCTTGTGGGATCTATAGTTACCACAATAGGGCTCACCTTAGCAGGGCGCTATCTTTATGATAGTTATATGGCAAATAAAAAGGCGCATAGAGATGATACAGCTAAAGCAGAGATTGAAGTGCCTTCTGTTCAATCAGATGTTAATGCTCTTCCAGAAACCTTAAAAAAACAGGAAGAGCAGTCAAATTGGGGAGATTTCTTGGCCAATAAATGGAACGCTTTTACCAGTGGAATCATGGGAGGTAATCATTAGAAAGTTGGATCTCCTAGAAGAGTTATCGTTGCTGGGCAATTGTTTGAAAAAGTTATATACTTAATTAAACATGTTAAATTTAATTAGGTAAGCATTATGGAATTAAAAAGAGATCATGATATTTCAGCCGAACATGCGATTCGCGTTGAAAAAGTTAAAGAGATTGAAAAGAGAGGTTTATCAGCTTGGCCAGAGCCTAAAGAGGTCAATTCCACTTGTAAAGCTATAGTTGATGAGTTTGATGATCAAAAAGAATCGCCAGTCTATCAGATTGCCGGACGCCTTATGGCGATTCGTGAACATGGCAAAACCATATTTGCAACTATGCAGGATGCTAGTGGCAAGTTGCAGATCTATATTAAGCATGATGCTGTTGGTGACGAACAGTTTGAAATATTTAAGCACCTTATCGATATTGGCGATATTATTTGGTGCCAAGGAACTGCATTTAAAACAAAGATGGGAGAGATAACTCTTAAAGTTGATCTGTTTGTTTTAGAGAGTAAATGTTTACATCCGCTTCCAGAAAAATTTCATGGCCTTGCAGATGTTGAGACAAAATATCGTCAACGTTATTTAGATCTGATCTCAGATCCTGAAAGCAGAACACGCTTTAGATCTCGCTCTTATATTATTCGTGCAATGAGGTCATTCTTTGATAATCATGGCTTTATAGAGGTGGAGACACCAATGTTGCACACCATTCCTGGTGGTGCAGCAGCAAAGCCGTTTGTTACTCATCATAATGCACTCGATATGGATCTCTATCTGCGCATTGCACCAGAACTGTTTTTAAAACGGTTAGTGGTTGGCGGCATAGAGCGTGTGTATGAAATCAATCGTAATTTTCGTAATGAAGGAATATCGACAAGGCATAATCCTGAATTTACCATGGTTGAATGGTATGTTGCACATAAAGAATATAACTGGATGATGAACTTTATTGAACAGTTGATTAAATATGCAATTAAACAGGCTGGTCTTAAAGAGCAGATTCCTTTTGGTGATCATGTTATCGATTTTTCGAAATTTGAACATCTTTCGATGCAAGCTGCAGTTGCTAAATATCTGAATGTAAGCGAAAAACAGTTGCTTGATGATATTGATAGTTTCTTGAAAAAATATAATCTAAAGCCAGCGCGAAAAGATGCTTCATGGGGTGAAAAGTTATTAGTTCTTTTTGAAGAGCTTGTTGAATCACAGCTTATACAGCCAACATTTATTATTGATTACCCGGTTGAGATATCGCCGCTTTCAAAACGTGATCCAAAAAATCCTCAGTTTGCAGCGCGCTTTGAACTTTTTGTGGCCGGCATGGAGCTTGCAAATGGATTTAATGAGTTAAATGATCCATTTGACCAGGCAGCACGGTTTAAAGATCAAGTCTGTGCACGTGAAGCTGGTGACGCTGAAGCTCATCACTATGATGCTGATTTTATATTAGCACTTGAGCATGCATTGCCACCAACAGTTGGTGCAGGGCTCGGTATTGATCGTCTGACTATGCTACTGACCAATACCACCTCTATTAAAGATGTTATTCTATTTCCTACATTAAAACGGAAAGATTAGACCTACATATGTCTACAATGCAGGGTCAAAAATATCTTTGGAAGTTGCCGGTAGAGGATATTCAGCAGAAACTTGATATAGCATCACGATATAATTTATCGTTTCCTATTGCTCAAACGTTATTGACGCGAGGAATGCGCACTCAAGAGGCGATCGATGCTTATCTTTTTTCATCATATGAGAGAGATGTTGCACATGCCTCTTTAATGAAAGATGCTCAGAAAGCTGTTGATCGTATTGTGTATGCAATAGAGCATCAAGAGAAGATCTTAATCTGCGGAGATTATGATGTTGATGGTATAACCTCTTCTTCAATGATGCTCGCTTGCCTGTTGCCCCTTGGTGCAAAAATAAACTTCTTTTTGCCACATCGTGTAAAAGATGGTTATGGGCTTGCGGTCAAAACAGTTGAGCGTGCAGCTGCTAATGGTTATAAAGTGATCATCACCGTTGATAATGGGATCACCGCATTTGATGCAGCAACAGCGGCAAAAAAGTTGGGCATTGATCTGATTATTACAGATCATCATAGAGCGCATGGCCATGTTCCAGATGCATTTGCGATAGTCAATCCTAATCAAGAAGATTGTTCCTATCCCTTTAAAGTGCTTGCAGGTGTTGGCGTTTCGTTTAAATTGCTCTCATTGTTGTATGAGCAAAAAAAGCTTGAGTTGCCCCCTAAAGTGTATGAACTATTAATGCTAGGAACGATCGCTGACGTGGTCCCTTTAATAGGAGAAAACCGTTTTTGGGTGCGTCATGGGCTTCATTATGTCAATCAGGTTGAAAGCCTTGCATTTAAAGTGTTAAAGCAGAATGGTAAGGTGACCAAAGAGAGTATCTCTGCGACCGATATTGGCTTTTCAATAGCTCCTCAGATCAATGCACTTGGAAGATTGCAAGATGCACGTGATGGTGTTAAATTTCTGCTTGGTACTAATGAAGATGAGGTGCGCACTGTTGGCAATGTGCTACTTGAACTTAATGAGGCGCGCAAAGAGATTGAGCGTTCAATCTATAATCAGGTGGTCAAAGAGATCGCCACTAAAAAGATTGATCTTGAACATGAAAATGTGATCATTGCCGCAAGTGACTCATGGCCGCCAGGAGTTATTGGCCTTGTTGCATCACGATTAGTCTCAGCTTATGGCAGGCCAACATTATTGTTTCATCTGACCAAAGATGGCATTGCAAAAGGTTCATGCCGTTCAATTCCAGAATTTAATATGTTTGAAGCATTATCGCTCAATAAAGATTTGATGATCTCATTTGGTGGGCACACGCTTGCTGCTGGGCTTGCATTGCCGGTTTCAAAATTGTCAGTCTTAAAAAAGAATTTAGAAGAGCGCGTTGCACAACTGTTAACACCAGAAGATTTAACACAAAAGATTGCTCTCGATGCGCAGGCGAGTCTTGCAGATCTGACCAAAAAGTTTGTGAGCGATATGCGCCATCTTGAACCGTTTGGCAATGAAAACAGACAACCATCATTCTATTTTAAAGATGTCTGTATGGTTCAACCACCGCAACTGCTCAAAGATCAGCATGTCAAATGTGCAATCTTTGCAGATGGTGTGATCAAGCCTGTCATATTTTTTAATCGCCCAGAACTGTTTGAGCCGCTGCTAGAGCAGAAGGAGAAACCGTTCCATGTTGCAGCGCAGGTTACTGAAAATCATTGGAATGGAAAAGTTTCCATTGAACTCTCTGGCATTGATGTTGCATTGATATAATAGACTTCTTCTGAAACAAACAACTTTATAAAAAATTAATAACTCAGCGCGAACGGAATAGGCTATAATCATTATTAAAAATTTTTACTACACAAGAGTTTCAGAAGAGATCTAATAAAAAATATCAAGATTGTGTTTTAGCGCTTTGCTCGTTCTAATGCAGCAGCATAATTAAAATCATAAAAATATTGATTCCAAAACTCTTCTGAAGTTCCATATTCATTATCACATAAGAAAAAGTCTTTGAGCGCTTCACGCACTCGTCCTAATTCTTTTTTCGTTCCGCGCCTGTTTTTAGGATCTAAAATAGTTAAATCTAATAGCTCCATTGCTCGATCAAAAGCTTGTTGGCTGTAAATATTGTTATCAAGTTTTTTCCATTGAAAAGCGCGTGCAATGTCTGTTCCGACATTGGCAAGCTGTATGAATAAAGAGAATGAAAACCAACGTTCTGGTGTTAAACCTTTGTGTATCATGACATTTTTACCAATTTAAGAACTATTTTTTGTATTTTAGCTTGTAAGTCTGGATTTTCAACACTTCGGCTACGGTTATTTTGTCCAGGACGGATATTAATCATAGAATCGAACACAACAAATCGAGGTGTTCCTGCCTCATGTGGATAAATATTGATGCCCCAAAGATTTTCTTGCTGAGAACCGTTTTCGAGTAAAAACATCTCTTCGTCAGAATGCATAGTTGCATCAATAACCATAATTTCTTGGTCAACATCTACAACGGCTTTCACTAGAGCTTCAAACATAGTCTCAGACATTTTTTTTAATTCTTCAATGGAGATAGAATCAACTACGAGTTTCATAAAGCCTCAAAATGTTCATAAATATAAAATATATCGATAGCTATTTTTAGTATAGAATGTTGTATGCAAAAAGTAAAAAGGTCTTGTCAACGAGGGATTGCTATTGAACTCTCTGGCATTGATGTTGCATTGATGTAAAATGCTAGCGTAATGTAAGGCGACGGCCAATAAAAAAAAGACCCGGAGATGATTCCGAGTCTTTATCAATAGAGAAATTAATAATTAGAGGGGGACTTCTTTAGTAAAATCGGGAAGGTCTTGGGTATTTGTTTTTGATTGAAAAATGGTACCGAGGTCTCTTTTGAAAAGTTCATATGCAATGTTTGTATTGCTGATACCCTCTTTGATCTTAAAATCACGTTCAATGGTGCCATCCTCTTTAATTTCAGCATCAACACGATAGTTAGCATGCTTTCCTGTTAGCTGCGGAAGTTTTTGCGCAACGCCTTTAAAGTGGGTTGCTAGTAATGATAATACCTTGCTCTTTGTGCTAAAATATTCTGCTACTTTAATAGAACCATGTTCTGCTGGTTCAGGAGCTGTTCCGCGGAACAGCTCATCTAAAACAATAAAAGCGTGTCTGTTTTCTGGTAGCGCTTCTACATCTTTAATCATATCGCCCACTCTATCAAGTTCCGCTTTAAAGGCAGATTTTCCAGATGCTGGGTCATCTACAACGTGTAAATATGATCCAAACATGCCGATGCGAGAAGATTCACAGCTTGCAGCTGGTGCAATACCCAGTGAATGCGAAAGCCATAAGCTTGCCAATGGGCTTTTCAGGCCGCTTGTAGATTTACCTGCAGTGTTTGAACCGGTTATGATACCATGAGGTTTTGAGGCCTCACCCATTGCAAAATCATTAGTAACAGCCTTCTTTGGATTAAGTAACGGATACCACATTCCTTGTAATCTCAATTGAGGTTTTTTGTGATCAATAATTTTTCCAAAGCAGTATTTCACCAGCTCATCTTTACGTTCTTTATAGAGTTTGGCAATAGAAAGGCAAGCATCAACTTCACCAATCATTTCAGTAATGCCGGCAAATGCCTCTTTCTGATTTTTATCGTCAATGAGCCTGTGAGCCATAAGGGTATGTCCGCTGTCCCACAACATGGAGATCTCTTTTTGAGTGCCGTTGCGCTTTAATAATGAGATTAATTTTTGAAGTTCATCGTTGTTGGCAGCCTCATCTTTTAAAGAGTTGAGCTCATTTGAAAAAACAAGTGCATTCTGAAGTTCGGGGTATTCACTAACCAATTGTTGTAAAGCCTCTGCAGATTCAAGCGCAGCGCTTAGTCCGATATTCTTATCATGAGCATAACGAACGTCTTCGCGTTGTTTTGTAAAATTCTGATAAGCAGAATACCATGAATATAAGCTATAACCTATAGTTACAGCTTTAGCACATCCTATTAAATATGCCGGTTGGATGTGGTTAGAATGTGTAAAATGATCCCATTTCATGGGTACATAGAGAAGTGGTGTCAATGTCGTTTTGTCTTGAGCTATATTCTTATTCTTATTTATAACTAGTTGTATAGCTTGATCACCAGCTGAAAATGGAGGAGCGGGTTGGAGTTGTTTAAATATAAAATATACGAAATCGATTCCCTCTAGAGGATTAAGGGCATAAAAAGCATTTTTAAAATGGTCGGTCCAAGATTGAGTTGTACCTCGAACGTAATCTACGCCTAGTGTTAGAGCAACATTTTTAATAACAGATCCTACAATATTTGTTAAAAAGGCTTGAGTGTAAACATTCAACATGAGTTCATTATTTAGTGCTTCGAAGAAAGGAACTTTAACTTTTTTCTCGGTAAGCGGTATCGATAATGTACCATGATAATTACGATCATTGAAGGATTGTTTAAAATATTCGCTCTCTTTTGAGGGCCAGTTTGCAATCAAGTTATTTTCATGTTTTGCCCACGTTTGGCAGATTCCTTTTACCTTATTGAACAGGTCATTATCATAAGCCAATTTTTTAATAAACTCTTGCCTTCTTGCAAAGAGTTCAGGATCCTCTGAGGCTAGGTTGGTTGAAGCCATTCTATGTAATGCCAGTGTTCCAGCTGCAGAGGTTGTTCTGTCAATGCGTGACATGATTGTTTTATGTGGTTTTGCACCATCATTGGTAAATAGGCTGATATCGGTAAATAGATTCACTAAACGTTGTAATTGTTTGTTTGAGGCCTCATGAGGGTTTCGCCGTTGCAATATCTCGCTGAGAATTTGAACTCTCTGTGCACGGGAAACTGATGGAATATAGGTATAGGTTTGCGGCTTGGGCCGGTCAGTTGGTGTTGAATCAGCCTCTCTTGGTTGAGATGCCTGAAACCATCGATTGAGCAGATCATAGCTTACGGTGCCCTGCATATTAAAGGGCAGAGAGATACAGATAGAATAGAGTAAAAATTGTTTATACATTTGTTTTTGCCTCCTCAAAAATGATTATATTTATAATAGTAACAGAGTTGTGTAGGAGTGCAAGTGGAGGGGGTAGGGCTTAAAGAGAGAAGTTTTATCGATAAAAAGTATATAATAAAAAGGCCAAGTTTTTCCTTGGCCTTCACATTTTCTAATATAACAAGCAGTTATATCTTCTTTACATCACGCTCTTGCGTGCAACTTGTGCTGCATGATGGCTCGCACTCACCGCATCTTCTGCCGCATGAAGCTAAGAATCCTAAAGAAATAAGGCAAAGAACTGCTGCCAATAGTTTTTTCTTCATATAAAATATCTCCGTATTTTTAAGGTTTTGAATTATTATTTTTTTGTTTTTTTACTAGTTATAGCTCGTTTTGATTTTTTTTGCACCTTTTTAAATGCATCTGGTTGAAACACAATATTGATAACCTCATCCATATTGTTCACAAAGATTAGCTTAAGTTCACCCAGTTTGATCTCTGGAAGAATCTCTTGGATGTCATCGTAGTTTTCTTGTGGGACAATAACGGTCTTCATGCCATGCTGTTTTGCTGCAATTAGTTTTTCTTTCAGACCACCAACTGAAAGAACACGCCCTTGTAGTGTGATCTCGCCAGTCATTGCTAAATCGGGTAATGTTGGTTGTTCGGTCAGAGCTGATATGAGACTCGTGCATATAGTAATTCCAGCAGAAGGTCCATCTTTTGGAGTTGCTCCCTCTGGAATATGGATATGGATATCCTTGGTGCTATAGAATGATTTTGGCAATCCAAGTTGTGCACTACGTGAACGAATATAGCTTAATGCAGCATGAGCAGATTCCTGCATCACTTCGCCAAGTTGTCCAGTTAATGTCAGCCCACCTTTGCCTGAAAGAGCGGTTGTTTCGATCTCAAGCATATCGCCCCCAAGCTCGGTCCATGCAAGCCCTGTTGTTATGCCAACACGGTTCTTTTTGTCAGCCAGACTCGTGTTTTTGAATTTAGGAAATCCAAGCCACTCTTTAATCAATTCATCGTTAATAGTGATCGTTTTTGTCTTATCATTTTTAAGTAAGCATTGAATAACTTTGCGCATCAGTTTTGCAATGACACGTTCAAGTTGGCGCACCCCAGCCTCTTTGGTGTATCCAGAGATAATTTTTTTGAGCATATCATCAGGAAACTTAAATTGGCGCGCAGAAAGTTCATACTCTTTGAGATTGTTTGGTATAAGAAACTGTTTTGCGATCTCAAATTTTTCGTCCTCTGTGTAGCCAGATAGAGATATGATCTCCATACGATCAAAAAGTGGATAAGGGATTCCTTCAATCATATTTGCTGTTGCTATAAACATGACCTTTGATAGGTCGTATTCAAGATCAAGGAAGTGGTCAACAAATGTTCTGTTTTGTTGAGGGTCGAGGACCTCAAGCAGTGCTGATGCTGGATCTCCCTGCATATCACGAGCCATTTTGTCAATCTCATCAAGCAGAATTACAGGGTTCTGTGTCTTTGCTTTTTTCATTGATTGAATAATTTTACCCGGAAGAGCTCCAATATATGTTCTTCTGTGGCCACGAATTTCAGATTCGTCTTTAATGCCACCAAGAGAGATGCGAACAAACTCGCGCCCCATACTGTCGGCAATAGATTTTGCAAGCGAAGTCTTACCTACACCTGGAGGGCCAACAAGGCATATGATTGGGGAACGCTCTAATGATTTAGAGAATTTTTTTGCAGCAAGAAACTCAATAATGCGATCTTTTGCTTTTTTGAGTCCAGCATGATTCTCATTTAATATGCGTTCAGCCTGAGTAAGGCTAATGGTATCTTTACTACTTGCGCCCCATGGCAATGAGAGTATCCAATCAACATAGTTGCGGCTCACAACAGCTTCAGCTGATAACGGAGGCATCTGTTCGAGCCTGCGGAGCTCCTTTTCAACCTTTTCAAGTGCTTCAGGGGAAAGAGAAAGACCTTTAGCCTTTTTTTGTAATTGGGCTATTTCAGCAGATTGATCTTCTCGACCTAGCTCTTTTTGTATAGCCTTCATCTGCTCGTTGAGATAATATTCTCTTTGGCCTTTTTCAACCTGTGTCTGTATGTGACCGCGGATCTTCTGTTCTACTAATAATATCTCAATTTCTCGTTGTAAAAATGAGCAGAGTTTTAGAATTCGTTTGCCCAGGTTGCGCAGCTCAAGAAGTTCTTGTCGTTCAGGTATAGTAAGGTTAAGATGGACCGCTATGGTATCGGTTATATAATCGATATCTTGAGGTGTCTTGATTGCAGAGATAAGATCTGCGGGCATCTTCTCATTGAGTTGAGCATATGAAAGATAAAGCTCAGATAGTTGTCTCCAAAGAGCCTGTAATTCAACAGAGTCTTTAGCACCAATGGTTGGTAAGTCTTCGCACTTAACACTGATGAAATCTTCCTGAGATGTTTCTAATTGAGTCATTTTTGATCGGCAGATGCCCTCGGCTAATATCTTTAGGGCATTATTAGGCATGCGCATAACCTGTAAGATAGTCGCTCGAGTGCCCACTTTATACACATCATCAAATAATGGATTTTCGACAGCTTGATCTTTCTGAGTTGAGATAAAGATCATTTTTTCATGCTTTAAGGCATATTCTACGGCTCTAATAGAGCTTTTTCTGCCAACAATGATAGGGGTTATGCTTTTAGGCAAGAGAACCACATTTTTCAAGGGCAGCAGCGGTAAAAAATGTTCTGGTGACTCTTGTATACGAGCTGTTTCTTGGTATTGGCTTTCAACCATATGATAATCCTATTTTTCTATGTTACGTTTTTAGTCAGATGGTGCTATTTTAGCACATAATTGCAATACTATTATTCTAACCTTTTTTTCATTCTTTGTATATATGCTTTTTGTTCTTTCTATCATAGTAAAAATGATAAAAACAGGAGCGCGCGAGCAAAAATGTTTCCTATCTGAATTTTACAGATTGTGCTCTGCAATAATAAAAAAGAGAGCTTTTTTTTACAGAGCGTCTAACATTTGATAGACTAGTCATGTTGGTATAGAAGGATTTTTTATGTTTTAATGAAGCTTGGGTAAAATATATTAAGTAACATTCTTTACCGAATGGATTTTTATGGATCTGTCGCATGCAACTCATACAGATACTCCTGAAATGATAGAGTATTATGAGCGGAGAAAGTTTATAATCCTTGGAATGGTCTTTTTTATGCTTATAGGTGCATATACTATTGTGCAGGCAATAAAGGACTCAATTTTTGGTCATATTGTTGGTCGCTATTGGATAAACTATGCGCGTTTTGGATCGATGTGTATTTTAATGCCAGCAATTATTTTCTATTCTAAGTTGGTAGATAAATTGCGCCGCTATTATTTATTATGTTTTTATTCGGCGTTTTATGCACTATTTAGTCTGGTTTTTGCCTATTTTTTGAGTGATCCAACTATTGGGATAGCCAATGGTCAAGCAGATCCTTCCCGCTGGTTTGGTTGGTTATTCTATTTCTTTGTAGAGGGGTTCTCTCCGTTTGTTGTGAGTGTCTTTTGGGCTTTTGTCAATTCAGTGAGCAGTCCAACTAGTGCAAAAAGACGGTATGGCACATTGACTGCGTGCTCAAAAACGGGTGGCATGCTTAGTGCCTTGCTCTGTTGGTTGTTGCTTATTTGGAAAGATGCTCAAGGGAACTATCTCTTTTCAGATACAGTAAATCATCAAATCCTTCTCTTTTTAACTGCGCTCTTTTTGTCAGGTATTCCATTTTTAATTCTCTATCTGATGCATGCAGTTCCTGGGCGCTTTTTGCATGGCTATGAGGCCGCTTATCAGGCTGAAAAGGCAAAGAAGATGACGGGCAAATCGCAGACGGGTGTCTTTGCAGGGATTAAGATGCTTCTTAAATACCCTTATGTAATGGGTATATTTGGCATGGTCTTTTTTCATGAGTTATTCAGCACTATTTTAAGCTATCTTCGTTTGCGGGTTGCTCAAGAAAATTCAGAGAGTATCTCAGGGGTCTCCGCGATTCTCTTTCAGATTGTCTTTATGACACACTTGACAGGATTCTTTATATCGGCATTTGGAACAAGGGTATTGCTCAATAAGTTAGGTGAGCGTGTCTGTTTGCTCCTGATTCCGATCTCTATGTCTCTTGTAATGTGTATGTTTATGTTCTATACAGCAAGTCCTTTTGCAATTGTGTTGGCTTTTGTTCTGTTAAAAGCTATAAATTATGCATTTAGCTGGCCGGTAAGAGAGAGCCTTTACATTCCGACAGTTAAAGAGATTAAATTTAAATCTAAGTCATGGATTGATGCATTTGGTGCCAAATTTGGAAAATCTGCAGGCGCATCGTTTAATCTTTTTTCTGAATGGGCAGGCCCAGGTCTCTTTGTAATGACTCATTCAATTTTTTTCTTTATGGTTATCTTCTGTTGGTTGATAACAGCATGGGCTTTGGGTAAGCGGTTTGATTATGCTGTTAAGCACAATGAAGTTATTGGTCTTGGGGTAAATCCTGAAGAGCAGGGAGAGGATAGAGAGGTTGCCGAAGCATAGAATGCTTTTTCGCCGTCGCTGAAGCCTTTAGCAAAGGCATAGCTATGGCGGAACTTCGCGCGATACGTGGCATAAAGCTATTGAGCACTTGATTTTATTGCATTTTTTAATCGTTTTGATACGATGATTGACGTTACTATTTAATAAAAAATTGCTCTCGAGAATACGGGTGGCCTCTGAAATATCAAGCCTAGAGAGTAATAACTGTAACCCGCAAGGAAATTATATGATTCAATTAGAAAAATTGTTTAAAGCTGGTGTTCACTTTGGCCATCTTAAAAGAAGCTGGTGCCCTAGAATGGAGCCCTATATTTGGGGGCATAAGAGCGGTGTTCACTTGATCGATATTTCAAAGACAGCTAAAGAGCTTGAAAGAGCTTCTAAATTTTTAAAAGAATTGGTTGGGCAAGGCCATGAAGTTCTTTGGGTTGGGACCAAAAAGCCAGCGCAAGAAATTATCAGGACAGTGGCTGCAAAATTGAATATGCCATCTGTTAGCCATCGATGGATAGGTGGAACATTGAGCAATTTTGCTCAAGTTAAAAAATCGGTAACCAAATATTTGCATTACAAAGATATTTTAGAAAAGACTGACAAGTATCCTCATTATACCAAAAAAGAGTTGAATACCATTCAAAAGGCTGCTGCTAGATTGGAGCAGAACGTTGGGGGAATTGTTCAACTGACTTGGCCAGTTGGTGCATTAGTGGTTGTTGATGTTATTAAAGAGCGCTCAGCACTGCGTGAAGCTGCTGCAATGGGAATCCCAGTGATTGCGCTTGTTGATACAAATGCTGATCCTTCATTGGTTGACTATGTAATTCCAACTAATGATGATGCTCCTCGTGCTATTCAGGTGATCATTGACTATTTAGCAGAAGCAGCTGCTGAGGGCAAAGTTGTTGCCGATAAGTTAAGAGAAGAGAATAAATTAAAACGCGATGAAGCGAAGGCTAAAGCAAAACCTGGTCAAGAATATGAATTGCCAGATGAGCTTGATAGTGAGCAACCAGTTGCTAAAAAGGCTGGAATAAGAGCTCCTAAAGAAAAAGAGGGCTTTACAAGAAGGCCAACCAGACGTATGACTTCAAATAAGAGAACCCAAGAGTAATCGAGGGTTTTTTGGAGAGATGTCTGAGTGGTCGAAAGAGCACGATTGGAAATCGTGTATGTCCTGAAAAGGGCATCGAGGGTTCGAATCCCTCTCTCTCCACCATACTTCACGTAAAGCTTCGTATGGCAGGCCAGCTTTTTAGATGAATTGGTGGTTGAATCTAACGGGGGTTAGAATTGACATTGCTGATATTAAAGTGAGACCGAACTCATGTTAATGTGTTCGGTAGAATTGAATTGAAATATGTTACGCCATAGCTTGTGCATTGGCGAATAAAAGAGTTGGGGGACCGGTTTAGGAAAAGTCTGTTTAATCTGTCAGGTCCGAAAGGAAGCAGCAGGAATAAATCTTTATCCTGTGTTAGCCAGTTGTCCCCCACATATCCTGTTACAAGTGAACTATTGAATATTATGAGCACAGCAACAACACATCTAAATCTTGCTCGCAAGTGGAGATCTAAACAGTTTGACCAAATAGTCGGACAAGATCTCTCTGTTCGCATGCTTAAAAATAGTCTCTATCTTAATCATTTTTTTCCCGTATATCTCTTTTCAGGTCAGCGTGGGTGTGGCAAAACTACTACAGCTCGTGTTTTTGCAAGTGCTATCAATTGTGAAAAGTTAGATGCTTTTAAATTGGAGCCAAAAAAATTTATTATTCCATGTCTATCTTGTGCGTCGTGTCAGGCGATGCTTGCAGGTAAACACCCAGATTTTATTGAGATGGATGCAGCTTCACATACCGGTGTTGATAATGTTCGTAATATTATTGATGCGGCATCATTAATGCCAATTATGGGTAGAAAAAAAATATATCTTATTGATGAAGCGCATATGCTAAGCAAAGCTGCATTTAATGCTTTTTTAAAGATTATGGAAGAGCCGCCAGCAAGTGTTATTTTTATTCTTGCAACAACCGATTCTCAAAAAATTATTGATACGGTTCGATCACGCTGCTTTCAACTCTTTTTCAAGCCGATTGAATCAGATGTTCTTCTAAATCATCTTGAAGAGATTTGCAAGCAAGAGGGAATCGCCTATGAGATTGCAGGTCTTCAGATGATTGTCAAAGAGACTGAAGGATCTGCACGTGATGCTTTAAATATGTTAGAGACGGTTCGTTTTTCGGCAGCACAGGTGACTCAAAATGCAGTTTTTCAGGTCTTGGGGCATGTGCAAGAGGAACAGGTTATTGGTCTGCTTGAAGGTGTGTTACTTGGAAAGCAACATCAAATTGTAGATCTATTAAAGACTATTGATGCATCACAAAAATCGATATCCTTTTTGTGGCAAAATTTTTTGCAGTTATTGCACACCTGTATTTGGCTAAAACACGATGTGCAGCCAGATCAATTTGTGAACCATATTAAAACATTAAAGCAGTTGATACGTTCGGTTCATTGGCTTCAATTGCATACTTATTTGCATACCTGTTATAAAAATGAGCAGACTTTTTTAAAGACAGTTAATCAACGAGCATTTTTTGAAATGATTCTTTTGCAACTCTCAGTGCAACATAAAGCGACTGAAGGGAATGATTCTGGATCAGGATTTTCTTCGATGCCGGGGATTGTTTCACCAACAGTGAGTGATGTAGTGCAAGATGATGAGACTGATGATCAAGATGATGAAGAGGAAGAGGAAGAATCGAATGATGACCTTGCCCATTTTGATCCTAGATGGAAAGCTTTTATAAACGATATTATTCTATTAGAAGATCATGTCTTGACTTCGATTTTTAAACAGGCGCAGTTCAGAGCTTTTGATCAGGTAAGTGGAAAATTAGAACTTGTTTTAAATAGACGATTTACCTTCTTTCAAGATCATCTTGATAATACTAAAACAGATTGGTATAAGCTTTTTCAAAAGCAGTTTGGAGATCAAGTCGCCTGTGATTTTCAATTTACGGCAGTTGATCAAGAGCCATTATCAACTAAAAAAGTGGAAGCTATTGCATCACCAATATCATTGCCTAAAAAAGAGCAAGTAACGCAGCAGGTCAGTTCCAAGTATAACAATATGAGACAATCAGCTGGTCGAGATGCTCATTCCTTTGCCCGATATAATAATAAAAAAAGAGAAAATCTAGGGCCAATATTAGATATAAAAGATAAAGAATTATGGAAAAAGACGCATATGTTATTGCAGTATTTTCCAGGAACAGTTCATGAAATACAACAGGTGAAAATATGACTAAATTGCCACGAGTAGTGCTTGTTGGGCGGACCAATGTGGGCAAGTCGACATTGTTTAATAGATTATCAAGTAAGGTAAAAAGCATTACGCTTGATCAAGTTGGTGTTACGCGGGATTTTATTCAAGATACTGTCTGTTGGCAGAATGCCTGTTTTTCGCTCATTGATACCGGTGGATTTCAGGTCACTAAAGAGAGAGATCTTATCTATGATCGCGTGAGCCAAAGTGTTGTTGAGCTTATTGAACAGGCTGATTTAGTGCTATTTGTGGTCGATGGTTCTGTTGGTATTATGCCCCAAGAGTCAGAATTATCAAAACTTCTACATAAGTTGGGCAAACAGGTTATTGTTGCTATAAATAAAAGTGATACAAAAGAGACTGAAGAGCACCGTTATGATTTTGATAGGTTTGGATTCAGGCCAATTATTACCATATCAGCTGAGCATGGTTTTGGTGTTGGCGATCTGCTTGATCTTATTGTGAAGCAATTGCCGACGAAAATAGCCACTATTGAAGAAGAAAAAAGATTAAAAGTTGCTATTATTGGCAAGCCGAATGTGGGCAAATCGTCTCTATTAAATGAGCTATTGCAGGAAGAGCGTGCAATTGTCTCTCCTGTTGCAGGAACAACACGTGAACCTATAACTGAAAAAGTTACTTTCTATAAAGAGAATATTGACATCACCGATACACCAGGTGTGCGCCGTAAGCGTGGCGTTACTGATCTATTAGAAGTGATGATGGTCAAACGTGCACTGCATGCCTTAAAAGCTGCTGATATTATCCTTTTAGTTGTTGATGCATCAGCAAAAGAGCTTTCTGATCAAGAGTTAAAATTAGCTTTTTATGCATTTGAACATCACAAAGGGCTTATTATACTTTTTAATAAATATGACCTTGTTGATGAAAGTGTTCAACAGGAGCTTGATTTTAATGTAAGTCCGTATAACTATTTCTTAGATAAAGTGCAGACGATGCGTATTTCCTGCAAAACAGGAAAAAATGTTGGTAAATTACTCGCTATTATAAAGAATGTTGCCGATAGATATAGTAGCCGTTTTACCAATGATGAGTTAACGTTTGTTTTTAAAGAGGCGTTGCGTAATCGTCAACTATTCCATCAAGGGCGGCCACTTATTGTTTATAATGTAAAACAGATTAAAACAGCTCCAATTACCATAGTGCTCTATACAAATGAGCCTAAATGGTTTGGAGCAAGTCAATTGGGCTATTTTGATAATGTTTTGCGAAAGACATATTCACTTGAAGGTGTTCCTGTAAAATTGATCGTTCGCAAAGCATCTTAAATACTATAAAAACTCTTTTTTAGAAAAAATAAATACAGAGTTTTCTTTAAGCTTCTAGAAAAAAAATATCTTTATTGTTACAATTTTAATAGATAGTATAGAATTTGCATAAGGAGAAAATATGCATAAACGGATTACATTTCGCAATATGGACCATGTAGCGTCTATTGAAAACTATGCAAACAATAGATTACACAAGGTTGAGCACTTTCTTGAGCGTGAGTCATCACCAGTTTCTATCGATTTGGTTTTAGAGCCATCAAAGGTTCATGAACATCATCGTGTTGAGCTTCGTGTTAAATCACCAAGTTATGATTTGATCTCCAATTTTGAAGGTCCTGAATTTTATAAGGTTTTGGATCATGTTGTTGATATCATGATGGGTGAACTTACCAAAGAGAAAAGAAAAGAGGTAGATAGTCGTAAAAATCATATCAAGGCTGGAAAAGCTTTTGAGTTCAAAGGTAAAGACTTTGAAGAAGATGAGGATGATGAAGATTATGATGACGACGATTATGATGATGAGGATGAAGACGAAGATGATGAAGAATTCGATGATGATGATTACGACATCGAGTTTGATTTTGATGAAGATGAAGATGACTAATTGTTCTTCTTTCTATAAATAAAAAAAAGTGCTGCATATTAAGTGCAGCACTTTTTTTTACATTAGACTTCTTCTGAAACAAACAACTTTATAAAAAATAAACAACTCACGTTCCTTGCTAATCAGGGCAAACGGAGCTATCTGATCACCATGTAGGCTCTTAGAAGAGCATTCAAATATAAAATTAGTTTAAAAAATCTAATTGCCTCTTAATATCTCGGCAAATTGTTCAACGGAATAATCATAAAGATCTGTAGCCCATCGTTTTATAACAGTCTCATCATGAGGATTAACTATTAAAAGAGTTGGAAATCCCATGACTTTAAATTGCTTGAGAAGTTCTTGAGATCTTGTTGAATTATCCGATCCATCAATCCGGACCGTTACATAATGTTTTTTAAATATGTCTGTAATTTCAGGACGATAGAAAAATTTCTTCTCAATTGCAGTACACATTGAGCAGCACGGTGCTTCTACTTTAATAAATAGAAGTTTGTTTTCATGTTTAGCCTGTTCGCTTGCGCAATCATAATCGGTAATCCAAGATCCAGAATGTGTGCATACTTGGTCATCTAATGTTGTGCGAATGGCCATATAACTCATAATTATACTGCTGGCAATCAGAATGATGCCAAGTAGGTTATAAAATAGCTTGCCAGCCAATGCATGCTTTTTACTTGCATAGAGATAATAGAGGCCCATTGTAAGCAGTAGAAGGCTTTGAGCAAGATGTGCAACAAATGATGGAATAATAACGCTTAAAAAATAGATTGCCATTGCCAGTAATAAAAATCCAAAGACTTTTTTTATTTCTACCATCCAGATGCCAGCTTTAGGTAGTAGGTTGAGTGAGCCAGAAAAGGTTCCTATAATAAAAAGAGGGAGGCTAAGGCCCAGGCCAAAGGTGAATAAAAAGATAAATCCAATTAAGGGATTTGCAAGTCCCGCAACAATGCTAAGTACTAGTGCTAATCCTGGAGATACACATGGAGATGCAACGCTTCCGCTTACAGCGCCAAATAGAAATGCGGTCAATGGTGAGCCACCTTTGGTGAATCTGTTATTGCCGTTGAACATTCGAGGAATATACATCTCATAAAAACCGAACATTGATCCTGCTAAATAGAGGAGTAGTAATACAATCATACTAATAACAAAAGGGTTTTGCATGAAACTGCCAAAGAGCTTGCCAGTGTAAGCAGCGGTTATGCCAAACAGAGCGAATGTTGTTGCAACACCAATGCTATAACAAGATGATAAGAAAAGGTTGCGCCAGAATGATGATGCCCCTTGCCCTTGTAAAATGCCGACAGTAATAGGAATCATCGGATAGATGCATGGGGTGAGGCTGAGCATTGCACCAAGCAAAAAGATCAATAGACATTGCAACCAGAGTGATTGAGTATGTTCAATGAGGTTTGATACAGTGCAAGACCATGAAAGAGAGGGTTCATTTGTAATGCTTGTCGCTTGCGGTGCTTCATGTTCATTCTCTTTGATGGAAATAGTCTCAACATCAACAGTAGTATGAACAGCGGTCTGTATTGGATCTTGTTTTATAATCGGAATATGCAAAAAAGCCTCTTGCAATGAACCGCTGTTTTTAAGGTAATAGGTATAGCGCAACGTGGTCTCTTGTACAGGCGCTCGTAGAGCAATATCGATTTTAAAAGTGACATCTTTAGTGTAGATCTTTTTATTATCTTTATATATAGGATCATAGACTATTATTGGATCTTCATCGGTTGTCCATTCAACAATCGAGAGATCATTTTGGTCGGCAGAGAATGCGATATATTCTTTATAAAGAGCATCATCTTTTTCAATTGGCATGGTGAAATAGATAGAGGCCTCTTTATTGGGTATATGCCATGAGATAGTTGGCTCAAAAGCAAAGAGATTCAGGCATAGTAAAATAGATGAGCTGATAAGGAGTGTGAACATATAAAACCTTTATTATATGATTAAAGAATAATCTATAGAATTGTATATTTATCTGTTTACCATGTGCAAAAGAATTGGCAAACATGATCTTATGATGTATAATAGTATCATCTTTTTCTTATCTATAAAAGATGTCAAAAATTATTTTGTGGGGCTGTAGCTCAGTTGGTAGAGTGCATGGATGGCATTCATGAGGTCACCGGTTCGATCCCGGTCAGCTCCACCAGCCTTCGCGCAAGGCTACGGCTGGGCAGGCCACTTTTTTCAAATGATTGAAATTGATATAAATAGTAAAAGAGAGCGAAGTATGCCCTTCGAAGCAAGCGAGCATTGCGAGACGCGTAGTAGGGCTGGTAGGCCTAAGATATTCAATACCTTCGCTTATTCGCGACTACGTTAAAATTTCGTCGGACATGGCCGGGCTTTTTAATGTCGGCAAGCGGAGCTTATCCTGAACTTGTGGAAATGACTGGCTTGCGGCACTTTTCAAATGATTCAGTTGATATTATAAAACCTTATTTTTTTGATAATAGTAAAGCAACGCTTCATGCGCGCCAGCAATAAGATTTATATTTTTCAGTTCATCATGCGTTGCCCAGATATAATCATCATGTTCTTGAGCTGATATTTGGACTGATGGCTTCTCTTTCAAAGTAACCTTGAACATATGGTAAGCATATGCTCCACCAGGTTTTTCAATGTATAGTGTTCCAATAGGTTGCATCATGTTTTTTTTAATCACAATCGTTGTTTCTTCATAAAGTTCTCGAATTGCAGCATTCAGTGGTGATTCATTCGGTTCTAGTTTGCCTGCAGGAACTCCCCATGTGCCAGGCTCGTTTTTAGAATGGTGAGCTCGTTGCAAGAAGAGAATTTTGTTATCAATCTCAATGTAACAGGCGGCCACTTCAACCTTGATGGTTAGGTGATCAGGTCTGTGATTGTATATTTTTAGCATAAAATGAAGGTATTAAAATGTGTGTAAAATTAAAACAGCTCCATGCATAGCGTATGAAGCTGTTTTAATTCTGTCAAATGAATAACGAATTATCTAAACTAGGAGTGAATTGTTGGATAAATTCAGGATCAGTTTTCTCGTGATTCTCAATTTCTTTTTTTATTTGGAGAGCTATTAGACATATTTATCTAATGGCTCTTTTTTCACAACAACGTATTCTGCCCTAAATACTTCTGCTTCAAGAATGGCAACTTAGTGTGAGGAATCTGTCTGCCACGTGGCGTCTTTTCAATATACCCTTTACGCATGAGAAACGGTTCATAGACCTGTTCGATTGTCTCTTTATCTTCACCCACCATTGATGCGATTGTTTCAAGGCCAACTGGCCCGCCATTGAAGGTAATAACAATTCGTTCTAAAATCATATGATCAACTTTAGTAAGCCCTTCATGATCGATGCCAAGGAATGCGAGTGCCTGTTCTACCAATGTAGTATTGGCAATGTTCTGATTGGTCACCTGTGCAAAATCTCTCACACGGCGCAATATCTTCTTTGCAATACGCGGTGTGCCACGTGCGCACGATCCGATTAATGTAGCCGCTTCTGGACTAATGACAAGTGAAAGGAATGTTGCACTCTGCATAACAATATCGCGCAATTCATCGTCAGTATAAAAATCTAATCGTTCGGTGATGCCAAATCTACTGCGCAATGGAGCTGAAATAGAACCGATCTTGGTGGTTGCACCGACTAACGTGAACGAACTAATTGGCAAGTTAATCGATTTTGCACCAGCGCCTTGGCCGACAATCACATCAACACGAAAATGTTCCATAGCACTATAAAGAACCTCTTCAACAGCGATGGGCATGCGATGGATCTCATCAATAAAGAGAATATCTCGCGGTTCAAGGCTTGAAAGAATAGCCACTAGATCACCAGTTCGCTCCATCATGGGGCCGCTGCAGATTTTAATCTGAACATCCATTACTTTTGCCATGATCTGGGCGAGTGTTGTTTTGCCAAGTCCAGGTGGACCGAATAATAACAGATGATCAAGCGGTTCAGAGCGCATTTTTGCAGCCTGTGTATAGACTGAAAGTTTTTTCTTTAGTTCTGTTTGGCCAAGATAGTCATCAAACTGTTTTGGACAAAAATCATGAGAGCGTTCTTCTGGAGTCTCTCTGAGTGCAAGTATGTTTATTTCTTGTATTTCTTGCATAATCTCTTTCAATATAAGGGACATGATATTGTTTGAGGATAAAAGAGCCCTGAACCGTTCGTGCTGAGTAATCTTTCGAAGCTCGTAGAGCGTAGTAAGATGTATCGAAGCATTAATCTACATATACAATCAAAAAAACAGTTGAGGATGAAAGATACCATTACAACCCAATTAATTCGTTTTATTCTATAGTCAACAATGCTTCGATATGCCCTTTTAGGGCTACTCAGCACGAACGGACAAAATAGAAAACTTCTTTTATAAAACAACAACGGACATTCTTTCAAGGTAGGAATGATTAGCAATGTAATTGCTTGCAAGTATAGCTCTGATCATAGTTACATGTCAAAGCGATGCATTGCAATGTTATTTAAAATTCCGAGTGTTGCAAGCACAACCCACAGATTACTAAGTCCATAACTAATAAGAGGAAGAGGAATGCCAACAATAGGAAGCATGCCAAGCACCATGCTGATATTAATAAATACGCATAGTATAATATGCGAGCTGATGCCAAATGCCAACAGTTGAATCCATTGATTTGGTACAGTTGCAATCACTATCTGTATACGCAATATTAATAGCAAGAAAAGCATTAATACAGACAATGCGCCAACAAATCCCCATTCTTCTGCAATGATTGCAAAAATAAAGTCGGTTCTACTCTCTGGTAAAAACTGAAAAATATTCTGTGTTCCTTTTTTATATCCTTTACCATAAAGGCCTCCAGAGCCGATAGCGATTTTTGATTGTTCAATCTGATAACGCTCTTTTTGTGGATCACCATAGCCTAAAAAGACAAGGACCCGTTGTTGTTGATATGGTTTGAGTATATGCCATGCGATTGGCATACAAGTGATAGCGCAGAGAATACTTATCATGATCCATTTAATAGGAAGATGTGCCTGTATGAGTAGTAATAATCCAGCAAGTAATATAATAATTGCGGTGCCAAGGTCAGGTTGTTTTAAAATAAGTGTGCATGTGGCAAGTAGCATGCTTATGATTGGTATAAAGTTTTTATATGTACGAGATTCTTTCTGTGTATAAAAGTAGTAACAGACAAACATGGGTAAAAAGAGTTTGCATAGCTCTGATGGTTGTAGTTTAATGATGCCCAGATTGATCCATCGTTGTGCTCCCATGCCGATGCTCCCTTTGATAATGGTTATGCAGAGCAATATAATGGTTGCAAAATAGGCAAAATAGCCGATTTTCATGATTGTGCGTAAATCGATGGAACAGGCCGCGATGTAGATCATAATGCCTAAAATTAGACCGATCAACTGTTTTTTAAAAAAGATTGAATAGGGTTGCTCTGGCATGTAGGTTGCGCTTGCGATGAAGCAGAGGCCAATGATTGCAAGGGTTATGGTGATGGCGAAGTTGATCCAATCAAAATGATAAAGAATTTTTTTATTGATAGAGATCATATGCTTCCTCTTTTACTTTTTAGGGTATACAGGAAGATCAGATTTGTTCAATCTATGTAAGGGAATAATCTTTTAATCTGAGTGCATCAAGTTGTTCTGCACAGATCGAATAGTAATGATAACAGGATGCGAGCGTTGTCAAAATAGTTATTGCTAGTAATACTATTTGGCCATAATAGAATGTGCTTGCGTGCGCGCCAGCGTATGTTATTGGTCGAGCGATTAACCAAGTAATTAAGATCATCTGCAAAGCTGTTTTAACTTTGCCTATATAATCAACCTTAATACTAAAATTGTTCTCTAGCGCTATTTGACGTAGGCCCATCACAAAAATATCTCGCCCTATGAAGATAATAACCCAAAAAAAATAGATTTTATGTACTGCCAAAAGCCCAATAAAGGTTGAATAGGTTAAGAATTTGTCGGCAATATGATCAAGTGCTCCGCCTAATTGAGAGGTCATCTGGTATTTGCGGGCCAAGTACCCATCAAGAAAATCGGTAAAGCTAAAGGTCAGAAAAAGAAGGGCCAACATAATGTTAATGATCATATGGTCATATGGCAATAGATAGACCAATAACATCGGCATAATGAGTGGAGAGATGATCAATCTGATCAGAGTAATTTTTGTGGGCAGATTTATAGTATGGTTTAGTTTCATAATAGATATCAGTGTATAAGGTTAAGGGTTTTTTGCAAGGAGTGCAGAAGAGATGGAGTTCAGAGTACTATCTCTTATCAAGTGAATAAAAATTCAAATAGAAAACATATTTATGCAAAAGGGTATTCCTGTTGAGCTTTTTTGTATAATGGGCTAATATAGAAAATATACAGGTAAAAATCTTTTTTTATAGGTGGTTTTAGTTATGCAAGCTTTCAGATTAGTTTTGGCTATTAGTCTTTTTTTGTCAGGTTGGCCTCAGCTTGTGGCCAGTGATTTGTTTAATGATTTGGGAAGCCAATTGCCAGGTGTTATAGCTGTTGAGGTTCATTTCCCAAGTAGAACATCTATAGATGACCATAAAGCAAAGATAGCATCGGGTCTAAACCAGGATTATTATCTACAGAATGGTATTAGGCTTACAGTGGGTATTGGTCTTTTAGCGGTCTGTTATGCTTTATACAACAATTATTATATAGCACAGGTTGATGGGCAAGCAAAAGAGCAAATTGTGGCATCTGCGACTAGCGCGATAGCTGAAAAACAGAATCTTTATAGATTTGTTGTAAAACAGAATACATTATTAAAAAAATGTCTTCCTAATGAACCATGGCCCGATATACAGGCTTTACAGACTCAGCCAGAAAAGAGTGTTGGATGGATAGCCAGTATTGCTTCGGGGACTTTAACTACAGCTAAATGGCTTGGAGCACTTGCGGCACAGGGTTTTACGTTTCAATTTTTAAATAAAAAGGGAGCGCAGATATTTCATGATAATTCAGTTGAGTGGTTTTATAGACAAAAAACATCATTAGTAGAAGTTTATGATGAGATCTCAGCAATGAAAGAGTTTATGCATGTTGATGCGCTTAAAGCAAAAAGTTTTTATATAACGCAATATCAGGCTGATCAATATATCAGTTCGTTGATTCGTCTTTATAATGCAATGATTCTTGAACTGGAACCGATTGTTGGATATATTAATCACAAATCTCAAGAGCTTGAATTGCATGAGCATCATCTTTATTGCGATGCAACTCTTGGAGAATATCTTTTTAAACGTGCATATGATCTTGCACAGGAGATTCATGATATCAAATCTGCATATTCTCATTGTACCGACAATGAGGAGCGCGTTGCAGCAATAATTAAAATATTTGATTATATCGAGTTATTCTCTTTAGAATTCAAGAGTGCTCTTGGTGGATTTAAACGATTTGAAAGAGAGATGAACAATCTATAGTGATGAACAGCATGGTACAGACAGAACATTTGACCCCTTTGATGCAGCAATATGTGGTGATTAAAAAGCAGTATGCTGATCATCTAGTGCTATTTCAAGTTGGTGATTTTTACGAACTATTTTTTGAGGATGCAAAAAATGCATCCTCTTTTTTAGGTATCGCTCTGACAAAGCGAGGCCATGTTAATGGTGATCCTATTCCATTATGTGGTGTTCCGGTTCATGCATTGCAACATTATCTGATCAAATTAGTCCGTGGTGGTTTTAAGGTTGCAATATGTGAGCAGTTAGAAGAGCCAGTTCCAGGCCGAGTGGTTGAACGTGGAGTGACACAAGTTTTAACACCAGGAACATTGACCGATACACAGCTGCTTGATGAAAAAGCTGCCTCATATTTATGTTCATTTTTCCCCATGAACAACAGCTGGGGGCTTCTTTTTAGTGAACTTATGACAGCTCAAATCTTTGGAACAGTGGTTCCTGCAGGAGAGCATAAAAGATTGGAAGCGGAAATAACACGTTTTATGCCCGATGAGATTCTGTTGCCACATAATCAAGAGGGCAAAGAGTTTGTCTCTTATTTTAAAAAGCTTGGATATTTTACTTCGCTTGAGCATGTTGATCAAGAGAGTATTGAGCAAAAAAAAGAGTTTGATGGTTGGGTGCATAAACAGTTTCATGAAAAGACTGAACATATGTTGGTTCAGAAATATGCGCTTAAATCAGCGCTTCATTCTTTTTATAGTTATATCAGAAAAAATAATAGAATTGCTGTTGATCAGTTTCGTACTATCTCATGGTATGATGCAGATGATTTTTTAGTTCTTGATGCAGCAACTCAGCGCAATTTAGAGCTTGTGCGCAATAAGCATGATGGAACAAAAAAGGGCACGCTTTTTGATGTGCTTGATAGAGCAGTGACCCCTATGGGGTCACGCATGATTCAAAAGTGGATCACTCGTCCACTCATTAAGCAGGAGCAGATTGAAAAACGTCAGCAGATTATCGAATTATTTGTCAAACAAGTATCATTAGCGCAACAACTTGAAAGATGTTTAAAACAGTTGGGCGATCTTGAACGGATTGTAGGGCGCATTGCATTAAAGCGGGCGCAGTTGAATGATTATCTTGCATTAAAATATGCACTCCATGTTGTTCCTCAAATTGTGCAATTGTTACAACAATATGATGATCAATTTTTACAGACAATACTATCTTATGTGATCGATTTTGCATCACTATATCAATTGCTTGATGCATCATTATATGAGGATGGTCAAAAGCAGTGGATAATTAAGCACGGTTTTGACCAAGAGCTTGATCAATTGCGAGAGCTTATTGAAAATAGTAATGAGAAGCTGTGTGCGCTAGAATTAGAGGAGCAACAGAGAACAAACATTACTTCACTAAAAATTAGATTTAATAATGTACATGGTTATTATATAGAAGTGACAAAACCGAATATGCATCTGGTGCCTGACTATTATGTTCACCAACAGACGCTTGTCAATCGCACCCGTTTTACTACATCAAAATTACAAGAGCTTCAGGTTCAGATCAATGAGGCGCAAGAAAAGATCTCATCGGTGGAAGGTGCTATTTTTGATCGTGTCAAAAGAGAGGTTGAATTGCAGGTGAATCCATTGCGTAAATTGTCTCATGCTTTGGCACATCTGGATGCGCTTTTTGGACTTGCCACTATAGCACGAGATTATGATTGGAAAAGGCCGACATTTAATGAACATCGAACCATTTCAATCATAGGTGGTCGCCATCCAGTCATCGAATTGACTTCAACAGCACCATTTATTCCTAATGAGACGTTGCTTGATGATGCGCAGTCATTGTGGATCATTACTGGACCTAATATGGGTGGTAAATCAACCTATTTACGCCAAGTTGCACTCAATTGCATTCTTTCGCAGATTGGTTCTTTTGTGCCAGCTGATAAGGCCGATATTGCTATTCTTGATCGTATATTTACTCGCATTGGTTCAGGAGATCATCTATTGGAGGGCAAAAGTACCTTTTTAGTTGAAATGGAAGAGACTGCAACTATATGCACTCAAGCAACTTCACGTAGTTTGGTTATTTTAGATGAAGTAGGTCGGGGAACCAGTACGTTTGATGGCCTTGCTATAGCTCAATCGGTGATTGAATATATCTATAAAAGAGTTGGGGCTCGTTGCCTATTTGCAACTCATTATCATGAACTGACCAAACTAGAAGGGCAGTTTCCTGGTATTATAAGTTATCATGCGGCAAGCAAAAAAACTGCTCATGGCATCACATTCTTGTATAAGATCAATAAAGGGGTAGCCGATGGAAGTTTTGGAGTTCAGGTTGCAAAGCTGGCGCAGCTGCCTCAGGAGATTATTAATCGAGCTCAAGAGTTATTGAAAGTGCTCAGTGTTCATGAACAACAACTGATGCAACAGATAGGAGGGGCTTCACAATTGGCTTTATCAGATACATCAGATGATCATAACGTTGATTTGCAAGAGGCGTTCAATGAGTTATATCAAAAGTATAAGGGGCAAGAGGCCTTTATTGCAGCTATTAAAGATGTTGATTTTGATGATCTATCACCTAAAAAGGCATTTGATATCCTATGGGGGCTTAAACAACAATCTCTAGAATAAGGTTTTCTATCTGAATTGTTTGGGCAGGAGTGCCCTGTCCAGAGCGATTTAATTGATTTTGTATTGGACCAATCCTAAAAATCTGTTACACTAATTGATATACCTAAAATTCCCATATGTATATGAAAATAAAAACCATTTATAGGAAGTATTCATGGAATCGATTCAACTGCCAAATAAATATGCGATATTCCAGACTGGTGGCAAACAGTACCAGGCTATTGAAGGTAAAACAATAGCAATAGAGAAGATAGAGGGTAACCAAGGCGATACCATTGAATTTGCTGAAGTTTTGTTACTTAAAGATGGTGACAAAGCAGTAGAATTTGGCCGCCCATACCTTTCTCACCCAATTAAGGCTTCGATTGTTAAGCAATCAAAAGGTGAAAAGCTGATAGCTTTCAAGTTCAAACGTCGTAAAAAAGTACGTCGTAAGATTGGCCACCGTCAGCCTATAACAGTTATACGTATTGAATCGATCTAAAAGATTTGTTCAAGTGAACTGCAAAAAGTAATAAAAAACCCGCTTGAAACAGCGGGTTTTTTATTACTTAGATAGAAAATCTGTGATTCTTTCATGTGTGACTATTATATCTACATAATTTCTTCTTATTTTTTCCATTATATACATAAGGTTTGCCTGAGCTAAGTAACATGTTTCTTTTTCATTCTTCAATGTCATTCGTGCGAACACATCATCAGTAACTTTTTTTGAATATATATCACGTTGATGGCAATATTTTAGCACTTTTAATAAAGCAGTAATCTCTAGGTGTATACCCTGTTTTTCCATTAAAGATTCCTCGGGAAATCCACAATGTAATCCGCTGGTAACTATGCATGACAAGAGTAGTACTTTTGAAAATAAATTCATGAGAATCCTAACAATAAAGAATTAACTATTTACATATAAAAGTATAGTTAATAGTCAAAAAAAGTAAACAGGATTAAGCTTTTTACAATTTAGCCAACTTCTCAAGGGCCTCATTGGATCCAGAGACAATCAACTTGTCATCGGCTGCAATTACATAGTCGCTCGCGATTGGCTCAATCTCATTATTCCGTTTAATACCCAAGCAACGAACATTCCATTTTTGATAGAACTTAGTATCGGATAATGTTTTGCCCACAAGGTCTTTGGGAGCTTTAATCTGACTTATGGAGAAATTTTTAGTCAATCTAATGAGTTCCATGAATGGCATACTTAGCTTATCTGCTAACCTGATGCCGATCTCTTTTTCAGGCAAAATGATCTGATCGGCTCCAATAAGTTCCAAAATCTCTTTGTGAATCTCATTAATGGCACGAGCGATCACCTTGTTTATTTTGAGCTTCTTTTTAAGCAGTGCGGTGATCAATACTGATTGAGCAAAATTTTCCCCCATTGCAACAATGACCGCTTCCATCTCATCAATGCCGATAGAACGCATAGAGGCCTCATCGGTTACCCGCATGCAGATGGCTTGGGTAACACGATCACGAATTGATGCAACAATGCTCTCATTGCTGTCGATAGCCATAACCTCCATACCATTTTCAGCCAAGGTGACAGCCACTTGATAGCCTAACCGGCCAAGACCAATAACACAAAACTTCATATAGTTGTATCCTTGTATGTTTAACCGAGCATAACGCGCTCTTCAGGATAGGTAAATCCTGCAGACTCTGTTATGTTTTTTAACGCTAATTGTCGTAATGCTAATAATAATGTTAATGAACCGACTCTTCCGATAATCATGCTCAATATAATAAAAATTTTTCCTATAGTGGTTAAACTTTTGGTCAGTCCGGTTGAAATGCCAACATTTGAAAATGCTGATACAGCTTCAAAAAGGATGGCAAAGAAGCCCCAGCCAGTTTCGGTAATGAGTAAAAAGAGTGTTGTTAAAAATATCCATCCAGCGCTTAGAGCAATAATTGATATAGCTTTATAGACCTGATCGGTGGCGATCTGCCTGCCCCTAATTTCAACTGATGTGCGATCGCTTATTGCAGCTTTAATAGTTGCTAAAAAGACTGTTACTGTAGTGACCTTAATACCACTTCCAGTCGATACCGGTGATGCTCCAATAAACATAATGAATAGTGTTATAAATAATGTTGGCAGCGCAAGAAGGCTTACTGGTACCGTTGTAAAACCACCACTTCTAAAAGAGACTGCTTGAAAAATTGCATTTATAATGCTCTGAAAATAGCCCATGTGAGCGTAGGTATTGTCATGTTCTAGTATCCAGAACATAAGTGAAGCAGTGCTTATAATGCCGAATGTGCCATAAAGAACAATTTTAGTATGCAGAGAAAATTTATATCTCTTTTTATAATAGAATGATCTGATGTAATAGAGTATTTCTCGCCATGTTACAAAGCCTAGACCTCCAATAATCATAAGTAATGCGGTAATAAAGAGTACTGTATAACTATTTCTAAATAGATCAAGGCTGTCAGGAAAGAGCGAAACGCCCACATTACAAAATGATGATATTGCATGGAAAATAGAGAAAAAAAGAGCGTTCTCAGGGCATAATGATCGAATAACGGGATAGACTGCAAGGGCGCCTAATGTCTCAATCAATATTGTCCAGAGCATAATAAAGATAATTAAAGTGCGCACATTTTTCCATGATTCAAGTTCAAGAAGCTGTCCAACCATGACCTGGTGAGCAAATCCAAAATCGATAAAGAATGATAATAAAAAAATCGTTAAAGTAATAAGCCCGATTCCACCAATCTGCATTAATATCAAAAGAACAATGTGTCCAAATGTGGTAAAGTCTTGGAGTTCAACAGTGTATGATCCGGTAACGCAAGCGGACGATGCTGCAGTAAATAGAAGATCGATAAAGGCGATTGGCTTTGTTCGAGCAATAGGTAGAGCAAGAGCAATAGTGCCAAGAATAATAGTAAAAAATACTGAATATAGAATAATTCTACCAGGTGAAAAATGTGACAACTGTTTTGTTGTTAAGGAAGACATAAGATGCACCTATATATGAATCTGTTTTTTACAAAGCCAGATGGCACTGGCAATGAGTACTATAATTAATAGTACAAGGAGGTTAAAGAATCGGTCAATATATTCTTTAATTTGTTTGCCCCAAATGGTAATGGTGACTGCATATATTAAAAAGCGTGCACCGCGAGCAATAATGGAGCAGATGACAAAGGGTATAAAAGCTAAATTACAAAAGCCAGCAGTAAATGTTGCTGCTTTATAAGGGACTGGGGTAAATCCCGCAATAAATATCGCGAGATATTCATGCTCTTTATAGAGTTCACATAGATAATAAAAATCGTCCGGTTTAATGATCAGATTAATCCATGCATTATGAATGATTGCCTGACCCGCTGATTGCCAGATGGTCGCACCGATGATATATCCGGTAATACCACCTAAAACTGATCCTACAGTTGCTATAAAGGCATACCAAAATGCTTTTCTTGGTCTTTCAATACAATAGATAATGAGCATAGGATCGGTCGGTATAATAAATACTAATGCTTCCAGATAAAATAAAAAACAGAGCATCGCATCAGCATGTTTTGTATCAACATATGACTCCATCCACTTATATACTCTTCTGAACATATGTGCCTACTAATTGGTATTAGGTTGCAAAGCTTTCTGTAAAAAAGGAATAATCTGATCAATTGCTATACGATGCTGTCTTGTTGTGTCACGCTCACGGACAGTGACTGTCTGTGTCGCTTCACTCTCAAAATCATAGGTAAAACAGAATGGTGTTCCTATCTCATCTTGTCTGCGATATCTTTTACCGATAGATCCTGAAAGATCAAACTGTACATGAGGTATTACTGCCCGCACATTTTGATAGATCTTGTGCATAGGCTCTTCAAGCTGTTTTGAAAGCGGAAAGAACCCAGCTTTAATTGGTGCCACATGTGGAGCAAATGCAAAATAGTTTCTCGTTTCGCCTTCAACAGTATCTTCGCGATAACTATCAAATAGTAGAGTCAGGAGCAGACGATCAGAGCCGACAGAGCATTCTACAACATCTGGAACATAAGATGTTTTAGTACTCTCGTCAAATACGCTCAAATCTTTTCCTGAATGTTTGCTATGTTGTGTTAAATCGAAATTTTTACGATGAGCGATTCCTTCAAGCTCTTTCCAGCCAAATGGGAAGTTGTATTCCACATCATCGGTGCCACTTGAATAGTGAGAGAGTTCATCTTTTTCATGACTGCGTAAACGTAATTTATCTTGACTAATGCCAAGGCTATAATAAAACTCAAGCCGTTTTTTGCGCCAGAATTCAAACATCTCTTTGGCATCTTGGGGTTTGCAGAACCATTCTATCTCCATCTGTTCAAATTCACGCATTCTAAATAAAAATTGCCGTGGTGTGATCTCATTGCGAAATGATTTCCCAATCTGTGCAATACCAAACGGAATTTTAACACGAGCCGTTGAGAGTACATTCTTAAAATTAACAAAGATTGCTTGTGCTGTTTCTGGGCGTAAATAACCGGTTGAGCCAGAACTTTCTGATGCTCCAATGGTTGTTTTGAGCATCATATTGAAATTGCGAACTTCTGTCCAATTCTTTTTTCCACAGTTAGAACATGCTTTATCTAAATTTATTTGATCGGCTCTGAATCTGTGTTTGCATTCCATGCAGTCAACCATAGGGTCATGAAAGTTCTCAACATGGCCTGATGCTATCCACATAGCCTCTGGACCAATAAGGGCACCTTCCATAAGAACGATTTCACCTTTTTCATTGTCAAGTGAGCGGATCCATGCTTGACGAAGATTATTTTTTAATAATACTCCCAGATGACCAAAATCATAAAAGCCGTTCAGGCCGCCATATATTTCAGCTGATTGAAAGATGAAGCCCCGTCGCTTGCATAGTGCTGTTAAAATATCAAGCGAAACAGGATTCTTTGGTGATGTTTCCATCAAAAAGGTACTCCTTGAAACGTTGTTCAATAGTTTATTCTAGACAATGTAAGCGTAATTGATTCTTTAATACATTGCAAATTATTTGCCGTCGCTGACAGAGCATTTCTAGGTTCTGCTTGAGCTACTTGATAAGGTCGCCTGTGGCAGCATCACTTAAAGATAATCTGTTTTATAGAAGATTAACAGACCTCTGTGTAGTAAAATTTCTTACTAACTAATGGTTGTAAATACCTGTCTCCCGTTCGCGCTGAGTAGGCTCATCCCATGAGGTGTATCGAAGCGTTATTGACTATAAAATTAAATAAAATTATTGAGTTGTAAATGTAGGCCTCCAACTCAATAATTCTTTGGTTGGTATAGTGTGTAGATGCTTCGATACTATCACTGCGCAGGGCTTGTGATAACTTCCTCCGTCGCTCAAAGAGCTATGGCGTACAGGCAGCACGAACGGGAAAAGAGAAGTTTAATAAACAAGGTATGATTCCGCTTGCCTGGTGATAGTGGTGTTTATTTTAAAATAAGCTACAATAGAAGCGTAAAAGAATTTCATCAAAGGATAAGAATGAATATGCGTCAATCCTTTTTGGCTATTGTATGCGCAGGATGTGCAGCCCTTATGTTTGGGTCTGTGACTCTATTATTTTATTATTATTATGATCTAAAAAAATCACTTATTACGCTAACCGCCTCAGGACCAAATCCTATTGCAACGGGAAACAGACAGATTATTGAGAAAATAGTTTCAAAAAGTGAAGTCTGGAGGCCGATTCAACAACAGGTCAAAGATACTGTTGTTCAGGTTTTTTCACAAATATCTGAAATCGATCTGTTGCAACCATTTAAAACTCCAGCACAATATTCCACTTCAGGTTCAGCATTCTTTATTAATGATCAAGGAGATCTACTGACTAATGCTCATGTGGTTGATCAGGCAAGGTCACTCTGGATTCAAGTTCCATCATTGGGCAAGCGCATTATCCGTGTTGAAGTGACTGGGGTGAGCCCTGAGCGTGATGTTGCGTTGATTCGTGTCATTCCTGAAGATCTTAAGATTATTCGACAAGAGTTAGGGCGGATTCCTTATTTACCTCTTGGTGATTCTGATCTAGTTTTTCGTTCTGATGAAGTTCTTGCATTGGGTTATCCGTTGGGCCAACAGTCACTTAAAAGCACTACTGGCGTGATCAGCGGAAGAGAGCAGCAGTTTATTCAGATGAGCGCGCCTATTAACCCTGGCAATTCTGGTGGGCCGTTGCTCAATATTAATGGTGAAGTGGTCGGTATCAACTCTGCGGGCATCATGGAGGCTCAAAATATCGGCTATATCATTCCAATCAATGATGTAAAGATAATATTGCCAGATCTTTATAAGGTTAAGTTATTACGCAAGCCTTTTTTAGGAGTGCTTTTTAATAATGCGAGCGCCAGTCTTACTGAATATTTAGGCAATCCTCAACCCGGTGGTTGCTATGTGGTGGAGGTGGTCAAAGATAGTACTCTCTATAAAGCTGGTGTTCAGCAGGGTGATATGATTTATGAGATTAATGGTCATAAATTGGATCTTTATGGTGAGATGAATGTTCCATGGTCGGAAGATAAGATATCGTTAATCGACTATGTTTCCAGGCTTGCAATAGGTGAAGATGTCCGCCTGATTGTTTACCGCAATGGACAGCGTAAAGAGCTTTCAGTAAAGTTTAGCCAAGCTGAGCTCCCTCCAATAAGAAAGATATATCCGGGTTATGAGCCGATCGATTATGAAGTCTATGCTGGCATGGTTGTTATGCAATTGACAGCTAATCATATTCAGGGAATGAAAAAATCAATACAGGGGTTGGCTCGCTATGCAGAGCTTAAAAATCAGAAACAGCCAGTGCTTTTGATCACACATGTATTTCCAACATCAGAGTTATTTAAACTTCGCACTGTCACTATGGGGGCGACAATCAATGAAGTATATGGTGAGCCGGTTCATACTCTTGAAGATTTTCGTCGAGTGATAAAGGCTCATGCGCAGGATAAATTTTTGACTTTTCTGATCACAGATAATTTAACTATGTCGACCGATAATCTCCTTGTTGTATTGCCTATGGATAGAGTTATGGCTGAGGAGATGCAGCTTGCTCATGAATATCGTTATTCGATATCACCATTGGTGCAGGAGATTATGAAGGCGCGTGGTGTTGCACAACTACATATACCATCGTAGGTTATGATGAAAAAGATACGTTTAGATCAGCTTTTGCTTGATCGCTATCCTGAATACAGTCGTCGGCAGATTCAGAGTTGGATTATGCAAGGTAAAATTATCGTTCATGGTAAAGTTCTTGATAAACCGGGCATGCAGGTCAATCCAGATCTAGAGATTAACCTTGATATAGAAGAGCCAAAGTATGTAGGTAGGGCAGGATTTAAAATGGAAAAAGCTCTAGATTATTTTGGCATTAATGTTGAAGGATTGGCTGTTCTTGATGCAGGTCTTTCAACTGGTGGATTTACAGACTGTCTGTTGCAGCGTGGAGCAAAAAAGGTTATAGGAATCGACGTTGGTTATGGTCAAGTGCATGAAAAGATCGCTGCAGATAGTCGTGTGGTTGTTCTTGAGCGAACAAATCTGCGCCATATAACTTTAGAGACCATTGGTCAACAAGTTGATATGGTCACCTTAGATCTCTCATTTATTTCGATTTTAAAGGTGATGGATGCAATAAACCAGGTACTCAAGCCGGGAGGCCTGCTAATTACACTTATTAAGCCGCAGTTTGAAGCTGAGCGTGAACAGGTTGGGCGTGGTGGCATCATCAAAGATGAACAGGTGCACAAAGAGGTCATCAACAAGGTTGTGGCTGGTATTGAAAGTTATGGGTATCAATCGGTAGGTGTGACCGATTCTCCTATCTTTGGCGCTCAAGGAAATAAAGAATTTTTAGCGTTATTTATTAAAAGAGATAGCCAAAGCTAATTGCTTCGGCTATCTCTTTTTCCTCTCAAGGAGAGGAGTTATAGGGGAGTTTATTCGCCTTCGCTAAATAAACAGCTGCGGCGGAATTTTGTGCGATATGACCTTTTTCCCCTTTTCTTTCTACTGTATCATAATATAATTTCTAATTGCAACAAATAAATTTCAGCAAGAAATTTTTGATAGTAATTGACGGTATCTCTTTATTTTTAGACGGGACTTTATTTTTATGTTAAACTCGTTCCTGTATTAATTTTTAAAGCCATATGTCCAGGAGATAAGGGATATTATGAACATAGAGAGACTATTTTTAATAGCATTAGCATTATTGAGTCAATCAATGCATGGGGTCATTCACCAAGTTACTTTTATGAAGGAATTGGAAGGGAAAAAGACTCTTATTTTTTTACATGACATGCACTATTCTGTAGCACATTCAGTTATTAAAGAAACATTTGGATCAGATAATGAAAAAAAATGGGAAGAGGTGATGCATGAGCAAAACTCTATTCTTGAAAAAAGAATAGAAGAACTTTTAAGCAGCCAGCAATCTCATGCTAATATGACGATTATAACAGAGACTAATCAGATAGTTTTGGAGTCTATTTTCAATAAAAGTAGCGTATGGTTATCTAAAGATTATCTATATGAGGCATTAAATATTTTTCCTCGATTATTTATTGAATTGGCTATTCCTGGAGATACTTTAGCTCAAAAAGGGGCATTTATTAATGATCAAAGAAGTAAAGAGTTAACCGTTGAGGGTATAGAATTTGTATTTCCTTTTAAAGCGGCTAATGGAGCGGCATGGATTATGGGCGATAGATTGAGAGACTGGTTTCATGCAGAAGCCTATTCTCAAATTGGTAGAACATGGCCTTGTTTAAAAAAAGCTTTACAAGAGAGCCCACAGAACATTCCTGATGATATAAAAAAGATTACCATTGAATATGCTAAAAGGGATCTTTCAATAATGAAAGATTTTGGAGACAAAATAGGTTTTGGGCTTGAGAAAGGGGTTAATGTTATAAATAGTAGCATTAATCGAGCCTTAGCGGCAGGATTATCAGAGTCTGATCATTTTGCTTCAGTATATGAATATGAGCAAGAAAATATTGAGGATTCTCGCTTGCATTATAATATGCATAGTCTTCAAAGTTCGGTATTTGATGCTGAATTATTATATTATATTGATAATATTGATTTTATAAATAAAGAGGCTGATCAGATTGTCTTCTTTATAGGTGATATGCATGCAAGAAAGTTAATTTATATCTTATCCACTGAAAATTATCGCATAGATAAGCAATTGACCGTAGAGAATGCTCAGTCAACTGAAGAGGGACTTTCTACAGTGCTTGCCAATGCTGGGATTGTGAATCAATTTCTTAAAGATACTCCTATAGCTTTTTATAGAGATTTAGTTCATTCAGATAACCATTAATAGATTTTCATTATAATTAGACAATCGATTAAAAAAAGGTACTCTATAGATACATAAATCTTTTTAAATATTATGCGCCTGTAGCTCAATTGGATAGAGTTCCGGATTTCGAATCCGTAGGTTGTAGGTTCGAGTCCTACCAGGCGCACCAACCTACGCACAAGGCTACGGTTGGCAGGCCAATTTTTCAAATGTTTGATATTAATAGAAAAAGAGAGAAACCTCTCCTTTTTACTCTTCATGCATCTGCCCACCCAAGACTGTGAGTTTTTCAATGATTACCATATTTGCAAGTGCAATATCTGATCGTTCAGATGGTTTTATGGAATGTATATTAAGTTGTGCTATGTTATGTGCAAATTCTGTGCTCAGTTGCTCTATCTCTTGTTCATCTAACGAGTAATTAGAGTGTAGAATCTGCTCAGAGATTTCGCAATTTCGATCATGTAGAGCATGTCGTTCTTCTGGGCTTAAAGAGCGACGTTTTGCTTTTGCGGTATTCTCATCTAATTTGCCCTGTAATTCTTCAATGCTTAATGAATTAAACTCTTCTTTAAATCTGGCTATTTTGGGTTGAACTTTTGCCCCTAAAAAAGAGAGGTCCATAGCCGCAGCTTGCCCGCTAGAGTATAGGATTACGGTTGCTATACATATATAAAATAGTTGTCTGTTCATTATTACATCCTTACTATGATTTATAGATTTAAATATTTCAATAAAGTTTACATTGAAGTTTTTTTTGATCAATATCGTTATTCCTTTATAAGTAGACCTCACCTTTAAGTTCTTATCTATCCAAGTCGACGGAGGGGTTTGGTTCAGAGCCAGTTTTGAAAGTGCCTGTTACAAGGAGAAGATGCCTCTATTTGCCTAGGCATTCAGGTTCGGTAAACTTCGACGGGCAGGCGCCATTCCTCCAGTTTTGTGAGGTATTTAAGATGGGCCCTAAGTCTCATATGTATTTGCCTGCCCACTATAGTTTTAACGAAGGTGGGAACCCAGACACCCTTTTGCACATAGAATTTTTTTGCTATATAATTAGTGCTGTATTATTAGAGCTTATCCGAAAATTCCTGCCCGCTTAAAATTGTGAATAGCAGAGGCTAACTGACAAAGGCCCAAAAAAGATTCTTTTGTCTTGGTCCAACAAAATTTGATACCCCTATTCCACTGCTGAAT
>JAKBEL010000019.1 GCA_021833825.1 bacterium
TCAAGGTGGCAATCGTTGCTGTTATGCATAAGCTCATTATTTTGGCTAACACAATATTAAAAAAAGGGCAGCCGTGCAAAGTTTATTAGAATAAAATAGTTGACTTTTAACACAATCACTACGCCCAAGCGAGTGGCGGAATTTCGCGCCATATGACGGCTCTCAAGCCGTCAAGCGCTTCATTAATAATCCAAATGCATCGCCTTTCTCACCTCATGCATAGTCTGTTGTGCAACAAGACGAGTCTGCCTTGTCCCCTCAAGAACAATATCCATAACAACTTGAGGATCACAAGCAAGTTGAGCACGTTTAGTGCGAATAGGATCAAGAAAGGTATTCAATACATCAGCCAAACGGCGCTTGACCTTAACATCACCAAGTCCACCCCGCTGATAATGCTCTTTTAGTTTTTGCACCTCATCTTGATCAGTATCAAAAATATCAAGATAGGAAAAGACAACATTGCCCTCTATTTTCCCAGGGTCTTCAACACGAATATGATCTGGATCGGTGTACATCTGCATCACCTTCTTTGCAACAACATCAGCTGAATCGGATAAAAATATCGCATTACCGAGAGATTTACTCATCTTTGCTTTACCATCAATACCAGAAAGACGTGCAACTTTAGGAATGAGCGCCTTTGCCTCTTTAAGTACATCGGTATTGTAAATACGATTAAATGCACGAACAATCTCATTAGTCTGCTCAATCATCGGCAATTGATCCTCTCCTACCGGAACAATCGCCCCTTTTACAACAGTAATATCAGCTGCTTGTGAGACTGGATACATTAAAAATCCAGCAGTCAGATGCTCGCCATATCCCTTTTGAGCAATTTCAGTTTTGACCGTTGGATTACGGCGCAACCGTGCAACCGTTACCAAGTTAAGATAAAAAACGGTCAGCTCTGCAATCTCAGGAATCATAGATTGAATAAAGATAGTACTTTTGTTAGGGTTAATACCAACCGCAAGATAATCAAGCGCCACCTCAAGCACATTTTTTCTGACCTTATCTGGTGTTTCATAATTATCGGTCAACGCCTGAACATCTGCGATCATAACAAACTGCTTATATGTATCCTGCAATCTAATTCGATTACACAATGAACCTACATAATGGCCTAAATGGAGCGGGCCTGTCGGCCTGTCTCCTGTTAAAATAATCTCTTGTGACATATAATTACCCTTTTAAATTTGATACATGATAACCCCATTATGCCAACAAATAGACCATTCGTCTCTTATTTTTTAGCATTTTTAACATAATACAAAATGCTTTGCAGGTTAAAAGCGCCAAAAAATTTCTATTTGAAACATATGTGTTGACGATTAAAAGCTATTCCTGCTACTCTTATAAAAGAATAGTTTCAGATATAAGATATCTTTACATAGGAGAAGATAGATGAAGAGATTTACAATAGCTACGTTAATAGTATTAACGCTGTGCATACAACAGAACCATGCAGCCGCTGGTAGATTTACACAAAATATTGGTCGCTGGACCGAACAGGCTGGATCACACTTTAGACCAACTCAATGGATGAGAAATACTGGCCCAAGATTTGATGCATTTACCCAAGGTGTTAGGCAATCTGCAAAACCAGCTGCCGCTGGAGCTACAGGGCTTGCCGGATTAGCAGCGCTTCAATATCTGTATAATAATCCAGAGATCGCTCAGAATTTCCAACAATCGATGGCTCCTTCAAATATCGCCTTACAACAGAGATCTAATTATCTCTTTAACATGATGCCAACCCGAGATAGTTTAAGCAATCTGTATAACAGAGGCAGCAATCTCTATAGCAGAGCGCTAGAACATGATAGCATCCAAAGAACAGGAAAGGCATTTAATAGAATGTATGGCCAAGCAAGTGATAGTTTTCAAAGAACAAAAGAAGATATCAGTAGAGGATATCAACAAGCGCGCGATAGCGAATGGGCTCGTAGAATAAGAGATTATTGGAAACCTCAAGGTGAGCAATAGTAAATATCACCAAAAAAGAGATTTTCAAGCGGCACGGGTTAATTCCTGTGCCGCTTTTTTTACCTCAAACCAAACTATAGTCATATGCAATAGATATGCTAGAATAATCTCAAGTTTATTCATTTGGAGTTCAGCACAAAGATCATCCTGAGGACCCTACGAAGCTCAACCTGTCCCCCGAAGTTTTAACGTAGGATGGAAGAGCGAAGTATGGGCATTGTTTTTACATAATAGCAACGCCACGCAGGTTCAAAACAAGAACATTTCAATTTGAAAAAGAAAACTGTTTAACGCGGTGTGCAATTTTGCTATACTTATTATAAGATATATTCAATTATAAAACCTAATACCAGGAGTATTATATGAAAAAGATAACATCACTGACCCTTATGGCCTTAACGCTCTGCCTACAGCATGAGAGCCATGCAATGTATAGCGGATTGCGCAATTACGCAACTCAATTTGGTAACCGCATCGGACAGCAATGCACACGACTATATAATCAGGGAGCACAACGATTTGCACCAACATATCAAAGATTGACAACAGGAGCTCGACAACAATTAAGCAATTTCAGACCACAAGCCCCTCAATGGTATAGCGCTGCACGCAACTGGGGACAAAACTTAAACTTACCAACTGCACGTACTGCTGCATTAGGATTGGGATTAGGCGGCGCTGGATTAGGGGCCGCATATTTGCAACGTCCAGATCTTTTGGGTGTTGTGAAGGCTCAAGAGGAGGAAATGCCTTCTGAAGCACCTTTGGGTGTTGTTAATGAAATCAGTACATTTAATAACATAAAATCACAGTTGGAAAATCTAAAAAATGAGCTTTCTCAAGCTGACACTCTAAATAAAGTAAATGAACTAAGATGGAAATTATTTTCATTCATACACGAACATGAAAACAATCTAGACCCTCTAAATCGACAAAATTATACCACCCTTGTAAATGAATGGTTAAATAAGAGATATAATGGAAATCTTTATCAAGAATTATATAAAGAGTCCCCACAATTTGCTACCGCTACCAATGAAGAGGTAAGGGAATTTTTATCTGATGCTATTAAATTTGACATTTCACTGGCTAATGGAATATTTAATAACAAATTCAAAATGCAACTTTATCAAAAAATAGAAATCCCTGATGTCTATAGAAAATTCTTTAGAGATATTAGCAAAGATAATGCACTGAAATCAAAGTTTATCACAGCTATTGATGATATCAGAAACAAAGCATTTAAAAACATAGAAAAAGAATCAATGCCACTCGATGAGCAACAAAATGCAAAAAACAATGTGAATAGCCTCCTCAATGAGATTTCCAAAGAAATACAGGGCTCATCATCATGGTGGAGCTACTTCGGGTATTAAAATTATTCGACTCGCATAATATTTCAAAAGGCATGGGTTAATTCCTATGCCGCTTTTTTACACTATAGTCATATGCGATAGATGCGCTAGAATAATCTCAAGGCCATTCATTTGGGGAGTTCAGCACAAAGATCATCCTGAGGACCCTACGAAGCTCAACCTGTCCCCCGAAGTTTTAACGTAGGAGGGAAAAGCGAAGTATGGCTATTATTTTTACATAATAATAGCGCCACGCAGGTTCAAAACAAAAACATTTCAATTTGAAAAAGAAAACTGTTTAACGCGGTGTGCAATTTTGCTATACTTATTATAAGATATATTCAATTATAAAACCTAATACCAGGAGTATTATATGAAAAAGATAACATCACTGACCCTTATGGCCTTAACGCTCTGCCTACAGCATGAGAGCCATGCAATGTATAGTGGATTGCGCAATTACGCAACTCAATTTGGTAACCGCATCGGACAGCAATGCACACGACTATATAATCAGGGAGCACAACGATTTGCACCAACATATCAAAGATTGACAACAGGAGCTCGACAACAGTTAAGCAATTTCAGACCACAAGCCTCTCAATGGTATAGCGCTGCACGCAACTGGAGACAAAACTTAAACTTACCAACTGCACGTGCTACTGCTTTAGGATTGGGAGCTGGGCTTACAACTGCTGCTTATGTACAACACCCATATTTTCTAGGTGCTGTAAAAGCTGAAGAGGAGAATAACCCAGCCTATGAACGTGCTAAACTTGATCTTTTTCAACTTAACAATGCAATCTCTAATATTAACCAACGCAATCTATATAATCTTCCCATGTTTATAGACAACGCATACAAGTTCGCAATGGAATTCATAAAGAATCATCTCGACACTGCAGACTTAACTATTCAAGATAAATTTCGAAATCTTGTGCTCACCATGGAAAATAAGATCTCGGAATTCTCTGACATTAATGATAACAGGAGCGCAGCAGAAAAAATAAAATTTCTTGAAACGCTTCCGCCTAGAGATCTAAGAGAGATGTTAGTAGAGAATAAGATAGCAATTGGCATCCTTCAAAGAAACTTTTTTGAGAACATTCCATGGGGAATAACACAATCTCAAAAACGCAAAATAATCCTTACTGACAAATCAAAAGAATTTTTGAATAGAATAAAAAATAGTAATACCCTCAAAATAGCTTTCACCGAAGTTATGAATGATCTTAAAAGTGATATTATAAATAACATTATAAATCAAGAAATAACAGATAAAGAGAGGCGCCTGGATGAACAAGCGATTAAAATTATCGATGAAATATTAACAAACATAAGTCGGTAGTTATAAAACCTAATCCCCTAAATAATTTATTTAACAATCAATTCATAATTCTTTATCGAAATGATTACAAACGAATCAACATAATATTTAAAAAGGCACGGGTTAATTCCTGTGCCCCTTTTTTACATCAGACCAAACTAAATTTTCATTAGACTTCTTCTGAAACAAACAACTTTATAAAAAATGAATAACTCAGGTTCCGTTCGTGCTGCCTGTGCGCCATAGCTCTTTAAGCGACGGAAGAAGTTATCACAAGCACTGGGTGCACAGTAATAGTATCAAAGGCTGTGCGACTCATTCAAATATACAAAGTATAAAACTCGACATAATCTGTAAATTTACAACCCAATAATGTTATTATAAACCTATGCCATCTACTCTTCGATACTATCGCTACGCGCTTACAGCCATTTGCAATAACTTCCTCCGTCGCTTAAGGAGCTAAGGCGGACAGGCAAAGCGAACGAAAATTTTGAAACAACAGTCTTTACATAATAATAATTCTCCACAGGTTCAAAGTCAAGATCATTTCAATTTGAAAAGAAAATTGTTTGACGGTGGAGGTCATTTTGCTATACTTATTATAAGATATATTCAATTATAAAACCTAATGATAGGACTATTATATGAAAAAGATAACATCACTCACCCTTATGGCCTTAACGCTCTGCCTACAGCATGAGAGCCATGCAATGTATAGTGGATTGCGCAATTATGCGGGTCGCATCGGACAGCAATGCACACGACTATATAATCAAGGGGCACAACGAATTGCACCAGCATATCAAACATTGACAACAGGTTTTGGCCAACGTATAAGCAATTTCAGACCACAAGCCTCTCAATGGTTCCGTAATATGCAAGCATCTGCACGCAACTGGAGACCAAGCTTAAACTTGCCAACTGCACGCACTGCTGCTTTAGGATTGGCATTAGGTGGTGCCGGATTAGGAGCAACTTATATGCAACGTCCAGATCTTTTTGGTGCTGCAAAAGCTGAAGAAGAGACATCTACAGAAACATCTAATATAGTAGAGAGAAACTTAGACTATCTAACAAGTGTACTTTCTAAAACTGATATTAGCTTCGATCAATTAAAAAGACTGGATTATTTTTTTATTCATGTCATAAACAATAAAGATCTTTATGCTATACATAAAGAACGTTATACTTCGCTTGCAAATAGATTTCTTAATAAGCAATATAAAGATATATCTCCAGCAAAATTCAAAGATGCTTCACTCGAAGATATAAAAGCTCTTTTAAACCATATTATTATACATGATATTTCGATTGCAAATATGATCGACATAGAGACTTCACTTGACCTGCCTAATCTCAACTTAGAGTTACCGGAAGCACCTAAAAATTTCTTAAAAAATATTAGCAAAGACAATACACTGAAAGCAAAATTCATCACAGCTATTGATAATGTGAAAAATAATATCTTTGAAAGGATAAAAAAACTACCTCTCGATGAACAACAGAATGCAAAAGAAAACCTAAATAGCCTCTTCAACAAGATCTCCAAAGAGATACAAGGTTCATCATCATGGTGGAGCTACTTCGGGTATTAAAAATCATTCGACTCGCATAATATTTCAAGCGGCACGGGTTAATTCCTGTGCCGCTTTTTTTACATCACATCAACTATAGTCATATGCAACAGATATGCTAGAATAATCTCAAGTTTATTCATTCGCCGTCGCTAAAATAAAGCTATGGCGGAATTTCGCGTAATACGACGACTTAAAAGTCGTCTAACGCTCAACAAAGGAATTGATAATGCTAGAGCATACATCTGTTTTCCTCCTTATGGCAAAAGATATTCTTGAGATCAGCTTTTTAAGCATCATCTGCTATCACTTTTTATATTGGGTCAAACAGGATAACAAGCGGCCACTGCTTAACTTCTGTTATCTTTATGCCCTCATTTTTATTGTTTCATTTTTACTGCAACTGACCTCCCTGCTTGCTTTACTTGGAATGGCATTACCCTTTTTTCTTACGACTATATCACTCATGCGTGCACGAATGGCAGAAAAACAGCTTGCATCATTCAATCAGAACCACATAGATAATAATCTGATCGAAGTTCTGGTACGCTTCTGTTTAACAGCAGAGCAGAACCTCCAGTTTATCATTGAACAGCATGTTAATGTACAAGAGATGCTCACTATTTCACTACCTTTACAGACAGCATGCACAAAAACAATTTTGCGTTATCTAATCGATTGTAATAGGTTCAATCCAGAACAATATATTCTTCTTGCTAGCAACGGCAAACTGCTGGCCATTAATGCAATCTGGCAAGAGAGCACAACGCAAGCAATGCCTGAACAACAACTCAAAGAGGCCTGCTACTATTTACAAGGGACCGATGCAATAGCCATCTATTTTAATCATGAACAACGAACATTCACTCTCATACTCAATCAAAAAATATATCGATCATTAACCTCAACACAACTATTGCAAAGCATAGACTGGTACAGAAAAACTGACCATCAAACAGAAGGATTTGGCCATGGACAGAAGATTAAAAAAGATCACCAAGAGCAATCTCTCTCTTAAATGCATTGCATCACTACTTGGCATATTTCTTTGGCTCACATATAGTAACCCGTTAGTGCAATGCCAACTACAGATACCTTTGTCGTTCTATCATATGACCGATGATATAAAGATCAGTTCGCCTGAATATCTCACTGTTTTTTTGCAAACAGAACGGAAAACTCTTTATCTTGCAGATTTATCTAAATGTGCAGTACACATCGATGCACAACAGTTGAAAAAAGGGAACAATGAGGTCTTTATTACAGAACAAGATATCTATTTGCCTGAAACTATAGCCATGTTACACTATAGCCCAGTAACAATTACCATTGACGTTGAATAACCGCTCTTTTTAAAAGGATAGCTCATGCAACATCTAACACCATCATTCACTCTACTATTAGGCATTCTTATGTTTACTTTAGAAAATCAGACTTTCACAATTACAACAGAAAATTATAGACCTCAGAATATGTTCGGTACTGATGGCATCCGTGCAACAGTTGGCCAATCTCCACTTACTCAATCGGAATTATATCAGATGGGTTATGCTTTAGGCACATGGGTTGTCACCACATATGGCCCTTACGCAAAAGTGCTTCTTGGTCATGACACACGATTATCATGTTCTTGGGTAAAATCATGCCTTAAAGGTGGACTACTTGCGCATCCTATTAACCTTATTGATGCAGATATTTTGCCAACTCCTGCAGTTGTACAATTAACATTAAGCCATGATGCTATCGCCTGTGGAATCATCATTTCAGCATCACACAATCCATTTCAAGATAATGGTATTAAAATAGTTGATGGCTCACGAGGCAAGCTCAGTGCCGATGATGAAAAAAGAATAACCGATCTCTTTTACACACAAGCTCCACAGATCAATTATAATATGTTAGGCCAAGAACATTATTGGTCAAAGGCGGCTGAAGTCTATTGCGGACATATCGCACAATTTTTCAGCCCCGGATTTTTAAAAGGGAAAAAGATTGTGCTCGATTGTGCTCACGGAGCCACCTATAGAGTTGCGCCATCATTATTCATCCATTTTGGTGCTGAAGTGATCTACATCAATACTGATCCTACGGGAACTAATATCAATGATCATTGTGGTGCCACCAATGTTGCACAACTGCAAGAAAGAGTCATCGCAGAAGATGCCGATGCGGGCTTTGCATTCGATGGAGATGGTGATCGCGTAATAGCTGTCAATCATAAAGGTGAAATCAAAAACGGTGACGAGATCTTAGCAGTTTTACTTGATCATCCAGTGTACAAAAAGACAAAATCGGTTGTTGGTACCATCATGACCAACAAAGGGTTTGAAAACTGGCTTTTGCAAAAACAGTACCCTCTGATTCGCACCCCGGTTGGGGACAAATATATTGCACGTGCCATGGAAAAAGAGAGCGGTCATTTGATACTCGGTGGAGAACAGTCTGGCCACATCATTCTATATGATTATTTACCAACGGGAGATGGCATATTTACAGCGCTGCGTGTTATGGAGACTATTATTGAGACGCAGAATACCGATATGAAAAGCTTTGAACAGATGCCACAATTCTTGATCAATGTTGCAGTGACTCACAAAAAAGATTTGACACAAGAACCTTTTGCAAGCATCATAAAACAGAGAGAAGAATCTCTTCCAGACGGTCGAATTATTGTCCGTTTTTCCGGTACTGAAGCAAAATTACGCGTAATGGTAGAAGATCATAATGAGCAGCTTGCACTTGAAGTTGGCAAACAACTCGCACAGGAGCTGCAGATAGCATTAGGAGCATAATATTGTGTTTTTAGAAAAAATAAGCAATCATCTATATGGCTTTATCGGCTTTATTTGGACCCTCTTTTTACAAGGTCTGTTGACCATATTGCCCATCACCCTCACATTAGCAGTCTTTAATGTATCATTTCGTCTGCTAAAAAGTTGGCTTGAACCTATACAAAAGGTCTGCCCACCTAACCTTGCATGCATTCCTCACTCAGAAATATTTTTAACAATTATTATTATCTTCTTAATTGGTACTATCATAAGATTGTTTATGCTACGCTCGCTTGTGCATGCATTTGAAGCCCTTCTGCTTAAAGTTCCTATCATCAGAACTGTATACAGAGGTATTCAGCAACTGGTTAATGCCTTCAACCCTCAAGATCAGATAACTTTCAAAGAAGTTGTCTATCTTGAATTTCCCATAGAGGGGGTCTATAGCATCGGATTTCTTACCTCAAAACTTCCAGTAGAACTTTCTCCAAATGATAATCAATCATACGTTAGTGTTTTTGTTCCAACAACACCGATGCCAACAAGTGGTTTTTTTGTAGTTGTACCGCAAAATAAAATACAAAAGACAGATCTTACTCATCAAGAGGCGATCGCTCTGATCATTTCCGGCGGAATAATTAAGCCTGACCGCTTCTGCCAAGATGATGATTATTGTTGATCATGATCTATTCATTAAGCTTAATGTGATATTATATATAGTGAGTATTGGTTAATACACCAATGTATCTCCCCAGTCCCGTTCGCCCTGAGTAGCCTCATCTGTGAGGCATATCGAAGGGTCTTTGACTAAAATCATACAAGATATGAAGCTTTATGCGCTGAACAAAAAATAAAAAAATGGACTCGAAGAAAAAAAGATGCTTTAATCAAAGAAGATTGGGAACTTGTCTCATTACTAAGCAAAAAAATATATATAAAATAAAAGTGCTCCACTCATTCGATACGGCTCATACAATGAGCCTACTCAGGGCGAACGGAATCTTTGAGTCCTTGTATTTTTATGTTTTCAAATGAATTTTTAAGTAAGGTAAAAATTCATTTACAGACCTAATTTGTCTGATAATAACCTGCAAAGAAATTATAAAGAAATAGATCTAATCCAATACTGCTTGCACCATGCTTAAGATCATAATCAAGATCATAGAGCCATTGATGCGCCTTATACAGTTCGTTAAAACAATGCAATCTATAATCTTTTTGTAAAAAACTGAACGGTAAGCGTTGGCCAATCGTCTTTGCATCGGTAATTTTTGACTCACTCATATACTTACAATAAAATGCTGCACGCCATAATTGATCAGACCAGAATGATACCCAAAATTGTTCTGGATATTGGCTTTTGACTTCTTGCCAATAGGGCAAAAAACTTGTTAATCGCTTTGCAAATAAATACTGACTTAACACAAAAAGTGATTGCTTTGGCAACAGAATCTGTTCCAACCAATCTGTATAAAATTCTTGAGATTGACTGCCCATCACACGCATATAAGATAACAACAGACATGCTGTATCAAGTGGTATAACGTCAGTTTTCATATAGAGTCGATCAATGCGTTGCAAATCTATATAATGTGGCTCTTTTACAAAAAAAGTAAAAAGCCCCCTGAACTCCTGTTTATTCAGATCATCTGGAATAACAATACTATTTCGCTTTTTCTCAAGCTTCTGATCATAAAGTGTCACATAGTAAAGGCTATTAGGACCTTGATAAGAGTCCAAATAGGATTGCCATTGTTTAAGAACTGCTTTTGGCAAACTATCAATATAACCAAGCCAATATCGTTGAGAATTACCCAAAAAAGATGACTCCAACTGTGCTTGAATGGCGCCGATCTCTCCAGAGAGATCGATAGACACTAAGGGATTATGCTCTTTTGCTATTTGTGATATCAATTGAGAAAAATAGAGAAGTGGATATTCTTTTTTGATAGTAAAGCAAACGACCGAATGATCCGGTGTCGCACCAACGAAATCCCTGCTGATCTTAATGAGATTCATCTGTTACTGATGATTTTTGTAAACGATTTTGCAAGCTAAACAGAGGCGCTTTAAGATTTCTTTTCTCTTTTGGTTCTGCCAAAGAGAGTTGGTCAACGATATTAAACATATCTGCTATAGCATCGATTGCCAATTGTTTCAACTGCTCAAACTGCACCCAAGAGATCAGAGTATGCTCAGCTGTCCCTTGAATTTCAACAATATTTCCTGACTTGGTCAGCACAAAATTGAAGTCTCCGTCAATCATACTGTCTTCATCAAAGTTAAGATCCAATAAAGGCTCTCCCTTCATAACTCCTGCTGAAATAGCAGCAACCTGATCTTTTAAAAATGGTTTTTCAATCATTTTTGCATTCAACCAACGTTGTTGTGCCTGCTGCAATGCTATGCAAGCACCAGTAATTGATGCTGCTCTTGTTCCACCATCAGCTTGCAACACATCACAATCAACCATAATTGAACGTTCACCTAAACTATCTAGATCAACAACGGCTCTCAATACACGGCTAATAAGGCGTGAAATCTCAACTGAACGCCCCTGCTCCTTCATAGCATTTGATGCTCTCTGTGTACGCTGCTTAGTTGCAGTGGGCAACATCGCATATTCTGCAGTAAGCCAACCACTTTTTTTACCCTTTAAAAAGGGCGGTACTGTATTTTGCATTGTTACAGAACAGAGCACCTTTGTATTTCCAATTTCAAAAAGGGTAGAACCGGACGCATAACCAAAAGTATCAAACGTCACTTTTACTGGACGCATCTCATTATATGAACGACCATTTGACCGTTTAAATTGTGTCATAGTTCTACCCAATCAATATCTATTTTTGTTCTAACAAACGCAACCGTATACGCCCTGTCGACGGATCATAATCAGCAACTTCAACTGATACTACATCATCAACATGATAGAGCTTTTGGAAGTCTTTTTGCTTATCTCTTGCAATCATTGAAATGTGCACCAAACCATCCTGTCCTGGAACCAATTCAACAAACATGCCAAATTCAACCATACGTTTAATCTTACCATCAAAACGCTCACCGACATTGATCTGCCCTGCGAGCACTTTAACCCATTTTGTTGCTTGATCTATTGAAGGACCCGTTGTGCCAAAAATTTTGACTATACCATCATCTTCAATATCGATACTTGCAACTTTTGTTGTGTCAATAATTTCACGAATAGTCTTGCCACCAGAACCGATGATTGCGCCTATTTTGTCGCTCTCAACTTTGAAGCTTACTACTTTAGGAACAAGTTCTGACATCTGACTTGCTGGCTCGCTCATACATTTGCGCATTTCACCTAAAATATGCATACGACCATTACGAGCTTTTTCTAAAGCTGCTTCAAAAATATCACGTGTAAAGCCACCTCTATATTTGATATCCATCTGAATCGCTGTAATACCGTCACTCGTTCCTGCAACTTTAAAGTCCATCAAACCAAAATTATCTTCAAATCCATTAATATCGGTCAAGACTTGAATATCACCACCCGTGCTACGCAAAAGACCCATCGCAACGCCGCCTACCATCTTTTTAATCGGCACACCACCTTGCATAAGAGCCATAGTCGAACCACAAACGGTTGCCATAGAGCTAGAACCATTCGACTCTAGAATATCAGTCACAATACGAATGGTATAAGGAAATTTCTCTTTATCTGGCAACATATATTTAAATGAAGAGGCTGCTAAATGTCCATGACCAACTTCACGTCTACCTGGACCACGCATAGGGCGAACTTCACCAACTGAAAATGGTGGGAAATTATAATGAAGCATAAAAGCACCATCACCCGCTTCATCATCCATTAAACTTTCAAGACGTTGTTCATCCTGCCCGCCACCTAAAGTGACACTCACTAATGCTTGTGTTTGGCCACGAACAAATAGTGCTGAGCCATGAGTAAATGGCAACAGGCCAACCTCAATAGAGATTGGACGAACCTTATCAAATCCACGGCTATCAACACGCTGACTTAAAGACAATACCAGATCAGTAAACTTCTGTTTATATGATTCATCAAAGACATACAGAAGATATTTATCTGGAATTTCAACAGCTGTTTGAAACTGTTTTGCATGACCAAGAAATTCTAATTTCAACTCTTCTAATTTTTCATCACGTGTAAATTTGTCTTCTATAAAACTTGTTTTAACTCTCTCTTGAGTGAGAAAATCAAGAGCATGCTTTTCCCAAACCTTCCAATCAATGCTTTGATCTTCTGGTCGCTTAGCTTTACCAACTTCTTGAGCGATGGCTTTTTGCCATGCAACAATCTTTTTGATCTGCTCATGAGCCATAAATAATACATCTACAAATGAAGCCTCATCAATCTCATTTGCAGCACCTTCAACCATACAGATACCCTCTTGGGTTCCTGCAACAATAATGCGAACATCTGAAGTTCTACTATCTGAATATTTAGGATTAATTACCCATTTTCCATCAATGCGGCCAATTTCAACTGCACCAACCGGTTCATAAAATGGAATGTCTGAAATGACGAGCGCCAAAGAGCTTGCAACGAGTGAAATTGAACTTGGAGAGTGCTCTTTATCTATAGAATAGACTGTCGCAAGAACCTGCACCTGATCAAAGAAATAATCAGGAAATATCGGACGTATCGAACGATCGATTAAACGAGCCGTCAACACTTCATGATCAGTTGATTTACCTTCACGTTTATAATAACCGCCAGGTATTTTTCCAGCTGCAGAATAATGTTCTCGGTAATCCACCGTCAGCGGTAAAAACCCCGGAAATTCTGGACTTGGTGAAGCAACAACTGTCGCTAATAATACCGTTCCCCCTTGTTGAAACCAAACAGCTCCATCAGCCTGTTGTGCTACTTTACCGATTTCAACTTGAAAACCAAAATCCGGTAGACTAAATTTTTTTACCATCGAATATAACCTATAAAATTAATATGTACTTCTGTTGATCCGGTATACATTATAAACCAAGCGATTGGCTTATCTCTTTATACTTAGCTTCATTCTCTTTGTGCAAGTAGTTCAACAATTTACGTCTTTGTGCAACTAACTTAAGCAAACCTCTACGTGAAGAAAAATCTTTTTTATGAGTATTCAAATGTACAGTCAATTCATTGATTCTTTCTGTTAAAAAACCAATTTGCACTTCAGATGAACCTGTATCTTCAGATTTTCTTCCAAACTTTTTTATAATCTCTGCTGTTTGTTCTTTTTTCAATGCCATTATAAACCTCAAAAATATCTATAATATTCGGTAATTTGGTAGGCGCGAGCGGGATTGAACCGCTGACCCTTGCTACGTCAAAGCAATGCTCTACCACTGAGCTACGCGCCTAACTTTTATTTTCCCTCTACAATACCCATCTCACGCATCTCTTGTTCATGAGCCTGATTTTCTAAATCAGACTTATTGCTGCCCAAATATTTCTTTCTAAATGATTGAATACCTGTGCCAGCAGAGATTAGTTTACCAACAGTTACACGCTCTTTCAAGCCACGTAAATTATCCGCTTTTCCTGAAATTGCCGCTTCTGTTAATATACGCGTTGTCTCCTGGAATGAAGCTGCTGAAATCCAGCTCTCTGTGCTCAATGAAGCTTGTGTTAAGCCCATAAGAACAGGTTTTGCAACTGCAACCTTCTTTCCTTCTGCGCGAAGTACAGCATTAACAGACATAAAGTGCATTCTATCAACTTTATCTCCGATAAGGAAATCTGTATCTCCTGCATCAATAATACGAACTTTACGAATCATTTGGCGAACAACAAGCTCAATATGTTTGTCGCTAATATCAATACCTTGTAAACGATAGATCTCTTGAATCTGGTTTACCAAATATTTTTGCACAACATCTGGCCCTAAAATACGCAACATATCATGAAGAACTGGAGCACCTGAAGTCAGAAGATCACCAGCTTGCACACGATCTCCATTCATCACATTCAATTGTTGCCCACGCGCTACATAATAATCATAGGATGTTGCACCAGATACAATACTTATTTTTCGTAATCCGCGATGTAGTCCCCCAAAAACAATCTCACCATCAATATCTGCAAGAATTGCCGGATCTTTTGGTACGCGAGCTTCAAACAACTCTGCAATACGAGAAAGACCCCCGGTAATATCTTTAGTTTTTTGAACTTCACGAGGCATTCTTACAAGGACATCACCAGCTTTCACCTCTTGTCCACGGCTAACCATAAACAATGATCCTGGTGGCAAGAAGTAATAGGCTATCTCTTTGCCATTTTGTCCAATAATACGTAATGCCGGCTGATATTTTTCACCGCGATGTTCAAGAACCATTATACTTGATCGGTTTGTGACTTCATCAAATCGTTCTTGGAATGTTATATTTTCAACTAAATCAACAAATTCAACGGTACCGTTATATTCAGTCAAAATTACTTTACTGTTAGGATCCCAAACAACAAGCTTGGTCCCGACTGCAATCTCTTGACCATCTTTTACCAACAGAGTTGATCCATACTCTAAATCGTTGCTTTGCAATTCACGGCCATCTTTGGAAACAATAACAACCTTCGCTTTACGGCTCAAGTTAAGCTGTTGACCTTGACGATTTTCAACTAACTTAATGCCACGCAATTGAACAATACCAGCCTGTTTTGCAACAAAAAATGGTTGCGCTGAAAGACCACTTGCTGTACCCCCGATATGGAAGGTTCTCATAGTAAGCTGCGTTCCAGGTTCACCAATCGATTGCGCTGCAATAATACCAACTGTTGTTCCAATATCAACAAGTTCTCCACGAGAAAGATCATATCCGTAACATTGAACACAGACGCCATGCTTTGCTTGACAAGTAAGCACTGATCTTACTTGCAGATGCGTTATCGCAGAATCTGCCAATACAGCCATGTCATCACGACCAATCACAGTCCCTTGCTTAAATAACAATTGTCCAGTAATAGGATCTTTCGCATCTGATGCCAAAACACGTCCAAAAACACGCCCTGCCAATGGATAGATAACCTCATCAGACTCTTTTAAGTCATCTATTGTTACATAACCTAATGTTTTACAATCATCCATAACAACAGTAACATCTTGAGCTACATCGACTAATCGACGCGTTAAATAACCTGAGTTTGCTGTTTTAAGAGCCGTATCTGATTGACCTTTACGGGCACCATGGGTAGAGACGAAATATTCAAATACGCTCAGACCATCTTTAAAGTTTGTTTTAACTGGAGTCTCCATAATCTCCCCAGATGGTTTGGCCATAGGTCCACGCATACCAACCAACTGACGAATCTGTTCTTTAGATCCACGAGATCCAGAATCTAACATCATAAAAACTGGGTTAAATGGTGCAAAAGATTTATCGGCATTATTAAAAGATTTCTCGTCTTGTGATTCAAGAACGCTAAATACTTCTTTACCAACATCATCAGTTGCTCGTCCCCAAATAGAGAGCACTTTGTTATTACGCTCACCATTAGTGATTACACCATCAATATAGAGTTGCTCTACTTTATCAACCTCATTCTCTGCGTTAGCAACAATAACATGTTTTTTATCTGGAACAATCAAATCTCTTAATGAGAATGAAATACCACCAACAGTTGAATAGTAGAAACCTAATTTCTTAATCTTATCTAAAGTTGCAACTGCAGCTTCGTTACCAAAACTATAATAGATCTTTTCAACCAATTTAGTTAAATAGCTCTTTTTCATAATTTTGTTCACTAAATGGAATGAAGCTCCTTTAGGAAGCGCCTCAAATAACAGAACTCGTCCTGCTGTAGTCTGGACTAAACTACCATCATCTAAACGAACAGTAATTTGAGCATGCAGACCAACCTGCTCACACTGATATGCAGTGATCACTTCATTAAGATCTGCAAATACAAGCCCTTCTCCCAGCGAACCCATACGAAGTTTGGTCATATAATATAATCCCAATACCATGTCCTGTGAAGGAACGGTAACGGGACGACCATTAGCAGGAGAAAGAATATTGTGCGTTGAAAGCATCAAATTCTTGGCCTCAAGCTGAGCTTTTTCGCTCAATGGAAGATGAACTGCCATCATATCACCATCGAAGTCTGCATTAAATGCTGCGCAAACAAGCGGATGAATAGTAATAGCTTTTCCCTCTACCAAAATTGGATAGAATGCTTGAATACCAAGTCTATGCAAAGTTGGAGCACGGTTTAAAAGAACCGGCCTACCCTTTACGACGTCTTCCAATACATCCCATACTTGCGGATCAAGATCTTCAACCATCTTTTTTGCAACGCGCAAGTTTGTTGCAACTTCGCGCTGCAATAACTCTGCATAAATGTATGATTTAAAAAGCTCTACCGCCATAATCTTTGGAATACCGCATTGATCCATACGCAATGATGGATTGACCACGATAACAGAACGGCCTGAGTAATCTACGCGACGTCCAAGTAAATTCTGGCGGAAACGCCCTTGTTTACCACGCAACATTTCACTCAATGATTTCAGTGGTCTACGATTTGAACCACGAACTGGCTGACCTCTTCGACCATTATCGATAAGCGCATCAACAGCCTCTTGCAGCATTCTTTTTTCATTTTTGATAATAACCGAAGGAGCATCAATCTCTATCAAACGTTGCAGACGAATATTTCTATTGAGTACACGACGATATAATTCATTAAGATCTGAGCTTGCAAAGCGACCACCTTCCAATGGCACTAAAGGGCGCAAATCTGGTGGTAATACCGGAAGCACACTCAAAATCATCCATTCTGGCCTTAAGTCTGCTTGCAATAAATCTGAAAAAACCTTCATACGGCGCATAATCTTATGACGAATAGCAACAGAAGAGGTCTTTTTATATTCATCCTCAAGTTGCACAACTTCTAACTTAAGATCTAACATACTCAAAAGCTCTTTAATCGCTTCTGCACCATTTTCAGCCTTAAAATCAAAGTCATCCGAGTGAGACTCTAAATACTGATTAAATTCATTATTATTTAATAATGTTTTGCGTGGATAAGGAGACTTTCCTTGATGAATAACAATATATGCATCAAAATAGATGACTCTTTCTAAATCTTTTATTGGAAGATCCAAAATAAGACCTAAATAACTTGGAATGCCTTTTAAATACCAAATATGAGAAACTGGGGCTACCAAATCAATATGCCCCATGCGCTCACGACGCACGCGTGATTGAATAACCTCAACCCCACATTTTTCGCACGTCACCCCACGATGTTTCATACGTTTGTATTTACCGCAATTACATTCCCAGTCCTTTACCGGCCCGAAAATACGAGCACAAAATAAACCATCACGCTCTGGCTTTAAAGTACGATAGTTAATTGTCTCTATCTTTTTAACTTCACCATAAGATAATGACTTGATCTTTTCTGGAGAAGCTATACCAACTTTAATCGCATTAAACTGAGTAACGTTTACGTATTCTCTAAAACGTTCTAATATCCGACTATTCACCGATTTTCTCCTTGCTGCTCTTGAACAAGTCAACTTGTAACGCCAAACTTTGAAGTTCTTTAATTAACACATTAAATGATTCTGGTACACCAGGATCCGGAATCTTCTCACCACGAACAATAGCTTCGTATACTCTGTGTCGGCCTGTGACATCGTCAGATTTATAGGTGAGCATCTCTTGTAATGTATATGCAGCACCATAAGCTTCTAATGCCCACACTTCCATCTCACCCAGTCGCTGTCCACCCATCTGAGCTTTACCGCCAAGAGGTTGTTGAGTAACCAGAGAGTACGGCCCAACAGATCGAGCATGCAATTTATCATCTACCAAGTGATTCAATTTCATCATATAGATAGAACCAATAGTAACCGGTTGATCAAAATAATCACCAGTTCGACCGTCTCTAACTTTAAACGCACCTGATTCAGGAAGGCTTAATTCGTGAAGCAATGGTTTAATATCGGCGTCATAGGTTGCTCCTTCAAATACTGGCGTTTTAAATTTAACACCATATTTAGCAGAGCGTTGCGCAAGATTTAATATACCTTCATGGCCACCATCATGCTCAATGGCATTGACAATCTCTTGACCATAACAATCTACAAGCTTGCTCTTAATATCATCGTATACCTTGGTTTCTAACATTTCTGAAACTCGTTTTCCTAGCTCTTTGCCAGCCAATCCCAACGCTGTTTCAAGAATCTGACCTACGTTCATACGAGAAGGTACACCCAACGGATTAAGTACCACATCAACCGATGTGCCATCATCTAAATATGGCATATCTTCACGTGGAACAATCGTTGAAACAAGACCTTTATTACCATGACGTCCCGCGACCTTATCTCCCACAGAGACTAATCGACGCATTGCAATATAGACTTTGACCATCTTAATAACACCCGATGGCAAAGGATCACCCTTTTTCAAACGATTAACACGCTCTTCTTGTAAGCCAGTTAAAATGCGAACCTGATTTTCATACATCTCTCTGATCTCTTTAATCTGATCATTGAGCTCTTTATCTTTGGCTTTTATGATGCTTACTTGCTGCCACGACTGTCCAATAATTAAATTCTTATCGAATTGAGTCTTGTTCAAGAATGATTTTACATTTCCTGCTGCAGCATCTTGACCATCTACTATATGTGCTATTTTTTCAACAAGCATAACTTGTAATGATCTGACATGATCTTCAAAGTCTGCATTTAAATTTTTAATCTGACGATCAATCTCTTCTTTGTAACGCTTATCTTTTCTAATACCGCTTCGTGAGAATATTTTCACATCAATAACGGTACCCTCAACTCCAGGTGGTACTCTCAATGAAGTATCTCTCACTTCACGAGATTTCTCACCAAATATCGCACGAAGAAGCTTCTCTTCTGGTGAATATTGTATATCACCCTTTAAAGTAACTTTTCCTACGAGAATATCTCCGGGCTTAACACGCGTTCCAACATAAACGATTCCATCTTCATCAAGACCTTCCAATGCAGATTCTCCTACATTTGGAATATCTCTGGTAATCTCTTCTGGCCCAAGCTTAGTATCACGAGCATCAACAACATATTCATCAATATGCACTGATGTCATAATATCATCACTCACTAAACGTTCGCTCAATACAATAGCATCCTCAAAATTATATCCATGCCAAGGCATAAACGCGACTGTTAAGTTTGAGCCCAAAGCCAATTCTCCACCTTGAATCGATGGGCCGTCAGTTAATATATCTCCAGCTCTAACACGCTCACCTCGACTTACAGTAGGCCGTTGGTGAATCCAAGTACTATAACTAGAACGTCTAAACTTTTGTAAATAATAAGTATCAACACCCTGGTTAACCCAGTCCTCTGCATTAACAAATTGATGCTCATCTGCACGTACAATAATTTTTGTAGAAGAGACATACTCTACAACACCATCACGTTTGGCTGTAATAACCGCGCCTGAATCTTTAGCTATATCTTTTTCCATGCCAGTACCAACTATTGGAGCCTCTGGCTTAATAAGAGGAACTGCTTGACGTTGCATATTTGCACCCATCAATGCACGAGTTGCGTCATCATGCTCTAAGAATGGAATCAACGCAGAAGAGACTGACACAAGCTGTTTTGGGGAAAGGTCTATATAATTAATGCGATCGGCATCAACAAACATAAAGTTTCCTTGGTGGCGAGCAAATACCTTCTCTTTTTCTAGCTTATTATCAGCCGAAATTTCGACGTCTGCTTGAGCAATATAATTATTTGCTTCTTGAAAAGCATCTAAGAAAACTACATCATCCAAAATCTTTGTGTTATCAACTGGACGATAAGCGGTCTCTATAAACCCAAGATCGTTAACCATCGCATAGGTTGCCAATGATGAGATAAGGCCAACGGTCTGTCCTTCTGGAGTCTCAATTGGACATATACGACCATAGTGTGAAGTATGCACGTCACGAATCTCATATGTCGCACGATCCTTCATAACACCACCGGGCCCAAGTGCCGACAGACGACGTTTATGAGCAATTTCTGCCAATGGGTTTGTCTGATCCATAAATTGAGATAGCTGACCGAGTCCAAAGAACTCACGCAAGACCGCACTTAATGGTTTTACATTTAAAAAATCTTGTGGCATAAGAGCGCCATGAGCCTCTTGCATACGGAAACGCTCACGTATAATTCTATCAATACGCAAGAATCCTAAATAGACCTGATTACTTAAAAGCTCTCCAACCAAGCGCACTCGACGATTACCTAAATGATCAATATCATCCAATTCACCTTCACCACGTTCACGCAAATTAACTAAGTAACGCAATGTAGCAATAATATCTTCTTGTGTAAGTGTAAGAACATCTTCAGAGATCGAAAGCTCTAACTTGCGATTCATACGAATACGTCCAACACGCGTTAAATCATAAAATCTTGGATTATATAATGCATTCTCAAGACGCTCTTTAATCTCTTTGACTGAAGAGCTATCACCAGGCCATACTTTTGCATGCAGTTCTTTTAAAGCTTCATCTTGACTTGTTGTACTATCTTGCGCTAAAGTCATAGCAATTGTTGGCTGAAAAACATAACCCGATGAACGAATTAGATCAACGCTCATCTCTTTCTCTTTGCTCAATTTATCACAAAGTTCTTCAGTAAACACTTCACCTTGATAAGCTATTGCCTCCCCTGTATGAGGATCGACAACATCTTTACCAAGCACTCTGCTTAGAAGAGTATTTTTCCGTAAGTCGAGTCTTTCAACTCCAGCTTTTTTGAGTTTTTGTAAAATATCTTTAGTTATACGTTTGCCAATAAATGCTTTCTCTTTATCCTCAGAGAGCATTCCTGATTCAATTCGTTGCCCCAATAACCGTTCATCAACTGCGCAACTAAAAGCTCCCCCAGCAACCTGAACTGTATCAAATTGATAAAAGAGTGAAATAATATCATTGCGAGCAATGCCCAATGCCTGTAAAAAGGTTGTGACTAGGAGCTTCTTCTTTCGATCTATGCGAACATATAAATAATCATTACTATCAAACTCAAAATCGAGCCATGAACCGCGCATAGGAATAATACGCGCTAAATAGTATGGACGCCCTCTGAAGTCTTTAACCTTTTTGCTTTGCGAAAAGACAACCCCAGCAGAACGATGCAATTGACTTACAATAACTCGATCAACTCCGTTGATTAAGAAAGTTCCCAAGTTGCCCAACTTGAAACGACCATCCTGCTCATAAAGATCAGCCATAACAGGAATATCCGCAAAAAAGATATCTTGCTCTTTCACATCCTGTATGACTTTATTCTCTTTCTCATCTTTTGCCCAAGTGATCAACTGTATTTTGATCTTAAGTGGCATTGCAAAAGTCTGTCCTGAAGAGCGACATTCATCGAGAGACATCAACATCTTAATCGCAACTCGAGAGTGGCAATTTGGGCATGTCTTATATCGAGCTGTCTTTTTTTGTTGATCAGTCAAGCGAGAGCAACCTGTTTTTTTCGAAACGGTATCAACCCATTTATAACGGTTTTCAATACCAGTTAACTTGCCACAAGTACAAGACCAATTTCCCAACTCATAGCTGACGTATTCCAAAGACATACGATCTTCATATTCAATAGGAAAAATATCCTTCAGAACCTTTTCAAGCCCTATGAGCTTTCGTTCTGATGGCAAATAGTCTAATTGGACAAAATCATTAAATGATGAAGATTGAATCTCAATCAAATTTGGCACAGGAACAATGTCCTTTATTTTTCCAAACAGTTTACGAACGTTGATCTTGCCCGCATGCAAGTTAGACATTCAGTTGCTCCTCAAATTCAATACATATAATGTGATAAACCACTAAAAAGAATCCGTACAGATCGATTAATTAAGCCAACTGTACTTTTGCTCCAGCTTCTTCTAGCACCTGCTTCATCTTCTTCGCTTCATCCTTAGGTACATTTTCACCTAAAATTGTTGGAGCTTCTTCTGCAGCTTTTTTTGCATCAGAAAGACTTAATGATGGTAAAACTTGTCTTAAAGCTTTAATCACTTTAATTTTTTCAGATCCACTATCTTGAAGAGTTACTTTAAATTCTGATTTTTCTTCTGCTGGTGCAGCTTCAGATGCTGCAGCTCCTGCTGATGCTGCTGTTGGCATAGCCGCAGAAACACCAAACTTTGTCTCTATAGCAGCTACAAGATCGCCTAACTCTGTAACAGATAATGTACTGATCTGTTCAACTAATTTTTCAATCGCCATGTTTTCTCCACACGAACACAAATTATATTAATAAATATCACTAACTATATGCATATTTAAGCGTTTAAGGAAGCATCTATCCCAAACGTTTTGTCCATTCTAAGCCCGTACTAAACAGACTTTGTTTGAACCATTTTTAAAACAAACGCCAATTTTGCAATTGGAGCTTTCAATGTACCGCACAATTGCGCCAATAGAACTTCTCTTGATGGCAAAGAAGCAATTCTAACAATGGTAGCTTTATCTAGCAATTTACTCTCTAAACTACCTGCTACTATGCTCAACTTCTCATGCTCTTTTGCAAAATCATTTAACACTTTTGCTACAGATTGAGCCTCATCTTGTACAAAAACAACACCAATCTGTTCTCTAAAATATGGCAGCATAACATTAATTGCAGGAATATCCTGTGCAGCCATCTTTATCAAACGAGCTTTAGCAATTTTCATACGGCCACCTTTTGAACGGAGGCCTTTTCTTAAATTTTTAACCTGCTCAACAGTTAGCCCCTGATAATTGATCAAAAATGCAGCCTTGCTTTGAGCAAAGTCATTCTTGAGAGATGCAACTAACAGAGCTTTTTCTTCACGATTCATGATTTTTAATACCCCAATAGCTATAATACATCTTCAGGACTGACCGCTATGCCAGGCCCCATTGTTGAAGAAATATGTATTCTTTTAATATATTTCCCTTTTGATGTTGCTGGTTTTGCAGCCATGAGCGCTTTTACAAAAGCACTAAAATTATCATGCAAAGCATTAACATCAAATGATTTTTTACCAAATGAAAAGTGGACAATTCCCTGCTTATCATTTTTGAAAAAAGCTCTACCTTTTTTCAATTCAGAAACGACATCTGCAACATCAAATGTTACTGTGCCCAATTTTTTATTTGGCAAAAGGCCTTTTGGCCCAAGAACCTTTGCTAGCTTTCCAACGGCACCCATTATATCAGGTGTTGCGACAGCATAATCAAAGTCTAACCAACCGCCATTAATTTTTTCTATAAGATCATCAGATCCAACAGCATCAGCTCCAGCCTTTTCTGCCTTCTCAGCATAATCGCCCTTTGCAAAAACAATAACTCGAGGCACTTTTCCTCTGCCATGAGGCAAAATCACTGAACCACGAACCGCCTGTTCACCCTTTGATGCATCAATACCGAGGTTGACTCCAACATCGACCGACTCATCAAATTTTGCATAACCGATCTCTTTTACTTTTTTTAAAGCTTCTTTGATAGAAATATCTTCTACCGCAACACTAGCACGCGCTTTTGTGTATTTTTTTCCGTGTTTGGCCATGTAACATCCTTAATCGATCAATCGACAACATCAACCCCCATGCTTCGAGCACTGCCAGCAATAATCTTTTTTGCTTGATCAATGTCAATAGCATTCAAATCGGGCATTTTAATTTTTGCAATATCTTCTACATCTTTCCAGGTAATCTTCCCAACTTTATCAACATGAGGACGAGAAGAACCCTTTTTAGCAGAGATCCTCTTTTTAATTAATTCTGTAGTTGGAGGTGTTTTGGTAACAAAAGTAAATGTTCTATCGGTATATACAGTTATCAGAACAGGAACAATCTCGCCCTTTTGACCCACAGTTGCAGCATTAACTTGTTTGCAGAACTCCATCATATTGACACCATGGGGCCCAAGCATTTGACCAATTTTACCTGCAGGAGTAGCACTACCCCCAGTAACCTGAATTCTAACTTTTGCTTTTATTGGCTTTGCCATTTTTAACAACCTATCATGCTAGCGTTTAACTTGATTAAAACCAAGCTCTACCGGAGTCATGCGACCAAAAATACTGACCATGACCGTGAGCTTTTCATTCTCTTCATCAACCTTATCAATAATACCAACAAATCCTGCAAATGGTCCATCTTGAATCTCAACCTCTTGACTCACTGCAAATTCTGTCTTATCTTTCGCAACAACAACCTCACCCTTCATTTGCGAAACAATACGATCAATCTCTTTTTTTGACAAAGGAATTGGATTTTTCCCACCCAAAAACTTCAATACTCGCAAACTTGAATTTACCAGCTGCATAGTCTCCGGTTTTGCCTCCATCTCAATCAGAACATACCCAGGAAACAGCTGCTCATCAGTCGCCTCTTGAGCCTGAAAAAAAGATTTCATTTTCGCAGAAGGCACGAGAATATCTCCAAAATCACTCTGTAGCTCTTTTCTTGCTATCTGCTTTTCAAGATCATTCTTTACGGTCTCTTCATATCCGGCATATACTTGAACAACATACCATTGTTTCATGAGATCAAATCCTACTTTAACTTTCAACTACCTTGATACGCAAATACCCACTGGGCCAACTGAGAAAACATCGAATCTATGAAAAAAAGATAGATAGAAAATAGGGCAACCAGTATTAATACAACAATAGTGGAACCGATCCAATCATCAAACTTTGGCCAAACAACTCTTGTTAGTTCAACCCGCACCTGACTTAAAAACTGTACGACATCTTTCATAGTCCATCCATATTCGTCTCAATAATATTTTTCACGCTACTCTTGTGCATTTGGCAGGCCAGGAGGGATTTGAACCCCCAACCATCAGATTTGGAGTCTGCCGCTCTACCGTTCGAGCTACTGGCCTAATTACTACTTCGATTCCTTATATAGCACATGCCTACGCACCACAGGATCATATTTTTTAAGTTCAAGCCTTCCTGTTGTGGTCGCTTTATTTTTGGTGGTTGTATAGGTGTGCGCACTTTCCGTGCTACGAAGGGTTACAATTATTCTGTTATCTTTCTTTGCCATAATTAGCCTACTATAAAATGTATAATATCAACCGCCAGATGGATCTGTTTGGAGCCCGCGATCGGACTTGAACCGATGACCTCTCCCTTACCAAGGAAGTGCTCTACCGACTGAGCTACGTGGGCCTTATCTAATCAATATTACTAGATTAAATAAAAAAAAGAAAAAAAACAAATTATTCTCTATCAAAAATGAACATAAAAATGGAGCTGGCGACTGGATTTGAACCAGCGACCTGCTGATTACAAATCAGCTGCTCTACCAACTGAGCTACGCCAGCATATTGCTTTTTATTCTTTGGAGCGGGAAACGGGAGTCGAACCCGCAACCTACAGCTTGGAAGGCTGTCGCTCTAGCCAATTGAGCTATTCCCGCACACCCAACACTCATTTCAATTTTTACATAGTCTTATCAGGCTCTTTTTATGAGCTTTCTCTTTGAAAACTTTAGCCTTAAACTAACCCTACTTATAGACTTTATCAATTCTGGACAATTTTGCCAGCAATTTAAGCATATTAGCGGCATACTCTACTTGCCAATTCATCTAAAAAATGGCCTGCCATACGAAGCTTTACGCGAAGTATGGTGGCGAGAACAGGATTCGAACCTGTGAAGGCTAAGCCAGCGGATTTACAGTCCGCCCCCTTTGACCGCTCGGGAATCTCGCCATCTAAAGATGTCAAAATAAAACTAGTATCATTATTATAAGGTTTTTTAACCATATTTCAACTAAATTTTAGGATAGTCAACATTCAGGTCAATTTTATTGAGATAGCAGATCATGTAAAATCTCATGTATTTCTGGGACACAAGTCGAACAACCAGTGCCAACCATCAACCTCTCTTGAAGACTTTCAAAGTCATGACAGCCATCTTTAATGGCACTCACAATCTCTAAATACATAACTCCCCAACAGATACAGACAAGATAATCAGGTTTTTGTTCCAAAGGACTTTTAAAATTATTCATATTTTTCAGCAATCAATTTTCGTTGCTCACCTACATAATCGATAGCAACTTTACAATGTGGCATCCGCATAAGCAATGGTTCTATTATTTCTGGCCACTCAATCAAAACAATAGCCCCTTTTTGATAAAGATACTCATCAAACCCAGCAGCTATAAATTGATCTATATTATCAAGGCGATAAAGATCAAAATGAAAAAAATGTCCACCATCACGGGATGTATAATTATTCACATAAGCAAATGTTGGACTTGATACAACATCAATAAGATTACGCTGCTCTAACAGCGCAGCTATAAGGGTTGTTTTTCCAGCCCCCAATGGTCCTACAAAAGTAATAATTGAACAATCTTTAACAAATAGATTCAATTTTTCAGCTACATCATTAATATCTTTAAGATCATACAACAATTTGAACATACTCATAATTTCTTTATTTTATGCATCCGCTTTCGTTCTTTTTTTGACAATCTATTTGCCGGCGACCGACGATCTAACGTTGGATCATCGATATCTTCTAATTTTTTTTTCACACTAACCTGCATCATCAATATATCAACAACGCTCTCGGCGCTGCCTGTCTTTATAGCCTGCTCTTTAACTTTTAATACACTCTTTTGATCAGGCTCCATAATATTATAATAAAAATCCTTCGCATCAATCGATTCTACATGATAATATTGCGCCGCCCTACAGAGTTCTCTATCGGAAGAGACAAGCACCATAGTATGCTCAACATGTTCTTTAATATAACGCAAAATCATCGCATCTGCACTATCTTTTGGCCCAGAATAAATTATAGTCAGCCCCTTATAATGTGATGTAGAGGGAAACAGAAATGGCCCCCCGTCAAAGACCACAACTACTGCATTGCCCTTTTTTTTAGCATATGCATTCAATTGATTAATAAAATGCTTACGCTCCTGCTGGCCGATATGGTCATGTTTTATAACTTGATGCAATACATTATACGCATCAATAATCACCTTCATAAAACCTCACATCAAGAAAATATCCATATGTTATAATATCTGTCCAAATCTAGACTCTTATGCTATAATAGATGATATCTTTTTCACTCTAAAAAAATTATAGTATATTTAAATAAATAAGCATAATTACTAGGGTATAAATTCATGTCTCAACTTACGCAAATGCGCCACCGTATCAGAGCAATACAGACTATTAAAAAAATAACTCATGCTATGCGATTAATATCAATGTCTACCCACTCGCGCATGAAGCACATGCAAGAGCCCCTTGAATTATACCAAAAAAGTATCGCCACCCTCTTAAAGCAGGCACATAAAGCATATCCATCATACCATAACACAATACTAAACCCAATAGAAAAAGCCCATCACAAAACACTTGTCATCCTCGTTGGGTCACAAAAGGGGCTCTGCGGAGGTTTTAATACATCTCTCTTTCAATTGTTTAACAAGAAAGAAAAAGAGTCTCCTTCTTCTTCGATCATTACTGTTGGCAAGCGAGCAACAAACTTTATCCAAAAAAACAGACCAGAAAATCTGATTGCATTTTACAATAACTTTGGACTTCATAATGCACAGACTATTTCAGAGAGTCTATTGCACGAAATTATCCAACATTCTTATAGCTCTGTCATTATGTACGGCAATACAGCTCCATCTTTTTTTTCACAAAAGCCTATTGAGCTACAGATTATACCGAGTATACAGACTGAAGATGCTGCTCCTGACATTTTCTATGAATGGGAACAATCGGCACAAGAGATATTATCATTTTTATCTGAAAAATATATTCTATCACAAATAGAGAACGCCCTCTTTCAATCTCTCTTGGCAGAACATGCCGCTCGGTTTATCTCTATGGATAGCTCAACACGTAATGCTGAGCAACTTCTTGAACGCATGCAACGTGATTATAACAAACTTCGCCAGGCAAAAATAACCCGGGAATTGACTGAATTGAGCTCATTTTTTTTATCATAACAAGCTAAAGTACTACATCTTTTAATTCACGCAACTCATCCTGAAAAATAATTGATTGCCCCCCAACAATCTCTATATTTGCTCCCAAGTGTCTCAATTTGCCCTCAAGATCATGATAGCCACGGCGCCAATGATGAATGCCTGTAATAATCGTTGTACCCTGGGCCACTAAACCCGCAAGAACAAGCGCACATGAAGCGCGAATATCTGTCGCTATAACAGGCCCGCCATATAATTTCTCAATCCCCCTTACTATAGCCCTATTATGCTCAACAGTAATATGCGCACCCATCTTTTGAAGCTCTCGAACATGGAGCAATCGACTTTCAAATACCGTCTCTTCAATAACACTCTCACCATCAGCAACAACTTGGGCCACCATCATAGGAGCCTGCAAATCAGTTGGAAAGCTTGGATGAGGGCCCGTCTTGAAAGATACTGCCTTTGGCTCTTGAGTTGCATGCAATGTAATACCAATATTATCTTGACCTATTATAACTGAATGGCCCATCTCCTGAAGTTTATACAAAAAAAGTTCTAATGACCTTGCGGGCGCATTGGGCAAATGAATAACTCCTCCTGTAATTGCAGCTGCAAGCAGAAGTGATCCTGCCTCAAGTCTATCATTAATAACGGTATGCTCTATTGGGCGCAATTCATCAACACCCTCTATCTCTATTGTTGCTGGCGGCACTATCGAAATATGCGCACCCATCTTTTGCAATAGAACAATAAAATCTAAAACCTCCGGCTCCAGCGCTGCATTAACAATACGCGTTATTCCTTCTGTTTGGACAGCTAGCATCAAAATATTTTCTGTCGCTCCAACTGAAGGATATTCCAATATGATATCGGCAGAATGAGCTTTTGAAATTGTCGCCGATATCATTTCGCCAACCTGAGTTATCTGTGCTCCCATCTTTTCAAAACTTTGCAGATGATAATTGATCGGGCGATCACCAATAACACATCCTCCAGGCAATGCTATAGAGACCGTGCCAAAACGGGCCAATAACGGCCCCATAACAAGCACAGATGCTCGCATCTTTTTCATCATTGCATATTCAACATGATAATGCCTAATATGCGCAGTATCAACATACAACGTCTGCATATCTTTATCATAGAAGAGCTCTGCCCCCAACTGTTGTAATAATTGTGCCATATGGCGAATATCTGTTGAAAAAGGAACATTATACAAAATTGATTTACCACGAGTTAAAATAAGCGATGCCATCATAACCAAGGCAGCATTTTTTGCACCAGTCAATGTTGTTGTTCCATGTAATGGACGGGATTCTCTTACTACTAAACATGCAGTCTGCATGTGGCTCCTTTTTTTTATGATTGTTTTTTAAACAACCATACTATACCACAAGAGATAAGAATAGTATTCTTTGAGCTTTACAAAATACTCAAGATAATGATCAGATTAGTTTACAGACTTTAATTTCTCAATCTCAGACTTTGTCAACAGGCGCCATTGCCCCAACGCCAAACCCTTCTTTGAGATCCCTGCAAAACTGACGCGGTCAAGCCTCTCAACGATATAGCCAAGAACCTCAAACAATCTTCTTATAATACGATTTTTGCCACTATGAATGGTGACTCTGATTTTATTATTTTTGGGTGATGGCAACAACAGGCAATCATCTACTTGCAAGACGCTGCCATCAATACGAATACCCTTTTTAATGGCATCAGGAGCCTCTGGCGGCAAGGCCTTATGAACCGTTACATCATATACTTTTGCGATCCGCCCCTTAGGATGAGCAAGCTTTTGAGCCAAATCACCATCATTGGTCAATATAAGCACACCAGTTGTATTGACATCTAATCTTCCGACCGGATAAATGCGCTGTTTTGCTGCAAGTGAAACAAGCTCTAAAACGGTATGCCTACCCTTCTCATCTGAGACAGTAGTTACAACCCCCCGAGGTTTATTAAGCACAACATAAGCAAGCTCTTGAGAACGTACTACCCTATTTTTAACCTTTACCACATCATCAGAACCAACTCTTACACCAGGCTCTTTGACAACCTTGCCATTAATCTTAACATGGCCATCCTTAATCAACAGAACAGCATTACGTCGCGAACATACGCCAGCCACAGATATATATTTATTAAGCGGCACACCGGCCAAAGATTGATTCGTTTTTTTATTCATTGCTTACATTTAGCGTTAAAGAGTATAAAAGGGTATTAGTATGTTCTATAGTATAGCACAATGAATTGTTTTATGCATAGACTAAATATTATCCCATTAACCTCTGCCCATTGCTCAGCTTCTATGGGCAACCCTATTTAAAAGGAATTGTGACCATGCTTTACCTCTGCGCAACCCTATGCCTCATGCTCATCACAACAACATACTCGGCTGACAAAAAGAACGGAATATCTCTAGATGAGATCTTGCAACAGGTGAGCATTCTTGCTTGCCAAGTGGAGGCATCTAATCTAAAAATCGATAAACTAGAAACTCAGATACAAGAGCTCTATAGCTATAATAAAAAACTGCGCAAAAGAATCAAAAAGGCAAACAGACTTTTACTCAATTCAGAAAAATCACTCAAACGGAGCTCATCATGCCCAGAATTGATAGCTATTGACCAGAGGCTCAGCAACCAAGAGAAGGACTTACAAGCTCTGCATAAACGAATTCAGATGAGTGAAACTGATCAGAGATTGATTAGAGAGGAGATCCAACGAATCACCATAAAGGGACGCAGATCTGAAGAGAGAGACGAATTGACCAGACGAGAGATTGAACAGCTCAAACGGAGCCTTGCTAAAAATCAATATCACTAAAAATAGTCTTTTCAAAAATCTATTTTACCGTATGCTTAAACAACATATCATACGCTTAATAACATAAAAAGAAGACTCATTATTATGGATCATCAAAAATCAGTAAAAAAAGGATCTATTGAAGTTATTTGTGGCCCTATGTTTTCAGGCAAATCGGAAGAGCTTATTCGTAGGCTTCGACGTGTAAAGATTGCAAAACAGGAGGTTATTGTTTTCAAACCGATGCTTGATACACGCAGAGGAATTAATAGAATAAGCTCACACAATGGTGATCACATTGAGGCTATTCCCATCGATGAAACTTCTTTAATATTGACCTATGCTGAAGAGCACAATGTACAAGTAATTGGCATCGATGAGGTACAATTCTTTCCTCACGCCATTATTCCAGTCATATGTGCGCTGGTAGATTCTGGAAAACGGGTTCTACTTGCAGGGCTTGATCTTGATTTTCGTGGCATTCCATTTGGACCAATTCCTGTTCTTCTTGCTATTGCTGATCATATTACCAAACTGCAAGCAATATGCACACAATGTGGCAAAGATGCTCACCACACACAACGCTTAGTCAATCAAGAGCCGGCCCGCTTTGATGATCCTATCATTCAAGTTGGAGCACAAGAGGCATATCAAGCTCGTTGCCGCAACTGTTACAGTATCGACAAAAAACCGAACTTCTATGAGCATGCTGACTAATGAGCAAACAAAAAACAACCTTCTCTTGCACTAATTGCACCTATCAGACCATTAAATGGATTGGTTGCTGCCCAGAATGTAAAGAATGGAACAGTTTTACTGAAATAACAGTTGGCCCATTAGGCACTAAAAAACAGACAACCCGAGAGAATATCCGTTTAGTACAACTCAATACTGTCCAGACAAAAGAGCGCGAACGGCTCAAAAGTGGTATCAAAGAATGGGATCGCGTTGTCGGTGGTGGCATTATGCCAAGCTCTCTTATTATTTTAACCGGCGATCCTGGCATTGGAAAATCAACATTATTGCTACAGATCTGCAATGAGCTTGCCAAAGAGTATATGGTCTACTATTTCTCAACTGAAGAATCATTAGGGCAAGTAAAACAGCGTGCACAGCGGTTACAATGCACTCATGATAAGCTACTATTTTCAGATCAATCAAATTTAGAATCGATCATTCAGACAGCCCAAGAGCACAAACCAGATATTCTTATTATCGATTCAATCCAGAACTGTTATCTGGCCGACACACAAGCGATTCCAGGAAGCATCGGGCAACTGCGCGAGTCAGCATTCCATCTCATGCGTTTGGCAAAAGAACATGACATTAGCATCATCATCAGTGGTCACATCACCAAAGAGGGAACCATGGCCGGCCCTAAAACATTAGAGCATATGGTTGATGCTGTTTTTTATTTACAAGGTGAAGATCGTTGGCAGACACGCGTATTACGCTCTGTTAAAAATCGATTCGGCACCATTAATGAATTAGGCTTTTTCCAGATGGACGAACATGGCCTTCAAGAAGTTCCCAACATTAACCAACAGCTTATTGCCGAGATAAGCTATTCACCAGGATCAGTTCTTGTCAGTTTTATTGAAGGCTCAAGGCCCATCTTGCTTGAATTGCAAGCACTGACTATTGAATCAAAGCTGGCAATTCCACAGCGCGTTGTCTCCGGAGTTGATCATAAACAGGTGGTCTTGATCGCTGCAATTTTACAAAAATATCTTCACATCAAATTGAGCGTGCATGACATCTTCTTCAAAGTGAGCGGTGGCTTTAAGATCAAAAGTAGTTGTGCCGATCTTGGCATTGCCCTTGCTCTTCTTTCAAGCTACTTTCAACAGCCTCTGCCAGAAAAGTCTATTGCCCTTGGCGAAATCAGCCTAACCGGCCAGATCAAACCGATCAATCAGATTGGCATGCATATTCATGAGGCTGAAAAATTTGGCATAGAACAGATCTTCGTAGCAAAAAATCAGCAGATTGAACGGGCCAATAGCACCGTTAAACGGTTCACTAATGTCTACGAGCTGCTGAAGCTATTTGAAGCCGGTCAATAAGTTTTATTCGCCGTCGCTCAAGCTTTAGCGGAATTTCGCGCAATACGACGGCTAGAAATCCATCAAGCGCTTTATACCGGTATCCAGAAATCGTTACGATACACTAATGCGCCCTCATAATGGTGCGCCCAATAGGCGCTTAACCAGTTAGTCCCCACAATACGGCGCTCACTATACCGCTCCTTCATCTCATTAACTTTGCGTTGCGCATACTGATAACAAGTCTCTCCAATGCGCGGATTTATAGCAAGATCTGTTGAAGTAATTCTTGGCCTCCAACCATCTGATGATTCATATTGCGCTTGGCTATACATAAAGAACAATATCATACTCAACATACAAACTTTTCTAACCATCACAAAACCCTCCCCATTTTATCTTTCATGCTTATCAGTCTACTTTAAAGAATGATCATCATTCAACGATTTAATAAGAGAATAAAGTTTAAGACTACTTGCATTGATTTCCATAAGATTGGTATGCTTTCAGAAAAGAGAGATTAAAAAATAGGAAATAGGTATGAAAAGAATAATATTTGGAACACTATGCATACTCAACTCTTTCTGTTGTGCAATAGGTACAGATGACAAAACAAGAACCCCATTTCAATATCCTAAAAATCTACATGAAGCCTGTTATAATGGGGATGTCACCGCTGTTGAAAAATTTTTAGAACAGAAAGCTAGACCTACACAATTGGGCGGCGACGATGGCAAAACGCCACTTCATTATCTATTTACCAATATTGGAGTGGGCATAGAACGGCCGGAGATAGACCCGTATAACAGAAAGACTGTGCTCATTGTAATGGAGATTTTTCATCTTCTTCAAAAACGGACCAAAAAAGAGCTCATGTCTTTAAAAGATCAATACGGACAGACAGCTAAAGAGGCGCTCTTTTATGAGGTACGATACTGGTGCCGCCACCCTGAAGACCATTCAATATGCAAACAGTATGCCGAACTGTTACACCTGCTATTGCAAAGAGATGTTATTTAAAGAGCCTATATCAACAGACCTCTTTACTACAAAGTCCTGACCATAGGTTTAACGAACACAAAACCTGTCTCCACCCAGCCCCCATGTATTTTCTATTAGAAAATTGCAACCTCTGGCCTTACGAGGCTTTTTACACTTTGATAAAAAAGTGCTACCATAGGTATATAATCTGATTTTTAAATAGGCTCTTTACTTTTAGAGGAATAATAATGAACAGATCATACCTATACTTTTTTACCCTGGCAATAGCCCTCATTTTTGCCCCATTATCGTTATTTGCAGGGAATTTTAACACAATAGCTTCTGACCCTTACCTTCGTAAGGAATGTGGCTCTTTTCTCTCTCATGTTCTTCAATTGCAAACTCAAGATCAATTGGAAAATCTATTTGCCAATACTCCTGCAGAAATAACGTCTGATGAAGATTATTATCAATACTTTCAAAAGAATCGCTCCGTCCTTAATCCACATTATGCAATTACTTACCAGCTAAGCCTACTGAATTATCAAAAAGAGATTCTGTGTAAACAGGCATATCAATTGCTTGGAAAATATAATGTTATTCATGGAGCTTTAGAAATCGGCACACCGGGGACTTATCTTTCGGGCATATTAGAACATGTTAAGGATTATGATCACATATATGCTATGAATGAACAACAACAATTAACTGATCATTTACAAGCATTTAGTTGGAATCCTTCAAATAATTTTTTAATCTATGACAAATTTATCCCCTTAAGCAATTATACTCCCATCTCTTCAGACAAAATTTCTGATAACAGCCTTGATCTTTGCGTATGCTTTATTGGATTACATCACATTCCCGAAGAAAAAATAGATCATTTTATTGCATCAATCGCACGAGTTTTAAAACCTGGTGGAACTTTTTTATTAAGAGAACATGATGCCCATAATGATGATATTAAAGCATTAGCTTATGCTGCCCATAGCCTCTTTAACATAATTGTCCCTAATGAAACAATTGCAACAGAATTATCAGAATATCGCAATTTCCAACCACTCTCGTATTGGATAACTATTTTAGGCAAACATGGTCTTTCAGTTAACAAAGAGAGACTATTGCAAGATGGCGATCCTACCCTAAATACAATGCTCTCTTTTACAAAAAAAATTGATGATCAAGAAGATACTCAAATAATTGTACAGAATAAAATGCATAACCAAACCGATTGTCGAGCTCTTGCACAAACTTACCTAACAGCTCCAGAGTGGTACAATGTTGACGTAGCACAAAAATATGGATCCTTTATTAACCATACTCCGTTTTTTGAATTTCCTTATATTGAGAGCATAACCAGTTATTGGAGAGTCTATACATATTCAACAATGCTTGCTGCAAAAAAACAGGGCCTCTTTAACACACTATTTTCTGAATATAACTTTATGAATCTCTTTATCGGAACAACCATGACAGCGGAATATGTTGCAAAAGCGATTATCTCTTTACCAGTTCGCTGGATGTATACCGAAACAGAATCTCAGACTATTCAAGTCCTTTTACATGACCCAGAAAATAGAATAACAGAGATTGATTCTGCCATTACAATCTCTCATAAAGATGATACGACCGGAATCGTATTGGTAAATATGCCCCGCTATAAAAAATTTCTATCAATCATGCAACAAATAACTCATACTGATATAAAAATCTATGAAATCGCGGGTAATAACACTATCGCATGCAAAATTCGTTATGCAACCACCAATACAAATCCATGTGAAAATATACCAAACTGCAGACAAGAATATACCTGGTCTATGCCTAGCGAGCCAGAGTATATTTATGCACTGATAACAGTTGAGGTCACTTCAATAACAGAGATCCTCAATCGTTTTACATCTGAAAAAATAGAACTTTTATATATCCACGATTTTTAATATTTTTAATCTACATGAAGGGACACATTATGATATCCAAAAAACATAAAAAAATCTCCTTACTATTGGCTATGCTCCTTGTTGCCAACTGGGCATACACAGCAGACACCCATACTATTAACCATCTCTTTGAACTTAATAAACATGCATCTTTATATACACCAAGAACAGTTACTGAGCTCCAACAGATAGTTAAACAGGCTGCACAAGAGCAGAAGAAAATATCTCTTGTTGGTGCCGACAAAAGCCAGGGTGGACAGACCATCAGCTCTGACAAACAGGCTGTACGCATTAGCCTTAAAAACCTTAATAGACTTTTGATGCTCGATCTTGCACATAAAGAGGTCACTGTAGAGGCTGGAATGACATGGGCAGAACTACAAAAACATATTGTTCACCATGGCATGGCTATTAAAGCTATGCAATCATATGATGATTTTGCAATAGGAGGATCACTGAGTGTCAATGTTCATGGTCAAGATATTCTCTATGCTCCACTCATCACAACAGTTAAAGAGATCAAAATAATGTTAGCCAATGGCAACATTGTAACTGCAAGCAGAACTGAAAATAGTGACCTTTTCAGCGCTGCTATAGGTGGTTACGGCCTCATTGGAATCATTATTGAAGCAACATTATCATTAACAGATGATGTTCTATTAGAGAGGCATGCAACATTAATTGATGCACATGAATTGAGTAACTACTTTTTAACACATGTCAAAAATAACCCAAAAACCTGCTTCTATTCTGCCCGTTTTTCAATGGGATCAAATGATCTACTTAAAAAAGCTTTGGTTATAACCTATGAATATAGCAATCAACATAATCAGAGCCTATTTGCCCTCGCCTCTCCAACAAAAGATCTTTGGAAAAAACCTTTAATAGAGCTAACAAGTAGAGTTGAGATCATCAAAAACTGGAGAATGTGTCTAGAATCTCTATATAACAATATGCCACAGACCATATCTCGTAATAACTTTTTAAACTATTCAATTGAGACTCTCCCTCAAGAGAGAGCTGACTCTTATAATATTTTACAAGAATATTTTATTCCCTATAACCAGATAAATGCTTTTTTAGATTACCTTAAAATTGTTGTACAGACCTATCACGTTAATCTCATTAATATCACAGCGCGACATGTGCCACAAAATGATGAGTCCATGCTCTCATATAGCAAACAAGATGTCTGTGCCTTTGTACTCTTTATCAATGTTGATAAAAACAGACATGCATATCAGCGCGTCGCCTCATGGACCAATAAACTGATAGATAAAGCAATTGCTTGTCAGGGAGTATACTATCTGCCCTATCATCTGCTTGGTACACAAGAGCAGCTTGAAAAAACATATCCACGCTTTCAAGAATTTGTACAGTTAAAGCGCAGCTATGATCCACAAGGGCTATTTAGTAATGCTCTGTATGAAAAATATACATAATCATGTATATAGCTTCACTCAATAAGGCTTCAGTTGTAACTGGAGCCTTATTTTTTACCATAATATACAATTCAGCACTAAAAAGATGCACATGCACGATCCAATCAAAAATAGCGCCTACCCCTGAAATATTTTTACATAACTCGCCAATTTTAATTAAACGTTGCATCTAGAGCCCACTTTTATATATCTTTATAACTATAGATGCCTTTCAATCAGTTTTTCAGGTTATAACAAAGAGAGGAGCTTACATGTTAATGCATGAATATATAGATAATGAGATTAATGAAAAAAGAGAATGGGCCTCAAGACGAAAATCTGGCCATTCAAATGATAGACAATTATTGATCATCACCTGTATGGATGAACGGATCCCCATCTATGAAGCATTAGGAATTGCAACCGAAGAGGCGCATATTTTCCGTAATGCTGGTGGCATAATAACTGATGACGTTATCAGATCAGCAATGCTCTGTGTGCACTTTCTTGATATCAGAGAGATCATCATCATTAATCACACCGATTGTGAGATGATGGCAATCTCAGGATCAACTGTTGTCGATGCGCTCAATCAGATCGGTATTAATACCGATGATATGCAACTAAACCCTGCGCTGCCAGAATTGATACTCAAAGATCAATCTGAACATGTTAAACAATGGATCGGCATGTTTGAAAATATCGATGACACATGCGAAAAACAGGTTGCCTTATTGCAAGCATCTGAGCTTATTCCCAATCATATTGTTATCAACAGTTATATCTGGCAGGTTGAAAGTTCAAACCTGCGAAGACCCTATGAAAAAATTGTTACAGATGCTGATGACAACACTCAGTAATTATTCAGCAAATTCCATTCCCTCAAAAAGTTGATATGTTGTTGTTGGATGTTGCCAAGCATCAGCAGGTAATCCCGCTTTTTCAGATAGATAACGCAATGTTGTTGGCAGATCCCACCCCTGTTCACCAGCAACTTGAGGTAAAAAGAGTGCACTACTGCCACCCTGCTTTAAAATGATACCATGCTTGCCAAGAACAATATCGCTATACCCTTTTGCATCATAAGGCAATGACAAAATAGATATCTCAATACGCAGATCTGCAAGCTCTTTACAGCTTACCGCTGAAAATCGTGGATCACCAAATGCCGCCAATTGAGCAATTTCAGGCAACAGTTGATTCAATGGTTTATCAGGTATTACACGCCCCATACATCCACGAAGATCACCATTTTTTGCGCGCAAGGTCACAAATAGTCCACGATATTCTTGCATAGCTTTTATATCAGGTGTAACAAAAGATGCACTCTTTCTATTATCACAGGTAGAGGCGATAACATTCCTTACCGCACTCAACATAGCCTTTTTATCCTCTGATGATAATGCAAGTATCGGCTCTTTACGCTCATAAGCAAGTGCCGCATAACTGACACTACTCGTTGGATCACTATGATCAACATCATATGAAGTTTTATAGCAGAGCAGTTTGGCAATCAATTGATATGGTAATAATTGTTGCACCATTTTAAATAGTATCAACGGTTCTCTGCCACAAACAGTTGCCCCTGTCTGTTGTTGTAATGTTGCAAATGCAGAAGCATCTTTATTCATTAATGCATCGATCAGATTACCATCCAATTCCTTAATTTTTGCCTGCACATCAGCAGCACCTACAAATGGTGCATATCCAAATCGGGCACCATAATGGGTAAAATCTGAACTTACAACAATAAGTGTTGCATCATCTATAAGATCAACTAACGATTGAGCTAATGAAAGACCATTACTACCAACATCACCTACAATAAGGGGAACAATTTTTACCCTATCGCTCAAATATCTTTTAATATATGGCAATTGCACCTCAAGCGCATGCTCAACTTTCCAGACATCATCACGCTCCTGATAAAGAGAATTTTTTTTAAGTTGCCTAATCGAAGCCGTGTCAACCATTAATGATCCCAGTGGCGTCATATAGCGATCAAATGATGGCAATGCAATCCCTTTGATATATTGCCCATGTGATGGCGCAAGAATAATCACTCTTTTAATGTTAGCTGCATCTAACGATCGGTATGCACTTGCCGCAACATCCGCAGAATAACGATACCCTGCATGGGGAACCACGATTGCTGCAATACGATCACTTTTTACTATTGCAGAGCACAGGCCATTTTGCTGTTCAAGATTTACAAAAAAAGAGACTAACTCTCTCTTTGCAGTGGGATACCAATCATCTGAAAGGTGTGACCTGAAGGCGTATCCTGAGATATGCAACGGCATTGTCGCCCACAGCAGTAACAACTTCATCTTCATAACTAATTACCTCTTTTTTTAATGGATTAGCATTTCTTATTTTAATAGACTTCTTCTAAAACAAACAACTTTATAAAAATAAATAACTCACGTTCCGTTCGTGCTGAGTTATCACAAGCCCCGCGCAGTGATAGTATCGAAGCATTGACACCTTGAACCAATCAAAAAACAATCGAGAGAGACAATTATTTACAATCCTATAATGTAACTTGCGTCCATATCCTCCACGCTTCGATACCTTGATTCCGAAACGTAATCAAAACTCCCTCCGTCGCTTAAAAAGCTAAGGCGGACAGGCAGCGCGAACAGCAATAGGCTACAATCATTATTAAAAATTTTTACTACACAAAAGTTTAAAAAGAGATCTAATGAACGATTATAACCTTTGACTATATCACTCTCAAACGAACAAGAATACGTTTGACTAAAATAACTAATGCACCATCGCCCATAACATTGGCAGCTGTTCCAAATGGATCTAAAAGAAGATAGAGTGCCGTAATGATGCTTACCATCTGCTCCGTAAATCCTAGTTGTGAAATGAGTATAGGAATCATCACAATAATACCGCCGCCAGGAATGCCTGATACTGCAAGCATCGCAGTACAAAAATAGAATACAAAGGTCATATAGGTCATAATGTCAGGAAACTGTCCTGCAAATAATGACATAGTCACCAACGCAAGCAACGGTGTGCTCACACTATCGCCAAGCAGATGAATATTTGCCATGATCGGCATTGAGATCTGCGCAAGTGGCCTATTGTGTATATTCTTTTCAGCACATTCAATAGTGATAGGAATGGTTGCCGTGCTGGACATGGTTGAAAAAGCGGTTACATAGCTTGGCCATGCATTGAGTATATAACGCCACATCTTTTTGACCGAACCTTGTGCAACAAATAGGTAATAGAGAAAAATGAATGAGATTTGTGTCAAAAAGATCACAATAAATGCTCTGCTATAGTGAACAAAAAGACTTGCAAAGACCCCTTTATAATGAATTTCAAGCAAAAATCCAAACACATAGAGTGGCAACAGAGGAATAAAATAGTAATTTAAAAATGTCTCCACAAAACGTTTCAACATATGAATACTGCGCTCAATTCGCGGTACATGTATAAATGATAGAGCAATACCGATAATAACAGCTAACAGCAACGCATGCTCTGAGCTGACAATTGCAGGAAATTTAAACGTATAGAAAGGTTCAATTGTTTTATTGATTACAAACTCATCAACAGACATTCCTCTTGCCACCAATGGAACAAAGATCATGCCAACAAGATAGGCAAGCATTGCGATAATGGTGTTTGAGAGAAATATCGATGCAACAAGAACTGCAAGAATCAGTGGCGCATTCTTTTTAAATGATAATATCCCGATCACCACAAATGAGAATATGATGAAAGGAAGAAAAAAGCCTAAAATCTCTTTAAAAAGAAGACTGAATGTATAAAAGAGACTAATAGCTGGTGCATCAAAATAGTTACCAAATAGAAAGACCGATGCAATAACAAGAATCAGCTGCAACGGTAAATTAAGTTTTGTACGAAACATGAACAAACCCTTTTAAGAATTTATGAAAAAAGGTACCATACATATAAAACAGTTATACACAAAAAAGGAACTTATGACTATATCCTATAAAAAGCCACGTTTTTGGATCGGCTTTACTATTCTGAGTCTACTTGCAACTATTTACACATGTAAATTTTTTTCTCAAGCATTTCCGATTATCAATCTTAGCATAACTATGGACAGAGACCAAGCAATTGAGCAAGCAAAAGAGCTTGCGCAACAATTCAATTGGGGCCCACAAAACCCTTTTACTGCCGTCTCATTTGAAACCGATAATACTGCAAAAACATTTATTGAGCTTGAGGGCGGCGGGCAACAGGCATTTGTTGATATGCTCAACAATCATTGGTATGAACCCTATCAATGGCATGTGCGTCTTTTTAAAGAATTTACGATAGAAGAGATTGCTATCTATTTTACTCCCGATGGTAAAAAATATGGATTTAAAGAGACCATTGCAGAGACAACAGATCTCCCATCACTTAAAAAAAATGAAGCTCTTGCTATGGCTCGCAATGCACTAGAAAATGAGTGGACCATTGATCTTGCACCTTATCAATTAGTTGAAGCCTCAAAACAGGTCAAACCGAATAATCGGATTGATCGAACCTTTGTATTTGAACGATCAGACATAGCATTAGGTGATGGACATTATCGGCTAAGAGCGGTTATTAGTGGAAATAGGCTCACAGAGGTCAAACAATTCATTAAGATCCCTGAATCATTCATTTTAAAATATCAACAGATGCGATCATATAATGAGGCAATCGCATCTGCAGGATCGATGTTTGCATATATATTTTATCTTGTTATCGGTTGCATTATCAGTCTCTTTATACTGCTGCGCATCAATTGGATTATATGGAGACCGGCAGTTTTATGGGCTCTGTTTATCGCAACATTAGATTTTTTTATGGAATTTAACCAATTACCATTGTTGTGGATGTACTACAAAACAGAGACCTCTATGCAGAGTTTTTTACTACAGACCATCATTCAGACACTAACCACCTTCTTTACACGCTTTGTAATTATCGCACTCACATTTACCGCAGCTGAAAGCTTAACACGACGCGCATTTGGTCATCATATTAGGCTTTGGGAGAGTTGGTCAAAAAATATTGGCAATTCATATGATGTTCTTGGCCGCACTATTGGCGGCTATTTAATGGTAAGCATCGATTTAGCATTTATGGTCACCTTCTATATGATAACAACAAGATTTTTTGGTTGGTGGGACCCTATAAGCCACTTAGCTGACCCAGATGTTCTTGCAAATTATGTGCCATGGTTTTCATCTATTGTCACCTCACTAGGTGCAGGATTTCTAGAAGAGTGTAAATTTAGAGCAATTCCATTGGCAAGTGCTGCATTATTAGGCAATCGATTTGGCAAGCGAAGATGGTGGATCGGCGCAGCTTTTATTCTTCAAGCAATTGTTTTTGGTGCCGCTCATGCAAATTATCCAGCACAACCTGCTTATGCACGACTTATTGAACTTATCATTCCATCATTTGTGTTCGGTGCAATCTATTTACTATTTGGTCTTCTTCCTGCAATCATATCTCACTATACCTATGATGTTGTTCTTTTTGCTCTGCCCATCTTCTTTTCAACCTCATTGCCCAATAAGATCGGCGTTCTATTTTTCATGCTTATTCCGCTCTGGATAGTTCTTTATAGAAGATTAGAATCAAAAAGATGGATCGATCTTTCGGCCATTGGTTACAACCTTTCCTGGATACCTACCGATAAAGAATATCTATTAACAGACGCACCTAAAAGCATCATACAACCATTAGATACTAACAAACGTAATGGGCTTATTATCTTAGCAGCACTTGCTCTTGTTGCATGGACAATCTACACGCCCTTTCAATCGAATGGTTCCGCTCTTAACATATCAAAACCAGAGATGCTTGCACTTGCACAAAAGAGCATGAGCGAACAGAATATCTCATTGGATAGCTCATATAGACCATATTTTCAGATAAGGCCAAGTTTTAAAGAGAGTACTAAAAATGAGTTTCAGCATGATTACATCTGGCAGACATATGGCCCTGAAGCCTATCAAGCATTATTGGGAAATTATTTAAAACCTGCTCGCATGCTTCTCCGCTTTTTACGCTTTGAAGGATCGTTGCTCGAACGTGCTCATGAATATGATGTCTCTATTGGAGCAGAGACCGTTGACCCAATCAACTATAACACTCTCAATTGGAAATATAATATTCCAGAGCAGGTTCCTGGAGCAAAGCTAGAGAAAAAGCATGCACGAGAACTTGCAGAACAAGCATTAGCTGCAAATGGCTATAACATGAATCATCTTTATGAGATTAAAGCAAAACCACAACAACTGCCCGATCGTATCGATTGGAAATTTGTTTTTGGCAATAAAGCAGAAAATAGTAACCGAGAGCATGCTTTTGCAGATGGAGAATTGCGCATTGTGGTACACGTAACAGGAGATAAGGTGACTGGCATAGAAAAAAAAGTGCATGCTCCTGAGATATATAAACGAAATCGATTACATACAAAAAAGATGGCAAATTCCCTACAACAACTTGCGCAACTTCTTGCATGGGTTCTATTTACCTTTGCTATGATCTTTGGATTGATCAGATTAGCTAAAAAAGAGCTCTCTTTGAGATTATTCATACAAGCTCTCATCTTTTTTATATCAATTGCAATCATAGTACTTCTTAATAATTGGCCACATTTAATTGCGCAATTCAATACACAGGCGCCATTAATGAATCAAATCTTTAACACCTATGTTCTGCTCTTTGCTCGATATATAATCAGAGGAGTGCTCTTTGCATTCACGCTAACGGTTATCCTCTCCTATCGACCTCAGTTCAAGTATGCTCATGCATCAGAGAACATATTCTCTGGAATTGCAATTGGAGTTATAATACAGGCAGCATGGTCTCTCATTGAATTATCAAAACCATCAATCGAACCGCTCTGGGCAGCATATAAAGGGCTTGGGACTCTATCTCCTATGCTTGGCTTTATCTGCTATTATCTTACAGAATATATAACCTATACTATCGGCCTTGGCCTATGCATTATGATTATCAATTATGTAACTGATCATGGTAACAAACATCTCTTGTTGGCATCTATGGGCTCAATTATCACCGCATTGAGCATGACCGGCATGCAATCATTAGAGATTCCATCTTACTGGATAAGCTCAAGCATTATTTTAGGTGTTGGGATGTTTATTGCATGGTATAAAGTACTCAGGCTCTCTTTTGCGCCACTATTTTTTGCAACCGCAACAAGTTTTATTCTGACCATTATGCAACAGATGATGTTTAATGTTCTTCCCTATAATTGGATTATAGGCACCTGTGCGATAGGTATTATTATCTGTGCTGCCGTATATCTCTATGCCATATCATTGAGGCATGAACGCGTAGGATAAGAGAAAAACGTACTCATCAAACAAAGCAAACAAAAACAACATTGTCAGCCCCCCGTTCGTGCTGAGTAGCGCTTTAAAGCGCATATCGAAGCATGAAACATTTACACCAACTTAAAATAATCGAGCTGAAGATAAACATTTACAACCCAATAATCCATTTTATGGCAATATTTTGCACGCTTCGATAAATTTGATTCCGAAGCGTAATCAAAAACTCAGCGCGAACGGAATAGGCTGTGTGAACTAATTTTTGGTGAAACCTACTATCACACAAACAGAGCAATATTGCAAAAGCCCTCTTTTTAAAGTAGGATCATGCATCATTAACCATACAAAAAAAGGAGATCGACATATGACGATCAAACTATTATTAACAGGCCTGTGTATTATTAGTCAGCTGAGTGCACAATCGATTCAGACAATTATTTTTGCCGCAGGCAAATCAAAACGTTTTGACGGCGCCCAGAATGAAAAGGGTGAAAAAACCTCAAAACTGTTGACCAATATTAATGGCAACCCTATCATTTCCTATCCTGTTCAAGCAGCTCTTACATTAGATTTACCTATGACATTAGTTGTTGGGCATCAAGCAGATGATATTAAAAATAGTATAAAGACCAATTTTCCAGAAGCCGATATAACATTTACATTACAAGAACGACAATTGGGAACTGGGCACGCTTTAAAATGTACACAATCTAATTGGAGCGCTGACGCTATTATGGTTCTAAATGGCGACCATCCACTGACATCGCCCTTTATGCTCAGCAAACTGATACATTCGCATAATCAATCGGGCGCTGACATTAGCATTCTTGTCTCGAGACCGACAACCGATTGCAATTGGGGGCGCATTGTTACACAAGAGGGTAAAACCCGCATTGTAGAGGCTGCAGATTTTACCCTCAATCCTAATGACTATCCCCTTGTTAATGCCGGTTATTACATCTTCAATCGTACATTTTTAGAAAATCATATTGATGAATTATGGCTCCATGAGAATAAGAATGAGTATTATGTAACCGATCTTATTGAGATAGCAAACCGCTATAACCTCAAGATAGATTGTGTCGAAGTTCCCTTTGATGATGTTTTTGGCATCAACACCCAAGATGAATTCAATTATGCACAAGAACTATTAGAGCAGAGAGAGAGCCAAAAATTATCACGCTCTATCTTTAAAGAATATGACATTCGGGGTATTGTTGACAAAGATCTTTATATTGATGAAATATACCATTTAGGCAGATCATTTGCGCACCTTCTTAAAACAAAAAATAGTGATATTAAAACAGTTGCTGTCGGTATGGATGGACGTTTACATTCAGCTGCCATTAAAGAACAATTGATTGCAGGGCTTATCGACAGCGGCATTGATGTTATTTTTGTTGGCTTATGCCCATCTCCCGCGCTCTACTTTGCAGCACATACATTGCCTGTTGATGCTGCTATTATGATCACAGCATCACATAATCCAAAAGAATACAACGGCTTTAAAATCTGCCTGGGCAGACAACCACTGTGGGGACAAGATCTAGAAGAACTCTATAGATACTACACACATAGAGTATATCTAAAGGCGCAAGCTCGTGGCTCTTACGCCCAGCAAGATATAGTACCCCTCTATGTTGATTGGCTTGTAGAACATTTTGCTCATCTTAAACATATGAAGCTCGCTGCTTTAATTGATTGCGGCAATGGAGCTGCAGGAGCCGTAATCCCTCTTTTAATTGAAAAGATGGGATGGCAAAATGTAAAGACTCTTTATGCAGAGATTGATGGCAATTACCCCCATCATGAAGCAGATCCGGTCAAAGTTGAGAACATGACCGACCTTAAAGAACATCTCTTGACTAGTAACTATGATATTGGCATAGGTTTTGATGGTGACGCTGATCGCATGGCACCAATGGCCAAAGATGGCACATTAATTGCTGGAGATCTTCTTTTAGGTATTTACGCTACAGAGATACTAAAAAAAGAGAAGAATCTTAATGTTGTCTTTGATGTGAAGAGTTCATCATTATTGATAGAGCATCTTAATAACATAGGAGCACATCCACATATGTCTGCTACAGGCCATGTTCATGTTAAAAAGACGATGGCAGAGGCTAATGCATTACTTGCTGGCGAAATCAATTGCCATTTCTGCTTTAAAGATCGTTATTTTGGATATGATGATGGTATCTATGCAATGCTCAGACTCTTTGAACTACTGGAACAAAATGAGCTACAATTTGAAGACCTTTTAAAGATCTATCCAGAAGTATATACAACTTCAGAGATCCGCATACCATGCCCGGAAGAAAAAATAGAGGAAGCTATCCAGAAAATAATAACGTTTTTTTCTCGAAAAAAAAATGCTCATATCATAACAATTGATGGCATAAGAGTCGCTCTCCCTTATGGTTGGGGAATCGTAAGAGCATCACATACGGAACCAGTATTGAGTATGCGCTTTGAATCTCCCACCGCTGAAGGATTAGAACGTATTAAAAATGATTTTTCAATCGCGATGAGAAAATATATCAATCGCCAACGGCTCCGAAATAAAAAATAAGCTATAGAATCTTTTTATTGCAACTCAAATGATGATATGCTTTTTTAAGCATTATTATTTTCTATAGAGGAAACATGATGAATATCTTACGATTTTTTATTATAATACCACTATGTATATATATGCATCTATTTTCAGCAGACCTACAACATAAAGTGGATGCAATATTAAATAATGATCACAAAGATACACAACCATCTTTACGAACTCCACCCATAGGAACTCGCCATTGTGAAGAATTGGAAGATTTAAGAGATTCGGGCGATCAATATTATGCTGAATGCTTTAAAAATATACGTAAAGAGATCGCAAAAGCTATTGTTATGCCAACGCCTGAAATAGATGAAAAGAGTATAAATACTGATATATAACAAAAGAGGGCCTCACAATATTGTAAGGCCCTCTTTTTATTTATTGTTTATTTTTATGACTATCTCATACCACGAGAAATTTTATATTCCTCAAGTAACTGCATCGCTTCAACGCGAGCTGCATTAGCCTCATCTTCTGTTAATGCACGACCAAGAATCAGAGCCTTATAAGCAAGAAAATCCTCCACATACTCATCATCTCGAACAAGCGTATCAATATTTTTTATAATACGCTTACCTGTTATGATCCATTTATACAATCTTTTTGGATGATGCATCCACGATTGCCAAAGTCTATTATTTTGCAACGTATTATTATAAAATTCTAAACGTTTAACTTGTGCCTCTACAGAATCATTATATTGTAATAATAATAATACAGCACTTGCTCTTTTTACAAGGCTCTCCTTATGCTCTATAACACGATTTACAATACTTTCTTTGGCCTGTACAACATGATCTTTCAATTTTGACTTTATGTCGCCTGCTAATACAGAAAAGCAAAGAGATGAACAAGCAAGCATTATAAGTTTACATTTTTTCATATACATAATCCTCTTGTATAAAATAATAATAGTAGATACCAAGCTTATAACTTAAACTATGATTAGATTATACTCCAAAAATAGCACGATGTATATACTGATAAGAGGCTGATTGTGAGAGATTATATTTTCTATGCATAAATTTAGTCAATTAGTAAAAGTAATCTGATATCGTATTGCAACAGATACATATTAAACTTCTTCTGAAACAAACAATTTTATAAAAATGAATAACTCACGTTCCGTTGAGTTTAAAAAGAGATCTCATGTTGTTTATTCACAAGATTTCCATGCTCCGTGCGCAAATATGGTTGGTTGTAAAAAAAGAGTAAAAAAAAACCCCGAAATTAATCGAGGTTTTTTAAACTGGCAGTACTTACTTTTCCAGTCCGTCTCCAGACAAGTATCATCAGCGCTGTGGACTTAACTTCCGTATTCGAGATGGGAACGGGTATTTCCCCACAGCTATATCCACCAGAAATTTTTTATTCATAACACCATATGCGTATGAAAAATTTTTACTGTGTGATTTGAAATATTTATAGATAAATTCATTTGCAAAATAATTTTTTATTAGCCGCAGTTAAAACATTCGATCTATTAGTACTGGTTAGCTCAAAACATTACTGTTCTTACACCTCCAGCCTATCAACCTCGTAGTCTTCAAGGGATCTTATTTGATTTAACAAGGGGTATCTCATCTTAGGTCGAGTTTCCCGCTTAGATGCTTTCAGCGGTTATCTCTTACAAACGTAGCTACCCAGCATTGCTCTTGGGGAACAACTGGAACACTAGCGGTTTGCCCATCCCGGTCCTCTCGTACTAGTGGACAGATTCCTTCAAATACCCTACGCCCACGAAGGATAAGAACCGACCTGTCTTACGACGGTCTGAACCCAGCTCGCGTACCACTTTAATTGGCGAACAGCCAAACCCTTGGGACCTTCTTCAGCCCCAGGATGTGATGAGCCGACATCGAGGTGCCAAACCTCCTCGTCGATATGGTCTCTTAGAGGAGATCAGCCTGTTATCCCCGGCGTACCTTTTATCCGTTTAGCAATGGCCCTTCCATGTGGAACCACTGGATCACTAAATCCTGCTTTCGCACCTGCTCGACATGTACGTCTTGCAGTCAAGCTCCCTTCTGCTTTTGCGCTCTACCGACGATTTCTATTCGTCATGAGGGAACCTTTGAACGCCTCCGTTACTGTTTAGGAGGCGACCACCCCAGTCAAACTACCCACCAGACAATGTTCTCCGCCCGGATTACGGGTCGAAGTTAGATTTTCAAACCAATAGGGGCGGTATTTCAAGGATGACTCCACCAAAGCTAGCGCCTTGATATCACAGTCTCCCGCCTATCCTACACAAATTAATCCAAAAATCAATGCCAAGTTGTAGTAAAGGTGCACGGGGTCTTTCCGTCCATTCGCGGGTAGCAGGCATTTTCACCTGCACTACAAATTCACTGAGTGTATCGTTAAGACAGCGCCCAACTCGTTACGCCATTCATGCGGGTCGGAACTTACCCGACAAGGTACTTCGCTACCTTAGGACCGTCATAGTTACGGCCGCCGTTTACCGGGGCTTCGATTCAAAGCTTCGCTCTAACGAGCTAACTTCTCCTGTTAACCTTCCGGCACTGGGCAGGCGTCAGACTCTATACTTCCTCTTACGAGTTCGCAGAGCCCTGTGTTTTTGTTAAACAGTCGATTGGGCCAATTTATTGAAACCTGCGTCTGCTTCATAAAATGAATCATTAACAGTGCAGGCACCCCTTCTCCCGAAGTTACGGGGCAAATTTGCCGAGTTCCTTAACGATAATTCTCTCAACGCCTTAGTATATTCTACCTATCTACCTGTGTCAGTTTGCGGTACGGTCACTTTTTTAACTCGCTAGAAGTTTTTCTAGTCAGTGTGGGATCAATTGAACATACCTTTCTGTAAAGATTGGCATGCCTATCATGTTTCAAGGATAACTGCCTTACGGATTTACCTATAAGACACCTCTTTGCACTTCGCTTGACATCCATGCGTCAAGTCAACCTACCCTACTGCGTCACTCCTTCACTCAAACGCTAAAAAGTGGTACAGGAATATTTAGCCTGTTGTCCATCGCTTACTCCAATTGGCCTCAGCTTAGGGGCCGACTAACCCTGAGTGGATAACCCGATCTCACGGAACCCTTAGATTTTCGGCGAACAGGAATCTCACCTGTTTTTTCGTTACTTATACCAACATTCTCACTTCTTTGATCACGACACCTGTCCTTACGGTCAAGCTTGTATCTATCAAAGAACGCTCTCCTACCCCTGCATCATATCCGAAGATTGATGCAAGCCATAGCTTCGGTAACTTGTTTAAGCCCCGTTCGTTCTTCAGCGCAAAAACACTTGACCAGTGAGCTGTTACGCTTTCTTTAAAGGATGGCTGCTTCTAAGCCAACCTCCTGGCTGTCTGTGTATTTTCACTTCTTTTACCACTTAACAAGTATTTTGGGACCTTAGCTGATGATCTGGGCTCTTTCCCTTTTGACCATGAAACTTATCTCCCACAGTCTGACTCCTGTTTTCTAACATTACGGCATTCAGAGTTAGTAAAAGTCCGGTAAGCTTGCGCCCCCAAAAACTTCAACTGTGCTTTACCACCATAATGCATCCAACAAGGCTATACCTAAATATATTTCGGAGAGAACCAGCTATTTCCAAGTTTGATTAGCCTTTCACCCCTATCCACACCTCATCCGAGTAGTTTTCAACCTACACCGGTTCGGACCTCCATCTCATGTAACTGAGATTTCATCCTGGACATGGATAGCTCACTTGGTTTCGGGTCTACCATATATTACTAATCGCCCTATTCAGACTCGCTTTCGCTACGGCTCCGCTCTTTCTAAGCTTAACCTTGCAATACATGATAACTCGTTGGCTCATTATGCAAAAGGTACGTGGTCGCGCATACGTATATATCGCTTCCACCGATTGTAAACATGTGGTTTCAGTTTCTATTTCACTCCCCTTCCGGGGTTCTTTTCACCTTTCCCTCACGGTACTAGTTCACTATCGGTCATCAAGTAGTATTTAGCCTTACCCAATGGTCTGGGCTGATTCTCACGGAATTTCACGTGCTCCATGATACTTGGGAGTACATGCTATTGCGTATTTTTGTTTTTCGTGCACAAGGCTGTCACTCTCTATGGCTGCCCTTTCCAGAGCAATTACACTAAACAAAAAACTAACAACCCAGAGACTGTATTCTCTGAACGCATATATCCCGCTACCCCTACAACACAACACATACAGGTTATCACGTGCTATAGGTTTAGGCTCTTCCCATTTCGCTCACCACTACTTAGGGAATCACTTCGTTTTCTTTTCCTAGCGCTACTTAGATGTTTCAGTTCGCGCCGTTCGCATCCTTACCCTATGAATTCAGGCAAGGACATCTTGGGTTTGCCAAGATAGGTTTCCCCATTCGGACATCTCCGGATCAAAGCTTGATTGACAGCTCCCCGAAGCTTATGGCAGTCTTCCACCTCCTTCATCGCCTCTTGATACCAAGGCATCCACCTTCGCTACGCAGCGAACTGCGCAGCACATGCTCTTTTCAATTAACTACGAATTTATAGTTTTGCATTTGGATACTTTATCTACAAATATTTCAAAGATCACACAAATTTTTTATTATTACTACAGCTCTATAAAATACATAAGAAAGTATACATCTTTTTTTTAATTTAGAAAGAACAACATGCAATTTTTTTCAAGCTTGCTCAGCCCCACTCTTTTTTTGCAAAAAGAAGAGATAGAACGCTTTGGTGGAGGTGAGCGGATTCGAACCGCTGACCTTCCGCGTGCAAGGCGGACGCTCTACCAACTGAGCTACACCCCCAAAACAGCACGCATTCGCGCACGTTTTATCTTTATAAATAAAGCTGTTCTGGGAAAAACCTATGCCACTCAGGATAAAATTTTTAATCTTGGTGGGCCTAAGCCGACTTGAACGGCTGACCTCCCCGTTATCAGCGGGGTGCTCTAACCACCTGAGCTATAGGCCCAGAACTTTTCAAGGCACTTACTGCCTTAATCATGTAAATTCGTTTTTTAAATTACACCTTTAAAAGTATCACGAAGATACTCAATATAGAATCTCCCTCGAAAGGAGGTGATCCAGCCGCAGGTTCTCCTACGGCTACCTTGTTACGACTTCACCCCGATCACCACCCATACCTTAGGTATTCGCCCCCTCGAAAGGTTAGCTAAAATAACTTCGGGCACAAATAGCTCTCATGGCGTGACGGGCGGTGTGTACAAGGCCCGTGAACGTATTCACCGCGTCGTTGCTGATGCGCGATTACTAGCGATTTCAACTTCATGCGGTCGAGTTGCAGACCGCAATCCGAACTTAGATTGGCTTTATGGATTTGCTCCTCTTTACAGATTTGCATCCTTTTGTACCAACCATTGTAACACGTGTGTAGCCCTAGACATAAGGGCCATGATGATTTGACGTCATCCCCACCTTCCTCCTGGTTTCCCAGGCAGTCCCAATAGAGTGCTTTGTAAAACAAATAGCAACTATCGGCAAGGGTTGCGCTCGTTAAAGGACTTAACCCAACATCTCACGACACGAGCTGACGACAACCATGCAGCACCTGTGCAATTGTCCTAATAAATTAGAAAGATCGTATTTCTACGACTGTCAAAAGCATGTCAAGCCTAGGTAAGGTTCCTCGCGTAGTGTCGAATTAAACCACATGTTCCACCGCTTGTGCGGGCCCCCGTCAATTCCTTTGAGTTTTAGTCTTGCGACCGTATTCCCCAGGCGGATCACTTATCGCGTTAGCTACGACACTGACTCTGCAAGCAGAGTTAACGTCTAGTGATCATCGTTTACGGCGTGGACTACCAGGGTATCTAATCCTGTTTGCTCCCCACGCTTTCGTGCCTCAACGTCAGATATGGACCAAGAAGCTGCCTTCGCCATCGGTGTTCCTCTCGAGATCTACGCATTTTACCGCTACTCCGAGAATTCCACTTCTCTCTTCCAATCTCAAGCCTATTAGTTTCTACCGCTGATCTCCAGTTAGGCCGGAGAATTTAACAGTTGACTTAACAGGCCGTCTACGCACCCTTTACGCCCAATGATTCCGAATAACGCTTGCACCCCTCGTATTACCGCGGCTGCTGGCACGAAGTTAGCCGGTGCTTTCTCTAATGGTACCGTCATCCCCTATCTGTATTAGAGATAGGTCTTTCTTCCCACTTAACAGGAGTTTACAATCCGAAGACCTTCATCCTCCACGCGGCGTCGCTGCGTCAGGCTTTCGCCCATTGCGCAATATTCCTCACTGCTGCCTCCCGTAGGAGTCTGGACCGTGTCTAAGTTCCAGTGTGGCCGTACACCCTCTCAGGCCGGCTAACCATCATTGCCTTGGTGAGCCTTTACCTCACCAACTAGCTAATAGTACGCAAGCTTATCCTTTAGCGGCAGCAAAGAGGCCACCTTTCTCCCCGTAGGGACTTATGCAGTATTAACCCTGATTTCTCAAGGGTATTCTTCACTAAAGGGAAAATTCTCACGCGTTACTCACCCGTCCGCCGCTGTACTTATCTCCGAAGAGACTTTCTCGCTCGACTTGCATGTGTTAGGCACGCCGCCAGCGTTCATTCTGAGCCAGGATCAAACTCTCCATCACAAAATTGATGAAAAGGAATTTACTTTAATTAAGGACAGTAAGTGCTAATTTTTTAACTTTCTTACGTATGTCAAAGATTTCTTTTAAAATCGGCTTTTTTAACCGGTTTGAGCGTTGAATGTTTTTTACTTTCAATCAACAGTCGAATAGTAGTATAACTGCCCTATATTATCTGTCAACACTTTTTTTGCAAAAAAGAAAAAAAAGATGATAATCACCTCAAAATCTACCGTTTTTTCATTTACAATAAAGCTTCAGATTGGACGATAAAATAGCCTTTTTCAGCGTATTTTCCCCCTCCAATAGATGAACTCAAAAATTTTTATAATTTTTCTCTTTTTCTGTTTTTTTTCTCTTTTTTTTGACCCTTTTTTTAAAAATCCAATAAAAAGTTGCACCCCACCTTTGACCACCACCATGCAATAATGAGGTTTCAATCTGAATTTTTTTATTGAATTTTAAGTGCCATCCTCGCTATAATGGTAATTAAGCGGATAACAATAGATAACAATCTATTAAAAAAGAGAATAGACCTCTTCTGAAACTTAATTTGTGAGCTCAAAATTGTAGATACCTGCGATGAGATTAAATCGCAAGCCAAACCTTTTTCTGCGATTACGATAACGATCAGCGACTATTTTAA
>JAKBEL010000011.1 GCA_021833825.1 bacterium
TTTCAAGGTGGCAATCGTTGCTGTTATGCATAAGCTCATTATTTTGGCTAACACAATATTAAAAAAAGGGCAGCCGTGCAAAGTTTATTAGAATAAAATAGTTGACTTTTAACACAATCACTACGCCGAGACAAGCAACTAAGAAGGATTGTTAATTGATAGAGCCTTTTTAGTCATCGAATGCTGTATTTTTATGAATTGTAGGTTTTTGCATAATAATCTAATAACCATTGAAATTCTTGAGGAAATTGTGAGGCATATTTATCAAACCATTTACTAACCTTAAATGCATCAAGACCTAATTCAGAACCATGTTCATCTTTAGCTATAAAGGGTTCTTCCCATTCATTAATACCTAAGTGTAGTTTTATAGCAAGAATGTTATAGCGCATTCCCTGGTTATCATTGGGATTCATATGCAAAATTCGACGGAATAGATCTAATGCTTCCATAGTCTCATTATTAGCCCATAACAGCATGCCATATTCTTCTAGAGCGCGCATGATGTGCCTATTTCCTAGATATCCCCACAACATTTCATCGGGCCAATTGCCTTTATTATCTGTAATTTTTAAGGTTGCTCGTTTATAGGCTTCAATTATTAGCATTGCTGCTTTATCGTCTTTTGATTCTGAAAAAAGTGTATCAGCTGCCATTATATATGGATCATAAAAATCAGGATCCTTTTTTATTAATTGTTGCATAGCATTTAGCATTTGGGTTGCCGAAAGATCTTTTTCTAGAATCTCATAATAGTCTGACATTACAGTGTGATCTGTGTCTATAAATGATCTTGTTTTTGGAGAGTGCATTTTTTGTTTAACCAGATGTTATTCCAGGCTAAGGATAAGGGGTTGCAATATATTTTGAACTGTCCTCTTACTCTAACAGTAAATGATATATTGAGCAAGACCACTGATTGCAGCAAGCAATTGCTGGTTCTGTTTTAATCTCTTGATCAGATCATCTGTATTTGTACGGTGAGATCATCATATGCTACGCAACGATTGCCTGAAATTGTACTTCTTTCACAACAATTTTAGGCATATTTCCTGTATGACATTTTTCATAATATTTTTTTTCACAAAATTTGATTTATCATTAATTGTGCTGTAAAGTAAAACACAATTTAACTTGATTCAAAAACTTTAATATTTCCGCAAATTCTGTATCTTTAATCAGGTAATGCATTAAGCTTCCTTCTTTGTTTTTGGTTAATCAATCGAAGGAAGCTTAACTTTTTTTAAGCTTTTTTTAAATTTGGTTCACAGAACCTAGTTTTTTTTAGATCGAACTCACGTTATTTTATATTTAGTCCAACATATATTTGAGCTTATACAGAGGACTATGTCCTTGTCGGATGAGGCTAACAGGTGGAGTGAAATAGTCCGCCAACACGTTTGCCCTGTTGCACCAAGGAGTTATAGACATCGATCATAACTGGTGTTTCGCCAACAAGTACGGTTTTACCCTGAGCAATTGCATAATCAATGGTTGCTTGAGGAACTTGTAATATTGATTGAACGCCACGCGTTAAAATAACAATATCCACATCATTTATAAACTCTTGCATATCAGTTGGTTGAATGCCGGGATTGTGGCGTGTGCCTGTTTCATTCCAGTCCCATGCTCTGGTGCCAGTTGGCCAGATTTTAAGATCTCGTGTTGAAAATTTAGTTAACGATTTTTGTCCTGTTTTATATTGAGTATCTATCTGTCCCCAGATTGCTTTGGTGATAATAGGGGCTGTAGTAGTTTCAAGAGTCGCTTTATCGGTGAGTGTATATACAATTTGAGGTGTACAGGGAGATTGAATGGTTCCCACAACTGGCTGATAGATATCAGTTTGAGGATATATTCTAGCTATAATGCCAGTTGGCAAAGAGTCATCAGTTACATGCTGTATCTTCAGGGCAGTTAAACTTGCTAATAAAAAAAGGGCTAAACCCGTTTTGTTCCAATTCATAAAAGAATCTCCATTTAATAAGTGAATCTATAGTCTAGAATAGCATAAACAGGGCTATCTGGGAAAGGGTTTCCTTGATTTATTGGAAAATAAATCCTTCTAGGCTAAGCTTTTTTGATGAAATAGAGGATGTTTCTAAGGTTTGAGGCCATGAAAATGAAGAGTTATATCTGAATGCCTTAAAAAAGGCTTGTAGAGACTGTTAAAGCATGAGATTCAAGATGGATTTTTCTAAACTTCCATTGACCGATGGGTGGCTTTTTGGTACTATTACTAATAGAAAGCGCTTAAAGTGCCGTAAGTGCATTTTTAAGCAATTTGTTATTTTTATTTTAATGGCAATAGGACCCAGATATAATTTGTGCTGCAGATATTGATGATGAGATGAGTCTGTTCCGCCAAAGTGCGCCTCAATATCTACGTTTGTGTGCAACTGTTTTGCAAAATAAGCGTGATTCTTGCAATACATTACTCGCGAAAAAAGATATGCAAAATGCTCAATTAATATCGCTATCGCTTAATGAAACTGCAGGGTTCGATAAAGAAACGATCGAATATGATGATTCTCAGAAAATAGATGCTTTCATTAGTGCTAATGAGATCTAAGTTTCATAAAAACAATGCATGAAAAATCTTTTATAAGAATGTATAGAAAAGTTAATAAAGGAATCAAAATGATTAAAAAGATATTTTTTCTTTCTCTGGTTATTACGGCAATGCCTTCGTACGGTATGGAATTTGTTAAAAAAATGCTGCATAAATCTATGTATTTCCGTATAGTTACTAGTGGTATAGTTGGTGAAGCTATAACCGATGCTTCTTTATGCCAAGATGATAGAAAAGCAAAAGAAGAACAATTAACTGAGTTTGAAAAGTTTGCTAAAAAATTTGCGCCACCCAAAGAGGTGCAAGAGACTATAGAAGCAAATAAAAAAAATATGCCGCGATTTGGTGGTCGTCTTCCTGGTTCTAATCCTCCACTTTATGTGAAAGGAGACGATATTGCACGCATTCAGAATGCTGACCGCATGCGTACTTGTATTGAGGCAAATAAACTCACTACTGTTACCGTTCCTAAGAAATACCTGTATAAAGTTGGTGATGAATGGAGGGTTTTTGCTGAATATATTAGGCCAATAGATGAAGGAAAGAGCTCTCTTTCTTTTCAAGAGGTACAAGATCTAACAACAGTGGCTGAGCAAACAGGATATAGAGATTGGGCCAATAATATTTTGAGAGATAAAAATATCGATAAATTGACTATTATCGATACTGAAGATGATTCATTTGCTATTGGAAGGTATTGTATAGATGAAATTCCTGTTGATTGCAAAGCGCAATACGTATTTGGTTTAATGTTTTTTATAGACCGAATGGATGAAAAAACGAAAGAGTGGTGCAATGCTCGTTTAAATGAACATCTAAACAACAAAGATGGCATATCAGAAGAGCATAAACCTCTCTATGATTCTACACAATTCGACGATCCTACTATTGATTTTAAAAAAGCAGAGCGTGAGTTTAGAATGATGCAAAGGCGGAAGAACTTATTAAATATCTTTGAAAAGTCATGTATAACTGACGAAAATGATAAGAATCGGTGTAAAAAATTGGTACATACCATAGAAGAGCTTTGCCACCGTCTTAAAACTGAGCATGGTGCAACTTCTCAAGCTATAGAAGACAGCAAGCTTAAACAGGCATTTGATTATTGGAAATCTGTTGACTAGTCCACAAAAGATAGAATTTTCGAGCTGTTTTTTCTTTACATTCATTTATGGCACGTTTGGCAAGATGTTTCTTCGTGGAATTCCTGGGGTCACGATCTTGAATCAGCATAGAACCTTTATGCAAAAAAAGTTGCGTTCAACTCTGTTGCAATCTCTTGATGAGATCTTCAGTATTTATAAATGTTACGGTAAGGTCATCATATGTTCTTTGAAAAGGTTCATTAACATCACTTGCAACAACAAAGTTCTCTCCTTTCGGGTAGTGGCGCCGAAAGACTGAAAAGTTTTTTGTTATGCCGTTTTGATTTTTTAAAATGGTAAATTTACATTCAATGGCCGTGATATTGCCATCATCTTTTTGAGATATAATAAAATCGATTTCATGCCCTTTTTTGTCACGCCAATAGTTGATTGATCGAGTCTGCAATTTGCTTTGGATCTCATTTAAAACGGTATGCTCCCATAATATTCCCAGATCCTCATTTCTTAGTTCGCGCCAACCTTTTGCATAACAGACAAATCCTGTATCAAAACCATATACTTTTGGCGCCATGACAATTTCAGTTGGTTTATGTGTTGAGAATGGGCGGATTACATGAGCGACAAATGTTTTTTCAAGAACATCTAGATAATGTGCAATGGTCTGCCTGGTCGCTTCACAAGGTACTGTATATTTACTTATTTCAAATTGACCGCCACTATAGGCTATTAAAAGCTCTGCGAATTTTTGAAAAGAGTATCTTTTGCCAACTCTAAACATTTCTTGAATATCTTTAGCCCAATAAGCGTCGATCCATTCTTTAAAATCATCCTCTGGTAGAACTCTCTGCTCAAAGAAAGCCGGGCATCCTCCAAATAAAAATCGATGATAGAGATCATTGTTGCCAAATGCAGCAAGCTCTTGTAATAAAAGAGGAGTTAGCCAGATCTCCTTTTTTCGTCCAGTTAAGGTATCTTTAAACTTTGCGCTAGCTCCTAAAGTGGATGATCCAGTGGCAATAATTTTTACATCAGGATAATGATCAGCCGCTATTTTTAAAAGCTCAGATGGATTGTCTAGCCTGTGTATCTCATCCAGTGCAACTCTTTTGCCCCTTTTGTTTGTAAGAAATGCTTCAGGATCTTCCAGCAATTGCCGTACTCTTGGTAGCTCACAGTCATAATATTCAATTTCATTAAGGGTTCGGCAGAGGCTCGTCTTTCCAACACGTCTGATGCCCATAAGCCAAATGATATTCTTCTTTTTCCAAGCATCTTCTATTAAAGATTGCCAAAAGGGTCTGTGTATAAGCATGTGGATCCTTCCAGGTTAGATTGGTACTATATGTTAACTTAATTTAACAAATAGGGTGTCCAAATGTCAAATGCGTTTTGCATTTGGTTCCAAGATTCTGTATTTTAAAGGAAGCGATATGCATTATAAGATAATCTTTGTAGCTTTGTTGGCAGATTGCGTCTGTTTGCCAAGCAAATGATCAAAAATAGGGCGTATTTTTAGCTTAAGCGAAGATGATTTTATTGAACCAACAGCAAAAATTTGCTTAGTGCGAGGCCTTCATGGTATACTGTATATAAGTTAAACAGCAAAACTTCTTTAAAAAGGTTCTTGTATATGCAATGTTCATCTGTATATATACCTCTCATATTGGCTAACCCTTCGGGGTGTCTTTGGTCTGTCTGTTAATTTTTTCTATTCTTTTGTAATCAGGTTTTTCTTTTGTTCCCGTCAAGGCTTTCAGGTTCTGCCTAAGTATTGCTACACTCAGGCGAGTGGCATAGTTTTGCGCAATACAATCGCTTTTGAGCTATTGAGCGCTTTATGTTGGCGTATCAATTGGGCGTAAGCCCACATCATTTTAATGGCTTAGGCCAATTCTTACTATTTTTTTAGTTAATATCAGTTATTCGCCGTCGCCAAGGCTTTGGCGGAATTTCGCGTGATACAACCGCTTAAAGCCGTTGAGCGCTTCATAAAGGAAAATCGATGAAACGATTACTATTATTTTTAAGTTCTATATTTATACTGTTGGGCATATACACAGTCAGATTTGTGTATACTGCACAATCCCATAAGAATCATGCAATGCGTGTTGCAATATTTACGCCGACAACTCATCTGGCGCTCGAAGAGATTGAGCAGGGTTTTAAAGATACTGTTACTAAAGGTTCTGATGATTATCAGTTTATTACCTTTAATGCTAACGGCAATAGAACATTATTGCGTGCTCAGGCAGAAGAGATTGTGCATAATAATTATGATATTATTTTTACCATTGGAGCGTTCTGCTCTCAAACAGTTGCAGAGCTATTGAGTAAAAAACATCTTACAACTCCACATATATTTGCGGGAGTTGATGGGCCCGAGTTTGCGCGTGGGCTTAAAGATCAAAACAGTTCATCAACTGGTGTCTATGTCAAGATGGATTACCAAAAAGAGCTTGATCAGCTAATGCATTATAAACCGCATGCGAAGAATGTGATGCTGGTTTATGATCCAATGCATGGCACAGGTCTTGAAAAAGAGAAGAATGAGATTGAGTTGTATCTTAAAAAGAATGGGATCTCTTTGCATACTGTTGAGGTATATCAGGCCAATGAGATACAGCAAAAGGTTGCTGCATCGCTTGCCAATATCGATGTTATTTTGGTCTTGACTGACAACACGGTTGTTGCAGGCATTGATGCTCTCATTACGTTGTGTAATCGTTATGGTGTTACGCTCTTTGCATCAGATCTCTCTTCTGGCAAAAAGGGTGCAGCGTTAGCATATGGTATTACTGAGTATGACTCTGGAGTTGGCGCTGGCAATCTAGTGCGCGCAATGCGAGAGCAGTGCAAGCGGCCGCATGAATTGGCTGTAGAGCCGATTGCTAACTTTCGTGTCGAAATAAATAGAGAGACAATGCGTATGCAAAAAGTTTCTGATGTGGGGGTCTGTCATGATTAATATGATTCTGATTATTTTAGAGCAGATCATGATGCATATACCATTGATGATCGGTGCGTATATAAGTCTTTCTCTCTTGCAAGTGCCTGATTTGAGCATTGAGACAGCTTATGTTACCGGCGCGGTTATTGCATCACAACTACTATCTATTGCGCAACCGCTGCCAATAGCATTGTTACTCTGTATTGCGATTGTTGCTAGCTTTGCAGGAGGTGCATTGGTCGGTGCCGTTTCAAGCCTTTTGACGCAAAAAGGTTTATTGCCCCATCTTTTGAGCAGTATCGTAACGTTTGGCCTTTTTCATGGTATTAATCAGTTGATCAGTCCGGTCTATGTCTCATTATCCAGTCTACACAATCCATTAATGATAGCAGATCTGATCGATCAGCATGGAGAATTGATTGTTCTGCTGCTCATAGGGGCTGTTATTATCATGATCAGTTACTATCTTTTTAACACACAGCTGGGGCATGCATTTGTAGTGTATGGTGACAACCCATTATTTTTTAGTAACTATGGCATTTCAACATCCTCTGTTTTTATAACGGGAGTTATGATTGCCAATGGTCTTGCTGGTATTAGTGGTTATCTGTTTGCGCAATCGAATAATTTTCTTGAGCTTAACATGGGGCTTGGTAAAGCGCTCTTTTGTATCACATCTCTCATTATTGGTAAAATGGTGGCGCGTACTAAAAAGCCCTATTCTATCATGATTCCTCTGATTGGTGTGAGCATCTATTTTTTGTTGCAGCAACTTCTGCTCAAGATCGGTTTTAACCTTAAATATTTTACTGCGATGCAGGCGGTGATTCTGATGTGTATGCTTATATATGCTTATCGCAACAAGTCACAACACTCTTTACATGATAATTTAGGAATATGATCATGAAAATTTATAATCTTACATTCGCTTTTGAATCGAATAATAATGATTTTTTTAAAGATATCTCGGTCTCCTTTGATGAAGGGAAAGTGCATTTTATTGAGGGTGATAATGGCGTTGGCAAGTCAACATTTTTTACCATTTTACGTGGAATGACATCTAAAAGAGCAAAGCTTGAAGGCTCAATCTCTTTGCAAGGTGTCCTCTATAAAGCAGAAAACAACCAGTTGCCGACTGCATTTTTAGATTGTGTTCATATGGTGCGTCAACAGTATGATACTATGCTTGCACATAAGTTTAGTGTACTGGAGAATCTGCAATTGGCCAATGTGCAGAGCTATCCATCATTAAAAGCTTTGCCAGAAGCTATCATGCTCGATGTTTTGCATAAGATGTCGATCGATATTCATGTACCAGTCAATCTTCTTTCAGGAGGGCAGAGGCAGTTACTTGCGATTCTTATGGTATTGCAAAAGCCGACCAATGTTCTATTGCTCGATGAGCCGACAGCAACGCTTGATAGACAAAATGCGCAATTGATTATGAATATTTTGCATCAATTGGCTGAACAACTACATATCACGATGCTTATCATATGTCACGACAAGCAGTTGGTTGCGCAGTATGGCAAAAGGGTTATGAGAGTTGCAAAGCTCGCTGATGGTAGCAGACAATTTTTTGTCTAATACAATGGAGCTTTCACCTTAAAGTATGCATGTAGCAATTGCATAAAAGAATGGTATGCCGATGATAATATTAAATGGTAATGTGATTGCAAGCGCCAGAGGCATATAAACAACCTCTTTGGCCTGCGGAGCTTGGGAATTCATAACAGCTGGAACTGCGATATATGAAGCGCTGGCAAGTAATGTTGCAAAGAGTACCGCTGTTCCTATAGAGGTGCCTATCAGATAACTAATAGCAATTCCAAGAGTGCCGCAGATGACTGGTGTATAGATACCAAAAGCGAGGACTTGCCAGGTGCATTGATGAATGTATGATCGTTGTTGCATAATTTTAATACCCATGTCGACCATAAAGAGTGAAAGAATGGCGGTAAATGGTAAAAATATATAGGTAATAATGGTGCTTCCAGAGTTATTATGCAATAGATAGCCTGCTACAAATCCTATGAATAAAAAGCTGATCTTTTTATTCAAAAGAATGGTCCGTATACTTTTTTTGATCATGTTTATAGTTGAAAGCTCATCTTGTATGTGTAAAGATCGGAGTAGTGCTAGGCCACTTATGATCGCAGGTAGCTCCATAATGGCTGCAATAGCGGGCATGAAATTGTCAAAGTTGATCGATTGGCGTTGCACAAATGTTAATGCTGTTAAAAAGGTTACAATGCTTATCGAGCCGTATTGGGTTGCTATAACAATAGCTGTTTGGGGATCTAAATCTGTTGTTTTTTTAAGTAACCAATTGTAGGCAAAGGGTTGTGCGGTGCCCAGAATTATGCCAATAAGAGAAAGAAGTCCAAATAATGGGATATTATCTCCAGCAGTACCCAAGCAAATGCCACCTTTTAAACCTATGCTAAAGACTAGATACAGTGCAGCATAATAACTGATTCTGGTTGGAATTTCAAAAAGGCGTAAAAATCCTATAACGAGCCCTATAACTAAACTTATTAGTGCTGGATTGGTAAATACTTCTATAATAAACATGAGCCTACCGGTGATTATGATGTGTATGACATAATTATGACTCTCTTTAGTATATCTTATAAGTGGTTATTATTACAGTAATCAGATAGAAGTTTTGCTCTTTGTGCAACCATGTGATGACCGGTACATTAAAAAAAGGCGCTATGGCAGGTTTTTAAAAAATTTTAGACCCAGTTTTACTCTTAACGAAGGTATAATCGATGGCGCGCGTTTGCATATTTTTGCATGCTCATTTATTATGGTGATATATAAACCATATATGATGTACAGGATAGGAATGTTATGAATATAGTCAGATTATTAGTTTTAGTGATATTCGGTTTTGCTCAGGTCAGTGTTGCAGAAGTAGATTGTTCAAAAATGTCTACAAACGAATTAAATCAAGCTCTTATTTCTGCTGTAGAAAGGGGTTGTTTTGATCAAGTGCAGAAGCTTTTGGCAGCAGGGGCCGATATTAATGGAGAGATTACTGTCACCGGTTCTCATGGTCGTGGGGAAGGGTGTATGGATTATAGAACTGATTATAAACTTCTAGAGTATGCATCTCTCTATGGTTATATAGATATTGTAAGGGAGCTTATAAAAGCTGGTGCTGGCAATTGCCCAGATGCAGTCTATCCATCTCTTATTGGAGCCGCAAGGCAGGGCCATCTAGATCTGCTTAGAGAGCTTATAATAGTAGCTGCCAATCTTAAACATCCAGATTGGGCTGCAGCAGATCTTCTTATTAATAAGGCTCTTGTTGCCGCTGCATACGAAGGTCAGCTAGATGTGATGCTAGAGCTTATAAAAGCGGGTGCCAATATTAATTATGTTCATGGTTATCTGGAAACTACAGCTCTTATTGAAGCTGCAGAGCAAGGCCATGTAGATGTTGTAAAAGAGCTTGTAAAGATGGGTGCTGATCTCAATTATGTTGATAAAAATGGTGAGGCAGCTCTCTTTAAAGCGGTAAAAAGAGGCCGTCTAGATGTTGTAAAAGAGCTTATAGGGGCAGGCGCTTATGTTAATCTTGCAAATAGAGCTGGTGATACAGCTCTTATGTATGCTATAAAGGAGCATAACTTTGATCTTGTGCAGAGTCTTCTGCTCTCTTTAGAATTTCATCCAGGAATATGGCAGCTTATAAAAGAGCTATTTTTACATTCTGAACATAAGCCGATCAATTATGCTGATAAAGATGGTAATACAGCTCTTATACTTGCTATAAAAAATCTCAAATATAGGTATTTTGAAGGTGACAAGAGAGAATATAACGATTGCGTAAATAGCCAACGTATTCTAGAAGAGCTGCTCAATTTTCCAGGAGTTGATCATCATCATGTTAATAAAAAGGGCGAAACGGCTATAATCTTGCTTGAAGAATTGCAAAGGAAACAGAACAGATAGGATTACGCTTTTTACCCTAGATTTTGACCATAAGTTTCTGGTGCATCCTTGTATTTTGACCATGAATCTGTCATAATTACCTTGTATTTCGACCATAGATTCATTGTTTTTACCTTGGATTTTGACCATGAAGCGTTTAATTAATAGCTATTTACAGCTTTGGAAGCGTGATTCATATCGTAAGCCACTCCTTTTGCGTGGGGCGCGTCAGGTTGGCAAAACGTATGAAGTGCGCCAATTTGGAAAAACATATCAACATTTTGTTGAGATCAATTTTGAAAAAAGTCCTGAGATGAGAGCTGTTTTTGATCAGGATCTTCAACCCAAAAGAATTCTGCGTGATCTTATTATTCTGCTCGGGCGGTCTATAGATCCAGTTAATACTCTTCTTTTTTTTGATGAAATTCAGACAGCTCCAAGAGCATTGTTAGCATTGCGTTATTTTTATGAAGAGATGCCCTCTTTGCATCTTATTGCAGCGGGATCACTTATTGATTTTACTACAGAAGAGGTTGGCATTCCAGTTGGACGTGTTACGTCACTCTATATGTATCCGCTCTCTTTTATTGAATTCTTAGATGCTGTATCTGAAGAGATACTTGTACAAGAGATTACAAAATTTGATCCATCACAAGCTTTTAGTGAACTTGTGCATCAAAAGCTGTTACGTCTATTAGGAGAATATATAGCTATTGGTGGAATGCCAGAAGCTGTTTATAAATGGCAGCAGACAAAAGATATGGCGCTCTGTCAGCAGGTGCACAATGCGCTTGTTGATACTTATCGCCAAGATTTCAATCGATATGCAAATAAGTTTCAGATGAAATATGTAAAACTATTATTTGATCATATCCCGCTTTTGTTAGGGCAGAAGTTTAAATTCAGCGCAGTGCCTGGTGAATATCGTAAGCGGGAACTGTCGCCATGCCTTGATCTACTGACCACAGCAGGTATTGCCCATAAAGTTTTTCAGAGTGACGCACATGGCGCTCCTCTTGGTGCACAGGCAGATCCAGATGATTTTAAAATTATCTTTTTAGATATTGCATTGAGTCAAGCAATTTTGGGTCTTAATAGCGGAGAGTGGATTGTCAATCCGTTGCAGCAGTTTATCAACAAGGGGGGGCTGGTTGAAGCACTTATTGGTCAGGAGCTACTTGCTTATGCAGATCCTTTTAAAAAAGAGCAGCTTTATTATTGGCATCGCACATCAAAAAATAGTCAGGCAGAGGTTGATTATGTTGTGCAAAAAGACGGGGCCATTATACCGATTGAAGTTAAAAGTGGTGAAGGTTCAACTCTAAAAAGTATGCATATTTTTTTAGAGTCTCATCCGCAATCAATATGTGGTGTTAGATTTTCGACACAAAATGTTTCATTTTATCAAAATATCTATTCATATCCATTATATGCTATTGCACGATTTGCCAAAGGTGATCTGCTGTAGTGTCTTGTATATGTATTGTTCATTATAAGCTTTGACAATGTTCTTGACTTGCGTGATCAAGAGAGTATAATGAGCCATCAAGTAGATTTTTAGCTTTGTCGTAAATTTAACGTGGCCTTATAAAATGTCCTGTTTTGCTCCATTTTTGTAAGCAAGATGGTGTTCTTATGAATCCAGATGAGGATTCTGTTCAGTTTTATGCTGCTCTTAGAGATGGCAACGAAGGTCGGACTCATGTTATTATAACGTCTGATGGTGGTCATAACGATTGGTCTGATCAATTAACAGAAGCGGAATGGCATTGGCAAAGTCTATATAATATACCTTTGCAATCATCAGAATATGAGTCGCATTATGATCTGGATAGCGTTATGAAATTCCAAACTCCTACTGTTGAAGAATTTCGTTCACAGATTTTTGCATCATAATGCTCTGTCTGCATAGCTATTGTTTTTAACATCTAACGATAAAAAATAGAGGGACCTACTTATAAAGCAGGTCCCTCTATTCTATTTTATGATCTAACTCAGTTTAATTGTAAAATGACCATCTGTGCATTTGCTGAAGTGCCTGCAGTGAGATCAGGTAGGGTTACAGGGCCACCCAAAGAAATATTTAGGTTGATTGTATTAGATGATGGCGATGCGGTTGAGATAAGCGCATAGCCGGTCACTTCAAGAGAAATGAGAAGAGCATTGGACGCTCCATTATTATTTATAGTTGCAGTATCAATTGTTACTTGATTTAGATCGGTGCTCCCTTGCTGTAATGCTGCTGTGCCAGAGGCGTCATTGCCTGGATCAGTCGTACCATTAAATTGAAATTGAACCGAATAGAATACAAGGAATATGCCAGAGGTTGGTAATGTTATGGTTCCATCTACGTTACGGGTGATGCCAGATGAGATGTTGGCATCTGGTGTTGCGGCCCAAAGAACATTGTCAGTATTATTTACCGCTGCCTGGTTTGTAAGCACTGCCCAGTTGCGCAATCCGTTAAATAATGGTCCTGATGGTGTGATAAAGCTGTTTGCGGTTACTGAGTTGCAGACCGTGAGGCTATTGAATTTCTTACATTTGCCTCTTGTGGCATCATCTTCTTGCATCTCTGATGCAAAGATTGATGAGCATAATAGTAGGTTGATTGATAACAGCAAAGCTGTTTTTGTTGTGAACATAGGTCACACTCCCTTTTATGATATAAAAATTATAACTACGCATTCATTATAGAAAAATAGTTTTTATAACACAAGAGAGAACTATATACAGATATTAAAGCATCTTGAGTAAGGCTTAAATGAGTGTTTTTTTATCGTATAGTAGCTTTTGGCCGTTGACTTTCGATGCATGCTTGGTATTTAAGCAGATCGATCGGGTTGTTAGGGTTTGCCGGATTAGGGCAGAACTGAACATTTTCGTGAGGTTCTCCTCTTTTTGTATCGGTCTCTCCTGTAAAGAATCGTTTAAATGAGCCTACACCGGATACACCATAGTTTCCTGGATGATAGACCCATCCCATTGTTTTAGCATTAAAGCGTGGGTCGGTCTCAGGGTAGAGAAGCACTAATTGTGGGATCCATCTTTGTGTTTTACAGGTTACATCATTGCCAAATCCAAAGATACGAATATGAGTTCCGTTTCGTGGATATGCGCCATGGCCAGTTGTGGCAACGTAAACAACAGGATGAGTCCCTTCATAGTTGATATCTTTATGGTTTGCAGGGAGCCAAACACCCTCTCGCGATGTGTGTGTTGCATAGAAGATGCGTTCTAATTCTTTTTTTTCATTGAGTTCAAGTGTGATATGTTCAAGGTCAAAATCATGGTCTCCTTTGATCGGAGCAGAGATAGGATAGGCGCCATTAAATCCATACATAAAGCCGTATACAATATAATATTTATTATTAAATTTTTGCCATGTTACATAGATTGGTGTTGTTAGATTACCATTTTTGTCGGAGAATCTTTTAGGATCGGATCCGAATTTAGTGCATTGATCTATATTAAAAAAGAGGTCAGGGTCGTTATCTTTATATTTTGACTTTTGTTCATAGATCTTTTCCATAGTCACTTGACCTTTTGGGATAATGACCTGTAGGGGCCCAGGCTTGCTGCTTCGATGATTGAGTTGATAGACCAGTTCTGTTCCTGGAGCGGTAAATAGATCTTCAACAGCAGCGGGAAAAAATACCTCATTGCATAGATAGAGTACCGGTGCATATTTTTTAATTGCGGGGATGAGCTCTTCGGTATCATTTTTTATAACTTCAGGGTCATCAACTGTTGGAGCATAGGTTATATTGCGCAACGGGCAGAATGCAGGGTGTCGCGGTTGTGTGAAAATATTTTTGAGGCTATCAATACTCTCATTGGCCTTTTTGCCAAGGTAAGACATTTCATCTGCTATGCTCTCAAATCTATTTTGAATCTGATTTTTAACAGATGTTGCAGTGTCATTCATTTTTTTAGAAAGAGATGATGCTTTATCGGATATGTTATCTGAAATTGATGTAAAGCTAATTTTGCCCTCAATTGTTATGCAAGATAGCAAGAGGGTGATAATCAAATATTTCTTATTTTTCATTAGTATTGCTCCATTATGATACTTTTTAAACCCTTTTGTTTAAAAGTATAATAGAAATAATGCACGAATTTCAACAATTATGATTGTGTTTTTACATAAAGCATCGTGCGATCTAAGATTCAATTTTTTGTCCAGTAAGATGGAGGGATGAAAAACTGTATTCTATAAGCTTTTGATCTTCTGATTGATTGTAGTTTTTACAATATCTTTTGGCTATATCTTTGATGAATTTCAGTTGAATGCCTCTGCCCATACAGTGTTCCAGCCCATAATGTTTTAGGCAGGAATGAAGAAAAGATTTAAATTCTTCTTGAGATTTGAATAGGTAAGACTCTTGCCGCTTTTCACATAATAGAACCTGTAGGTGTGCATTGGTGGCAAGTTTTGTTAGCTCTTCAATACTTATATAGGAGATATTCTCCTGAGCTTTTGTTGCATGAGTGAGAAATGGCAGGCTATATTGGCTCCACTCTTGTTTAAAAAGTAAAGTATCTTGAGTTGCCCGTGTGATTGCGCATTGTTCTTGCTTGGTTGGGGTGGATATATCTATGATGCCATGAGGTGCGAGGTTTTTTGCAATATTAAAAAAAACGGTAGGCAACTCTTTCTGCTCGATCCAATGAAGAAGGTGGTAACATGTTGTAATATCTGCAGGGGGAAGATTATACGCTTGTAAGTTATATAGTTGCATTGTGTCATTGATGCAGATGATATTCGGTTGGTCTTTGCAACGTTCTGTTGCCTGCGCGATAGCTTTTGCATCAGAATCAATCGCAATATATAGTTTTTCTGGATATTTCTGAGCGAGTTTGTGGCTCATCTTTGCAGTGCTGCATCCCAATTCTACAATAACGTTATATGTATGATTGGAAAGATTTAGTGCAGCAATATGTCTCATGCAGGATTCATGTTGCTGCTTTGCTAAAGAATCGCCCTCTTGTGTATCAGCAGCTTTTGTAATCCGATTGCTCAATATAATATACAAGAGTAATAGAAAAATGTGCCTCATCATTGTTCCTTGATAGCTCTCTGCCTATTAAAATGTAACGCTCCATGATAACCAACCGGTCATGTGATATAGAGCTCGAAAATTTTTTGGTCTGCTATCAAAGCCTGATGATAGACCTAGTATTATGCTATTGCTGATCTTATTGATATAAAAATTTTTAATATATGCACCAAAAAAACTATGACGAATAAAGGTTTTAAAATCGCTCAATTGAGGTATGCATGGTGATATAGATTCGGCAAAGCCGAGAGTTGCATCATATCCAATTTCGCAGCGGTTTGTTGTGTGCCAAGTTTTCATGTAAGAGACAAGCAGGTCGGCGAGACATCCTAAGCGAACTTTATAGTTATTATAATCATAAGAGGGTAAACAGGGATCTTTTTGCTCCGCTTTTCGTGGAATAAAATAGATGCAACGTGCTGCTCCAAAGAGAGTGTTCTCAGAAGAGATGCGATATGCAGTATCAAGTTGTGGGCCAACGCCAAAATGTCCTGAGCCAAATTGAACAACTTCTAAAAAATAGTCACGATGTGTTGGTATGCCTAAAAGAAATGAATATGCAATGCGTCCGCGCTCTTTAATGGCGTGTCCATATCCTCCTGTCAGCAGGATGTCATCCATCTGGGTTCTTGCGATTGAGATGTTTTCATTCTGATGTGTAATGCGAGCAAATGCAACATCTGCAGAAAAATAGTGGGATGGTTGATAGTATATGTAGGTGCTTATGGTGCCACCGTCAGATTCTCGAGTTCCCTCATTGTAGCGGCGAAATTGACCAAATGGTGTCTCGATTAATATATGTGGATGGTGATCAGATTGATTGTAAGTGAGCAATTGTCTTGTGATAACAGAAATACGCATGTTATAGACAACGCTTATACTAGCAATGAGCTGAGAGCAGTAGAGAGCTATTAATATGCTTATTACGCTATATCTATAAAACACGATTGCTCACCCTTTTTTTATTATGTATGATCATTTCATAGTAGCTGCCCTCTATGCCATTGTCAATATGCTCAATGAAAAGGGGCTTTGATGCTATTGGGAAGGCGTTTAATGTGTGCGTTTTGTTCTATTTTTTTATATTGTATAGTCAGAAGGAATTGTGATGACAAGATCTACTAAGATAATCTTAATGCTTGTGTCTAGTATGTTGTTAAATAATTTGAAAGCGTCTGCGGATCATAAAAAGATGGTCGTTATTAAAGGTATGGGCAAGGATTGCTCCTCATTGATTCTGTCTGTTGCATGTGATGATGCAATGACTATTAAAGATATTAAACAGTCTATTTATAGTGCAAAGAATATTCCTCTTGAGCATCAAGTATTATTATTCAAGACTGAGATGGTCTGGTCACCTTTTTCGATCTATGCCATGAAGATCTACAAAGAGCTTCAAGATGATCAGACCTGTGCAGCTTATAAGATAGAGAACGGAACAGTTTTACAACTTAGTTTAATAGAGTCTACATCGTCACTTACGGACAATAATCAGAAATAGACTTTATTCCAGCCAAAGGCTTTTATTCAAGTTGCTAGATATATTAAAAAGGGGAAATTCGATATACTTATATGTAATAGTAATCGTTACATTAAGAGATAAAGGAGCTCTATGTCTATATCATCGTTACTTAAAGAAATTGATCTGTTGCAAAATGAGATTGATCAGTATCGTCCATTAGACGAATATGCCCAAGGACAGATTAAAGAATATTTTCGTATAGGGCTTACCTACACGAGTAATGCTTTAGAGGGTAACACGCTCACTGAATCAGAAACTAAGATTGTGCTCGAAGAAGGGATTACTATTGGTGGCAAACCGTTAAAAGATCATTTAGAAGCTGTTGGGCATAGCCAAGCGTATGATTTTATGTATGCATGTGTAACCAAAAAACTCTTTACAGAAGACGATATTAAACGCTTCCATCATCTTTTTTATTATCGTATTGATGAGCGAGCTGCTGGTATATATCGTAAAATTCAAGTCTATTTAACTGGTTCTAAATATCCATTGCCAAAGCCGGAAGATCTCTCTTCATTAATGCATGCATTTATTCCAAACTGCATCTCTTCTTTTAAGCAGGAGCATCCTGTTGTTGCAGCAATTCGTGCTCATAAAGAGTTTGTCTATATTCACCCATTTCTTGATGGTAATGGTCGAGTTGCACGATTATTGATGAATGTACTATTGTTGCAGCATGGCTATACTATTGCAATTATTCCTCCGGTCATGCGCGCTGATTATATTCGTTGTCTTGAAGTGGGGCGCCAAGATGATACGCAGTTTGTCCAGCTGCTTGCGCGTATGATCAAAGAGAGTCAGAAAGATTATCTACGATTGTTTAGATAGTAATAGTCGACATCTCATATAATTCTTGGCAATGCATTGCGCAATTGTTTAATATACATAAGGATGAGCTGAGGTAAAAAGTATTTAAAAAATAGAGAATAATCATGATTTAATGGGGGAGATTATGAACTATTTTAGACTATCTGTTCTGACCACTGTTCTCTTTTTTGCCTGCGGTTTGCAGTCTATGAATCGGTATCGAGGGTCCGATATTTTCAATAGTATTAAGCGATATGTTTTTCCCATTACAATTGATCAGGTTCAGGCAATGAGCTCTGAAGAGAAAAATATAGAGCTTTCGTGTCAAGCATTTGTTGCATTTAAGCGTTGGGAGTCTGATAATATTAAGCCGGCGCGTGAGTCTCTTGATAATATTATAACATTTGTGCGATGTGGCGCATCAGCAGATTCTCATATTTATGTGCGCAATAAATCTATTGAGAAAATGTTCACGCCATTGTATCTTGCTCTTGTCAGCAATAGCATTATTCATGCGCAAGAGCTGCTTGAGCATGGTGCGCAGCCAGATGTTGTTTGGTCTGTTTCAACGATTGCAAAAACTGATCGACAATTTTATTTTTCAGCATTACAGGTTGCCGATAGATGGTGTGATGATTCAGGAGAGATGAGGCGGTTGATCTTTTTATATGAGAAAAAAAAGAGGGGATTGCTATAGTAATAACTGTTTATAATGTTCAATCAGATTTCTCTTTAAGGGCTCTATTAATCTCTTCGATTCGTCTCTGTTCTTTTGAAAAACTTGGCTTAGCATAATAATCAATCGCCAACATAGCAGCACCCGCGGAGAATATGTTTAGTAATAATATGTTCGGATTCACAATGTTAAGTGGCTCTAGAATGGTACTTACACATGGCAAACAGAGTGCTGTTAGGCAGCAACAGTCTGTTATCTCATCATATTTTGCCCATTGCTGATTGTGCTGCTGTTCGATGTAGTTTGTTAAGCTTCTTTTTTCTGCTAATAAAGATTCTTGCAGGGCCGCCCTCTCATCATCTATCTCAATGATTATACAATCAGGTTTACCAGCGGCTATGAGTTCTACAAAGATGATTAAAGTTATAATGATATGGGTTTTATGGATCATATTAAAACTACTCTATTATACTCTTTGACTTTCTGATCAAGGCGACTATATCGGATAGCAATGCATTCAATTCCCGCACGTGTAAGAGCGGATTCCACTTGTTGGACATATTTTAATTTATCATCAACAAAGATCACCTTTTTAGGATGATAGTTTATGATATCAAAGAAATGCACTAGAACATCACCTTTGTTATGGTTTGCGCTAAAGAGTATGCCACGCTCATAATAGGCTTCATGGTGTATGTCAAAGGTTAGCGTCTGGTTGTGTGGTGCAGTATGAGAAAAATCAATATTTACATGTATGAGTTGAGCTCGAGTGCGATCTTTTATTGGTGTTGAACGTGAAGTGAGTGCTATAAGTGGTACTTGTGCAGATTGCAAAAATGTTATCATACGTGCTGTTTCTGGTTGAATGAGATCGAGCCAAATCTTATTTTGAATCTCATAATAGAGTGGTAGCACCTGTTCTAAAGCCATATGGATTGTATTGCCAGCAACGATCTCTTTTTGTATCATTGCTGAGAACCATTCATCACCACCAAAGCCATCTGTTGCGTGAATGAGTGTATTGTCAATGTCAAATACAACCAGTACTTCCTGATGAGATGTAGTATTACAAATATGTGCCATTATAGTTGTTATATCATCAGATTCGATGATAATCGCCGAAAGAGAGAATGTTATGAAGTACAAAAAGTATATAAAATGTTTCATGCAGTTATGTGTAACATGTAAAGAAATTGGTGTCAAATTTTATCAAAAGGTCTTTTTTCAATAATGGTTAACTTTACGGCTTTGTTCATTCTCGGGACTTTATAGGGCATAGAAATACAAGAATAATGGACATTATGGGGATAGGCTCTAATGTTAGTTCTGATCGAGATTTTTGATGCCCTCAAGATAGAGGTTTTTAGGCCGAATAGCGTGGGTGGTTCGATACATTCTTCTTCACTAAAGTTACGAAGAACACTCACCATGAGCGGATATAGGGCGTTTTTGATAAAATAGATTTCTGACCTGTCGGTCGAAGCTTGCAAAGTCTGAAGACCTGGATAAGCGTAGACTGATAAAGCGATCCGACACCCCTTAGATTAATCCGCCGTCGCTAAAGCTGTGGCGGGACAGGGCCTATTTTAATGTAAAGTATTATAAAATATTTCATATGTAAGGTTGAACCTGATTCGAACCGATAGGTGAGTGATCACAACTTGTTGCGTTCAGCGGGTTTTCAACCGGTTTAGGGATTCAAAAGGTCTCCCTTTGTGGCCAGGATTGTCAAGGAGGTTGCCAAAAACCTCCTTGACACCTGGCCGGTAGGGCAAAAAAGAAATAGAAAAAAGAGAAATTGATAATAAAGATTGCATAAGATAATTAGAAAAAGTAAAAAAGATTTTGATATAAAAGAAATATAAAAAAAGAAACATATATTATATACTAAATAGAAGACTCATTTCTCCTTTTATATATAGGTATATAGTATTATGAAAAAAAGTATCGTTATTATAACTATCACACTAACAATATTTACCGTATTCTTTCTCTTTAAAAATAGTAAAAAGAGTACAGAAAAGGCGTTATATACTGTTGGTATTTTGCAAACGGCGTCACATCAGGCCCTTGATGCAGCTCGTGATGGTTTTATAGAGGGGCTCAATGAGCAGCTAGATAATAAGGTTTCATCTATTATCTATAATGCAGAGGGTTCAATTTCACAGGCTTATACGATTGCACAACGGTTCCATGCCAATAAAGATATTAATCTATTCTTTACTATTGCAACTCCGGCAACACAGGCGATGAGTGCTGTAGAAAAAGAGAGGCCGATTGTTATTGCTGCGGTAACCGATCCGGGTGCCATGGGGCTTATTTACCCAGAGACTAATGTATGTGGCACCAATGATATGATTGATGTGAAAAAAGAGGTCGAGATGCTTATTGCTCTTGTTCCACAGGCAAAAACAGTTGGGCTTCTTTATACTTCAGGTGAGTCCAATTCTATTGCTTTAGTCAATGTGATGCGCAAAGAGCTTGAATCAAAGGGATTGGTGCCTATCGATTTTGCAATAACCAATGAATCTGACGTGCAAGCTGTAGTTGAGTCCGCTTGTAGAAAAGTTGATGTTCTTCTTGCTCCTACTGATAATATTGTTGCGTCAACAATCGGTTTTGTTGTTTCATTAACGTTGAAATGTAATAAGCCTTTGATTGTCAGCGATAATATGTTGGTTACATCTGGTGCACTGGCAGCTCGTGGAGTTGATTATAGAGAAAATGGTAAGCAGGCGTCCCATATTGCTGTAAAGTTATTAAAAGGTGAAAAAAAGCCATACCAATTGCCGATTGAAAAGGCAATGTCAGATCAGATATTTGTAAATAAGCATACACTGGACATGCTTGGGTTGGCTGTTCCCGATGGATTGAAAAAAGAGATCACATTCGTTTCATAAAGGAAAAATGGTGATAGAACTTCTACAGATTACACAGGGTATTATTGAAAGAGGATTGATTTTTGGCATCGTGGTTGCTGGAGTATATATAGCATCCCGGCTTATTCGTTTTGACAATTTAGCAGTTGAGGGAGCTTTTGGTTTGGGTGGTGCACTGACTGCATTGCTTGTTAATTATGGGATTGATCCATGGATAGGTCTTATTGGTGCAGCAGTTGTTGGAATAGTATCAGGAATAGTAACAGGTCTGTTGTATACTAAATTAAAGCTTAACAATCTGATTAGTGGTATTGTCGTAACAACTGGACTTTTTTCTATTACATTAAAGATAGCTGGTTCTAATATGGCTCTTATCGGTAGACCAAGTATTTTTAATAAAGGGTTGCCCTCTTTTTTAATTCCATATCAATCATTAGTTATTTTGATAGTAATATCATTTTCTATATTCTATCTGGTCGATTGGTTACTAGAGACTGAAGTCGGTTTTTTGTTGCGTGCCGTTGGTGATTCGCCGCAGATGTTGACCAATGTGGGCAAGTCTGTTGATCTTTATACTATTGTAGGGCTCTCTATCTCAAATATGTTTGCTGCATTAAGTGGCGCGCTCTTTGTTCAATATACTGGTTATTTCTCTGTATGGTCGAATGTTGGGGTTCTTATTATTGGTCTTGCGGGCATGATTTTGGCCCAGACATTTAGCTCATCCTTTGGGCCGGCATTGCTGTTGGGTTCGATAGTGTACCAGCTCATTATTGCATTAACGTTTGAACTGCAGCTCAATCAAGATTGGAATAAGCTGATTACCGCGCTATTGATTGTTTTATTAATTGTTATCAATCAATGGTTAGATAAAAAGAAGGGTCAATTATGTTAAGGTTGCAAAATATTAATGTTTCATTTGGTAAAAACCATGTGTTGAAAGATCTCTCATGTCAGATTGATCAGGGTGATTTTGTTGTTATTGTTGGAGCAAATGGGCAGGGCAAAAGCACTCTCTTTGATGTGATTGCAGGAAGAATAAGGCCGCAGTCTGGTGCTATTATCTTAGATAATGTTGATGTGACTAGCTTCGATGAGTTGCAACGTGCAGGCATAGTGACCCGTATTTTTCAAAATACTCGTCTTAATTCTGTTGGATCATTAACTGTTGCTCAGAATCTTGCAATAGCCTATTATGGCAGGCGTAGAGCTCGATTGGTCAATGGCATGGATGTTTTGCCACGAATAAAAGCGCAGGAGATTATTGCAACTATTGGCATGGATGTTTCTATTCTTGACAGACCTATGAATGCTCTTTCTGGTGGCCAACGGCAATTGATAGCATTTGTTATGTCGATGCAGTTGAGGCCAAAAATACTCCTGCTCGATGAGCCTACAGCTGCGCTTGATCCGCAGAGCGCGACTAAATTGTTGCAATATGCGGCCCGATATATCAAAGAGCATAAGATTACAACGCTCATGATAACTCATGATCCACAGATTGCTCTGCATATAGGCAATAAAATCTGGGTTCTTGAGGGCGGTAACATTTCAAAACAGTTTAATGAAGATCAGAGGGCAACATTGCATCCAGATCAATTAATTGGTCAGATAGATTATCAAAGCATCTCTTTAGATCTCTTCTGAAACTCTTGTGTATTAAAAATTTTTAATAATGATTGTAGCCTATTCCGTTCGCGCTGCCTGTCCGCCTTAGCTTTTTAAGCGACGGAGGGAGTTTTGATTACGTTTCGGAATCAAGATATCGAAGCGTGGAGGATATGAATGCAAGTTACATTATAGGATTGTAAATGATTGTCTCTCTCGATAGCTATTTGATTGGTTCAGGGTGTCAATGCTTCGATACTATCACTGCGCGGAGCTTGTGATAACTCAGCACGAACGGAACGTGAGTTATTCATTTTTATAAAGTTGTTTGTTTCAGAAGAAGTCTAATGTGCCGCCTAAAGGAATCTTTTCTAGTAGTCTTTTTACTGCTTAATAGAGTGAGGGTAACTTAAGAGCAAAAATCTATCTAGAAATAAGATATTGTATAATCTCAATTGCCGAGATAAAGTATTTGTAATAGCGCCATACAAAGATGTTTTTCATAGAGGTTCAAAAGGTGAAAAGTTGACTAGATGTAAAAAGCCTGGCATGCTAAAGATGTCCTGAAAAAATATATTTTTTTTAGTTGCGAGCATAAGAACAATGTTTCGCTTTTGTTGTGTTATAGAGTCTTATTAATTTTATTTAAAGGGATTACATTTATGCTTATTTCTTTATTGCAGTCTATTACAAGTCCTATGTTTGGTAGCTTTGAGCGTGAAGAATTCAAAAAATTCTTGCGCATGGGTCTATCTTTAACCTTCATATTGGGTTCTTATTGGACACTGCGTACTTTAAAAAACGCACTTTTTTGTGATTTGGCTGGTGCAGCATTTCAGCCTGTAGCAAAAACAGTTTCTATTGTCAGTTTAGTTATTTTTCTTATTGGCTATACTCAATTATTAGATAGATTCAGCCGTGACAGAGTGTTTTATATGCTCTCTTATGCATATATGTTTGGTGCTCTTATCTTTGGTCTGTTATTATTGCACCCTTCATTTGGTCAAGCATCACGTGATGTTATCTGTGCTCGTACAGGTTTTGCTTTCTGGGCAACACAGTTATTGGCCTATGCATGGTTTGTCTTTGTTGAGAGTTATGGATCATTAATAGTGGCACTATTCTGGGCTATTGCTTCCGATACCACATTGCCTGAATCAGCAAAAAAAGGATTCTCACTGGTAGTTGCTGTTGGGCAAATAGGGGGTATCTTCTTGCCTTCAGGTATTAACGGCCTGCCACAACGCCTTGGTTATCAGACCAGCGCATTGTCAGTTATGCTCTGCGCAGTTAGTATTTTTGCATCGATCTATTTCTTACGTAACTTTTTCAAAAAGACTCCAAGCAATTTAATGGTATCTTTTCATGGTAAAAATGAGCAAGAAGAAGAGGCGGAACAGGAACCAGGATTTTTTGAAGGTTTCCGCCTGTTGATAACACATCGCTATCTTCTTGGTATTTTCTTTGTTGTTGCAATGCCAGATCTTCTGATCGCTATTTTTGATTTCCATTTCCAATTGATGGCTTCAGATCTTTATTCAGGTGTTGAGCTTGCAGCTTATATGGGCCGCTATGGAAGCGTTGTGAATCTTGTGGCTCTCACATGCTTATTGTTGGGTGTTGGAAACATAACCCGTCTGCTTGGTGTACGTACAGCGCTTATGTTAATACCTTTAATATTTGCTGGTGCAATTTTAGGGTTTATCACTCTAAATAGCTTAAATTTCTTATTCATTCTGATGGTTGGATCAAAGGCTATGAATTATGCATTGAGTGGCCCTGCAATTAAGCAGCTCTATATTCCAACAACTCATGATACACGTTTTAAAGCACAGGCTTGGATTGAGACATTCGGTTCACGTGGATCAAAAGAGGCGGGAGCTGTATTTAACATAGGTCTTACTCCTTTGCAAAAGAGCTTAGGTGCAGTTGCAGGTAGAGCGCGCCATATTATGTATAGCGCATACTTAGGGTTTGCTCTTATTTTCATCTGGATATTTGTAGCGGCAACTTTGGGCAAGAGATATAAAACTGCTATTGATGACAAAAAAGTGGTCTGCTAAAAGACTGATTTTAAAAATAAAAGAATGGTCGATTGCATTTTGCGGTCGGCCATTTTTTTTATATATAGTTGAATTCTGATTATATATCTATCGAATAAAGATCGATTTTTTGTTAGAATATTTCTATTATAAGAATAAAGTAAAAGGAATATCGATGCAAAGTTCAATACAGTTGACCATGATAGATTTTAAAAAGCCATGGTGGTACATTATTTTTCAGCAACCACTTCTTTTAGGCTCTGTTTTTATAGTGGGAACAATGCGCTATCTGTTTCAGACGTTTGAGCCATTTTTGGTTGCTATACTTTTAGAGCATCTCGATTGGTATTTTTTTGCAGGGGCCTGTTTCCTTTGGTTTTTTTCAGAAATAAATCTTATCTGTATGGGTGTTTTGAATCCAAAGTTTCAACTTGGTGTTATTCATAGCATTTTTTATAGTGCGCATCAGCAGTTGCTTCTCATTGACCCATTGTATCATACTAAAAGATCGTGTGGATCTATATTGGCTAAAATAGATAGAGCCGCTCGAGGGTATGAAGATCTTCTTGATCAGATCACTTTTGAATTTGCGCCACTTCTTATAGGTGTGGTAAGTATGGTTTTGGTTTTTAGCAGGCATTCTTGGTGGCTAACCCTATCTGTATTTGGTTGTTTATTGATTATGGTTTTTTATGCTTACTATTTTGCGCGTTATGTATGCCAGAAGAGAGAGAACGATTTTATATATTCAGATGATGATTTTAAGGCCACAGCATTTGAAAATTTAACACATATTAATGTGGTGCGCGCAAGTTTTGCTACGGACTATGTCCGGGATAAACTTACGACTAAAATTGTTACAAATAGTTTTAAAGAAGAGGTTGTTTGGCGTACTTACTCTTTTGTCTCCCGTGTTTTGAATGCGATATATACGGTTTCAATAGTCTTGTTGGTCGCTTTTTTTATGCAGAGCATAAAGTCAGGGCAGGTCTCTCTTGCGCATGCAATTGGAATAATTCTTGCTTATATAACCTGTACCCAAAGGCTCATTAAAATTGTTCAACCGATGCGAAGATATTTAAGAGGATATACTGCGGCAAAAGATCTATTTAAAGCTATGAGAGAATTTGGTCAGCAGACAATTCCTGTTTTTGAAAACCAGTCGATGCATTTGTCAGAAGATAAACAATTGGCTGTTGAAGTTTCTGGTCTGCATTTTGGTTATTCGAGTGCAAAAATGTTTAACTCACATTCCCTCTCTTTGAACGTAGATAGTTCTCAATTGAATAAGTTGTATGGGCTTATTGGTCCATCGGGAGTGGGAAAGACAACATTATTATCGATTTTAGGGGGACAATTAAAGCCACTTGATGGAACAGTTAAAATAAATGGCATTGATATTTATAGAGTTGGAGATGCGGTTCGTCGCCAGTTAATTGCATTGCAGGGCCAAGTTGCAACCAATCTAAAGGGGTCGGTGCGTGACAATATGTTGTTTGGTCTGCCCAAAAATCACTCTTATGGTGATGATTATCTCCTATCTATTCTTGAGCAAGTTGGTTTAAAAAGAGTGGTTCAAGAACATAATGGATTAGAGGCGATATTAGGTTTAGGAGAGGGCGCGCTTAATTTATCCGGGGGGCAGAAGCAACGGCTCAATTTTGGAGCGCTCTATTTACGGGCTAAATATTATAAACCCGCCCTTATTTTGATTGATGAACCGACTAGTAGCCTTGATGAAATAAGTGAAGCTGCTGTTACAGATATGATTCATGAGTTGGCATCTTCAGCGATTACATTAGTTATAGCACATAGGTTAAAAACTATTGAGCGTGCGATGGGCCTTATTGACCTTTCTCTGCTTTCAGAATCTCAAAATATTCAGATTTATAGTTCACACGAGCTTGAAGCTCGATCCTCTTATTATCGTAGGCTATTAGAGGGTTCTGCTCAAATTGACTGATCTTTTGTATGAGGCCTAAGTGTCATATGTATAGACAGTCATTGCCTGACCATTAATCAGGTATTGTGATTGTATTTTTTTTAACTTGACAGGCTGAATATTATTGGTACGCTATATATACGTGTGTAAATTGATTAAATTAATTTAGTTTTATTAAAATTTTTTTACCCTATTATTTTCTATTAGGGCTGTTTATTTTTTGACGAGTTGCATGTGTTTCTTTTTGTAGCGAAAGGGTTTTTTTATGTTGATATTATTGTTATTAAGCTTGTTTGTTAAGGTTAATGGTCTGCATGGCAAGATAGATTTTAGGGAAGATCAGCAGGGATATTCTATTGTAGTCCGTTTGCAGCAGTCTGCTGGGTTTGATCCTGATAATTCAGATGATCAGCGTTTGATTGCTGAATTGCTCCGAATTGGCGTGAATATGAGCGATCTCATGAGGAACAATAATGGTACGGGAGACTTTTCTTCTTCTGAAGAGGAGGGGGTTTATGGTGAAAGCGACCAGGAGCTTTTTTCTCAAGGGGAAAATCCAGAAGCGCTTGCAGATCGTTTGCAAAGAATTTATCATAGTCCATTTGCTGTGGGGGATCAGTTTTATAATATTCAAGATCCTCGAAATGATTCTCCATTGCCGCCCGATGAAAATTTTGATTTTGGAGTTCCATTGCCACTAGATGATCAAATGCAAAGAATAGATGAAGCTTTACAGTTATTAAATCAGAACAGGCAGGCAGAGCCCCATGAGGCAAATGGAGCTCTTGTGATACCAAGATTAAATGTGGTTGAGCTACCAGAGCAGCCAGTAGAAGCTGCAGTTAGAAGATTGTTGCCAGGCTCTCCATTGAGGCAAGAGGTTGATGATCAAGATGTTGTTCTAGGGGTTACTACGCCTCCAATGGATGCTGGTCAGAGAAGAACAGCAGAGCAGGCAGGCCTAAGGAATCCACAAAGGCGAAATGTGAGGCCAAGAAGATTTGCGCCAGATGGCCCACAGCTTCCGTTTCATCGCAATCATGATGATGAAAATGGCCCCGCTGGTGGCGGGGTTCCTGCTTAATAGTCATGTATAAAAATATTGAAAACTATTGAATATTTTTTTGTGTTAATAATATTTGTAAGTAATACCATTTAATAAAAGACAAGGATAAATTGTGGTAGTATTATTATTGTTGTGCCTCTTTACTCAGATTCATGCTACTGGAATTGAAGAAAATCAGGGTCGGATTGTAACAAGAGTTTTACCTACGGATGAAGAAGATGTTCGTTTGGGGGTAGCAGGGTCTTTAAATGCAATGTTGCAAGCACGTGATCAAAATCCTTATTTAGATCTATATGGTCCGATGGTAAATGTTTTATTAGAGGAATTTCGCAATGCTGGTCATCAACGGAGAAGTGATTTAGTCAATATGATAGTGGGAGCTTATAATCGAATTGTTCCAGAACTGGCAGATAGGGGCGTTATTATGCCTCCAGTCAATCAACTTCATCTAGCTCCAGAGATTGATACTGATCAATTTAGAGATTTTACCTTGCGCATACAAGGCCAGCCTCTGAGCCCATTAGATGAATTGGTTTTAGGCGTCTTTGATGAGCAAGAAGTTTTTGATCAAGATGAGCTAGAAGATGATTTAACGCCGGTTTTTCATGGAACGCCGCTTGCGTTAGGCGAGATGCCTCAGGTTTTATATAATAGTCCATATCGTCAAGTTGGTCAGGTTGAGCAAGGTAATCAATCTCCATTGGCTCCTAATGAAGATCTTGATATGCAAGCGTTATTGATGAATGCAGCGCTTAATGTTTTTGGACCTGCGCAACAGCAAGTTCAAAATGCCAATAGGAATTTGGAAAATATAATCGAAGATCAGGCTCGGGCTTTGCATCAATTGCAAGAATTATTAGCTCAATATCAACCAGCAGATCGTCGCGTTGGCAATCCTGGAGCAAATGTTTTAAATGTAACTCCTCCACAAGCGGCAAGAAGATTGTTCCCAGGTTCTCCATTGAGGCAAGAGGTTCCGCAAAATACTCCTGAAGCTCAAGAAGATCGTCGCCGTCAAGCGGAAGATAGTCCAGAGGGTCAACCGCCAAGGCAGCGAAGAAGGTTGAATTTAGAAGATGAACCAGTAAATCAGCTTCCGTTTCATCGCAATCATGATGATGAAAATGGACCTGATGGCGGTGGGCTTCCTGCTTATTAGTCATGTATAAAAATATTAAAAACTATCGAACGTTCCTTTTTATGTTAAAAGTATCTGTGGATAATATCATTTAATAAAAGAAAAGGATAAGTTGTGATAACATTGTTATTGTTGTGCCTCTTTACTCAGATTCATACTACTGGAATTGAAAAAAATCGGGATGAGATTGTAACAACAGTTTTTTCTATGGATGAAGAAAATCGGAATCAGATTGTAACAAGAAGATTTTTACCTGCGGATGAAGAGAATCGGAATCAGATTGTACCTACGGATGAAGAGGAGTTAATAGAGTCTTTAAATGTAATGTTGAAAGCACGTTGTCGAGATTCAAATCTATATGATCCGATGGTAAATGTTTTCTTAGATATATTTGACAATACGGATGATGAGCGGAGAAGTTATTTAGTCAATATGATAATGAAAGGTTATGATCGAATTGAGCCAGAGCTGGAAGAGATGGGTGTTGTTATGCCTCCATTGGATCAATTCGATCTACCTCCAGAGCTTGATCGTCATGAATTTAGAGAATTTATTTTGGAGTCCCAAGGCCAGCCTCTGAGCCCATTAAAACAATTGATTTTAGGAGCCTTGGGCGAGGGACAGTTTTTTGATCAAGATGAGTCAGAAGATGATTTAACGCCGGTTTTTCCAGCGCCGCTGATTGCGCCGCTGGTGCCTCAGGTTTTATATCAATATCGTCAAGCTGGTCAGGTTGAGCAAGGTAATAAATCTCCATTGGCTCCTGAAGCTCAAGAAAATCGTCGCCGTCAAGCGGAAGATAGTCCAGAGGGTCAACCGCCAAGGCAGCGAAGAAGGTTTAATTTAGAAGATGAACCAGTAAATCAGCCTCGGTATCATCATGATGATGAAAATGGACCTGATGGCGGTGGGGTTACAGCATAATTAATCGTGGTTTAGTTAAAAAATTAAAAGCGCTCCTTAAAAAGGGGCGCTTTTTTTAGGTATTAAAAGTTATTTTTTAGCTATTTTGTATACTAATTGATCAAATAGTGTTGAAATTTAGATCCTAAGGCTGTTATGATGGTGTTATATAATAATAGTATTGAAAGGAAGAGGGTATGAAGAAATTATTACATAATACAAAGATTGGCATCCCTGAAAAGGTTCGCATAGAGTTGATTGCGATGCTTAACGCATCTCTTGCAAGTGCATCAGATCTATATGCGCAGTTAAAGCAGGCTCATTGGAATGTGAAGGGTTCAGATTTTATTGCTCTGCATGAATTGTTTGATGAGTTGGCCGAAAGCCTTGAGGAGCATATCGATGCAATAGCTGAACGAATTACCGCTTTGGGTGGTACAGCATTGGGTACATTGCAGTATGCCGTTAAGAATAGTCAATTAGCAACTTATCCTGTTGATATTTTTAGTGCAAAAGATCATCTTGAGCATTTAAGTCATAATGTAGCAATATTGGGTGAACTGGTGCGCGAGCATATGGATGAGACTCAAGAGCTCAATGATATGAGTACTAACGATCTTTTTGTCGATCTATCAAGATATTTAGATAAAAGTCTTTGGTTTTTAGAGGCGCACTTGCAAAAATAGATTATCACTTTGAAATGATGCTATAATATTATATCTTTTCTGAAACGCTTGTGTCATTTTGCTATAAAGTTGTTTGCTTCAGAAGAAGTCTATTCATTTTTGCATAAAGTTGCAAAATTTTGAATCGATCATTCATAATCACGTCTCAATTTTTTTATTTCACTACGTTTTCGCTTGAGTTCTAATCGTCTCTTTTTGATGTTCTCAGGGATTCCTGTTTTTATTCTTTTCTTGGGGACATGTAGAGCTTTTGTTATCTTTTCAATCAGTTGTTGATAAGCTAGTCGTCTGTTTTGAAGTTGGCTTCGAGTTGCGCCGCATGCAACCATTAAAACCCCTTCTTCATTGATTTGTGATTTTAATTTTTGGATAATTCGTTCTTTTTGTGTATCGGTTAATATTGCTGTTTTATATATGTTCCAATGGAGAATAACACGGCTGTCGGTCTTGTTAACGTGTTGTCCTCCAGGTCCACTGGCACGGCTTGTTGTGACAAAAAGTTCATGTTCAGGTATAATAAAATCTTTTTTTATTTTGTTCATGCCTATATATTCATTTTATAAGTATAGCCTTACTCTGTTATGATAATGTGATGCTTTATTGTTTGTAAAGGTTTGTGTGTAGAGATCTGGTATTGATAAATATTTTGTTTTCTATTTTGCAATTTTGTAGTAATAACGCTATATTGATAAGAAAAATATTTATATGTAAAGGATTGATCAGTGGGTATTATTGCGATACTTGGATTACTTTTTTCCAGTCTTAATGTAATGGCAACAGATTCTTTTTATACTATTCCCGAAGGAGTTCTTTTAAGCAACGGTCTATCGACTGTTTTTGTAGCGAAATTTGCCCTTTTTCTGGCGGTATTACTTTTTTGGACCATTATATCAGGTCAAATTTTAAAGGCTCTCTTTAAATGCCCTACCATAGCAGGGCAGATTATTGGTGGGATTTTTATAGGGCCCTCTTGTTTTGATGTTTTACATTGGAATATTTTTAAAGAGCCTTTGCGCATATTCGATGGTGCAACTAATACTATCTATGTATTGGCATCATCAGATCTATTTCTCTTTTTTATTGTACTTATATCGGCAGCTTTGACAGTTAGTTATCTTTTATGGATTGCGGGCCATGAGACAGAAATTCGGGATATTTTTCATGTTGGTATTACTGCTACAGCAGCAGGAATATTGGGGGCAGTAATGCCAATTGTTTTTACATTAGCTTATGATCTAATATCTGGAGAATTTAATTTAATACAATCCATTAGTTTAGGGCTTATTTTTTCAGCAACAAGTGTCTCTATTCCTGTTACTATGCTTGTATCACAACGAAAAATGCATTTAAAGTCTTCAAAGGCTACCTTAGGTGCAGCTATTATTGATGATATATTCTCTATCATCTTACTTTCTATATTTTTTATTGCCTTACAAGCTGGGACATTCGGTGAGTTTACAGGAGTGCTTCATGCAGCTCATGGAGTGACCATTGGAGAGGCAATCGTCTATATGCTCTTTTCATTCGCATTCATTTTTTTTACCGGTTATTTTTTGATTCCACCTGCATTGAACTGGCTCCAAAATCATCATTCATCCTATCTTTTGACCTCTTTTGCAAGCGGCGCAATGCTTCTCTATTTTGCATTTGCAGAGATGATTGGTGGCCTTGCCGGAATTACAGGAGCTTTTTTTGCGGGACTATTTCATCGTATGGGCGATGCGCGGCATCAAGCGGAAGAATCGATTGCTCCATTTGTCCGCTCTTTTTTGTTGCCCATATTTTTAGGTTCGATAGGCCTGCAAGTTAATGTTTCACTATTAAGTTATTATCAATGGATAAGCGTTATTATACTTCTTTTTTTGGCCATTTTTTCAAAAATATTGGCCTGTTTCATGTCGACATTTTTTAGTAATATTTCAGGTCGTAGAAATGCCAATAGGTGGACTCTCTTGGAGACGTATCTTTTTGGCTCTTCTATGGTTGCCAGAGGAGAGGTTGGATTGGTCATTTCCACTATTTTAAGGGGATCTCAAATTATTACAGCAGACCAATATGTCATTGCGGTTGTAGTAATTATTTTGTCAACGATAGTCTCGCCGCTTATGTTGGCTGTTGGTTTTTTTCTATTAGAAAAAACTTCAGTGGGTGAGGCAGATGACTATGTCTGTAATTTGGGTCTGTTCAATACAGTTGGAACAACCCATATGTTTAGTATTATTCTCAGTTCTATAGATGCTATGGGTGTCTATAAGACATCAGTAAGTATCAGTGAAGGCTGTCAGATAGTCAGCCTTGAAGGGCATAATGTAAAAATTATATTTGATCCTGAAGAGGGAATTATTTTCAGAGGTAATAGATCAAAGATAGAGGATATTATCAATAAGGTGAGAATGTCGATTGTTGAAGATCTTGATCGCCTTCCTGAAAAACCCCAAATCGAGGGCTGACCCCTGTTTTTTACTTTACAATAGGCCATTTTTAAGCGATAATAGAGAGTAGATAGAATGGTCTAAAAATATCTCTTTAAAGGAATGTTATGAAAAAGGGTATTCATCCTGAATTGCATGAGGTTACCGCTTATTGTGCCTGCGGCAATACGTTCAACACTCGATCAACAAGCACAGATCTCAAGAGCACAATCTGTTCATCTTGCCATCCATTTTTTACAGGAGAGCAGAAGCTTGTTGACACAGCTGGCCGTATTGATAAGTTTAAAAAGAAGTTTGGTAAGTAATCTATGTTTGATCAATGGGAGTTGCTTCAGCAGCGTTTTGATCAGATTCAACAGGAGTTGTTATCTGCTGATTTGCCAGTAAGTAAACGATCTACTCTTCAAAAAGAATCGGCAGCTATAACAACTTTACTTGAGCAGCACAAAAAGGTAGCATCAGTTAAAAAAGAGATTGATGTTATTAATGAGCAGTTAAGGGAGACTGATGATGCTGAAATGCGTGAGTTATGCAAAGATGAACTTGCGGACCTTGAGCGGAAGTATCAGTCTGAGATAAAAGAGCTTGATCTGCTTCTTTATCCACCAGATGAACATGATGATCGAAATGTTTATTTAGAAATTCGTGCAGGCGCGGGCGGTCAAGAGGCTGCTCTTTTTGCTACCGATCTTCTAAAGATGTATAAATTGTATGCTGAAAACAGAGGTTGGCATGCGTCGATCGATAGTTTTTATGAGACAGACCTTGGTGGTATTCGTGAAGCTGTTCTTTATATCAAAGGTAAAAATGTTTTTGGTCACCTGAAATTCGAATCGGGTGTACACCGTGTTCAGAGAGTTCCGGCAACAGAGACTCAGGGGCGAGTTCATACATCGACTGCAACCGTTGCGGTGCTTCCTGAGGCAAAAGAGGTTGATGTTGTTATTAATCCATCCGATTTACGGATCGATGTTTATAGATCAGGTGGTGCTGGCGGGCAGCATGTAAATACAACAGATTCTGCTGTCAGAATTACTCATATTCCAACAGGCGTTGTTGTTGCTTGTCAAGATGAGCGTTCTCAACATAAAAACAAAGCAAAAGCGATGAAAATGTTGCAGTCACGTATTCTTGCAGCACAGGTTGAGCGGCATCAAGCTGAAATGTCTGCTGACCGTAAAAAACAGGTTGGTTCTGGCATGCGTGCTGAAAAAGTTCGTACCTATAATTATCCACAAAATCGTGTAACTGATCATCAAGCTGACATTACTCTCAAGAGACTTGATATGGTAATGGAGGGAGATCTTGATGAGATCATTGATGCATTAATGGAAAAAGAGAGGGTTGATAGAAGGTCACAGTCTCTTTCGTTCTTACAGAATGTTTAGTTTTCATTATCTTATTTTCTTTTCATCTTCTTTTGTCACGCTCGCCACGTGTGGCATCAAGGCCTTCTCGTCAAAGCCTTGATAATCCGGACGCAAGCTTGCAGCTTGATCGCTCGTTACGCTTTACGCCACCACACGCTCTTCAGTCTAAAGACTTCGATCTAAGAGGTGTCGGATCGCTTTATCAGAACTAACATTATAAAAATATTTCATATGTAAGGTTGAACCTGATTCGCAGTCGTTTGATTGAAAATCCAAAAGACAAGTGATCACAACTTGTTGTGCTGAGCGGTTTTTCAACCGTTTTGGGGATTCAAAAGCTCTCCTTTTGTGTCCAGATTGCAAAGAGGTTGACAAGAACCTCTTTGTGCCACACGCGGCGAGCGTGAAAAAATAACAAAAATAAAAAAAGAGATAATGAAGATTGCAAAAATATATAAAGAAAAAGAGTTATTGAGAAAATCTCTATGATAGGTATACTCTCTCTAAACCATCTTATTGTTTTACTTGGGAGATCTTTATGTTATTTGCCTACTTACTCGAACATAATCGTTATTTAAATATTATTGGCATATTGGTTATTCTGGGTATTGCATGGATATGCTCAAAAGAGCGAAAAGCTATTAATTATCGTTTAATTATGCATGCATTGGCTGTACAACTTGGTGTTGCATTTTTTATTTTAAAAACGAATGTTGGTCAGATTATTCTTAATAAAATAGCATTTTATGTTGCTAAATTGTATGAGTTTGCAGACAAAGGTGCAGCATTTATATTTGGAGATCTCTCAAATCACTTTGGGCCATGGGGATTTATTTTTGGCTTTAAAGTATTGCCCGTAATTATCTTTTTTGGTGCTATCACATCGGTATTGTTTTATTGGGGGCTTATTCAACGTTGTGTAACTCTGATTAATCGATTAATTCAGCCATTACTTGGCACATCTGGGCCAGAAACATTATGTGCAATAACCAATAGTTTTTTAGGTCAAACAGAGGCTCCTTTATTAATTCGTAACTATCTTCAAGATATGACAAAATCAGAGCTTTTTGTCGTTATGGTCAGTGGCATGGGAACAATCAGTGGAGCTATATTGGTAGTTTTTGCTGCAATGGGTGTCCCTATTGCACATCTATTGGCCTCTAGTGTTATGTCTATTCCTTCAACTATTTTAATTGCAAAGATTCTCGTGCCCGAAACTATAGATGAAAAAAATATAAAAGCTTCAGTAACACTTCAGTCTCAATCAACTAACATCTTTGATGCAATAGCAACAGGGACATTAGAAGGATTAGGTTTAGCCGTTAATGTTGCTGCAATGTTGATCTCATTTGTAGCCTTAATCGCATTGCTAAATTATACACTTGGCTTTGGAGCTTATAAAATAAATGAGATTTTTTATTATCTTGGCATTGCATCCCGTTTACCTTTATTGAGTCTGGAGATGATATTTGGTTATCTCTTTGCCCCATTTGCCTGGTTGCTTGGCTTTACTGGTCAGATGGCGTTCGATATTGGCGCTCTACTTGGAACTAAGGTTGCAGTCAATGAGGTAATAGCATATCAAGCAATGGTAACAATGCAGCTATCAGAACGTGCTGTAGATATTGTGACATATGCGTTATGTGGATTTTCAAATTTTTCATGCATTGGCATTCAGATTGGTGGCATTGGTGCATTGGCACCAACTAAGCGCCCATGGTTGACAGAATTAGGAATATATGCGGTGCTTGGTGGGGCACTTGCAAATATGCTTAATGCGATGATTGCAGCATTGTTATTATAAGATCTATTTTTTCAATATTAATATTATGTTATAAAAAAGGAGAGATAATCAGTGACCAGATTTATTTTTGTTGTTGGTGGAGTTATTTCAGGTGTTGGTAAAGGAATCACTACAGCATCGATAGGTAAGATCATTAAAGATTATGGTTTTAATACTACATTGATTAAGATTGATCCCTATTTGAATTATGATGCAGGAACTTTACGTCCCACTGAACATGGAGAAGTCTGGGTGACTGAAGATGGTGGAGAGATTGATCAGGATTTGGGAACTTATGAACGGTTTACAAATGAAGATATTCCAAAACAGAATAATATCACATCCGGTCAAGTTTATAAAACTGTAATAGACAAAGAGCGTGCTGGTGAATATTTGGGTAAAACGGTTCAATTTATTCCCCATATTCCGGATGAGATTATTCGCCGTATTAAATTGGCAAGTGCCGGTTATGAAGTGGCTATTATAGAGATAGGTGGCACTGTAGGTGATTATGAGAATGCACCATTTTTATTTGCTGCTAAAGCTCTAGAGCAAGAGTTTGGGGCCGATATGGTGGCTTATGTGCTTATCACTTATTTGCCAGTTCCGTATCATATTACCGAAATGAAAACTAAACCGACACAACAGGCATTACGTCTTTTGCGTCAAGAGGGTATTATTCCAAATTTTGTTGTATGTCGCACTGCTCATCCACTGGACGATGAGCGCAAAAGTAAAATAGAACTCTATGCGCATATTGATCGCAATTATATTATTGCAGCACCAGATGTCAAAAGTATTTATGAGGTGCCATTAAATTTTATACGTGATGATTTTGGGAAAAAAATACTTGATTATTTTGGGCTTACTCCACGTAGAGACCTTGAATGGAGCTCTTGGCAACAACAGGTTGAAACATTATTGCATCCCAAAGTATCAATCTCAATAGGTATTGTTGGAAAATATGTAGATTCAGGAGCTTATGAATTATTCGATAGTTATGTGAGCATAGAGCATGCTCTGTTGCATGCTGCCGCATTACAGGGCTATGGATGTAAAATCACTTGGCTTGATGCAAAAAAATTTGAAGCGAATGCGCAGGCAGTTGAAGAATGCGCTCATTTTGATGGTATTTTGGTACCAGGAGGATTTGGCTCGCAGGGAGTTGAAGGCAAGATTAATGCTATAGAGTATGTGCGTACAGCAAAAATTCCCTATTTAGGCATCTGTTATGGCATGCAGTTGGCTATTGTTGAATATGCACGCAATGTTTTGGGGCTTTCAGGAGCGCATACTACTGAAGTAGACGCTTTGACTCCATATCCAGTTATTGATTTACTTCCAATGCAACAGAAATATATTCATGAGCATAATCTTGGAGGCACGATGCGCTTAGGGGGGTATAGTGCCTATATTAAACCACATACGAAAGTCTCTGCATTATATGAAGGTAGGCAGCAGGTTGTCGAACGCCATCGCCATCGTTATGAAGTAAATCCAGAGTATGTTGAGCAATTGGAGCAGAGCGGTCTGATTTTTTCTGGTTATCATCAGCGAACAGATGGCACACGGTTAATGGAATATATTGAGCTTGCAAATCATCCTTTTTTTGTAGGAACACAGGCACATCCAGAGTTTAAAAGCCGTTTTGGTTTTGCAAATCCAATTTTTGCAGGTTTTGTTCAAGCTGGCCTGGAGAGGCATTGTTATCTTAAGTCTTCATTGCAGTCTGAGTGGCTCCCTATTGATTCTTGTGGCAAAATCTCTCTATCGTAGGTAGCATCCTAGCAAAATCCGCAGACATTATTTGTGTTAATTCCTGTAATCTAGGGTTGCTATATAGGGTTTCACAAAAAAGGTTGGCATATTCTTGTAGTGCTGTTGAAGTATGGTGTGATTGACGCATCTCATTATTCATATAATAGAGGGTACGCATAAAAAAGAATAGGGCATCAGCACTTTTATATCTTTTGAATGCTTCCATATGGTAGTTGTGTGCCAACGTAATATGCTCAGAATTCTTTTGATCTAATCCTTTGTATAAGTAGGCATTTCCTAACGAAATCATTCCATCCTCTTTTTTTAACCAGGCGCGCCATATGCATTGTGCTAAAACTTCAGGAGAAGGGAATAGGTGATTACTTGCTGCTTCATTGAGGGTTGATAATAAAAAGAGTGCATCTGGAGAACAGGATGAGATTGTTTCAAGAAGCATTTTAGCTGATGTAATATCATTATAATGTAAAGCTAGCCTTGTGTGATTTAATATTTGAGGATAATCCTCTTTTTTTAAAGTTGGCATTGAGGATATATATTTTGGAGCTAGCTGGGGATTGCTTACTATATGTGCGGCGATCAAAAAGATGAGCTTGTCTTTTTGTGGCATGGGGTAGAGTTTGTTCTCTACAGACAGATTTAGTAACGGATTGAGTTTATTTGTTAAGTCTTTTAAATTTCCTAAATAACGGCAGACATATTTTTTATCGGCATAATAGAATTGATGGAAGTGGAGTGACACAATAGGTTGTAATGTTGTGAGATCAACATTTTTTTCTTGCCATAAAAGATGGCTAGCGTCAAAATATTTCGGATAACTAATACTTCCGGCCGATAGTCTGTGTCTGTATGATGCTAAGATAAAGAATTGATTATTGTTCTGTGTTTTACCAATGGAATCTTTCAATAATACGTTAGAAATAGGATCTTCCGTAGTAAGAGGGATGTTAATATATTGTCCATGGTTTAATGGCACCATTATCTGACTATTCTTATGTATAGCAGATTGATCAAATCTTATTGATGGGCATTCTTCAATGTTTTCAGGGAGCGATGCTTCATCAAGTCCATACATAGATAAAAGATTTATAGTTTTTATTGTGAGTGATGCACTTTCTGCCGATTGCAATAGAGGTAGATAAAAAATATGTATAAAAATTAGTATTATTGCATATTGAGTTAACATAATGGTCTGATCTTATTTTGATATTGTAGATAATTTTTAATTATGTAAGATATGAATATATTATAGATTTAAAAAAAAATCTGTAAATCTATAATATCAGTGTTCCAATGTATAGTAGAATATTAAAATTTTCGTTTAAGTGATAAAGTCAATAGTTTTATTATGGATAATTTTTAGTCCTGCAGCGCGATATTCAAGTGCCTTTGTTGGTCGTGAAACTTTATTGATTATATGGGGCTTGCGCAGCAATATTCCATAATCAGCAGCGGTTAAATACCAGAGAAGTTCAGTCGCTTCTACAGAACAGATCAGATAACTCTCTGCAGGGAGCTGTATTTTTTCTGCATGCTCTTGGAATAATTTAATATCAGGGGTTAAAAGTAATAGATAGGCATTCTGATTATGTATGTATTCTGTTAAAAAAAGATCGAATGTCTCTTGAGGGCATTGCCAAGCTTTATAGCTACCACTATAACAGTAGACCGTTTTGTTGTCTGGAATATTCAAAAGATTGCGTATCTTTTTGCGATGTATTTGTCGCTCATTATCAGAGAGCGTTTGTGGAAGATCGTCTTGAGCTATAGTGACATTTTGTGGTGCTGTATTGAATGTTTCAATCAGATATTTTTTCAAAGCAGGGCTTACAGCCTCTATAATGAGGGGCTTTTTTCTAGATTTGTACACAGTCTTTTCAAAATGATGTAGTTGTGTTGTACGCATTTTATGAAGCCATGAGAAATGTTCTTGATGAGTGTAGGCATACTCTTGCGCTGCAAGGCCGCGGGCTTGAATAACTAATTGCTTGCATCTATTATCTTGAGCATGTAGTGCGATATATCCAGCAAAAGGGCCGCGTGCAGTGATGCTATATGATGAGAGAGTTTGCACATATTTTTTTATCTGTTTAATTGATGGCCATAGGCTCCAATTGTTTATATAACGATATCGCTTGAATAATGTGATAGAGATATTGTCATAATGGGGAGCATTAATAATATTTTTTTCGAAACTAATGAGATGATATGATGTTTTTTCATCAAGGGTAATTTTTTTAAGAAGTGGTCGTATCACTTGGCTTTTAAAGACTGCATTGGTAATACTGTCATAGATTATGGTGATGTGGTGGTGTTTTTCTTTTTTGTTCATATATATAGTGATGAAAAAAGAGGCCGGATTTGCATCCGGCCTTAAAAGATAATATATATTTTTAAAGATTATTTAGGCGATGTGGTTATTTTGGGATCATTCCAAGGGGAGAGGGCCTTTTGATATGGATTTAAGATGATCTCTACAATCTCTTTTAAGGTCTGCTCTAATTTACCCATCATGAAAGCATAGGATATGCCTAGAGCTGCGGTTACTTTAAATATTTTGCTCATATCTTTTTCTAAGAAGTGTAAGAGACCAAAACCTTTAATATCTTTTCTGCGGCCTTCCATTATTAATCTAACTTTTAGATCGCTCTTGCCAATTAGTAATGTTGAATAAGCTTTCCAGCGCTGCCCTGGTATGATATCAAAAAAGTTTGTTACGTTGTCCCAATTGAATGTGTCATCTAAGATGTTATCAAAAAAACCTTTTAAAACTCTTTCTAACGGCGCTTTTGAGAGTCGATCTTCTGGATTCCTGAAAAAATAGCAGATTATTGCAACAGCTCCCGCGAACCACATAGCAAATTTTGCATTATGTTTTGCTCCATCAATCAGATAAGAAAAATCATCAGTGTCATCTGTTCCAAGAGGTGTAATTAGATCATCAGATGAATGTATATTTATTGTGGTTAAGATAAGAAAGAGTAATGGGAGCGTGAATGTGCTATTAGTGTTGGCCATAATAAAACCTTTTTGTTATTAAAAATAAGTAATTCCTTCGCCAATTATCATATCTATTTTTTATAAAATTAATAGTTAAAACAGAGTAAATGTGATTAGATTGTGCCAAATTTTTTTTTCTGTTATTTTTGTTTCCAATTTACTGCATATTAGTCTACTAAAATTTATATAGTTAAAGGAATGTTATGAAAAAAATAGTTAGAAGACCTCTCTTTATGATCTTATTTGCATCTGTAATTGATGGCGCAGCGCACAATCCTTTTATCGTAAAAAAGACTCCTGGGTATGGGGATGTTCTTATTCAGGTTTCTCATGTAGAGAGTTGGGATGATAAAAAGAGATTTTTTAAAGAAATAGAGCAGCAGAAAAGCTCTTTTTTTGTAGAGCTCCCGTGGAGCAATGCAGAGTTAGCTGAGCGATTAATCAAGAAGTACGGGCTCTCTTTTTATTATGGAGATAATAAGAAAATGCAGCTTTTTAAGACTATAAAAGATAATCCAATTCCGCCAATAATTACTGGTAATAGTTCTGTAAAAGCATTTTTGTCTCGCGTTGTTAATGGTAAAATGCAGATCTTATTTACTGAAGAAGAGGGTAGATTGTCTGCATCATTGCCAGGCGGAGTGCTTGAGCATCAAGAGGATATTTGTAGTGGCATATTACGGGAATTATCTGAGGAGCTATCGTTGAGGATACCTAAAAATCAGTTACTATTCTTAGGGGTTTTGAATCGTGTTAAAGCCTTTGCCTATGGTATTACTCATAATGAATTTTTGTTTCATATCCATTATGATGGTAAGCAGGTGATTAATCCTGATGGTAAAGAGGTAAAAGGATTTTCTTGGGAGGATATTGATGAGATTCTTGAAAAGAAAAAAGCAGCAGGACTTCCGGTTTTTGTGCATTATTTAACAGTTTTGAAAAGCATTAAAGATGGTAAGCACGGTAAATCTATTATCACTTTACCTGATCATCGTCAACTTAATCCAAGAGCAAGGCGAGATCCTCATGATATTATGGTCTTTTGCCCTGTAGAATAAGATGATTCTCTAATATTTATATAAAAAGCAGAGATGCCTCCTTAAATAAAGGAGGCATCTCTGCTTTAAGAAGGAATCTTTTATTTTTGATTACCAGTAGTAGATAAGTAATGTTATAAAGAATGTTACATAGACTGGTGTGCGAACCATGTTGAATCCAAATAGTTTGTGTGCAATATTGACGATTGTTAATGCAATAAGTGTTGGATAGCCAACAAAAGTGATTGGTCCCCCAGTTAATTGAAGTACATATCCAAGTCCAGCGGTTGAGAGCGGAATGCATGATGCTAAAGTGATAAGCAGAGCTTGTATATAGCTTACTCGGTTATAACAGATTGTATGTTGAACATATTCGGCAATAACGGCAGCGAGTGCAATAGCTGTTGAGAGGCAAGCCATAAGAACAGCGGTTGCTATGATAAGTGTTCCGTGAGTGCCAAGAATACGGAAAGATATCTCTCTGAAAAGTTCTCCAGAGTTTATATGCTCAAGCCCTTGGCCATAATAGACGCCAAGTACGCTCATGCCAATATAAATAATAGCAAGTAGGGATATTCCGATCAATCCACCTTGCAGGCCAAGCCAAGCAAGTTGTTGTTCAGATTTATTGTGGTTGAGTGGATTAGCACGTAATATTATTAAAATTATTGATGAAAAGAATAGTGCGCCTATAAGATCAAGTGTTTCATACCCACGTGTAAGATTGGTAAAAAATACTTGGGAAGTCGTATGTGTGCCTGTGATTGCATTTTGAGCAGACATGATACCCTTAACGATAATAAGACCTAAAGATATAAGTAGTAGTGGGCTTACTATATTTCCAAGCAGATCAACAATCTTACTTTCTCTAAAAGTGAATAAAAAAGTGGTTCCTAAAAATAACAGAGCAAAAATAAATGATGCTAATGCTATATTAGTCTCTTGTAAAAATGGAATTGGAATGAAAGGTGCCATAATGGTGTGAGAAAGTGTAATGATTCGTGGCATTGCTACCATTGGACCTACAATGAGCATGCAGATGAAAATCATAAAATTACCCGTTCTTTTACCCAGCCGGTGAAAAAAAGATTCATAATCACCATTAAAAAGAATCATGGAAATAATGCCGATTAGGGGTAAGCAGACTGCAGTTATTATAAATCCTGTAATGCCAGCTATGTTTTGTGAGCCAGAAAACATACCAACGGCTAATGGGTACATTAAATTGCCTGCTCCAAAAAGCATTGAAAATATAGCCAAACCAAGAGTAACAAGTTCAGATTGAAGTATTCTTCTCATAAAAATCCTATAATTAGAAGTTTGATTGTTTAAAATAGCCTGTAAATAGCTTAACTGTACGAAATTGAATCGTAATAAAGGTTTAGTTTATCATAGAGTCTCATTAAATGCTACATGCGGATGATTTTAAAACAGGTTGTTTTAAAGACCTCTGATTTAAAAAACTGTTGTTTCTCTATGATTGCCTGTGTCAATATGCTCTCAATATCTTTATTTTGTTATAGTAATAGTTAGAAGGTTTATATATGAAATATATTTTAAGATTTAAAGATCCATTGGCATCGAACATCTCTTATGTCGGTGGTAAAAATGCATCGCTTGCTATTATGATACAGGATCTTGCAGATACAATTCAGATTCCTGATGGATTTGCAATAACAGTAGAGGGTTATCGACATTTTTTGAATTCAAATGGGCTTGTCGATAGCATTGCTAAGCTGCTTGATCAAATTGATATCAAAGAAAGAGGGCAGTTATCTAAATATGCTGCTCAGATTCGTGGCCATATCTTGAATGGAACTTGGCCTGAAGAATTAAAAAATGAGATTATAAAATCATATCGTGATCTTTGTACAGAGTATAAAGATAATGATTTACCAGTGGCTGTTCGCTCATCTGCAACAGCTGAGGATTTGCCAACAGCTTCATTTGCAGGTCAACAAGAGTCATTTTTGCATATAGTTGGTGAAGATTCGCTTTTGAATGCGGCAAAAGCCTGTATGGCCTCTTTATTCACTGATCGTGCAATATTTTATCGTATTCAGAACCATTTCGATCATATGAAGGTTGCTCTTTCTGTGGGAGTGCAGAAGATGGTTCAATCGGATAAAGGTGCAGCTGGGGTAGCATTTTCACTTGATACAGAGACCGGTTTTAAAAATGCTGTTTTGATAAATGGCTCATGGGGTTTGGGTGAAATGGTTGTGCAGGGTCAAGTTACACCAGATGAATTTGTTGTATGTAAAGAGAATTGTGCTCAAGGTTTTCGATCAATTATCAAAAAAGAGTTGGGAACGAAGCATGAAAAATTGATATATGATGCGGATGATCATGCGGTTAAACAAGTAGAGACATCAACCTATGAAAAGTCGCATTTTTGTATTTCAGATGACGAAGTCTTGTATATTGCTCGGCATGTAACTGCTATAGAGGATTATTATTCACAAAAAAAGGGTTGCTGGGTTCCCCAAGATGTTGAATGGGCAAAAGATGGGCTTGATGGGAAGATCTATATTGTGCAGTCACGGCCTGAAACTATCCATTCTGCAAAAAATGATCAGTTGGTTTTTAATACATACCATCTTCTTAAAGAGCAACAATTAAAGGTGGTAGCAAAAGGTCTTAGTGTAGGGCAGCAGGTGGTCAGTGGCAAAGCCCATATTATATCTTCGATTAAAGATATTGATCAGGTTGAGGTCGGTGACATTATAATTACTGAAATGACTGACCCTGACTGGGTCCCTGCGATGAAAAAGGCAGCAGCAATCGTTACAGATCAGGGTGGTAGAACATGTCATGCGGCTATTGTGAGTCGTGAATTGGGAATCCCATCGATTGTTGGAACCGGTAATGCTACTAAATCTATTTCCTGTTCTGAAGTTACTGTTGATTGTTCACAGGGTGATATCGGATATCTCTATGAAGGACTTGTTCCATTTGAAAAAAGAATAGTTAATGTTGCTGAGATGCCCCAATCGTCAATCCCTTTGTTACTTAATATTGCAGATCCACATCGTGCTTTTGCCATTTCAAAACTTCCTGTCAAGGGAGTTGGATTGGCCCGTATTGAGTTTATACTTAGTAATCAGATAGGAATTCATCCTATGGCGATTATTGAGCCACAAAAATTAGATGAGCAAGAGAGCCTGTTGATTAAGAAAAAGGCTCTTGGATATAGAGATATCAGAACATTTTTTATTGAAAAGCTCGCTCAATCAATAGGTATGATTGCTGCTGCATTTTATCCAAAGCCAGTTATAGTAAGACTTTCAGATTTTAAGAGTAATGAATATCGTAATCTTCTGGGGGGAGGCTATTTTGAACCGAAAGAGGAGAATCCTATGCTTGGTTGGCGTGGGGCATCTCGTTATTATGATGTACAGTATCAGCCGGCTTTTAGATTAGAATGTGAAGCCTTTAAAATAGCGCGTAGTATTATGGGATTTGATAATATTCGTATTATGGTTCCCTTCGTTCGTACGGTTAAAGAGGCTGAGCAGGTCATTCAGATTATGGCAGAGCAGGGCCTTGAAAGGGGGCGTGATAAGCTTGAGTTAGTTATGATGGTTGAGGTTCCATCAAATGTTCTTCTAATAGATCAATTTGCGAAATTATTTGATGGATTTTCTATCGGATCAAATGATTTAACACAATTAACTCTTGGCATAGATCGAGATTCGGCTCTATTGGCTCACTCTCTTGATGAGCGTAATGATGCGGTAAAAAAGATGATAGAAATGGCTATTATTGGTGCGCATGCTGCAAAGCGTTATATTGGCATCTGTGGTCAAGCGCCATCAGATTATTCAGAGTTTGGAGATTATCTGATCAAGTTGGATATTGATTCAATATCTCTAAATCCTGATGCAGTCGTACCTTTTTTGTTGCATCATTGAATAATTGCATATATGCGCTAGGAGAATTATTTTGTAAAGAGGGCATTGTCAGCAGTCTATCAGTTATGTTATGAAAAATATTGTCTAGCAGCTCTTGATTTGCGCTCTTCAGTTGCTCGATTTCTTCTTGTAGAGAGCTTTTTTCCGATTCAAGTTGTTGTATCTTATTCTGACTTATTCGAGTACAGATGATATATGTCAGGATGCAAACAATAATTGAGCTGCCAACTGCTGTATAGAGCTCTTGGCCACTATTTTTTGATGAACTATGTATATTGGGAATGCAGAGCAGTAGTAGTAAAAAGATGCAGGATTTTTTCATTTTAGAATCTCTTTTGTGATTTTTATTTTATAATATATATTTTTCATTAGTGTACCATTTTTAAAAATTAAAACATCGGCTACAGAATGGTCAATAATTTATTAAGCTTTGGATTATTATGTTTTTGGGCATAATCAAGGGCTGTCTTGCCCGAATAATCTTTAATTGTTTTGTCGACATGCAGATTTTTGACTAAGTATTCAGCCATGAGCACTCTATTGTTATGAGCTGCATACATAAGAGCTGTTCGCTTATACTTGCCATATTGAAAGTTTTTATCTATTGTCGGATAGGTAGCGATTTTTTCCATAGTCATAGTATTATTGCTTTTTGCGCATCGAATATAATGTCTGTTTAGCACATCAATCTTTTCGTTTTTAGCATGAGGGGTTGTTAGTATAGTAATAACGTTTTTTATGTTCATATTTTTTCTCTTCTTTGATGTTTGACACCTCTTTTTAAGCTCTATTGCTATCATAAGGGCCGTCTGTTGATTCTTATTTTTTAAAGATATATTAGCTTTATGTCTAATGAGTTGGGCAGTAATATCTGTTGCCGATTCACGGTCAGCATGTAGTGCTATAAGATGAAGGGGCGTATTGCCATCGAGGTCTTGAATGTTTGTGTTTGCTCCATAGAGTAGTAGTCGACGTGCTATATAATCGTTGCTTGCTTGCGCAGCAATATGAAGGGCCGTTTTACCTTTTTTGTTCTGTATGTTTGGATCTGCATGTCTTTGTAAAAGAATGTCGATTATTGTTCTATTTTCCATGTGAGCAGCATAATGAAGTGGTGTATTACCAAATTCATCATGCAGGTTAGGATTTTTATTTTTTGAAAGAGCGGCTAAAACCAATTTTTTGCTGCCCAACTTGGTAGCATCTAAAAGTTGAAAACGCACATTTTCTGTTGTTGCATGAGATATGTTAAAAAATACATAGATAAGCCATAATATAGATCTCATCACAATAACCTCCACAAAAACCATTCATATCTTAATGTACACTCTTTTTATTTTGTATTTCAATCTTTAATAATTTTTACTAATTAAAAGTGGAACGTTCCGAGGGAGAGGAATGTTCCACTTTTATGTTGAAGGAGTAAATCACTTTTATTATAATTTTTGCATAATTTGTTTAGTATAACCTATTGGAGAGTCGACTGGTTTTAGATCTTGTTTTACAAAGCAGATTGTTGGCTGCTTGGCAACTGTTAATCTATTTGTGTAATGGGGGTCTCGATAATGGAGGCACTTTTGACACTGAGCTTTTTTCGACATAATTTTATACTGTTTTTGGCAAGGGCAGTTGCAAGCAACCTGGTGATAATCTTTATAATCGTAGAGTTTTGTCAGATGACAACTGTTGTCGATGCAGCCAGGAGCAGCAGTTAATTTTATTGTTGAAAGTATAACTAATGCTATGTATAGTTTTTTCATAAGCTCTCCTACGATTATTTTGAAAGTTCTTTTTGAACTATTCTAATTATAAGATACGCATATATTAATTCTATTAGCAATATTAATTTCAAAAAATAGAGAAAAGCTTGTACAGCCGATAATTTTAATAGGAAATATTAGATCTTATTCGTAGTGGGTAATATTTTTATTATTGTCATAAAGAAATGATTGTGGGGTATTTAGTTCATCAAGATATTTTTTGATGTGTGGTCCATATTCGGTATTTTGTAACGCTAGCCCAATAGATGCTTTTAGCCAACCAATAGGGTTGCCAATATCGTAACGTACACCTTGAATTTTATATGCAAAGACCTTCTCATTATGTTTCATCATTTGTGTGATACCATCAGTTAATTGTAATTCATTTGTTGCATAACCACTTATTTCATCAAGAGCTTGAAATATTTTGTGAGAAAGCACATATCTTCCAATAATGGCAAGATTTGAAGGTGTATTCTTTGGGTCAGGCTTTTCTACTAAGTGACCGACTTGGAAGAGATTTGGAGTTATCTGTTTTTTGATAGAAATAACGCCATAGTTTGAGACTAAATCATGGGGAACTTCTTGAACAGCTACAACACTGGCCTTTTCTTGTTGGGCAATACGCATAAGTTGTGCAAGTCCTGCCATTTTTCCAGAAATGATATCATCAGGCAGAAGAACGCTAAAATATTCTTTGCCAATCGAATGGCGTGCAAGCCATATAGCATGACCCAATCCGAGTGTTTCAGATTGTCGTATATAGGTAAATTGAGCTGCTCGTACTATTCGACTGATACTTGAAAGTAGATCAAGCTTTCCATGCTCTTGTAAGCTATGCTCCAGTCCAGGGTCACTATCAAGGTGGTTGGCAATAGCCTGTTTATTGCGGCTTGTTATTAGAAAAAAATCTTTAACGTTTGAGGCTAAGCATTCTTCAATGATATATTGAATAGCAGGTTTGTTAAGAAGAGGAAGCATCTCTTTGGGAATCGCTTTTGTGTAGGGAAGAAATCGTGTTCCTAGACCAGCTGCAGGTATGATAGCTTTGGTAATATCCATCAGTCTCCTTATGTGTCGGATTAAAATTGCTTAAGAAATTCAACCTTACTGCTATGAAACAATCGGATGTCGTTTATTCCATATTTAATCAGAGCTAATCGCTCAATGCCAAAACCGAATGCAAATCCGCTATATTTTTCCGGATCAATTCCACTGCATTTTAAAACATTTGGATGAACAAGTCCAGAACCAAGAAGTTCTATCCAGCCAGTCTGCTTACATGTAGAACATCCTTTATTACAAAAAGGGCATGAAGCATCAATTTCAAGTCCAGGCTCAACAAAGGGAAAATATCCAGGCCGAACGCGAATGTTAAGGTCTTTTTTATTAAAAAAGGCCTGTAAAAAATGCTTTGCTGTTGCTAATAGATTTCCCACTGAAACATTTTTATCGATGTAAAGACATTCGCCTTGAGTAAACATAAAATCATGAGAAGCATCGGTCGCTTCATTTCGATAAGTTCTTCCTGGTGCAAAAATGGCCAGCGGGAGATCCCGTTTTTCAATTTCACGAACTTGAACTGGAGAGGTATGAGTGCGCAACAAAAGGTTGTCGTTGACCCAAAAGGTGTCATGATGCTCTCTTGCAGGATGATCAGCAGGAATATTCAGGGCTTCAAAGTTGTAATAGTTTGTTTCAAGTTCAGGGCCATCAACGATATCATATCCCATAGAGATGAAGATATCCTCAAGTTCGGCAATCACTTTAGTAAGAATGTGAAGACTTCCGTATTGTTGGCCCGGTGCATATGCTGTCACATCAAAATTTTTATGTTGTTCATGTTGAGCTTTAACACTATTTTTAAAGAGTAAGGATTTTTTAGCATCATACGCTTTTTGGGCAAGATTCTTCACTTCATTGATCTGAGGACCAAAGATCCGTTTTTCTTCAAGAGTGAGATCTTTAAGTTCTTGCATAAGGCTTGTAATATGGCCATTGCGCCCTAAAAACGTGACGCGGACCGTTTCAAGCTGTTCTTCAGTAGTTGCCTGTTCAATATTACGTAAAAGTTCAGCCTCGAGGTTAGAGAGCTTTAAGGTTATATTGTTCATGTATCTATTCCGCTATATGTTAAAGCACTTTTCTATATGTAGATGTAAGCCTAACATAGTTAAGTCATTTAGCAACCCAAAAACAGTTTCTTTATTGACAAATTTTAAGAAATACGTAATCTGTAGTTATCGTTGCCGGGGTAGCTCAGTGGTAGAGCGTAAGCCTGAAGAGCTTAGCGTCGATGGTTCGATTCCGTTCCCCGGCACCAGTTTTCGCCCGTAAAGGGCTTCGCCTGGCGAAGCCAACATTTGAGGTAGCAAAATTAACATTATTAGCACAATACAAAGACTGTCCGGCATAGTTTGCCAAGTCGGTAGACCTAGATAAACGTAGCCTGGACAATGCGGCAAGCCTTACATCCCCCCTTATATCACATTATTTTTTCTCCAGTAACTTGTAAAAAAGACTAAAATCTGAGTATGGTTGAATAAAAAAAGCCATTAAAGGATAGTTTTATGAATCAGATACAGGCGAATAAATATAGTATAGCCTGGTTTAAATTGGCCGAATGTGTCTCTCGCAGAGAGAGAGAGCGTGCATTGGGTGTCTATAGACTGCTTGCTCATTCTTTTGATGATAACATGGCCATTGTATATCAATTAGAGGGCGATATTATGCTTGCATTTAATGAGGTTGAGAATGCCATTAATAAGTATGTGCAGGCGGCTCAATTATATGAAAAGCAGGGCGAATTGGTTCAGGCGATTGCCGTCTATGATCATATTATTACGTTGCAGCCTTCTGTTCAATCATTGGTTGGCATGATTGAATGTATGGCTCGTATAGATCAGAAAGAATCTATTACTGTATATATAAAGCGATTGTGCCGCTATATAATACAAGAGGGTGATATTGCCAGAGTGATTACATTGGTTCAAGAGTCGGGCATTGAGTTCAAAATTCAGGCCGCTTTTGTAATCGAAGTTATTGGTATTGTTATAAAAGATAAATCTATTGAACGGCAAGTAACATTACGATTGATACATGAAGCGGTTCAATTTTTATTACAAAATGAACAGGCTCTTCAGTTATTGCTTGTAACATTAAAAGGCTTAGACAAAGGTGCATATGAATATGCTTGTGTCTGTCTTGAAAAATAGTATTCAAACTTGAACTGTTACTTTAACATTAAGGTCTTGAATAGCCTTAATAGTTGGTAAATCAAGAGCAATATTCTGTTTGCAAACAATACGAATATTTTTTCCATTTTCATTAAATATAATATGAAATGGTAGTTTGCCAGAGAGCAATAACGAAGAGAGTCTTTCTATCTTCTGCTGGTCAAAATTATCAGGAATATCACAAATGACTCGTTCAATGCAGCTTGATTCTTGTAGAAATAGTTCTAGTGGAATGAAATAGTTGGCTTTAATTTTGCAGATGTGTGGAGAGGTTAAATCAAGTCCGCCTTTGACAAAAAAGACATGATAGTCATTGAGCCAATGTTCAACTTGAGCAAATGTTTTAGGAAAAAGAATGATCTCTGCTGTTCCTTGCATGTCTTCAAGTTGCACAAAAGCCATACGGTCACCTTTTTTGGTCAATATTTCACGCTTACTTTTGACAATACCAAATGTCGATCCAATGGCTTCAGATTCAACATGTGTGCTTTGCGCTTTTTTAAGTAACTGTTCAAACGATGCAACTTGCAACCAGTTGAACTGCTCTTGATAACTTGCAAGAGGGTGAGCGCTCAGGTAAAAACCGATAACCTCCTTCTCTTTTTCAAGCTTCTCTTTATCTGAAAATTCTGGTAATGGTTGATATGCGTGAAATTCATGTTTTTCTAAATTTTCATGCCGAGAAAACATGTCAAGTTGGCCCGTTTGAGCTGCCTTTTTTTGTGCAATAGCAAGTTCAATAATGTTGTTCAGTTCTTCGGTCTTTTGTGCTCTGTTGCCCGGTAATTTATCAAATGCTCCAGCCCAAATGAGATGTTCGATGACCCGTTTGTTTGATGTTCGTAAATCGATACGTTTACAGAAATCAAGAAGGTCTAAAAATGGTTTTTTGGTACGCTCTGCAATAATATTTTCAAGTGACGCAAGCCCAACATTTTTTATTCCTTGCAACCCAAAAAGAATATGGCCATTAAATACACTAAATTTGACCTCAGATTGATTAATGTCGGGCGGCAATATATTGAGCCCCATATCTTTTGCTTCTTGCAAATAAAAGGACATTTTGTCTGCGTTGCTCGCCTCAAGAGATATAAGGCATGCCATAAATTCAGCTAAATAATTTGCTTTTAAATAGGCGGTTTGATATGCAATAAGTGCATAAGCGGCAGAGTGTGATTTATTAAAACCATAACCGGCAAAATAGGCCATTAAGTCAAAAAGTTCTCCAGCCTTTTTTTCATTGAAATTGCGTTCAAGCGCTCGTTTCATAAAGAGTTCGCGCTGTTCTGCCATCACTTCAGCTTTTTTCTTACCCATTGCGCGTCGTAGAATGTCAGATTCGCCCAATGAATAACCGGCTATAGTTGATGCGATCTTCATAACCTGCTCTTGATAAACAATGACACCATATGTCTCTTGCAGCACCTCTTCGAGCTCATTAAAAAGATAGACAATCTTTTGGCGGCCATGCTTTCGCTCGATAAAATCATCAACCATTCCTGAACCTAATGGGCCAGGTCGATACAGTGCGTTAACAGCAATAATATCTTCAAATTTTTCAGGTTGCAGTTTGCGCAATACCTCTTTTAGACCATCAGATTCAAGCTGAAACACACCACTTGTTTTTCCTGCGCAGATAAGCTCAAATGTTTTTTGATCTTCAAGAGGAATTCTATTGATATCTATGTTAATGCCATGCGCTTTTTCAATTAATTTGAGGGTCTGGTCAATAAGTGTTAAGTTTTTAAGGCCGAGCAGATCGATTTTTAAAAACCCTAGGCTCTCAAGCTCTGTCATAGCATATTGTGTAACCAGTTCGGTAGATTTTGCAGGCACAAAGAGCGGAAGAACTTCATCAATAGGGTCAGGAGATATTACAATGCCAGCAGCATGTTTTGATGCATGGCGAGTAAGCCCTTCCAGTCGAAAAGCGATATCAAAAAGATGTTTTACTTTTGGATTGCCCTCTATTAAATCTTTCAATCTCTGTTCTTGATCAATCGCCTCTTTTAATGTGATCTTTAGTTGTTCTGGAACCAGGTTAGTAATTGCATTTGAATCTTCAAAAGAGAATCCATGAACGCGAGCTACATCTTTGATAACTCCCTTTGCAGCTAATGTTCCAAAGGTAATAATCTGGCAGACTTTATCATGCCCATAATGGTCTCTGACATACTGTATCACGCGGTCTCGACCTTCAATGCAAAAGTCGATATCAATATCGGGCATGGTGACACGTTCTGGATTTAAAAATCGTTCAAAAAGAAGATTATATTTAATAGGGTCTATATTGGTTATTTCCAATGCCCAAGAGACAAGCGATCCTGCTGCTGAACCACGGCCAGGCCCAACAGGAATGCCATTTCGATGCGCCCATTGAATAAAATCGCTCACCACCAAGAAGTATCCAACAAAACCCATATTAATAATGAGATCCATCTCTAGATCTAAACGTGCTTGATAGGTTTTTTGTTCTGAATGATCGATGAGATTATGAGCAAAGAGGTTATCAAGCCCTTTTTGGCATTGTGCTTTAAAAAAACTTTCAGGGGTATGAGTCTCTGGTATTTTAAATTTGGGGAAAAAAAGCTTTCCTGTCTCAAAATCAAATTCGCACATATCAGCTATTTTGCCAGAATTCCAAACAGCATCTTCATGCTTATGAAAGAGAGTGAGCATCTCATCAGGTGAACGCATATATGTTCTACAGTTGCCAAAAGAATAACGCCCCGGTTCATCAAATTTAGCATGCGTTCCTATGCAGAGCAATGTCTCATGCGCCTCATGATCGGCAAGGGTTGGATAGTGGCAATCGCCTGCGGCAACAAGGGGAATATTTTTAGTTGTACTGATCTCATAGAGCATCTTATTAAGTACGGCCTGTTCAGGTTGGTCTTCAGGTTGTACTTCAAGATAAAAACGTTCAGGGCCAAAAAGATTGACATGCCAATCGATTAACTTATTCGCTTCTGTCAGCTGATTATTGGTCAATAACTTAGGAATATGCCCACCTAAGCAGGCGCTTGTTGCAATGAGCCCTTGAGAATGTTGTTCAAGCATGCGGTAATCGATGCGTGGCTTGAAATAGAAACCCTCTTGATATGAAAACGAGATTAGTTTGCATAGATTTTTGTAACCAATCGAGTTCTCTACAATCAGAATAATATGATAATATTTATTATCAGCAGATTTAATGCGAGCATCTTCGGTGATGTAAGCCTCAATGCCTAAAATCGGTTTGATGGCAGCCTTTTTGCACATCTGAAAAAATTTTACTGCACCAAACACATTGCCATGATCGGTAATGGCCAAACTTTTAAGATTATACTGTTTGCCATAATCGATCAGCTTATTGAGCGATGTGGCACCATCAAGAAGTGAAAACTCAGTATGGCAATGAAGATGAGTAAAATGTTTTGACATGGCTCCTCAGATGAATCTGCAATCATTATGTATGCTATGTTAGTATACAGTTTTTTATCAACATGTGGAGCGTGAATAAGGTTTTTGTTCTTTTGGTACAAATTAAAAAAAATACCAGCATTACGATAATAATGCTGGTATTAGATAATAATATGTAATCAAATGTGGGCGTTTTGCGCCATGCTATGATTTTATAATCTCATTTTCGGGTTACTGATTGCGAAGGTTTTGTTTTCTCTGGATTTCTTGTATTAATTAATCGGAATCCGTTGGTTCCTGAAATCTTTTCCGAAACTGCATATTTAATTTGCCTGATGTATCACTTTCAGGCCAGAATGTTCTTTCGGGCCACGTATTGCGTACATTTTCTCTCATATCGATTTCTTTTATTAATTCATCGGGATACCTTATTCCTAGATCCTTTATGAGACGGTTTTTTATAAGGGAATTATCTCCATTCAATTTCCACTTTTGCCCCTCTCTCTTCTCAGCCTCCGCTAACCACTCTTCTGGTAACGTATCGGATCCCAAATAGCGGTTTGCCGCAGATGACATAGCCCCAATTATTCCTGCTGCCATGGCCCATTCTATAGGGTTTTCAGCGTTTAATAAACGAGCGATTAAACCTGCAGCCGCTGCTGAACCTATCGTTCGAGAAATATAAGCAAAATCCCTTTCGCCTGGAGTGGGAGCAAAAGATATATTGTTGTTAGCCTGGAAAATTGTGGTTGGGAGCGCAGCGGTAAGCCCAAAAGCAGCCGTTTTAAGGGGCAGGAAGTCTTCTCCCTCTCCCAACAATGACATGCCTTTCTCAAATCCGCTTGCAATTTTGTTTTGAAAAGAATTAGGTAAAAGCTTGGTGCCAGCTGCAAGTGCTCCAAGTGATAGGAAAGGGCTTATCGCATTAGCGCCATGATAGCCAATTTGCCTTGAACTCGGCAATTGATTCCATGCCCATTGGCCCCAGGTTTGGGCCCCTCCGCCCTCTGCAGCAAAGGTTTCTGCTGCGCTTATCATCGCAATGAGAGCGACTAATGATAATGTTCTTTTTTTTGTTACAAACATTATTTTTTCCTTTTATTATAAATGGTTTATATATTATATACTATCATAGTAAATAATACCATTTGTAACCCCCCCCTTGTCAAGCTTTAGGGAATAATACTCAGGGGATGCATGAAAAGGGGCTAAAATAAAGGGTTTTTAGCATGGATGCCTTGTCTGCCAAAGGGGAAGGGCAATCAAACGTAAATAGATTGTTTACGCTTCATTGCTATATAATGTTCTGAACCTGTTCGCGAGCCTTTTCAAGCTCAACTTTGATGTCGATCGCTCGTGATCCCATTGCAGCATCAGAGCATTTAGCGGCTATGGTGTTGATCTCCCGGCCAAGCTCTTGTAAGGTTTTTGTTCTTTTGGTACAAATTAAAAAAAATACGAGCATTACGATAATAATGCTCGTATTAGATAATAAGAGGTGTCTTCTAGTTAAATGGCCAGAGCCAGTCCCAATTTTGGCGAAGCTCTTCGTTCTTTTCTTTATCACTCTGAGCTCTTTTTAAATCCAAACGAAGGTTTTCAGGCACCTGATTATTTGCGGACCCTGACTTTTGTAGTTGTTGCTCTATTTTTTTAATTTTTTCCTCTGGGAGGGTATAGAAGCCGGGTGTAGATAGTCCAAGTGCAGTTAGGCCCCCAAATTTTGCTGCAGCATCCATATAATTCCCCTTTTTAGCAGAATTGTAGGCTAAAGCAGCTCCTAATAACATTGGTATAGCTAATTGATATGTATAGGCGGTATTTTTCTCTTCTTCATTAGGTATAAAATACCTATCGACAAAGGTTGATGCTAGGTTACCAGCAGTGAGTGCAAAAATTGCCTCCTGTAGATTGCTAGGGTTCTCCCGTTGCATGTTTGCGGAATATAATATGCCTAGTCCTGCCAATGGGTTTAAAAGAGCAGATGTGCCGTAGTAAGCAGCCTGCCTTGCTGTTGGCATAGTCGGCAATTGATTCCATGCCCACTGACCCCATCTTGGGGCCCCTCCGCCCTCTGCAGCAAAGCTTTCTGCTGCGCTTATCATCGCAATGAGAGCTATTAATGACGATGTTCTTTTTTTTGTTACAAACATTATTTTTTCTTTTTATTATAAATGGTTTATATATTATATGCTATCATAGTAAATAATACCATTTGTAACCCCCCCCCGGGTCAAGCTTTAGGGAATAATACTGAGGGGATGCATGAAAAGGGGCTAAAATAAAGGGTTTTTAGCATGTATGCTTTGTCTGCCAAAGAGGAAGAGCAATGAAACGTAAACAGATGGTTTACGCTTCATTGCTATATAATGTTCTGAACCTGTTCACGAGCCTTTTCAAGCTCAACTTTGATGTCAATCGCTCGTGATCCCATTGCAGCATCAGAGCATTTAGCGGCTATGGTGTTGATCTCCCGGCCAAGCTCTTGTAATGTAAAATCTAATCGTTTGCCAATCTCAACCGTTGAGGATGAGAGAAGTTCCTGCATGTTTTTCAGATGGCTTTTAAAGCGGACAATCTCTTCATGAATGTCGATCTTATCAAGCATATAATAAAGAGCGGCTTTGCGAGTTTCGATGATTGTATCTTCGGTGGTATAAGATTGAATCTCTTGTAACATATTGTTTTTTCGTTGAGCCATAAATGCCTCATGAAGTCTTTCAATTTCAGCAATATGTTTTGTGACTAAGCTTATGCGTTGCTGGATGTCTTGTAGTAAGGCTGCTCCCTCTTTTTCCTCTTCGGCAATGAGAGCCTTGATGGTCTCTGTTACCAATTGGCTCAACTCTTGTTTGATGGTCTCATCAAGTAGCTGCTCCTCAATAGAGAAGATATGGGGTAATGTGATGATATCAGAGATGGTGAGAGTCCCTTCAATATGTGTGATATCTTGAATCTCTTTTGCTACTTCAACATAACTTTGGGCTATAGGTATAGATGCACTTATAGCACCTTTAAGAGCACCTTGATCGCTCACATTGATCGACATTAAGAGGTGCCCCCTTAGCAGGTCATGTTTCAACAATTTAATAAAATCGGTCTCTAGATGGTGCAGTGCATAAGGGAATTTGCATATACATTCAAAAAAGCGTGCATTGACCGATTTTAAGCTTATAGTTACATAAACTTTACTGTTATTGATGGTGAGAGTAGTCTTTTTTGCTGCAAAGCCGGTCATACTGCGCATTGGATTTTACCTATGCTAAATTGGTATATACATTTTGTACATCATCATGATCATCTAGTAGTTCGAGGAATTCGACAGCCTGTGCCGATGCCTCTTCGCTCAATTCTAAAGGATCTTTGGCAACCCATTCAAGATCAGCACTCTCAACAATGATGCCCTTTTGTTGCTCAAGAGCATGCTTAACAGCGCCGGTTGCTTTTGGATCACAATAGATAATAAAAAGGTGATCATCTTTTCTTATATCAGATAGATCATAATCTAACAAGAGTTCAAGTAGATCATCTTCATTTTTACCGTCAGCTTTGAGAGTTAAAGACCCTTTTCTTTCAAACATCCAATTAACAGAGCCTGACTCGCCTAAGCTGCCACCAGCTTTTGAGAATATATGGCGCATATCAGAGACTGTTCGGTTTTTGTTGTCGGTTAATGCTTCGACCATGACTGCAATGCCACCAGGACCGTAACCTTCATAGCCAATCGCTTCAAAGGCTTGCCCGGGAAGCTCTCCGGTCCCCTTTTTTACAGCACGTGTCACATTATCAAGAGGCATGTTGATGGCTTTTGCTTTTTCCATAAGCATGCGCAAGCGTGGATTTCCATTAGGATCTCCGCCGCCATCACGTGCGACAACTGTAATCTCTTTTATAAGCTTAGTGAAAGCTTTGCCCCGTTTTGCATCTTGAGCCGCTTTTTTATGTTTTATTGTTTTCCACTTTGAATGTCCGGACATGTGATATCCTTTTATCTATGGCACTTTTTGATACTAATTTTTTTTATTTATTATATCGATTCATTTATAATCTGTCGAATTGCCTGAGTGATAATCTATAGATCGGTTATTACTCTAAGGGAATGACTGATGCTATTGCGTAACGGTTTATGATATCAAGCGCTGTCAGATATCGATCGGGAGACTCTTGCTTAAATGCGTTGATAGATTGATCTTTTTTATTTATCTTATCAATCAAAAGGTCAGCATATTTTTCAAGTATCTGAGCATTCTCATGCGCTGGATATCCTACTGCTAGATGAAGGGTGTAAAAAAGATCGAGTGTAGGCAGGCCAAGTTTTGCAGCTTTTAAATAGAAAGAGAGCGCTTTACTCAATTTATTTTGTGTTCGATAAACAAATGCAAGATCAGCAATTGTTTGAGGATTATTATCTAAAGCTGCTTCTGTAAGCCATTTAATTGCTTGAGCTCTTTTGCCCAATTTATAATAGACATTTCCCAGTTGGCTCATAGCCTCTGGAATTTTTTGACGAGCGCCTATTGTTAGCCAATGAGATGCAAGATTAAGATCACCATTTTTTGAATATAGATTGCCTAAATTTATTGCTGCATAGACATCTCCCTTTTCTGCAGCATCTGTTAAATATAAAAATGCTCCATTTATATCCCCGTTCTCTTTGCATAAATATCCAAGTTCTCCAATAGCATTAATATTATTATTTTTTGCTGCTCTTTGGCACCATTTAATAGCGCTTGGGAGATCTCTGATCGTTTCAGAATAAAAGTGGCTAATAAGCAGAGCTGCATTCTCTTTCTGTTCTATTGAAGTCGATTTTGTGTATAAAAAAAGTAATCTCAAGAGACCAGATTGATTATTTAAGTCATGAAGTGTTCCTACATGATTAATATCAATCTGCTCATTAATATGTTCGACTGTAAAGAATTCAATATCTCTTATTGCGGTATTGGTTTTTGGATCTCTGTTTGATTGTCTGCACCATTCCATTAGATCAGGAGCATTATAAGGGCAAGAGGAGCCTTCATTGTGGCAGAGCGCCATAAGCCAAGGTTCATCGATATCTTTTGCTCTCTGTATAAATTCTTTAATGGGCCTGTTTGATAATGGTTCAATATATTCTAAATCGATTGTATGTGCTGAATTGGGCAATAAAATAGAGGTTAATGGCACGCTTTCATAATCTAAATAGTTTTCTTTTTCAGAGGCATATAAAGAATGGGCGCTTATAGTGATTAAGTACCAAAGCAATAGTCTATTCATGATGATCCTTGAAATGGGTATGTATGTTTTTAAGATATATATTTTGAGTTAAATTAACTTTTTTGCAAGATTTTAATTACTATCTTTGTAATTAAAATCTTTTCTGTGCCCGTTTTCGATTTTTCAAATGCGATTTGTTGCAGATAGTCAAAAGGTGACCCTTGTTCAAAAGTTTATAAAGTCTTTTGTTTAAGGAATAGAAAAGAGTTTGATATCTCCATGATGTGCTGAAAGCTTTATTGAAGCATCTTCGCCGTTGATGTAGCCATTAATATGTCTCTTTACATAAGCCCAATAGTCATGGGTTAAGGTTGTAGTTAAAGGTTTTAATGTTATTTGTTGTGTGCTTGTAATGGTTCCTTCAATAGTGTCAGCAATAATAGAGGATCGAATATTTTGTGGGATAGATAGCAAGATGTTTCCCTGTTTGATTGAGCAGTGGATATCTCTTTTTGCGGGAAGATTCTTGCATCTAATATCGATTTTGCCCTGATTGGCATTGGCTAAAATATTTCCCGAGCTATCACGGATCTGAACAGTTCCTTTGTTGGACATAGCCTGCACATTACCCTTTGGTTGATTGATCGTAATGTTCCCCTGTTGAGTTACTGTTGCTTTTACTTTATCTACAGGTTGTTCAATAGTAATATTGCCACTACCAGTTGCTGCAATAATAGTTCCATGCACTTGATAAACATTGATGTCGCCCGTATCGGTATTGAGTTGTAGGATGGCATTTTGGGGAATAGTTATGATGTAATCGACTGTTCCTTTTACTTTTTCATAGTCATACGCTGTGCGTAACATCAATTTTGTTTGATTGACCTCCTCTTCAATAATATGCATATGATCAAGATGTTCCTGTGCTCTTGCTCGTTTAATTGCTCGTATAGCTACACTTTTTTTGTCAAGGCCCGTTTTGACCGATATATTCCCATGAAGATTTTTAATAGAAATGCGCCCATTATTTTCAAGTGTGTAATCTTTCTCTATTATTGTCTCATAAGGCTTGCCACCAAAAAATGAGCTGATAGGATTAAAAAAATCAGCATGTATCGTGTTAACTCTCGTTATTATACAGAGAAACATGGTAAGGAAAAATAAGTGTTTATGTATCATGATGTAACATCCTTAAATAAATAGATTGATATCTCTATGAAGTCTAATCAAATTCATCGTATTATTCAAAAAGCTTTAGATAATATTTTTATTATTTATCCAAGTTTACACTCTATTTTAGATGAAATAGCCAAACAGAAAGGTGAGGCTTTTTTTGTTGGCGGGATGGTTCGAGACCTACTGCTTGATAGGCAAGTAAAAGATCTTGACGTAGAGGTACACGGTTTAGAGCAGGATCAGTTTGTCTCATTGTTAAGGCGATTTGGTTATGTTGATTATGTAGGCAAATCTTTTGGTGTATTTAAATTGCAGGGGGTTGATATTGATTGGTCCTTGCCTCGAGCAGATAGTGTGGGGCGCAAACCTATAGTTGTGATTGATCCATGCATGTCTATTCAAGATGCATTTCGTCGTCGAGATCTTACCATTAATGCTATGGGTATCAATATAATGACAGGAGAGTTGGTCGATCCGTTTGGGGGCCAAGATGATCTTGCCAGAGGCATATTGCGCTCTCCAGATATCACCTTTTTTGCACAGGATCCCTTGCGATTTTTTCGTGTTATGCAGTTTATAAGCCGTTTTGATATGAGGCCTGATGCTCAGCTAGAGGCTGTGTGTAAGAGTATGGATATTAAAGAGGTCTCTCGTGAGCGTATAGAGCAGGAGTTTGCAAAGATGCTTTTGAAATCAGAATTTCCATCTCTGGGCATTCGTTGGCTAAAAAGTATCAATCGAATTTCTGAACTATTGCCTGAGTTGGCCGCAACTATTGGTGTTGTTCAGGATTGTCGTTGGCATCCAGAAGGGGATGTATTTGAGCATAGTATGCAGGCTTTAGATGCTGCAGCAGCTTTGGATTATGAAGATGATAAAGAGAGGCTGGTTTTGCTTTATGCTGCTCTGTGCCATGATCTTGGAAAGGTAACAACAACGTTTGAAGATGAAAGGGGTATTCATAGTTATGGTCATGCGGAGGTTGGTTGCAAGATTGCACAAAAGATGATTAAAAGGATTACGCATAATACTCTGTTGATTGAGATGGTGCGAAAGTTGGTTCGGTGGCACATGGCTCCTGTGCAGTTGCTAAAAGGTGGTGCCAAAAGAGCAGCATTTAAACGTTTAGCGGCACATCTTGCTCCAGAGATCAATGCTATAATGCTTGCTAAATTAGTGATTGCTGATCATCGTGGCCGTAATCAAATTTTGTATAAACCATTGATAGGTCCAATACCTGAAGCTCAGCAATTTATTGATAAGATGGAACAGGCTGGGGTTAAGCATGCTCAAGAGCAACCTCTATTGACAGGTAAAGATTTTCTTGATGTTGTAGAGCCGGGCCCGTTGATAGGGCGTTTAGTAAAAAAGGCCTATCAACTACAGTTGGAGGGTCTTTATCAAAAGGATGAGCTTAAAAGAGCTGTTTTGAAGAGTATAAAAAGGAGTGGCCGTTCAAATTAAGTAACAGCCACTCTTCTTTAGTATTATCTGATATTCTTTGATCTATTTATTTGAGCCTTCCTAAGCTTTAACTCCAGAGCTTCCTCTTTTAAGAAATTCTCCATTCTTTGAATTTGCTCTTCAAGAGGGTATTTAGAAGAGGGGTTATAGCCCTCTAGTTTTTTGAGATAGGGAATATAATTTTTTATTTGACTGACATAAGAATTTTTGGATTCGTTTGATTGCTCTTTTAAGTCGTCAATACGCGCTTGTATTAAGTCTGCATCTAAAGAGTTGAGAATATAATCATCAATAAGCATTTGATGCTCAACCCATTGATCGTTAGCTGTTATTAAAGGATCAATCTGTGAGATCGCTGAAAATGCGGCAGATAGTCCAGGTAGGCTGTTTTTTGTCAGTGCTTTCATATAAGTAGACGCTGTTTGTGCTAATGGATCGTAAAGGCCATGGAAAGTTCCTTTGCTTTTGGCTGCTACAATAGCTTTAATAATTGCTAATTTATAGCGCTGTATTTTTGTATAATCACGATTTATTAATGCTTTATTAAGATCTTGGATATTTAAACTATATGAAGGTGTTCCTTCTGTTGGATTTTGTGACCATAAGTAGCGAGCAGTACTTAAAAGGTCTGGTATGGAATCGGGGATAATAAGAGCATATTTATTGGTCATTTTTATTATTTGCCAATCTTGATCTAAACCAACAAAATATTTAAAGTCTTGTGGGTTCAATCGATTCTCTTGTAATTGATCATTAAGAAATTGCGTAATCATTTCAGTGTTAATATGTCGAGGAGAAAGGTTAGAAACATTATAGTTTGTCAAAAGAGTTAGAGTTTCTAAATCTATACCTTGATCTCGTAATGTTCCGATTCCGCTACCTATGCCTGCTATTACGTTTTCATCTACTGCAGAATTCATCTGATTATTAATCGTAAAGATTAATAAAGAGATAGATAAAAATTGTATTTTTGTATTCATGGTCTCTCCATTTTAAAAATAGTTATATAAACGATTCTTCTCTCTTTTTCTTTTTTATTTGTTCTGAAAGATGCTCAACTTCCGGTAAAATATGTTCGATATAATATAGATTCTCTTTAAGGCCTGCTGTTTGATCTACAGTTGCTATAATATTTTGTAATCTTCTGCTTGCGCCCTCTATATCTCCATTTATTTCGAGTACATTTTTTGCCGATTCTATAACGTGTGGAATATCTCTTAATGCATTTAAAATTTGAGGATCAATTGTTATCCAATTCAGTATCTGTTCGACGGTTGACATGGTGCCAAATTGATTGGTCTCTGGGTTATAAGCTGAATCGGCAATATATGCTTTTAAAGAGCCATTGTCATTCTGGATAACGGTTGCTGTCCAGTGCCCACCAAAACCACTATGCTCGCTCGGTTTGTCTTTTTTATTGATGTTGCGTATAGCAGAGATGAGGATTGGTTTCATTTGGGGGGCCAATTCCATTATGATCTCATTCTCTTGCTGAGCTGTCAGCAAAGGGGTCATATTATCTTTAAAAAGTCTTTGTAAATGGGGTTTTGCATCTAAAGCTTTTATTATCTGATGATGAATGGCTGGAGTCATCTGTGAGATATGCCCTCCAGTATTTATGAGAAAGCCATGAATCGTTCCAGGAATTCGTTGAAGACTTTCTACGATTTTTGGAAATGATTCGTCAAGAGATGGGTCCCAGTCTCTTAAATTGGGTATTATTGTTATTTCTTCTGGTGAAATAGCGGTTTTTTCTGATATTAACCGTTCGATGTCAGCATCGCTAATATTATTTTTTCTTTTGCTAATACTCTCTATGAAGTATTGCCATTCTTCCATAGGCGGACCTTGTTCTAAACGTTTTTTTAGTGTTTTTTCAGGATATTTATGTTTAAGTGCAGTAAGCATTGCATTTATATTATATACTGCATGGTAACCGCATGTATCACCCAATTGGCCTTGTACGAGCGGAGATAGATCCTGCACGAGGTCTAAAGATGCAACCTGAGGCTGCTCTTCCTGTTTTTCTTCTTCTCTTAAATTGTTATCTAGTATCTTAAAGAGATTGACCAATCTATCTTCTGGCCAATTGCCACCAAAGACTCTTTTTTGGGCCGATCTAATTTGTTCCAGATGGCTATCTGAAGATGCTTTCCATTCAGGAGTTATCGCAAGTTTTTCTAGCCTTTCCCTCTCTTTTTCATTTAATCGATATAATGATCCAGTGGGGATATGTCTTGCATTTTTTGCATAAGCATTAGGGTTTAGCATGGAAAAATTGTTTGAGCCGTATATGCCGATTAAAGTAGCAATAAGAATGTTTTTTTTGTTCATTTTATAAATCCTATAAACTTTTGTAATCTATATTGAAAGTACTTTTTTTATTTTTATTATTGTACATATTATGATTCTAATAGATTAAATATCTGATTGTCAACTAAAATTTTTTTTAAAAAGTTATTTATGCCAGAAATAGCTTTTGGCAAAAAGCTGTTAATAAAGGATTCTTTTTGTTAGGATAGGATTTTATTAGACTAAAATAAGGGAGAGATTATGTTTAATGTACATACAAATTTGCTATGGATGCTTGTTTTACAAGCTGATGTTGTCAGTAAGTTGGTGCTTACCATTCTGCTTATTATGTCAACTTTGTGTTGGGCTATTTTTTTATATAAATTTTTTCTATTTAGAGCTCAAAAAAAGCATATGAAAAGGGCTTTTGAGTATATTCGACATGTGGGAACATTTGAAGATCTCAATCTGATAACCGATAAATGTAATGGAACAACTCCGGGGTATTTTTTGACCTATAGTATACAGCAGCTGAAATTGTTGATTGAGGTTAATAATAAGCAGGGTATTGGGAAATTAGGCTTGGCCTATTGGGGGCAGATGCAAGATACGATGTATCATGCTATTGATGAAATTATATATCATGAAGAGAGCCTATTATGGTTTTTGTCAACTTCAGCAGGGGCGGCTACTCTATTAGGATTATTTGGAACAGTATGGGGCTTAGTTCATTCATTTATGAGTATTAGCCAAAAACAGACGGCTGATATTGCTGTAGTAGCTCCTGGTATAGCAGAGGCTTTAATGACCACATTGGCTGGATTGATGGTTGCGATTCCTGCAGTAATTATGTTTAATTATCTTAATATGCAGATTAGACGAATAGAGCAGCAATTAATCTCTTTAGCTCAGTCTTTTAATCGTATTGTTCAGATTATGTTTGTCTCTTAAGGAGCTGTACATGTTACACCGTAGGCGCAAGCAGAGAAAAATGCTTGAAGAGGTTCCTTTAACGCCTCTTATTGATACTGCATTAACATTGCTTATTATTTTTATGATCACCTCTCCTATGATGCACAATCTTATTAAAATAGATCTGCCTGAAGGGAAGTCTCATGAGAAATCTGTTTTGAATTCGCATATTAACGTCTTTATTGATAAAGATAAGTCTCTTTATCTCAATGATCAGAAAGTGACTCTGTCGGAGCTCATATCTCTTTTATCCGAAGATATCCTAAAAAATAGTCAAGGAACTGTCTGTGTAAGGGGAGATAAAAATACAAATTATGGCTCTGTGATTGAGATTGTTGACAGGCTTAAATTGGTAGAAGGTGTTCGTTGCGTCTCATTGGCTACTAAAAAGGTTTAAGGGACTTATCAATAGAGGGTTGATCATGAACCAGTATCGTGATCATTAGACAGTGTGCTTCATTTTGCTTATACTAGACCCAACTAGTGACAAACGTGTTGGAATAAGTTATAATTCTAATAGAATAGTTTGTGGGGGTGTTAGAGGTAACATCTTTCCTGTGTTTCAAAAAAATCAACTATGAAAGAAGATGTGGAATATTTATGAAAAGAATAAATAAGAAGACTAAGCCATATTTTAGCGGTTATAAAAATTTGTTGCTGATTACTATTGTGATAGTCGGTTGTGTATCTCTTTTAAGTAAATTGACTGAATACTCAGTTGAGATTAAAGAGATTACCTATACACAGTTTGATGCTCAAGTTAAGTTGCATACCGTTAAGAAGCTCTATGTAGATGGCTCTATTGCAAGAGGTGAATTTACTGACGGAACCTTTTTTAAGGTAAGGATTCCGCAAAAATTTGATTGGAAAGAGTTTGTTGAGCAGTATGCTATTGATACTGTTTTTGTCCAGCCATCTGCGCCTATTACTCTCTGGCACTTTATACCACTTCTTATAAGTCTGTTGATATTGTTGGTATTTTGGTATTTCTTTAAGCAGTCACGCGGCCCAGGGTCAAATGATGGTGGAACCAATATCTTTAATATGGGCAAAAGCAGAGCGAAACTCTTTTTACCATCAACCATTCAGACAAAATTTGCTGATGTGGCGGGTGCTGATGAAGCGAAGCATGAATTGCAAAATATCATCAATTTTTTGAGAAATCCTGAAAAATTTAGAAAGCTTGGAGCAAAAATTTCTCGAGGAATTTTATTGGTGGGCGAACCTGGCAATGGTAAAACATTGCTAGCAAAAGCTGTTGCCGGTGAAGCAAATGTTCCATTTTTTTCTATTACAGGTTCAGATTTTATTGAAGTATTTGTTGGTGTTGGAGCCTCTCGAGTGAGAGATCTTTTTCTTCAAGCTCGCAAGCATGCTCCTTGTATAATTTTTATTGATGAGATTGATGCGATTGGGCGCGCTCGTGGTACCGGCATTGGTGGGGGTCATGATGAGCGTGAACAGACATTAAATCAGCTTTTAACAGAGATGGATGGTTTTCAGAGCGAAGGGAATAATGTTGTTATTCTTGCAGCGACTAATATGCCTGAAATACTCGATAAAGCATTGCTTCGTCCAGGTAGATTTGATTGCCGCATTGATGTTCCTTACCCAGACGAGCTGGCTCGTGAGTCTATTCTTCATATTCATGCAAGCAAAGTGAAACTTTCTCAAGATGTTGACTTAAAGTTATTGGCAACAGAGACCGCAGGTTTTAGTGGTGCTGAATTGGCTGATCTCATTAATAAAGCTGCTATACATGCGACTAGAAATAATAAATCTGAAATAAGTATGGATGATATTAGAGTTGCTCAAAAGACCATTGTAAATTCGCAAGATGTGGTCAATCCGCAGCAGAATCCATTAGCAGCTGATAATAGCTTAGCTCGTATGCACAAGCCATCACAAATAAAGACAACATTCGAGTCAGTTGCTGGAATGGAGAATGCCAAAGAGGAGCTTAGAGACATAGTAGATTATTTAAAGGAGCCAGAACGATTTGGTCGTCTTGGTGCAAAAATGAGTAAAGGGGTGTTATTGATTGGGCAACCTGGCAATGGTAAAACTTTGCTTGCAAGAGCAGTTGCGGGAGAGGCCAATTGCCCATTCTTTAGTATTAGTGGTTCTGAATTTGTCCAAAAATATGTGGGCGTTGGGGCTGCGCGGGTAAGAGATCTTTTTGCACAGGCTCGTAAGCATAAGCCGAGCATTATTTTTATAGATGAGATTGATGCTGTTGGGATGAAGCGATCTGATAATGAGGGTGGTGGATCTGAATATAATCAGACCTTAAATCAATTATTGACTGAGATGGATGGGTTTGATACCAAAGGAGAGCCGGTCATTGTTATAGCCGCTACCAATAGAGCTGATATGTTAGATTCCGCTCTGTTGCGCCCTGGTCGTTTTGATCGTCGTGTAGAGGTTCCGATGCCAAGAGTGCAAGATCGTTTAAAGATTTTACAGCTTCATGCTAAAGATTTTAAATTGGGTGATACTGTTGATCTTGAAAAGATCGCTCGTGGCACACCAGAGTTTTCTGGTGCTGATCTTGCCAATCTAATTAATGAGGCAGCATTGCACGCTACTAAAAATGAGCAAGAATCGATTAGCATGGCAGATTTTGATGAAGCTCGAGATAAAGTATTGGTCGGTAAAAAGTGGAAAGATCAACAAAAGTCAGGTAAAGATTTAGAGGTTACTGCATACCATGAGGCTGGCCATGCATTAATGCATCTATTACAGCCTGATCATGCTATACCTTTGCATAAAGTGACTATTTTGGCTCGTGGTGGAGCATTGGGAATTACATGGGGATTGCCCGAAGGCGATGAGTTGAGCAAGACCAAGAAAGAGATGCTTGCAAATATTAAGGTCTGTATGGGAGGTCGTGCTGCTGAAGAGCTTATATTTGGAGAGCCATCAACTGGTGCTCATGGAGATTTTAAGCAAGCAACACAAGAGGCTCATAAAATGGTTCGTTATTATGGTATGACCGATGAGTTAGGGCCAGTCATTTATGATAAAAATAGCTTTGCTTATTCTGAAAAGACTGCAGAGCGTATTGATATGATGGTTCAGCATATTCTTCAAGATTGTCTTAAAGATGTTAAAGAGCTTCTTGAAAATAATCGTGATAAATTAGAACTGCTTGCAAAAACACTTTTACAAAGAGAGACTCTCGAAGCCGAAGAGATTTATGATCTTTTAAATATTGCTCCACGCACCACACATAAATTGGCGTAAAAAGAGGTTTTATGAATCATTCAGTCAATATTTTAAGGCTGCATGAATCGGTTGAGCCCCTTATGCGTGAGGTCGGTCGATTTCAATTATCTCTTTTTAGAACTGATAATCTTAATGTCCAGGTGAAAGCGGATGGTAGTTATGTCTGCAATGCAGATCTTCATAGCGAACAGATGCTCAAAGAATGTTTGCACAGTATATTACCTGAGGCCGCATTTTTTGCAGAAGAGTCTGGTAAATCTGGGCAAGGGGCATATCAGTGGGTAATTGACCCCCTTGATGGCACAACCAATTATGTTCGTGGGATTCCCTATTTTGCTATCTCTGTCGCTTTGACTTATAACGGTAACTCTATATGGGGAGCTGTTTTTAATCCGGTAGCGAATGATTTTTTTTATGCCATTAAGGATCATGGGGCTTATTGTAATGGTAAAAGATTGATTTTAAATAGAGTTGCGAACTTTAATAAAACGCTTATCATTGTTGGTTTCCCCTATATTAAAGAGGCTGGATATAAGAATATATTGAATCATTTGCCACAGATAGCATTACATTCATATGCGTTTCGCCATTTAGGAGCGGCCGCTCTTGATCAGGCTTATCTTGCTTGTGGAGCTGCTGATGGACTTCTTTTTTGCCAATTGGGGTGGTGGGATGTTGCAGCAGGAATGCTTCTGGTTACAGAGGCTGGAGGGCAGGTATCAGATTTTCAGGGAAATCTGATAAGCGAGGGGTATCAATCGTTTGTTGCCGGTGAAGTTGAGATTCATAGAGCCCTTCTTGATATTTTAAAAATCGGTTCAAGTTGAAAAAATAGCTTTTTTGCGTATACTACTAATACATACCCCTTTTTTATATGAAACAATGGATGAAAGGAATTTTTAAAGATGGCACGTATATGCGCGGTATGTGGTAAAAGACCACAGGTAGCAAATTTGGTGAGTCATGCTAATAACAAGGTAAAGCGTTGGGTTTTTCCTAATGTGCATAAAATGCGTTTTACTGTGACAGAGCAGGGTTCAGATAAGGTGTATAACGATAAAGTGTGCACCAAATGTGTAAAAGCAAAAAAGGTACAAAAAGTCGTTTAAATTGGTAAGGTAAAGATCATATGGCAAATATTAAATCAGCAAAAAAACGCGCAAAACAGACTATTAAAAAGCATAGCAAAAATCTTGCGCGCAGATCAGCACTAAAAACTTCTGTAAAAAAAGTTCTAGCAGCGGTTGCTGTCGGTGAAGATGTCGAAAAAACAAAAGTGTTGTTAAAAGATGCTGAATCGAAGCTTGCTCGTGCAAAGGGTAAAAAAGTATTGCACAAGAAGACTGCGCAACGTAAGATCAGTAGATTAGCAAAACGTGTAGCAAAAGCTGAACGCGCACAATCAAAATAACAATCTCTTGGTGTAGCCTCGTAGCCTTTTGATAATGGGGCTATCTTATGATTATAATTTCGCGTGATACGACGGTTTAAAAACCGTCGCGCACGCTGGTCTGCTCATCAATAAGTGAGCCCTCTCTTTTAAGAGGGCAATGTTCCTAAAAGATAGCTTATCCAACTAGAAAGCCACGCAATTCTCTTTATCATATGGGGGCTATGTTTAATCCTCTGATTTTTCAGATCAAGGGTTATATTATCCATCAGTCTGCTCTCAAAGTGTCCCCAGATTATGATGTTCAATAGCCGTAATGGAATAGTGTCATTGAGTACAATTTTTTCAAATTGTCGACACAGAAACCCAGAAGCGCACCCCAATAATATTGCTCCTATTAAAGAGCTTGCACAATCACTATCATTATTGCATCCACGTCTTGTTTCATATTGTTCAATATAGTAAGGGGGAATTCGATATGAGAAGCTAGGGCTCTCTTGGCCATATATAAAGCTGCTCATGCAGATAATAAGACTTGTATTGAGTATGATTCTATGAAATCGATTCATATTGCTCTCCTTTCATAATATTTTTTATAATCTAATAATATATTTTTTGCGATCATTACAGGGACTCTTGATGTTCCTGCATGTTCTACAAGAAGAACTAAGATGAGTGGCTTTTGGCCTTTAATAGTAAAGTGAATCGCAACCCAGCCATGTTCAAAATATTGCTGACCTAAGCCCCGTTTGTCAATAGTACTAATCTGAGCGGTGCTTGTTTTTGCATATATTTCTATATCTTTCATTCTGTTGATCAGTCTGCCAGTGCCTTCTGTCACAACAGATTTCATTGTTTTTTTCAAAAAATCTAAGGTTGCCGGTTTTAGGTAAAGTATACTCTTTTCAATAGGTTCATCATTGATGATGCGTGGTTTAGGTAGATATCCTGTAAATATCCCTGAAAACATGCGTGCTATTTGTAATGGGGTAGTAAGAAGATAGCTTTGTCCAATTGATGCAGATAATGTTTCTCCTTGCCACCAAGGTTCCCCTTTTGTTTGATACTTCCATGAAGATGTTGGTATCAATCCAGTTGTTTCAGAAAGAATAAAGCCTGTTTTTTGACCTAATCCAAAACGTTGTGCATAATCAGCTAAAGTATTTATTGTTAATTTTTTACCAAGTTCATAAAATAGCGTATTGCATGATAATGCAAGCCCCTGTTTGATTGAGATAATACCATGTCCATTATGTCTGTTGCACCAATAATCACGATCTCCATAATGGACATATCCTTTACAATGATGTGTATCATCTATTGAGATCAATCCTGTTTCTAAGGCTGCACTAATGGTGACTAATTTAAAGAGTGATCCTGGAGGATAAGAACTCTGTATGGCACGATTGAGAAATGGTTGGTCTGTTTGTAGTTCTTGCCACTGCTTATAAGATATCGGTTTAAGAAACATATTAGGATCGAAGTCAGGGCGAGATAGTAATGCGAGCAGTGCTCCTGTTTCAGGATCCATAACGATGCATGATCCTATATATGCATCTGAAAAATTCTTCTCTATAATCTTTTGAATATCAATATCAATAGTTGTCTGTATAGTGGCGCCGGCAATTGGATGTTCTATTATTTCAGAGTCAATCTTTTTGCCATATGAGTTTATTGTTCTCATAATCGTTCCATTATGACCTTTTAATATCGTGTCTAAAGCTTTTTCGAGGCCCATTTTGCCCCTTAGTTGAGCATCTGTATTGCCTAAATAACCGATAAGATGGCTTGCGCTCTTTTTATAAGGGTAATCTCTTTTAAATTCTGTTTTTAGTTTTATGTTTGGATGATTGGGAAATATCTCTTCGATGGTTGCAAGTTGATTGAAATTTATATGGTGATAGAGCAATAATGATTTTTTTTTTCTTTCAGCATGAGCAATTGCTTTTATGAGCTGGTCGTTACAGGTGAGATTGCATATGCCTGTAAGTTGAGATATTGTTAGTCTCTGCTCATCTGTTAATTGTGCTTTGCCAGTACTTTTCCAGTAGAGGCTTCGTATAGGGGTGTTAGTAGCAAGGGCTTTTTTATTGCAATCTAATATTTCGCCTCTAGGAGCAATAATCTCTTGATATCTTATGTAATTTTTTTTGCTCTGTACCGTATAGATTTGGTTTACATATATCTGTAAATAAAATAGACGGAATATAATCACTAATGCTGCAAAAGAGTAACATCTATTAATCCATTTCATTCTTTATTATCAGGTTGATTATTCTCTTTTGAAGAGCGCATTGGATGAATCTGATCACAAAGTCTGCTTAAATCTTCTAAAGAAACATGAGTATATTTTTCAGTACTAGATAATGTTTGATGGCCAAGTAATTCTTGTACAATACGTAAATCTGCACCTTGGTTTAGCATGTGTGTTGCAAAAGAGTGTCTTATTTTGTGTGGTGTTATGTGGCGATCTAGTGCAAGAAAAGATCTGAACATTTCAAAGATGCGTTGAATTGATCTGCTGGTAAGCTTTTCGCCTCGATAGTTTAAAAAGAGTGTCTCATCTGCATATTGTGGATGGACTCTTTCGGTTTCAAGATAAGATAATATGCGATCTTTAGCTTTCTGCCCAAAAAGAACAATGCGCTCTTTTTTGCCTTTGCCAAAAATACGAATCGTTTTTTGCTCTAAATCTAGATCGGTCAATTTGATGTTAATCAGTTCAGAGCAACGAATACCTGTTGCATAAAGAAGTTCAAAAATGGTCTTATCTCGTAAAGGAAATTTTGAGGGTAACGCCTCATTTGCAACTCTATCAAGTAGATGAAACACTTCATCTACACTTAAGTATACAGGCAGTTTTTTATCTAATCGTGGGCGTGTCAATTTGAGATTGAGCTCTATTCCTTGAGTATGCAGAAATCGTTCAAATGATTTAAAGCAAGAGAATTTTCTTGCAATCGATGTTTTGTCGATCTTTTTATAAAATAGGTTGATCAAGTAGCGCTCTATAACCTGCCTGATGCTCAGGTTTTCTGTATGATTGTCATCCAGTTCTTCCCAGAAGCGTATAAATTGATGCAGATCACTGCGGTATGCCCTGATAGTTAAATCTGAAAGGTTTCGTTCTACCTCTAAATAGACAAAAAATTCATTTGTCTTCTCTTTAAACTGTTCTATGTTCATGTAAGGTGTCCACTTTTTGTATATCGGTATAAGTATCAAATTGCAAGTTAAACTGTTTGCATCTTCTGTTGACAGATGAGCGATTGACTCCTAAAAAGGCGGCTATTTTATTCTGATTCTGAAATTTATTCCATAATAATTCCATAAGATGTTCGTCACGTAATGCATGTTTTCCTAAACGCGCAGCCTCTGCAAGTGCAGGATCGGTAATATGATAAGCTGGATCAAAATGAATATCTTGATATAGATTATTTTTTTTTGATTTTTTAACAAGAGATTGTTTAATCAGTGTGCGTAAATCATGGAGGCTTTTAGGTCTGTTATGGATTATTTTAGCTCGTTCATACTCATTTAATGTGAGCATCATCTTAAAATCTGCAGTCTTAATTGCCTGTTGAGTAAGTCCATCTATAAGGTCAGAAAGATCTTTTTCCGAAAGCGTTTGTAGTGAGGGCATCTGAATTATGCTATGAGCAATAGTAAGATATAATTTTTTAGAAAAAAGATTGTCTGTTATTAACTGTGGAAGATCTCTATCTACTGAAAAAATAAGTTTCATGTTCACTTGTGCTTGCTGCTCGCTGTTGAGTAACGAATGGTTGCCATAAGTGATATACTCTGCCAGGCGATCTTGTATTTCAAGAGGAAGAAAGTGAACATTTTCTATAAAAAGCGTGCTATTCTGTTCGCATTTTTTTAATAATGATTGTTCTATTTTTTCATGTTGTGAGCCAAATAATTGTGAGCCTATGTTCTTTCCATCCAGAGGGCTTTCAAGAGAGATTGTTTGTAAGTTGTTGCGATCGCCAATATAATGTAAAAGCTCTACCATGGGCAATATGTCCGATTTTGCCAGATTGAGGATGGCGGGTGTTGAGCTTAATGCTTGCTGTAAAAGTAACATTTTAAAATTGAGCAGTAGTTCAGAATCTGACGGGATGAGCTGATTGATCAGATGGCCAGCTTTTGTTGTTTCAAGATAGAGAAGGTATTGCCACTGTGATGGATCTTTAAGCATATTAATGCGTTTAGTGAGAATATCATTAATATCAGGTCTATGCAGAATAAGAATAATATTATTCTGTTCTAGATTGGGAACGGCCGATAGTGCCAATTTTTCGCCATTTTCATTAACAGCGATCGTAGATTGTGCTGATTTATATTGCATTACTTGATGCACTATGTTGTAACAGATCTTTGTGAGATAATGGCCGCTCTGTGTATTTAAGTTGACTGGAATCAATTCGCGTGCCGCTTGATTCCCAAATGAGAATCTCCTGTTTTTAAAAAAGATAATACCGATCTGATTTGTGCTCTTATGTATAAATGATTGAATGCTCTCTTTATATTGTTTTATCTGCTGTTCTTTGTGATAAAGTTCATCTTTGAGCTCTTTTTGTTGCTGAATAAGAGAGGGTAGATTTTTATGTTGCAAAAGATTGATAATATTGGCTAAATATCCTGCAAATATGACCATCTCATCCTGTTCTATATGGCCATAGAGATTCTTTTTTTTAGGTTGGCGTTCGATAATGATATAGGCAATAATATTTTTTTTCTCGTAGATGGGTAAAAAAATATCAGCATTTATACTCTTTAAAAAATTGAGCAGTATTGATGTTTCGTCGGTTGTTTGATAAAAATTATTAAAATCGAGTTCGTCATAGACTAAAATTTTTTCTTCAAATATCAGCCGGCCTATAGCGGCTGTATGATGTGCAAGGAATGATTCGACAGTTATTTTGACCTTCTGTTCTTCTGGTGCAATAAATTCTTGATCATGATTATTGATGATGCGTAAATAACACTTTGTTTTGCGAAAAGGAATGTTAAAAATATCTTTAAAAAAAATCTGCGTAACTTGTGATATTTCTTGTATATTTGTGACATGGCAAAACTGTTTCAGAACATTCTTAAAATCATGAATAATCTCTATATTCGGTTTTGATTGAACATGATTGTGTGAATTAAAAAATCTAATGCCCAGCACTCTGGTAATACTATAGTAGATTGCGCATGATAATATGATGGTTGAAATGCTAACAACTGAATAGATATATGATGTCTGGCATGAAAAAATAAAATTAGCAGCTTGCAATAGCTCCACTAAAAGATATGATCCAATAAGATATTTCAGCAGTATTGAGAGTTGATGCATAATGATTGCAGGGAGCTCAATTAGGCGGCTTTTTCTTAATGTGCTTATAATACTGGGGATCATAAGGCCAAATAATGAATAGTAGATGATAACGTTCATCATTCTGATCTCAAATGATATGTCAGGAGATAGCAGTGACTGCTGTAATGCAACTGTTCTTGTTATCATATTAGTGAGCGCTGCATCAAAAAATGCGATATAGAAAAAATATGATGCTATAAGAGAGCTTATTAAAACAGATGTTTTATGGCGGACATTCAGCGAGCATTTTTTTGCAGTTAAAAATTCTAGAAATAGAGCCAGCGATTGGTATTGAAGGATAAGGAATCCCCATGATATACGAATAAAAAAGACCAATGTAGTATATGAGATAGAGATAAGTTCAATCTCTCTGGTCAGTTTAATGATCCATGCAAGATCACCAAAGAATGTTCCGACTAAAGTGCTGACCAATAAGAGCCATGAATGTTTAATAGTGAGTCTCTTAAGGCCAGATCTAATAAGAAGTTTAATTAAGTATAGTTTCAATACAAATGATGTAGTAATCACCGTTAGAAGAAACTCAGAACTCTGGACATTAAAACTAAGAATAGTTTTTATCATAGTCTATTGATCTTCTTTTTTGGCATCATTATACTCTCTCTCAGTAGTAAGTCTTACCATTAATTTTGTGATAAGTTAAATTTTTTTAATATTGAGAGGGATCGAGTAGCATGAAAATTCAATGTAGATTCTGGTTGCTGATCAAAAGAATATTTAATAACTGGCCGCCATCAGCCTAATGGCAAGATGCCTTCTGTTATATGAGCTTGTATTTTTGACAACGTCTGTTGACTGAAGATCTATTGACACCTAAAAATGATGCAATTTTACTCTGACTCTGGAATTTATTCCAAAGAAGAGTCATGGTCTTTTCATCTCTAAGTGCATGTTTGCCCAATCGTGCAGCCTCTATCAATTCTGGGTCGCTAATCTCGTAAGCTGGATCAAAATGAGTCTCATTATAGATCTGATTTTTCTTTGACTTCTGTAGTAATGTCTGCTGTATTTTGCTTTTTAATTCATAAAGACTGATCGGCCTTTGTAGGGCAATTTTATGCTTCTCTTTTTCGGTCAGTTCAAGCATGTTTTTAAAATCATCAGCTAAAATAGCCTGTTCAGTATAGCCATCTGCAAGTTGATGAATCTCATTTTCCGATAGAGTCAACAGTGAGGGCATGCTTAAAATACATTTTTTCAAGTGATTAAAGAGCTCTTGGCTAAATTTGCCCTCTTGAACCAATGTGCTCAGATTCTTATTGGTTGAGCATATTATACGGACATTACTTGCAACTTTTTGATCGCTTTTGAATATCCGATACATACCATATATGAGATATTCAGCTAAATATTGCTGTGTCTCTAGATCTAAAAAGTGCACATTCTGGATAAATATAGTCCCTGTGCTATCAAGCTTTTCAAAAAGAGGTTTTCCTTCTGTTTTGATGCCAAAAATTGGATTGATACCAAACAGTTTGACCGCCACATCATTATTGGTTGAAGGGTGAGAGAGTTTAATAATATGTAATGTCTCGCGCAGGCTTATGTGATGCAGTAAGTTGACTGTAGGAATGACATCATCTTCAGGCATCTCAAGAAGTGTTGCCTTTCTGCTCAAGGCTGATTGCAAGAGATTAATCTTAAAATTCAAAAACTGTTCACCTGAGCTTGGAATGAGCTGGTTAATAAGTTTGCCCGATTCTGTTGTTTCAAGATATAAAAGATAGTCCCACTTTGTAGGATCTTTAAGTGATTCGATCTGTTTTTTGACCAGATCAGAGACCTCAGGATAGTAGACCATAATTATGATGCTGTTCTGTTCAAGATGGGGCACAGCAGATAACACCAATTTTTGACCATGTTTATCTTTAATAAAACAGTTTTGTGGTGATTTATATTCTTGAACCTTGCGCGCTAAATCTTTTAATCTAATAGAGATTGGGTGACCTTGTTGAACATTTATATTGATGTCAATAATCTCTTTTGCAGCCTGATTACCAAAGGAGAATCGTCTATTTTTATAAAAGATAATACCAATATCTTTCTGCCGTTGATTACGCAGGAATGAGTGGATGCTCTCTTTGTATTGATTGATCTCTTGATGCTTGCTATAGAGCTCCTCCTGTAACTCTTTTTCACGGGAAAGAACCGTTTCAAGGTTTCTTGTCTGCATGAGGTTAATAATGTTGGCAAGATAGTTTGCATAGATGAGCATCTCATCATACTCAACGCTACTATAAAGTTCATCTGGTCGAGCAAATCGATCAATAATAATATAGCCTAAAATCTTATGTTTTGTGCAGATGGGGATGAAGATGTCTGCATTGATAGTATCAAGGAAATTCAGCGCGATTCTTCCCTGTTCGTTGGCCTCATAAAAATTGCTAAATGCGATCTCATCATATACAAAGATTTTATGGTGCTTGATAAAATCTTGAAATAGTTCATGTTGAATCAATATAAAGTTTTCAACGCTGTTTTCAATGTGCGAGCTGTTTTTTATCTCAATGGTAGTATTAGAAAATGAGCGAATATAGAGCCTTGATCGTGATGGGGGTATTTTAAACATCTCTTTCAAGCAGGTCTGAGTTAAGTGTTGCAATTCTTTTGCCGTTGTTGCATGGCTGAGCTGCTCAAGAGTATCTTTAAATCCGTCAATAAAGTTCACGCGCGCCTTTGATTTTACTCTGTTGCCAGTATTTAAAAAACGGAGGCCGATGAATTTGCGTGCAGAAAAAAAGATTGCGATCATAATTATGATCGCGGATAAATTGACAGCAGAGTAACTATTTGTAAAGATATCACGTGCAAGGCTGCTTGGGATTTGTGGAATGAATGAAAATAAATAGGATCCTATTATGCCACAGACGAAAATCTTGAGTTGTTTTTTTAATATACGTGGAAGAGGGACATGATATATTTGCCATAAATTAAATAATATCACTAAAAATAAAATTATTGCAGTAGAATATATAAAAATATTTTGAATAATAAATTCAATGGCAGGGCGATCTGAATCGCTAGAGCAGTTTATATTAAGTATTGCTAATCCAAAAAATGCCAAGAAAAATGAAGTATTCCATAATATAATTAATATTTGATGAAAATAATAGCGTCTTTTTCGTTGGACTAACACTCCTGTAAATAGAGACAAAAAAGTGTAAAATAGTGCATCAAAACCCCATGCAATACGAAGCGGGAAGAGACGTACTCTATAATCAAGGTTAAGGAAATAAAGTTGATCCATTAGGGTAATGATCCATGAAGAATCGACAATTATAGAACATATAAGCATACATATTAATATGATTTTTGGACGTTTTGCCGTATGTCCAGTTTTTTTGGTCAGCATTATTAAGATAACGCTTTTAAGTAATACAGAAAGCGATATTACACAGAGTAAAAAAGTTTCATTTCCTAAAATTGCATCAAGTAATAAAAAAAATTGTGTCATGGTCAATTGATTTCTTTAGCTTTTTTGTTGTATACTAACAGTGAATATATACATTTAACCCTCGGGAGAAATTATGCAAAAAAATATTTTGCTTAAGCTTATTACATCACCAGTCTGTTTTTCATTCCTTCTTGCCGTCGTAGCTGCAGTTACAGGTATTCCTCCGCTTAAATAATGCACTATAATGTATAGATTAACATAATTTTACCAAAAATAAATAATGTTATATCTAGGGGGAGAGCTTGGCTGATCGAGCAGATAGGGATCGCGCAATCAAGATTATTGATATACTAAAGAGAGCAACTAAAAATATGCCGGTTCCGGCAGCCGTTGCAATCAGAAAAGAGTATGGCAAAGATCCCTTTTTAATGCTTATCAGCTGCTTGTTGAGTTTGAGGGCGAAAGACACAGCCTCTTTGCCGGCATCTCAGGCTCTGTTTAAACGGGCAAGAACGCCGCAAGAGCTGCTTGCATTGCCTTTACGTCAGATAGAGCAGACGATCTATTCGGTCGGTTTTTATCGAAGTAAGGCAAAAAGACTAAAGACTGTCAGTCAGGAACTTATTGACCGATTTAAGGGCAAGGTTCCTGACACCTATCAAGAACTTATATCAATTAAGGGCGTTGGCCCGAAAACTGCACATCTTGTACTTGGTGAGGCATTCGATAAACAGGAATTGTATGTCGATATTCATGTTCATCGCATCTCTAATCGCCTTGGGCTTGTCAAAACAAAAAAACCTGAAGAGACTCAGATTGAGCTCGAGCGCATTATTCCTCGAGAGTATTGGAATGATTATTGCCGTTTGATCGTCACTTGGGGGCAGAATATCTGTGGCCCTATATCACCATTCTGTTCAGAATGTCCATTATATAAAGAATGCAAAAGAGTCGGCGTTACGCGTAGCCGTTAGGTTGTGATGCACGTTCAGCTGATGTGCCATGTGCCATCCAATAGAGAACCTTCTGTTTTAAATAGGCCAGTTTGGCAAGTCGCGCCTGTGCTTCTAAAATATCTTTACTCAGATCTGGCATAGCAAAATAAAAAATGCTCGATTGGTTACTGTTTGCCGCATCAATATAACGATTCAATAGGTCCATTTCGGCTTCAACATCTTGCAAAAATCGTGATATGGCAACAGCATGTTTATCGGTTCTATAGGTCTGTAATATGGCAGAGAGCAGTGCGGTATCCTGTTCTTGATTGTTATATACTAGTTCATTCTGTTTGGTCGCGTGGTCCCAGAGTGACCAGAATGCATTTTGAATGCAGGCTTTACTTAAGCTATAGAGTGTTAGCTTTGATTTAAAGTAGTAGAGTGCTATGATCAGCGCTCCAGCGCAACCAACTGTTGTTGGAGTGAGAATATTATTGACAGAAAACCAAGGGACCGGTTGTCCGCTGGTGTTGGATATTTCAGGTTCTTTTTCTTTATAGAGTGGAAAGGTATAATGATTCTCTTGTGACTGTTCATTTTCAATATTGCATTCCTGTTTGAACTTAAAGACTACTTGGCCATCTTGATCATCACAATCAATGTTATAGACCTCTCTTTGCGACCAATTGGTCTCATTATATGTTATTGTTGAAGTCAAACAGATGCTTATTATAATAATCTTTTTCATAACCTATCCTCCCTGATTTATAGGATACAACTCTATCGTAATCAGAGAGGATAAGTAAACACTTTGGGTTCTTTATAAAAGATAGTTCTTGATCGCGCTATCGGCTCTATTGATGATGTCACTTATGCTTAAATTGAACTCCTGTTTGCCATCACGATGGCGCAATGTAACGGTGTTGTTTTCAACCTCTTTAGCGCCAATGACAAGCATCCAAGGAACACGCTCAAGTTGAGCCGTTTTGATCTTGCCAGAAATAGGGTCTGAGCTCTCATCAGATACTGCTCTTATGTTATGTTCAAGTAGTTGAGCAAGCAATTGTGCAGCATATGGTTTTTGTTCGTCAGTAATGGTCAACAGTTTGATCTGTACCGGCGAAAGCCAGAATGGCAGATTTCCTTTGAAGTGCTCAAGCAAGACACCAATAAAACGTTCAAGAGAGCCATATATTGCGCGATGAATCATAACAGGGCGCTCTTTTTGCCCAGATGGTGCAATGTAAGAGAGATTAAAGCGCTCAGGTTGAAAGAAATCGACTTGAACAGTTCCACATTGCCATGTTCTGCCCATGGAATCTTCAATATGAAATTCTATTTTAGGTCCATAAAAGGCCCCTTCGCCAGCCTGAATCTCATAAGGGGTGTTGGTCTGATCAAGCGCATCGGTCAGAGCATCAGTAGCCTTTTGCCAGAATTCATCTGTTCCTAATGCATTGGTTGGTCTGGTCGATACATAAATCTTAATAGTATCAAAGCCAAACTTTTTGAATGTTTTTAGAATAAGCTTAATGGTTGTTAAGATCTCATCTTTGATCTGATCAACTGTGCAGAAGATATGTGCATCATCAATAGTAAATGAGCGCACTCTAAAAAGCCCATGTAAAACACCTGAAAGTTCATTGCGATGAACAAGCCCAAATTCGGCCAATCGTAATGGCAGTTCACGATATGACCGTGGACGCTCTTTATAGACTAAGATAGACCCAGGGCAGTTCATAGGTCTTATTGCATAATCATTCTTTTCTATTTCAGAAAAGAACATATTATCTTTATAGAAATCAAAATGTCCTGATTGCTTCCACATATCAACACTGAGCATAACCGGAGTATTGATCTCTTTGTATGAGAGCTTTCGGAGCTCTTGGCGTAGAGTATCTTTTAACAGTTGTAATATGATCTTTCCCTTTTCATGAAAGAAAGGAAATCCGGTTCCTTCTTCATGGAATGAGAATAGATCAAGTTGTCTGCCCAATTTACGATGATCATATTTTTGAGCCTCTTCAATGCGCTGGTCGTATTGCCTTAACTCTTTTGCAGTTTTAAATGCGGTTCCGGTAATACGTTGCAACGGTTGATTATTGCGGTCAGCTTTCCAATAAGATCCCGAGATGTGAAGTAATTTGAAATTTTTAAGCTCGCCGGTCGATTTAACGTGCCCACCTTTGCATAGATCATAAAAGTTTCCCTGCTGGGCCAAGCCAACGGTCTCGCCTGGGATCTCATCAATCAGTTGAAGTTTAAAACGATTATCTTTATACAGTTGACGAGCTTCAGCTTTTGAAATCTGTGTATGGGTTAATGGAATGTTGCGCTCAGCTATCTCTTGCATCCGTTGTGCAATAAGAGGAAGATCCTCCTCTTTAAAATTGGTAGCTGGGAGAACATCGTAAAAAAAACCCTCTTTGGTTGCAGGTCCAATGGTCAATTGTGTAGTTGGATAGAGCTCGCTAATTGCATGAGCAAGTAGATGAGCAGCTGAATGTCGGAGGGTCATTAATTCATCATTGTGATCGAAAGCCATGATGATCCTTTATCTAAAGTTTCTTTACAATATATCATGGAATAGAAAATAGCTGAAGCCCTCTTTTTTTAACCGCGTAGCGGAAATCTCGGGAGCTTGCTCCCGAGCTGGATAGCGTTTATAATGAGCGATAGCTCATTATGAAAGGATCCTGCTTGGAACTAGATAGGAATTCGCATCATGTATTTCGGATAATGTATCATTTTGTATGGATTCCCAAATACAGACATAAAGTTTTTACAGAGCCTTATAGATCAAGTCTGAAAGAAATTATTGCGACAATAACTTATGACTATAATATTGAATTAGTTGAGTTGGAAGTGCCAATTGATCATATTCATATGGTTGTAAAATCTGTTCCCAAACAATGTCCATCAAAGATCATGCAGATTGTGAAAAGTATATCTACGCAGAAATTTTTTCAGATGTATCCTGAAATAAGGAAAAAATATTTTTGGGGTGGAAAGTTGTGGACGCAAAGTTTTTTTGTAGAAACAATAGGAAATGCAAATGAAGAGGTTATTCGCAAGTATGTTAGAAATCAGCTAAAGAAGATGGATCATTCTGAGGAACGAGCCAAGCAACTCAAACTAATTTAGAAGCTCGGTAGCTTGCTGCCGAGTTCTTCACCCCCATCTACAGGGGAATTTTTCATGTTGCTATAACACTTTAATGGGTGTTAATTGACAATAGGTACTATATAATGATATACTGGGTTTAGATGCTTGAAACTATGTTAGAAAGGCTATTTGCATGAATCAACTATGGGCAATAGAGTATTTCTTAGAAACTGATGAAATTCCTAAGTGGTTCGAGTGTCTTGAAGAAGAAGCGGCAGAGTCTGTTTACAAGGAGCTTGGTTTGCTCGAGATCTTTGGAAATATGCTAAAGCTGCCGCATAGCAGAGCTTTGGGAGATAAGCTTTTTGAATTAAGAGAGCGTCGATTTGGTTATCGAGTTTATTATACCTTTCAAGGTAATAAGGTAATTATCTTATTAGCAGCAGGTGATAAATCGACTCAAGAGAGGGATATTAAAGTGGCACGCAAGCGTATAAGTGTATTAGTAAAACGTGAGGTAAAAAATGAAATTGGGTAAATTTAAAGATCTTGCAAAAAAAAGATTCAGTAAAGAAAAAATTGCTCAAATGAATCGTGAAGTTGCCCTTGAAGCCGAGGCGATGCGCTCATTGCAAAAGAATATCAAAGAGGCTTTAGATTTGTATATGGAGCAACAAAAGATTGGGTTTAATGAAGTTGTTCGGCGTTTAGGTTCAACTCCGAGGCAGATTGCACAAATTCAAAAAGGTAGCTCAAATTTAAGAATGTCTACGCTTGCGCATATCTCAGCAATGCTTGGTCAAACGCCAGTAATCATGTTTAAAAAAAAGTAGCATTGTAAAGAGATCTACTTGTGTATTTAAATATCTTTGTTGTCTTTTTTTATCCCCATACTTAGGGGAACTTATCATGTTGCTATAGCATGGACCAAGGACAGGCATTTTACTTAAGGCTTTTGGTCGAGTATTCTAATTGTTAGAGATTGAGCTATCTATATATATTTAAAGGTAAAATGGAAGGGTTTTTATGGAAAATTGGGTAAAATTATGTAGAGGGTTTCTATTTTTGGGGTCCTTGGTAACCATTGCAACAGTATGTTCGCAAGATGGGGGTTTGGCTGCACGTAAGAAAATCTATCAAGGAGTGGCTGGGTTTTTAGAAAAATACACTGATAATGAGTTAGAACAGTTTCTTAAGCAAGGAGAGGCAGTAAATGGTAGCTATGGTGAATGTAAAAAAATCATCGTTAATGGCGCCGAAGTATTTGTTAAACAGGTTCCTTTGACTGATATTGAAGCACTGCCTGAAAATATACGATCTACTCGCAATCATTTTAACCTTCCTACCTATTATCAATATGGTATCGGCTCTGCTGGTTTTGGGGTTTGGCGAGAGCTTGAAGCTCATATTATGACAACGCAGTGGGTTCTTAATGGTCAATGTCCATATTTCCCTTTACTTTATCACTGGCGAATATTGCCTTTGCCAAAGGCTAATCCTGCGACAGAAGAACAAAAGGCATGGCTTGATGATACGGTTATTTATTGGAATAATAACTCAGCTGTTAAAAAACGCATTGAAGATATGTTTTTTGCTCCAAAGGCAGTAACTCTTTTTATTGAATCTATTCCTGAAAGAGTTGATCATTGGCTTGAAAAAGAGATTGCCAAGGGTGAAGTGGCTGGTGATATAGCTATTGCACAAGTATTTAATGATTTAGAAAAAGTAACACATTTTATGCAGTCACAGCGATTTATTCATTTTGATGCACATTTTAAGAATATTTTAACTGATGGAAAGCAGCTTTATCTAACTGATTTTGGGTTGGCAATATCTGCAGATTTTGCACTTTCTGTAGATGAGCAAGAATTTTTTGAGCAACATATAATGTATGATAGTTGCTATATTAAAGCGTATACAATTTTATGGTTGCAAAAAATTCTTTTTCCGAATCATGATCAAAAGAGTCTATTGGAAGATTATGCACAAGTGGAAGAGTTTAAAATTGCATCTCCATATGTACAGCAAATTTTCAAGAAATATGCTCCCTTTGCACTTGTCATGAATGAACTTGAAAATAAACTTAGAAATGAAAGTAAGTTGACCCCTTATCCAGCAGGGGCGCTTGAGCGTCTTTCTCATGAGTTGTTATAGTGAAAAAAATATGGCTATTTGCTTGTACAATAAGCATACTATTCATGGGTATGGTTGTGTTAAATAAAATATATACGGATAAGGCTGTTTCTATGGACATACAACATCTTTTACAAGAACATGTTGAACATAGTCGTGCGACCGGTGCGGCTGTTGGGTTTATTGATAATGGTAAAGTACACTAATTGTTATTGATGCTGTGTACGTGACATGCTTAAAAACTAAGAAAGAGAAAAAAATATGTTAAAAAATCTACTGGCGTCTATCTGCAAAAAGGTTGTTTTAGATTGTGAAAAAATGTTTCCTCTTCATCTGATATGGGCTATCAGTTGGTTTATTGGAGGGAGCGCTCTCTCTTTGATAACGAATATGCATGTACAGTTTGGTCTTTATTATCTTATATCATGTGCTCTGTTGTTGAATCTTTATTCGATATGTAAAATGTACTGTAGATTATTGAAGATAAAGTAAGGAACAAAGTATGAATCAGGTGAAGTCCACTTTTTTAATGATTGTTGATGCCATTTTTTATTCTTGTCGAATTTCCAAAGCGACCTTCTGATCAATATATAGAGCATAGCATAAAAGCAGTGAAATCGCTAATGAAAGTGGTGAAAAATAAGGCTATTTTTCTTACTTGCCAGTATATGCGATTTATACTATATGATTGCATAACAGTTGTGATGCGCTCTGCAAATCGTTCATCTAGAATTCGTATCTTGTGTTCTACGTTGTTTGTTTTACATATTACATCTCTTTTTTGCTATATGCAATAACTTGCGATTTTGATTAATATCGCAAATGTTTTTAACATTTTTTTTGTTTGACAACTTATTAATTAATCTGTACAACTATTTGAGCAGTGCACAGCAAACTTAAGTATATGTTATTTTTTAGAAGGAATTGTTTATGAAAACAATAGGATTGTTTCCTTGTTTATTTTTTGTCTCATCGTTACTATCTTCAGAATTAACCCCTCTTAAATCTTATGACAATCTGTTTGAATTATCACGAAATGATCGTGACTACTCATTGCGTAATGATAAATTTGCTATGCATTTCCCTGTACATCAAGTAAGCAAACCGATCAGAGATTTGCGCGCTGATCAGCTTGCTGCATTATTAAAAAGCAACTCTTACTATTTAAAAGCAACAGAGCTTTCAGATGGTACCCATACACTTGATCTTCAAGGAAGATTACAAGGTGGTGCATGGGGTGACGGTGGATTATTTGGATATGTTGTTGGAAAAGTTGTAGTACCTGGTGTTATCTTAGTTCCATCCTACCTTATAGTTTATACAGGTAAAGCTATATTACATGTAAAATGTGGTCCTGAAAAAGCAGCGGCATTTGGTGAATCTGCTAACCAATATTTCCTTCCAGCAATGCATGATTTAGCTTTAAAAGCTGGTGATGCTGTTGCTCCTGTAGCTGGAGCAGTCGGTGCTGTTATTGGTGGTAAAGGTCCTCAGTAATAATTAATTATAGATATGCATATCGCTTAAAAAGGTTTTTATATGTTAAAAAAATTAGCATTAATAGTAGTATTGGGTATAAGTAGCTTATACGCAAATGATGCTCCTAAGGATGGTTTAATAAAAAAAATTAAACATAGTTCTACGATGGCAAAAATTATGGGTGGTATTGTACCATGCGTAGCGACAATTATATCTATGGAAGTTATAGGACGAGTATATAAAGATCTGCCAGATAAAGAAAATATCGTGATTGCTGCTTATTATATTAAATGTATAGCATTGGGTGTAGCTCTTGTTTTTTATGATTGGATAGTTAAGTTTCATATAAAGAAAAAGCTATGCAGTACCAAACAAAAGAAAAAAACTGTAGCTATAACGTCTGACTCGGTTTTTATATCTCCGTAATATTATATTTTATATAAGCTCTTTCTTATTTAAAATGATGTTAAAGAAGAAACCGCGATTGATCTAATGGCTTCTCTAACCAATTAAATGGAAGCGCAACGACTGCGATACTATCCTAATCGATGCTCTAGTAGTAACTTTTCAACGTTAATTGCTTCTTGATGGTTGGTGCACAGAAGTATAAATGGCAACACCATCGGTATGGTTATGACAAATGAAGCAATCATGTAAAATCCAATAAATTGAGCGACTGGCAAAATTAAATCGGTACAGTTTATCTCATCAAGTCTACATTCAGCATGAGTTTTGATAAATGTATATATTGGATAAATAGAGGCTGCAGTACAAGATGCGACAATCATTTTTTGTAAAGCGCTTGGTTCTATGGCATGCGTCTTCATAGCATACTCACATTGCTCAACAACTTTATGTGCAGCAGTTATATACTGTTCATAATTAGTTAGATCGTACTCTTTCTGCAATAGAAGGACGGTAACTTTCTTTAAATCATGCTCATTAATAGCGTCAAGCAACTGGTCGCATCGAGTTAATGGTGTCATGATAAGTGTTGCCACTAATAATAATTTTTTCACAGAGTCTCCTAGAGAATTAACAGTTAACTGTCTATATAATACTTTATTTGACTTGTAATTGTCTAATTATCTGACCGCTTGGACATGGTTGAGTCTCTGCAATCCTTTTCAGTTTTATGCTATGTTAATTATCTTATTAGCAGCTGGTGATAAATCGACTCAAGAGAAGCATATTAAAGTGGCACGCAATCCTCTGTAGAAGCAATTCTTGTATAACATCAGTTCCAAATAAAATATAAAAATTTCCCTGTTCTTGGGCAAGAGCACTCTATTTTCATATAAAAATATCAGAGCAAAAAGAGGCAACTATAGCAAAAAACTTTATAATGAGTATTTTATTTGCAGGTGTTGAATAGCTCATGCTAGCATCAACATTGAGAGTGCATTATTTTTCAAAAAAGAAAGACTAGTAATGGTTAAAAATATGCAAGACAACAGAAAAAAAATATCTTCACGAGTTACTAAAGAGGCACAGAAAAAAAAGGGGAGAATGTATCTTTTAGATACCAATGTCTTGGTCTATGATCCGCACGCATTTTTTGCTTTTTCAGATACAGAGATTGCTCTTCCATCGGTTGTTCTTGAAGAACTAGATAACTTTAAACGTGAGGGGACCGATCGCGGACGAAATACACGTGAAGCGGTTCGCATATTAGATGCTTTGAGATCAAAAGGTTCATTAAAAAATGGTGTAAAGTTAGATAATGGCTCAACTTTACGTGTCGTCTTTTTGCCAGAGGAAAAAAAGCCTGTTTTTCCCTTTAAACTTCGTCTTGAAGATAATGAGATTCTTCTTGAGGCATTAGCTCTCAAAGAGGATGGTTATGATCTTATTTTCATATCTAAAGATTTAAATGCTCGTGTTAAAGCGGACGCATTGGGAATCGCCTCAGAAGATTATCTTAAAGAGCGGGTGAGTATTGATGAATTTTATAAAGGTTGGATTCGAGTTCCAGTTCCTGCTGTTGAGCTGAAGGACGAATATCCAAAAATATTACAAGGATTGGGCAAAGATCTGCAATTGGCAGTTAATGAATTTCTTATTCTAGAGAGTCAACATAACTCTTATAATTATCGAGTTTTTCGTTATTTAGGGGCAGATCGCTTTCATGCAGTAAAAGCTCCTATGTTGCGTTGGCCACTTAAACCACGTAATGCGCAGCAGCTTATGGCTATGGATCTGTTGCTTGATGATTCTATTAAATTAGTAACCTTTTTTGGCCCGGCAGGAACGGGTAAAACATTTTTAGCATTGTTGATCGGTCTACATAAAGTCTTGGTTGAAGATATTTATGAAAAGATGCTTATTGCTCGGCCAGTTGTGCCGCTTGGTAGGGATATTGGGTATCTGCCAGGAGATCTTCAAGAGAAGCTCTACAGTTGGATGTTGCCAGTCTATGACAACATGGATTTTATTACTCATGCAGCCACAATGGAGCGCCATATTAATGAGATAGAGGAAGAGGATGAGCAATCGGTTCATCATCATAATAAGAAAAAAGGTCCAGGCAAAAAGGCTCATAAAAAGAAGGGTGGTATTGTTCCTTTAGATGAACTGATCAAAAGGGGTAAAATAAGCTTAGAGGCAATAACCTATATGCGTGGTCGATCAATACCCTATCAATATATCTTAATTGACGAGGTTCAAAATTTGACGCCCCATGAGGTTAAAACGTTAGTGACCCGTGTTGGTGAAGGCAGTAAGATTATTTTAGCCGGAGACCCTTATCAGATAGATTCACCTTATCTTGATTTTGCAAGCAATGGGTTAGTGATAGCAAGCCAACGGTTTAAAGGGCAATCGCTTTTTGGTTCAGTCTATCTTGAGACAAGTGAGCGGAGTGAACTTAGCAAATTGGCAAGTGATCTATTGTGAGGAATGTTCAACAGGTCCCCAGGGCACACAGAGCCATAACCGTTTGCAGATCGCCACAATGGCAGGGATAAGAGACTGTTCTTTCAGCTGTTTGATTGCATAATGACCACAACTGAGGGAAAATCTGCATTGAGAGGGCCCTAGTAGTGGGCGAATTATATAAAATAGGGCTATTAAAAGATAGCTGATTAGGCGAGCAATTCGTTTCATGATCGTCGATTTGCGTGTTTTTTGAATGCCGCCTCAATGAGTGGAATCAGTTCAGATACTGTATATTTGATGCCAGGTTTTTTGATTATGATACAGGTATCAAAGAGATATTCGTACAGTCTGTGCTCATAAAAGAGTGCTTTAATGCGGCGCCGTATCCTATTGCGTTCAGGAGCGTTTCCCACTTTTCGCGGTGTGATCACGATAACACGACCAAAATCCTTTAAAGCAGGTACCATTAAAATGTCAATTCCCGGGCTTTTATAGGCTCGGGATGACTTTCTAATGATTGCGGCAATCTCTTTTTGAGTGAAATCAGAAAGATGTTTGGCAATGTAAGGCATGAAGCTTCAACCTATCTGTTTAATAGACTGTAGCACCTAAATTTTTACGTTTTTTAGCGCGACGACGATTAATAATTTTTCTACCGTGTCTTGTTGCCATGCGGGCGCGGAAACCATGTTTTCTGCGGCGCTTTTTGTGACTTTTTTTAAATACAGTTACTGACATGAAAACTCCAAACGAAGCTAGTAAAATTTGCTTATGTACTTTATTGTAAGGGTAAATAGAAAGATTTGCAAATTAAATTGTGGGTTGCAGGTTTGTTTTTATTGACGGGCCCCTTATTTATTTTATAATAACAAAAATGGTCAAAGTAAAGGCAGGCTATTGTGACATATGGTAAATATTAAGGATAGGCATGAGATACATGAGTATACAGATTGGATTGCTAGCCCAACTCTTTTTTATGGTGTTAAAGGGGGGGCAGGATGACTCTTTGTTGAATCAGCCGCTTTCAGCTTTTATAAAATTGGGGTCATATAGTGGGCAAAAGCCTCAGCGGGTTACTGAACATGCAGATCTGAAATTTTTTAATGCTCTTGCAGGGCGTGAAGAATATCTTTGGGCCGATTATGATAAGATATGCTTACAAAAATGGGGCGAACATAGGGGCGCAACTCTATTTGTTTGTCCTCCAGATGATCACATTAAAGCCGTTCATTATAGATCTTTATATGATGATCTGATTGTAGCCACTCGGTCCGAGCTCTTTGTATACTCTATTGCAAACGCAATGAAAAGAGTGCTCTGCGCTATCCCTTTAAATCAGAGTTTAAGGTCAATAGAGCAGCTCTCTGATAATCGATTGCTTGCAATGATGCGTGATCATGTTCATTATTGGAATTTAGAATCTGGTCATGAGCGTATCTTTTTGACCAAAGGTAAAAGGCTGAGGTTTGTTGTAGATGATATGCATAATCAAAGATTGTTCTTTACTGGTAATCGACAGCTTGTTTTTTATGATCTGAAAACGGGATCTTCTAAAGATATAGATATAAAGGTGCCAATACAGTCTTCGATATATAAAAATGGCGCATTATATATGATGACAAAGCATTCGGTTTTACATTATGATCTAGAGGGTAAAGCCTATAAGCGAATTATTTTTTTACCAAAAGATCTATTGCAATCAATGGTGTTCAAGGGTGATGGAACACAATTATTATTAAGGACTAATGATCAGGTGCTTCTGTATGATGTTGCAAATAAGTATTTGCAAACGATCGTTTCTGAAAATAATGGTCGTATATGGGCTGCCTCTTTTTATGATAAGAATGACGATCAATATATTTTTAGAACCGGTAATGGCGTAGAGTTATATGATAAAAGGACCTGCAGCACTCAGGTGCTATTTGAGAAAGATAAAAAAGAGAATGCTTTATTTGGTCTTCATTATAACAATGAGAGAAACGAATTACTTATCACTATGATGAAACGGGTGCTGATAGTCCCATTTAGTTCTCAAAAATCATATGTATTCAAAATTTTTTCTGATGATGATTACATAAGAAGCGCTCGCTATAATGAAGGTCATCTACAAGTTGTGAGCATAAAAGGAAGGTGCGCAGAGTATGATCTTGCTCTATTAGATGCATCAGAAGATTTAGAATCGGATAGTTCTGAAATTGATATTCAAAAAGTGCCGGATCAGATTGATGAGTATGAAAAGCTCTTTGAAGAGCATGATGCAAAGAGAGGTACCTGCGCATTGCAAGCAAAAGGTTATCAGATGTTGATGGCAAATTGGGTAGTTTTTCTCTCGTTTTTTTTACATTCGCTTGCTTGGCTATATCAAGGTTAAAAGTTAAATATTCTGTGATCGAAGCCAATGCTCAGCATCTAATGCTGCCATGCATCCAGATCCTGCGGCAGTAATTGCCTGCCTATAGCGAGAGTCGGCAACATCTCCAGCTGCAAAGATCCCTTCGACAGATGTTTGAGTCTCTTTTTTTAAATCTACATAGCCCCATGCATCAGTATCGATTTTCCCTTTGCATATACTGGTGTTAGGGGTATAGCCAATAGCAATAAAAAGGCCATCAATCTCAAGCTTGCGAGCCTCTTGGGTTTTCTGGTTTCTGATTGTTATATTTGTGACAACACTGCCGTTACCATCAATATCAGTTACTGTGCTATTATAGATAATCCGAATATGCTCATTATCAAGTATTCGTTGTTGCATTGTAGCTGACGCAGTAAGTTTATCAAGAATGTGAACAATGGTGATATCATTGGTGAACTTTGTCATAAATGATGCATTCTCCATGGCGGTATCACCGCCACCGACAATCACTACTCTCTTATTTTTAAAAAATAGGCCATCGCATATTGCACATGTGCTGACTCCTTTGCCCCAATAGGTATCTTCTCCCGGAACATGAAGTCTTTTTGCTGTAGCGCCTGTAGCAATAATAATACTATGACTTTTGATAATTCTGTTTTTATGAGTTGTTATAGTAAATGGGCGAGTTGATGTTTCGATATTGGTGACTGTTTCACTGAGGAATTCAGTGCCAAAATACTGAGCCTGTTCTTTTATATTCATCATCAATTGAGGCCCCATAATATGTAATGTTCCAGGCCAATTTTCAACAGCGCTTGTTCCCATAAGTTGTCCGCCAGGGTTTGAGCCCTCAATCACTAATGGATTGAGATGTGCACGAGCTGCATAGATAGCAGCAGTTAAACTTGCTGGCCCTGAGCCGATAATTACTAATTTTTTTATATCATCATTCATGCTATTCCTGTTTTTATGATTTAGTTAAATGATGAATTACATGATTGAGTGCTTTTTCTTGCATGCATATATGGCGTAATTCTTCTGCGCATATAGGAATCTCTTTGCCATCAACTTTGGTCGCAGGAGGATCAAAATATATAAATTCTTTTGCTCGGGGCCGCTTTGTTAAATTGAGGTATGCTTTGACTTCTAGATCATTAGGAACGAGGTTGTCGTTATAGGCTAATTGATCAAGAATTAAAGCCTCTTTGACCTGTTTTTCAGCAAGTTGCAAAACTCTTTCATTAAAATCTTTCTGTGCTCGATATACATGATAATCGGGATTGCTTGAGATCGCCTCTAAAAGGCGTTCCTGTTGGCGTAAAATAAAATGTTTAGGAACGTCAAATCTATGTTTATGCAATAAAAGTGCAAGAGCCTCTTCGGCCATAGCTCGTCTTTGTGAAAGATTATTGCGGTAAGAAAAAACTTCAATGAGCTTCTGTAGCATCTCTTTATTTGTTTTTATTTTGAACTGTTTTTTAAATAGTTCAAAGCAAAAATATTGGTCATGAAGAATGTCCATGATAGTTACATTGAACATGTAATGTGTTTCAAAGTGTTGTCCAAAGAAGTGCTGAAAACCAACATTATCTGAATAGAATTGTTCTCCTTTTGCGCGACCTATAAAAGCATTGCGCAGTGCCTCGTCAGCATCTTCGTCACCCATTTTTAGCCATAAAGTAAGAGGTTCATGTGAAAAAATAGGTTGTTTTTGATTATCTACCAATTCGATGACAAAGAGAACCCAGTCATTTTGGTGAATAACATTTTCAACATCAAGTGTTTTTTGCAGATCCCGTTCTTCTTTGACAAAAAGATCAACCTGTCGATCAAGATCTTTGTATTTTTTGCGTTTAGGGGCTTTAAAGGGAAAGTATTTCCATTCTTGTAAGAGAATGTGTTCAAACATACTCAGTTCAAAGTCAAAGACTGCATCACTATTATAGGTGACATTAATATTGCTGAGTCGTGGCTCTCCGACTACTAATAGCTTCCGAGAATGGATCTGTTTATATAAAAATGGTAACACAAAATATTTAAAGAGGAATTCTTGTACATGCTCTGTTAGGGCATGTGTAAAATTCTGTTTAATATATTCAAGTGGAATCTCTCCCCTGTGAAATCCAATAGCCTGTAAAACATTTTTTTGATCACATGCGGCAATTTTAAATAGATCATTAACAAAATGTTGTGGTACAACTACTGATAAGGCTGCAAAGGTGGGATGCTCTTGTTCGAATATAAAGCCAAGATTAGGAGCAATTGATTGCTCTTGAAAAATATGTTGCTTCATCTGCCTCACTTTTCCTTTTTTAAAGTAAGTGGTGCAAGTGGAGGGACTCGAACCCCCACGCCCTCTCGGGCACTGGATCCTAAGTCCAGGGCGTCTACCAATTCCGCCACACTTGCATCCAATTTTTTCTGGTGGGCTGCCTTGGACTCGAACCAAGAACCTGCAGATTAAGAGTCTGTTGCTCTACCAGTTGAGCTAGCAACCCAGTTTTTTGTCCAAGGAATAATGTAACACTAGTCTAACATAAGATATAAGAAAATAAAGTATTAAATATAAAAAAGTCTATTTAAAAGCTTTTAAGTTCTGTCTCTTTTTTCTTAGACAACGCTTCCGCTTTCTCAATCCATTTGTCGGTGATGCTCTGTAGAAGATCACTTAAGCGATTAAAAAAGTTTTCGGATATCTTTTTATCTTTTTTTGCATCTCGAATAAGGTTATTAAAATTTTTACGGACGTTTCTTATAGAGACTTTTGTCTCTTCAAGCTTTTTGCCAAGAATTTTAACAAGCTCTTCACGTCTTGAGCTGCTCATTTCCGGAAGTACTAGGCGTATAATTTTGCCATCAACATTTGGGGTAATACCAACTTCAGATGACATAATCGCTTTTTCAATAGTTGGAATAATATCTGGGTCCCATGGTTGAATAACGATTAATCGTGCATCGGGAGCCGAGAGAGCAGCAACATTTTTAAGTGGCATTGGAGCTTCTCCATAACATTCGACCATTATATCTTCAACAAGGGAAGTATGTGCTCTGCCTGTGCGTAGTTTAAGAAGTTCAGCTTCAAAATGGTGAGTTGATTTTTGCATCTCCTCATTCATTGCCTGCTCAAACTGTTTAGAATCATTCTCAACAAATACTATTTCTTTCATGATTATCCTTTTAATATCGATACATAAGTTATATTGTCTGTATAGAGTAAATAGTTTGCATGTAGCTGTCAAAAGAGTTTTTGTATAGCTTATATAGATGATTTAACTGCATGAGATTCTGCTGCCAAACTCAGGGTTTTGAGCCGCTTTAATGAGAGCATTATCTTCGAATATATTAAATATACGAATTGTCTGCTTATATTGTTCGGCGAGTGCAAATGCAGGAGGGTCCATAATTTGCAAACTATTATTTAAAGCATCTTTATAGCTGATGTTTTTAAATAGTTTCGCATCATTATAAAGATGTGGATCTTTGTCATAGACCCCATCCACTTTAGTCCCTTTCCATATTTCACAAGCTTCCATCTGCAGAGCCCGTAATACAGCATTGGTGTCGGTGGTAAAAAATGGATTGCCTGTGCCACCAGTAAAGATCATGGTCTGCTCTTTTTTTACAGTCGCCATAATGCCCTGTTGTGAAATAGGCTCTCCGGCAGGAGGGCACTCAATGGCACAAAATATTGTTGCTGTGATGTTATGTTGGGCAAGAAGGTCTTTCAAAATAACACCATTGAGCATTGTGGCAAGAATGCCAACCTGATGTGCTGATGATGGAGTCATGCCAAGTGTTTTGCCCTCATTTTTACCTCTAAAAAAGTTGCCACCACCGACGACAAGGCCAAAAAGGTGTGTAGGTATCAATTCAGTGATCTGTTTTATGACTGATTGAATGGTGGCAGGGCATAGTGTTTTATGATCAGGTCCAAGAAATGCTTCCCCAGTCAATTTGAGCAAGATTCTCTTTTTATGAGCCATAAGTTAAGCACCAATTTCATAACGAGCAAAGCGTTTGATCTTAATGTTTTCGCCAGTCTTTGCAATCAAATCTTGAAGAATCTCTTGAACTGTCTGCTTATCGCTCTTTACAAATGGTTGGCTCAAGAGGCAGAGCTCTGAACAGGTCTTTTTAACCTTTGCATCAATTATCTGAGCGAGCATGTTGGCAGGCTTGCCTGAGTTTGCCATCTGTGCATGAGCGATCTCTTTTTCATGTTCTAAAAATGCTTGATCAACATCTTCTAAGCTCAAATAGCGTGGTTTCATAGCGGCAATATGCATAGCAACATCTTTAGCAAACTGTTTTACAGCCTCATTGCGAGCAACAAAGTCTGTTTCACAATTAAGTTCTAACATAACACCGACTTGATCGCCAGGGTGAATATAGGCGTAAACAAGCCCTTCTTGAGTCTCTTTATCAGAACGTTTTGCGGCAACATTTGCCCCTTTTTTGCGTAGTTCATCGACAGCTTTATCAATGTCGCCATTAGTTGTTTCTAAAGCTTTTTTGCAATCCATCATACCAAGGCCGGTGCGATTGCGAAGTTCTTGAATCAGTTTAGCATCAATTTTTACCATGAGATATGCTCCTGTAGGTTTATTTATATATCTTTATCAGTACTTTCAGTGTGCCAGAAATATGTTTTTTGGCAAACAGAAGCATGGAGCTATAGCAATATGGTTGTTTTAAAAAGAGGTGATCTTAATAGATGTTGAATCTGGAATCTATCTCTGCTTCAAGCTGCGCTATGATATCGCTTAGATCTTTATTAAATGCTATGAGCTCTTTGAGCTCTTTATAGATTTGTTCAGATCGTCCAGTTACCCAACGTTGCAGGTAACTGCTTGGCGGGCATATTCCTGTTGAAAGCATAGTATGGATAGTATCTTTTTTTGCAAATATCTCATCTTCGGTGAATGCTTTGAGATATTTAAAGAAGAGCAGATCGCCTCGAGGGGTATGTGCGAGGTTTAGTTTATTAAAAGAGATTAATAGAGTTATATAAAAAATGGCCGAGTTTCCCTGAAGAAGAGGTGAAAGAGCATTTTGGATATTTCTTAAAGGACCCTCGGGAATAGTGTCAAAACTTTGAGCTAAGTTTAAGATTTGGGTTCTTTTCTTTTTGATGGTACCTCTGAGGTATCTATAGAAAGCTGGGGTTTTATAGGCAGCAGTTGCCAGAAGTGCTCCGCCAAGAAGAACCTCTTTGGTCTGTTGTGGTAACGTTGCCCAGCTATTGATGATGTCTTTAGCTGTGGGGTATAACGATTGCCCTATTGCCAAAGGGTATTTGCCAAGAGTCTGTATGCCGCTTTCAATAGTTGATGCATTGCAGAAAAAACTAATTGAGCATGAGCTGATTGTTAAGCATAAGATCCTTTGGTACATGAGGTTTTTCATACTATTTCCCTTTTTTTGACTCTGCGGTACATACTTCATGCACCGCAGGGTCTGTTGATTTTATCGCTCCGATTGTTTGTATAGCGTATTAATAAGCTCTGTTAGATCATTGTTCAACGAGTTGAGTGATGCGAATTCAGCTTGCAGCTGTTTTAGCTCATTATTTGTCGGTCCTTGTGACCAAGGCCATCCGGATTGCGAATCTCGTGATGTAATTTGACGTATCAAGTGGTTAATTTTGAACATTTTCTTAAGGATGCAATCTTGAGTTACTGCTTGCAAATATCTATAAACCAGTAGGTCTTGGTATTGATGTATTAATGTTTTTCCATACCCATGCCTTGTCTTTGACTGAGCAATATAATCCGGATCATCAGAAAAATTGAATTTATCTAAAATTGCATTGTATAAAGATTTCTTGTCTGTAAGATAAGGGTGGTTTATTTCTTCAATTGTTGGAGTAAAAAAACCTTCATGTCCTTCAGTTTTTTCAGATATCTCTTCTGAAGCCTCTTCCTCTTTGACAGGCTCGTCTATTATGCTTCTTTCAAAACCAGAGCCGCTCGTTTCTTCTGGAGTAATCTTTATATGTTCTAAAGCATCTTTTAGTCCACTATATTTATGATAGTCTCCTTTTAAAGAGCCATCGTTATTTACAGTTATATTTTTAAGAATATCTATATAATTTGGTTTTGGTGACCACCAGTTAGATAGCTTTGACCAGGCACCCTGTGCACCAGCATGCACTTTTGTGGCTGCATATAAGGCGCCAATGCCGGCAGCAGCTCCCCCCGCAAGATATTTTTGATGTTCTGGGTTTTGGGGTATATTTGAAGTTATATGTGATAGCCAATTGCTTGGCAATATTATTGAACAGGAGCTGATTGTTAAGAATAAGACTCCTTGATATATTATCTTTTTCATATTTCGCCTCTCATTTTTGTATAATTTTTTACATAATTGCTATAGCTGTCCCGTTGGCAGCAGCAATCTACTTCCAGGGTAGCACTGTAAATGGCAAATTGTAAATAAAAAATGATTGAGCATAGGGCAAAAGGCTTTTATTAAGGGATTTTTTTGATCCTCTTTACATTTTTTCAGGGCGCGAGATGCCAAGCAGCTCAAGCGTTGTGCCAAAAGTCTCTTTAAGCAGCTGAATGATTAGAAGGCGTGCGCGGCTCTTTTTGATGTCGCTCTCATCAATGACTCGGTTTTTACCATAATAGCTATGAAATATATGCGCCAGTTCAAGGGCATAATAGGTCAACAGATGTGTCTGGTTGGTCTGACAGATAGTCTCAATAATTGATTTTAATGTTACGATTTTTTTGATAAGCATGCTCTCTGATTGGCCAATATCTTGAGCATCAGCTATAGATATGTTGTGATACTCCTTCTGCTCTTGAGCTTTTGCAAGAATGCTCTTGGTTCTGACGTATGCATACTGAATGTAATAGACAGGATTTTCATCTGTTCTTTTCATGGCCAGATCAACATCAAATTCAAGTTGAGCATCCGCTTTTCTATGTAAAAAGAAGAAGCGTGCAACATCGGTGCCGACCGTCTGGATGACATCCTGAAGTGTCACGATATTGCCAGCACGCTTTGACATACGGACCAAGTCTCCGCTCTGTTTCATCTTAACCAGTTGATAAAGAATGATATCAAGAGGGAACTGGTCAAGCTTGAGCGCCTTCTGAATGCAATGAAGGCGTGTTAAATAGCTGTGGTGATCATGCCCTAATATCATAACCAGATGATTAAATCCGCGATCAAATTTATCTTGCATATAGGCAACATCGGCTGCAGCATAGGTGAATTGGCCATCTGCTTTCACCAGTACGCGATCTTTGTCATCACCAAATTCTGTTGCCCTGAACCATGTTGCGCCATCAAGTTCATAGAGATAACCGTTTTTATGTAGTATGTTAAGAGCTTTTTCAATCTCTCCTTGATGCAGTTTAGTCTCAGGGAACCAGACATCAAAGGTGACGCCATAAGCTGCCAGCGTCTCTTTTAATTGAGCAAGCATATGTTGCTCGCCATATTGCGCAAAGAAGGCGATATTATGATCAAGAACTGATTGACCTTCTTCACTAATCAGTTGGCTTGCCAAGTCAATCAGATACTCTCCATGGTAAGCGTCTTCTGGTAATGCCATATCAATGCCGCAGATCTGTTGGCAACGAATAAAGAGTGAGTTGCCAAGTTTGTGCATCTGAGCGCCAGCATTATTGATATAGAACTCTTTGGTCGCCTTTTGACCAGCAAAGTTGAGCACCTTTGCAAGAACATCACCAATAATGGCGCCACGGCCATGCCCAACATGTAATGGGCCCGTTGGATTGGCGCTGACAAATTCTATATTGATCGATTGAGTCGGTTTTTCATATATCTTGAAAAAAGATGAGCCCTGTTGATGCAGTTCAATGGTAAGTTGTTGGAATGCTTTATCATTGAGATAGATGTTTAAAAATCCTGGAGCATGGAAAGCGGTCTGTTTGACATATTCATGAGTAAATCTACCAGCAATCATTTCAGCCAGTTCCAACGGAGAGCGTTTTAACTCTTTTGCTAATATCATAGCGATATTTGAGCTTATATCACCAAATTGAGCTTTTGATTCATCAGTATTGATGCTGAATGTCGCTTTGCTTATAAGATCTGGACTGACCGTTAAAAATCGCTCTATAAACTGATTAAAACTCTCTTGTATCTGCTCTATGATATTCATGATCTTTAATAACCTTTTTAATAACCCGGGGTTATTTTTAATGTTTGCTTGATACTGTAAGGTTACTGTAACTTCATAAAAATGTCATTACTGTCATCACTCTTCTTCTTTTCCGATACTTTTAGGTAGTTCCATTCTAAAATCAGGCAGAGTAATAGCGCTTGTAAATTCTTTGTGCTCTTGTATGAATGCTTTCATATCATCATCCAAAAAATTAGTCATGTCATTGTATTCTTTTGTTTTTTCAACATGAGCATCGAGCATTTGCATGTATTGGGAGCTCAGCACTTGTATAGTTTTTTGATGAAGTTCTGATATTTTTTGATCAGATTGGGACATATCATTTTCATGAAGTTTGGTAATCTCATAGTGCAGTATTTGTAATGGCACTCGCTCATTGAGAACTTCCGATCTCTGTCCCCATTGTATTTTATATTCAGGGCTCTGTTTAACGTGCTCGCACCAATCAGTTATTTTTTTCCGTAAAGTGCTAATGAAAGCATTATCTTCTTGAATTTTTGATGCTATCGGTGCAAAGAAATCATATTTTTCAATTAATCGATTGAGAATTTCAGGAGAACAAAGAGCTTGGTTGCGTATTTGTAGCGCTCGAAGGTGATTGTTGGCTAATTCCTGATACTTAACAATTATATGATTTATTGATGCGTCTTCTTTAGGTTTAACTACGCAACGATAGATGGCTAAACGTGATTGTGCATTATTATAATCTTCAAAAGGGAGCGTATGTAACGATCTGTTTGGTAGTAAATGATGATAGTCTCGAAGCATTAGGTTATGAACGTCAGCAGTACTGTCTGGGCTCAAGCCTTCATAAGGAGCAAAAAGAAGGCTTTTTCTTAACCAATGTGCGATACTTGCAGTTATTAGTGTTCCCACAGAGGCAATAGAGGCATATTTTAATGTTTGCATGTCGGGGTTAAAATAAAAATATGTTGCGCTCAGGCCGGTTGTTACTGCTCCTGTAATAAGAGCGCTTTTGTAAGCTTTTTGAGAGACCCATTGAGGAATAGCCTGTTGAATCGCTTCAAGATCAATAGGAGCTAATAATTCGGGATTGCTTTGATCTCTTTCTTCATGCGTAGCCATGAGTGGAGATGAAAGCAATGTCGCATAACAGAATGTTATGGTAAAAAGCGAGTTCTTTTTCATTCAAATGTCTGTTCTTTAAAACTAAAAAATCTATCTATCTGTAATTAGTATCTTAAAAGGGGGATTGGCTGTCAAAAAAAAAGCAGCGGATTTGAACAGCTTTGGGACCTGTCCCGACATAGCTTTAGCGACGTCGGATACACATTTTCTCCATTTATGGTAGACTTGCAAAAGGTGCTTTTAACAAGATTAACAGATTTATATTGCCTGCTTCCGCTCGTCCTTCGATACATTCTACTTCGCAAAGCTACGTAGAACACTCAGGATGAGCGGATTTGGGATAACTTGACTATGAGTGGGTTGAATTAACCCTGTTCTTACGTTCAGGTTCCTATAAAAATCAGTTATCTATACATATTTTTATAGGATGAAATAAAAATGCGCATAGCAGTATTGGTTTCAGGTGGGGTTGATAGCTCAGTTGCTTTGCGTTTATTGCAGCAACAGGGGCATGAGGTGACCGCCTTCTATTTAAAGATCTGGCTAGAGGATGAACTTGCCTATTTGGGCAACTGTCCATGGCAGGAGGATCTTGATTATGTCACGCGTGTATGCCAGCAAGCGGATGTGCCACTTGAGGTGATCTCATTGCAAAGAGAGTATTTTGATAATGTGGTCTCCTATGCGATTGCACAGGTAAAAGTTGGCAATACGCCAAATCCTGATATTTTTTGCAACCGTTTGATTAAGTTTGGCCTGTTTGTTGACTATATTGATATCCACTTTAAAGATCGTTTTGATAACATAGCCAGTGGACATTATGCTCAAGTTGTTGAGGTTGGTGATCAACTGAGGCTTAAAAAAGCCCCCGATGCTATTAAAGATCAGACCTATTTTTTATCCTACTTAAAAATAGATCAGTTGAAACGTTTAATCTTTCCTATAGGCCATCTGCAAAAGAGTGAAGTGCGTGTATTGGCACAACAGTTTGATCTGCCAAATAAGGATCGTAAAGATAGTCAAGGAATCTGTTTTCTTGGCAAACTTAAGTTTAATGATTTTTTAAAACATTATCTTGGTGAACGACCTGGCGATAAAATTGAGTTTGAAACGGGCAAAAAGTTGGGGCAACATAGAGGTTTTTGGTATCATACGATCGGGCAACGTCAAGGTTCTGGGCTTTCTGGTGGGCCCTGGTATGTGGTTGATAAGGATCCTGCAAAGAACATTGTCTACTTTTCAAAAGAATATTATGCAGCGGACAAAAAGCGCAATGAGCTGATTGTTACAGATCTTAATTGGTTTGGCAACGCGCCGGCCAATGGTGATCTGCTTGTGAAGTTGCGCCATGGCCCCCATGAGCACGTATGTTCTATTGAACATTTAAATAATAATAAACTTCGCATTACATTGACCGAAAATGATCAAGGGATCGCATCAGGGCAGATTGCAGCATTTTATGATGATGATATCTGTTTAGGGGCTGGGGTTATTGGTTCATAATCTTATTGGCATATCGTTATAATATGCTAAAATGCTTTAATAGGCTTTATCAAAGGAATATCTTTATTGCATGAAATACAAACGGCTTCAGTGGCAGAAACTGAAAAAAATTCATATCCGTCTTTTTAAAGATCTTCCAGCAGAAGAGTTTCGTGTTACTATCCCGACAATGCTCACTATACTCCGCATTGCGCTTGTTCCTTGTATTATATTGTCGATGATCTACCATTGTTGGGGGTTGGCATTTATCTTTTTTTTGAGTGCAGCGATAACCGATTGCCTTGATGGTAATTTAGCTCGCCTATTGCGCCAAAAAACTTTTCTAGGAGCATGCCTGGATCCTATTGCAGATAAGTTATTGCTTGTCAGTTTCTTTTTTACCTTGGTCTTTCTCAAGACGCCCCTCTTTCCGTTGCCACTCTGGTTTGTCCTTTTAGTCTTATGCAAAGAGCTAATGTTAATCTGTGGAGCTGCTTATATTCTGTTAAGTGGAAGGCATCTTGATGTGCGGCCAACATTGCTTGGTAAAGCGACAACAGTTGTTCAGATGGTCTTTATTATCTGGTTATTTGCATGCTACTATTTTCATTGGATGCCTGTTAAAACATATTATATGATGTTGGCTGTAATGCTTGTGATGGTGATACTCTCATTTTTGCAGTATGCTCGTATTGGATCAAAACGATTGGCTTAAAAGGATAAATGTATGCGTATTATTGTTCTGATGGTTATCAGTTTGAGTACTATCTTTTCTGCTCAGGAGTTTGTGCATAAACAGAAGATTAAACGTGTTACTCTCTCTACAATTAAAGATCAATATGCTGACATTTTCGGTCAACAGTTGCGCGAATCAGCATTGATTGTGCAGGTGATTGGAAGAGTGCAGCAGTTAGGCCTTGATCAACATTTTTCTTCGATGCAGACTATGCAAGACATTGTTTGTAAGTTACATTGTTATAGCATAGAGCTTTCTGATCTGATCAATTGTTTTTCATCAGAAAAGATAAACAGAGTGCGATGCGATGGCACAAAGCAGATTCTTTCTGAATTGGTTACTATTATTGGTTCAATACAACAGCATGTAATTGATCATCTGCAAGATCTTTTAGAGGATGCAGGCACAGTTTTTGTCAGACAGCATGTTTCAACGCTGTCAGATCTTATGCCAAAGATGAAAAGATACACTCATGATCTGCAGGCATTGCGCTGTCTGTTGATTAATGAAGAGCGGCTTGCACAGAAAAAAGAGACTGTTATAGTAAAAAAGCATGTATAAATATATATTAACATAAAGGAATGGCACAATGGCTAGTTATAATCGAGTTATTATAGCGGGGAATTTAACTCGCGATCCTGAATATAAACAATTAGCTTCTGGACAACCAGTATGTCGTTTAGGCTTGGCTTCAAATAGACAATTTAAAAATAGACAATCGGGCGATATGGTTCAAGAGGTCTGCTTTATTGATATTGACGTTTGGGGACCACAAGCTGAAAGTTGTCGTCAATATTTGCAAAAAGGAAGACCAGTATTGATTGAAGGGCGTCTAAAGTTTGATACATGGGAAGATAATAACGGACAGACCCGTTCAAAACATACTATTGTTGCTGATCGTGTCGTCTTTTTAGGCTCACAACAGCAAGACGCTGCATTTGATGAAGATATGTCAAGAGCGCAGGGCAATCAACCACTTGATCCCAGTAATCAAGCCGAAAAAGAGTTGATGGATCAGATTCAGGGTATTAAAAATAAGATCAATGCAAAAAAATCAGCAGATACTTCTGATATAAAGATAGAGGCTGCTCAGGTTGAAAGATCAAAAACTGCTCCAAAGCTTGCAAAATCTTCAATGAGTGATGCTGTTTTTAATGATGAACCTCCATTTCAAGATGATTTACCGTTTTAATATTTTCAATATAATTTATTTCACCCTGCCGGGCGAGGGGCCTCAGGAGGTTCTTGTCAACCTCCTTGAGTATAAGGGGTTTGACGAAAAACCCCTTATGCTATTGCCTGGCGAAGGCAAACAAAAGAATATGAATAGGAAATAAAGAATTCTCTCACTCTTTTTATCCCCCCCCACACATCATTATTGACAAATAGAATTAAAAACCTTTATTCTCAAATATAGAAATAGAACCTGTAGGGGAGAATAGAGTCGATGAAGATGACATCAAAGATAGTCAGTTTTTGGGTTATTATTGCTTTTGTGTATTTGAATGGAGATGGTATTAATTTTGATGAATTACTTGAAAAGACCTCTTATGCCCAGCTGCTTAAAGAACTTATCTGTATGACTGATACCATTGGGCTTTTACATCATCGTATGGATGAAGATGAGCGAAGATTTATCGAAGATAGTATTTTAGGTAAAGTGGTTCGCATATCACGCTTATTATGTCAAGTTGACAGGGCAAAGGATTGTGTTGATGTCGATTACCTCCATTATTGGTTAGAGCTTGCAAAATCAGCGCATATTCCACAACTGATTGTAGATGAGATTGCGCTTCTTGAAGAAAAATTTAAACATTATTTTCAGAATTGTTATAAAGAGGAAGGATTGTTATGAAGAGAATAATGATAGTATTGTTCGGTTTTTTCTGTCTTGTTGATGCACGATTGCAAATACGTAATAACTATTTTAATGATCGTGTTGTCCGTTCTGAGCATCGACCAATTCATTCTGCTGCTCATGCGGAAGATGAGGTTAATCGTCTGCGTATGCAGGTTATTAATAAGTATGATGGCGGTGAGTATGTTGCAGGTATGCATGGATGGCAAGATGATGAGCGGCGTGCGCTCGACATTCAGACTAAACTTGGTTACACCGTTCCGGAACGTTATACCTGGGGTGATTAGGTTTTTTGAAATAATTCCCAATTTTTTATCGTGAGCAGTTGACGAACTTCGCTCATCCTGAGGGCCCTGCAAAGCTTCCATCCTACGTTAAAACTTCGGAGGACAGACCTACGAAGCTTTATGCAAAGTACGGTTAGCGAAGCATGGGTATCGAAGGACCATTATTGTTACTCGATTAATTGATTAATGAAGGTTCGATACTTTTTCTGCACTCTTTGAGTTTCGAAAAAACTCACCATGAGGGTATTTGGGGCGACTAATTATTATTCCAATGCAACAACACCATAAGGGGTTCCTGCTAATAACAGGCCGGTCATACCAATATGGCGAACCCAATAGAATGCTGGTGTGTTGCGAAGCGCACAATCTTTAAGAATTGTTTGTGATGGGTTACAGGTGTTCCATTCGCACCAATTGAATGGTGTCACTTGCAATAGACGTAGCTGTTCGGTGTTAGAGCAGCAACATTTCTTTTTACCACAACATGGAATGCCAGCAATTGCGGTATTGGTTGGGGCGATGATAAAGAATCTTCTGCCCCCATCTGACCAGAAATAGCATATCTTTTGAAAGAGAGGATTTGGGCAGCAACTACTGTCTGTGTTACAAGGATTGATGTAATAGTTGAAAAAACTTGGCACAAATTGGAACGTATTAACCTTATCATTGCCATTGAGTTGATAGATTGATGAACGCTCAAAAGTGCCATAATTGCATGCATCTTGTGCATTAAATGGCCAGTCTGTTGTTTTGATCTGTGCATTATCAACCGACCCGATGCCATAGAATAATGAGTTATTGCCTAATGATGTCCACTGCGCAGCAGCAGCTGTTGTTACCGATTGAACTCCATTGACCGCTTGTGATTGAAAAATACCATTATTAGTAGCAAGTACCAACTGTTCTTGAGATTCATCTGCAGCTGTCTGTATAATATCGATTGCCGTAAATACCAGTGTATTTTGTAAAGCAACCGTTGGAGATGTTGAGCCAGATTGCGCAATCGTTGAAATATTGCCCGATGCAAACATAGTGCTGATGTTGTTAGTAAATGGAATGCTCAAAAGCGTACTTTGCAGTGGAGTTTCACAGCTGGTTGCAAAGGTTAACACATAGAGTGTGTTGCCCGATGTTTTAATATCAATAACAGGATCAGTGATGGTTGTTATTGCTTGCCAAGAACCGGTTGATAAAATTCCTGCATTGACAAGGCCAAGTTCGTTAACATTAAATCCACTGCCATCTTGATGTGCAAAAACAAAAAGCCCATTTTCTGTTCCTGCAAAGAAATAGTTAGTATCACCTTGGTCTGTCATTCTTCGTGCGTATTCAAGAGATGTTGCACATCCAGCATTTGTCGGTAAGGTAGTTTCGGTGAATGTGGTAGGGTCACAATAGTTGAGTGTTACTGTCTGTGCATAGGGCTGATTATTTGAAGTATTAATATCATAGGGTGCAGTGGTTGCGCGTGATGTGCTGACAAGTGCAATATCGACTTTATTGGTTCCGCCAAACAATGTATAACGGTAAGGGATTGTTGGTCCAATGCCACGTGTTGATTGATCAAGATCAAGAACCGTATAAGCGCCACTGCAGAGTGATTGATTGAGCACAAATGGTAATGAGCAACAGTTCTGACACGGATCAGCTGTCGGTTGTTCATTGACCCATTCAGTGATGCGCACGGTCTGTTGTGGGCTACCATCAACTGCAATCACTTTGCCGGTCACCGCATCAATTGCAAAAGATGATACTTGGCTATTGGATGGGCTGTCTGGAAATCCGCATAGTGGCCAGACACGTTTGCTCCATGGTGTCCAACGTGCAATCTTGCCTTCATAATCAAAGAGCGCTTGTGAATAGAGAATGCCCGTCTCGTTATTGGCATCTTGTGGGATCTTTAGTGAAACATAGACAGCATCACCGACCACAAACATTTCAGAGATGGTCTGATCGACATTGATCGGTAGTGGGCCGGCGCCAACGAGGGCAAACGGATCTGATGTTGTTGCTAAATCACCATTAGCAGCAACAGGTGTTTCAAAATGGTAAGTTGTTGTATTGAATACATTCTTATTTGCCAATACTCCCTGATTAACATCTGTTGGATCACACAGATCAACTAACGGAAGGGCAAAGATCTGATTGGTTGCAGTGCCATTGCCACCATTGACAATAAGATAGCTTGGTCCGGTGCTTGCATGCATGACAGCCATATTCTGGACAGTCAGATTAAGCGCTTGACCATTACTTGCTAATGTTACACCAACAATATTGTTTTCATTGTTATTAAATGCGGCTTGAGGTGCTGATTCAAACAGTGTTAATGTTCCCTTTTCAGGGCAGCAGCCGACCTGGCCAACTACGATTGAGCGCAGACCGTCACCCATTTTTTGTTGTGTATCGCTTTTTAGTGAAACGCCAATGTATAATCTGCACAGTTGTGAATTCCAGACCAGTTGTGCACTATTACCGGTAATAGTTGGATGGCGATTTATATTATCTCCATTGATACGAATTTCGGCAGATAAATTATCAAGTTGTTGTGCTTTAATGCCCATATCGCCAGGAACTGCAGCTGTTTGAGTCAGTGCATTTGTCTCTGAATTAATTGTAATAACAGCAATGCCACTGTTTGGGTCTCCAAATGTAGGGCGCACTAATGAGCCAGGAGTTACCGCTGCAAAGATAAAGCAGCTGTTTGCAGCAAGGCCATTGATTGTTGACGCTGTATCGCCAGGTTGATTTAATGCTGATTCATAAAGAAGAAGATCATCGCTTTGTGTAAATCTGTTCTGATATGTTAAAAGAAAAACATAGGTTTGGTCACTGATAACTCCAGCAACTTGTGATTGTGTATCACCAGTATCGGTTGCCATGGTGAGCATGCCGATTGCATTATTGTTGATACCACTATCAGTTGCATGTGGTTGAAAAATTGGAATCTGTGATGAATCGATTGTTCGTTGAAAAGTTGATAATGAATATTGTGATGCGCCAGAGGTGAGGCCAACCCAGAAGATACCATTTGCGCGATCATAGGTTGTTGTGTTGATAGATACATCAAAAGAGGTTGTCACATTAGTAGGGCAGTTGCCACTTTCGGCCACAACTGGTTTTACATTTCCCTGAATAAGTTGTGTTGCGCCAATTGATCCTGATGTTATTAATGCCCACAAAACTATAAAGATAATTCGTTTGTTCATTATCGCTTCCTTTTTCAAATCACTTTTATCACAACGTATATTGCCTTGATCCGCTCTTAGCGGTGCTTTACATCACATCCTAGCAAGTAAACAGAGAAAAGTAATCTCTTTTATATTATTTTATACACTCATTTTTTTTCGTTCATAAAACTTAAAAACTCCAGACTAAATCGAGACCAAATGTGCCACCAGCCATATTGGTATTGAATATTCGTTTGCCACCCACAATGATATTACCAAAGACGCCAAATCGTGGCCCCCAGAGGCTACACTCTTTTAAAAAATCGAACTCTGCAAGAAGATGGATGGTGTGCATATTCCAGCCACGTAACATATCATTGCTATTTACAATAGATGGATCAAAAAGAGCGGTATTAATAGGTGCGAGCGTGCTTGCTCTTTCAGATGAATATGAATAACCGGTAAGGAGTGATAAATTGCGAATGGCATGATCAGCTTTAAGGTAAACAGCTGCTTGCCATATTGAACCATGATGCACATCGGCACATCCTTTGGCTAGCATAATGGCACCATTCTGTGCGGTGCTTGTTTTCATGCGCAATTCTTCTGTTCTGTTTTTAAATGGTAATACCATAACATGCCCACCAAAAGTAAACCATTCGTAAAGACCGAATGCTACGCTCATATTGAGTGGAAAACCATAGTGCCCATTATATCCTTGAGGAAGATCAAATATGATGTCAGGATTAGCTTTGCGGCCAGTAGGGAAAAGCACTCCAGCTTCTATAGTAAAATCGATAAAATCTAAATCTTCTGTCTGCTCATAATTGACTGTCCAACCGGCAAGAAGGCTTGTGTCACCAATGCCTGTATGATTGACTCCATCTTGACATAGGTTATATTTGCTTAAGATATTTGTATATTGATTTAAAAAGCTCTGCCATATTGGATTGTTTCTGTTTGGGCATGGAGGGCAATCTGACGAAAGATCTAAACAGTTTATATCATTTATTTCAAGCTTACGAATAGGGAGATATAATTCAAGGAAGAATCCTTTTACTAAATTTTGATAGAGTTGGATGTCAACTTCAGCAGTCTTGAATTTACCACCATATGAAAAGAGACCGAAACCATTGCGAGCAGGTTCTATTTCAAGTAGTTGCAATGTTGCATCTTCAGGTGTTGTCAGATCTTTATATGGAACATTCTCTCCCAATTTAAACATAACCTGTGGCCCAAAGATATCAAGAAGGCAGACTTTACGTGTACACCCATCTCGGCCTTTATGTGTTGATCCTGCACCAGCGCGCACGTTTAATGTGGTGAGCGCTTGGCGCTCAAATCGTGGTTCTCCGAAAAAGAAACTTGCACGATAAAAATGCAGATTATCCCATGCAAATCCAATATTGCAACAGGAGAGTAAAAGCATGATCAGGCTAGTTGTCCGCTTCTTCATATAAGAGATCCTTTATACATTGCATACTATATTATATTCATTATCATCTGAAATAAGATATACAAGATTAGCATAGAAATGCAAAGCTGTAACTATCTGAACTTGTTTAGCTTATTATACTCTGTTATACTAACATACAGGTAAAGTCGATATCTTGGAAGTTTTTTGATTACAATGGAAATCTATGGATGAGCAGAATATAAAAGAGACGCAACAGGGTCAAAATGAAAATGAACTTCAGGCTCGTTTAGATGCCTGTCAGATCGCTTGTGATGAATGGAAAGACAAGTACATACATGTTTCAGCTGACCTTCAGAATTATAAAAGAAGAGTGGAAAAAGATCAGGCTTCTTGGATTGCTCGTGCTCAGTCAGATCTGTTAATGCCATTGTTGACCATTGTTGATGATTTTGATCGTGCTCTTTCTGAACATCATAATCGTGAAAGAACTGCAGAACTTGATCAATGGCTTAAAGGTTTTGAGCTTATAGGCAAAGAGCTCTATAAGTTTTTGCATGCTGTCGGTGTCACTGAGATTAAAGAGACTATCTATTTTGACCCAAATTTACATGAAGCGATTGTGCAGGTTGAAAGTGATAAGCACAACTCTGGAGACATTGTTGATGTGGTCCAAAAAGGTTTTATGCTTAAAGATCAAGTGCTAAGGGCGGCAAAAGTTACGGTGGCGAAATAGTATATATCTTATATTATTTTTGTTTTTCTTAAAATCATTCTTTTTAATCAAAAAAATTTTTCTTTTTTTGTTATTTTTCACCCTGCCGGGTGGCGTCGTTAAGTGGGTTTCTTGTCAAACCCCTTAACAATCCCGGACACCAACATGCTGTTGGATTGCTTCTCTCACTCGTAACGCAGACCACACGCTCTGCGAGCTTCGGGTCTGGGACTCGTTATTGGTTTATATTTTAGAACATCTATATTAGTTCTTCCGCTCATGGTGAGTTGATGCGAAGCATCAGTATTGAACCATTGAAAACCCGCTGAGCGCAACAAGTCCGTCGTCGCTGCAGTTGCAGCTATGCCGTGACTCGTTGTGACCATCCTGTCGGGCGAAGCTTACCAAGTCTGAAGACCTGGATAAGCGTAGACTGATCACCTATTCGGCTTGAGTCAGGTTCAACCTTATATCGGATATATTTTATAATCTTCTCATATAACCAAAGATACATTTGTAATATTGCTCCCGCTCATTCTGAGGATCTCTAGTAGAGAGATATCGAAGAATAATAATTATTACTCGAGTAATTGATTATGAATGGTTTTTTCGATACTTTTTTTTGATGCAAAAACTTGTATCGCCCTTCGACAACCTATTGCACAAGGTGCAACAGGGCTTAGAATGATTGGAAGAATGGTAAATATTATAAATATTATAAGATGTATCTGATCGAGATCTTTGATACCCTTAAGATCGAAGTCTTTAGACTGAAGAGCGTGGGGTGGAATAGATCAACAGAGGCGATCAAGCTGCAAGCTTGCTTCCGGATTATCAAGACTTTGACGAGAAGGCCTTGATGCCAGTCTGGCCTGTTGGGCATAGTTTGCCAAGTCGGAAGACCTGGACAAACGTAGACTGACGAGGATAAATAAAAAAATAAAAAAGAAAAATTGATAAAGAAAACTAAAAATATAATAAGAACAAAATAAGCTATCCGCTCAGGATAAAATAAAAAGTCTCTCTTTTTATCGATGCTGCCACAGAGCAATGAGTATCTCAATAAAAATAAGAATAAGAATTAACACTTCAAGCATCTCGCCACGAATAGAATCTATTTTATGTTGGTTGACTGATTGGATGTCGCCGGTGATTTCAAGTTTTTGGTCAATGGAATTGCGCCAACCGTTAAGATCTAATTTATCAACAAGCTGTTCATAAATTTCAGAAAAGTAGGGCTCTCCTACTAATTTGATGCTGCTCTCCATGCGTTCAATGATCACCTGAATATCAACTTTTAATTTGCTCAGTTCATCAATAGGGCTTTTGTGGTTTGTTCCAACAAAGGGTAGATATGAACTGAAAGGCACTTTGCCAAAACGTTCCTCGTAAATAAGATTAAGTTTCTGATCAAGTAGGCGATCGAAAAATCGTAACTCTAATGCTTGAATGTTTGCAAACTCAAATAGATAGAGAATCTCTTGATAATCAGGGTCATAAACAAATGCGGCTTCAATGTCGACAATGATGAGGTCGCCTTTAAAATAACCGATTGAATCATCAAGAACTGCAGCCTTTTGATATTCAGCCAATGTTTCAGTCTCAAAGCGGAGCATAGAGACGATTGTATTGCCATGTTCTCTTTTCAGCTCCATGGTATCAACATATTGCGGTAATTGATCTACTTGAATGACCAAATATGATGATTTAGTCAAAAAGAATCTGCCCCCCTTGGTGAAATCTTTTATAGCTTTGAATACATTTCCAGCATCGATAACGCTCTGTTCTTGAAACTTATTATCGATGACTTCAATATTTTTTCGGACCTCTTCGAGAGTATCTTCAAAGGGAATGCGATAGGTTAATGATATTGTGCCAAAGTTATGCAATCTGACACTCTGGCATCCATAACTACTGTGTGGATGAGGCAGGTCAATCTCGAGTGGCATATGATAGTTTTTGAAAAATTTTGGAACATTATAAAAGCGTGTAATAATATGCTTTGCGTTACTTACAGCTTCCAAATTGATCTCATCACCGATATCAAATGCGTGAAAGATGTAAAGATTACCGGTGAAGATCCCATCAGTGTGGGGTATTAATGCGTGAGATTGATCTGTCATGGTTGGTAGTTCCTATAGGTATAACTAATAATTATGCTTTACTGTATCAGATAATAGCATGGTCTTGCAACTGTGAAGTATCACCTTTATACTTTTTTTGTATAATGATTACGCTTAGCGGTTTTGTTTTTGGGCTATTAAAGAAATAGATTTGAATTCGTCTTCTATTTCTTTAATATTGCATAGAACGCTTCTTGTGGCACTTCAACGTTGCCAACCTGTTTCATACGCTTTTTACCAGCTTTTTGCTTTTCAAGCAATTTACGTTTACGAGAAATATCGCCACCATAACATTTTGCAGTAACATCTTTGCGCAATGGAGCCACCGATTCTCGAGCGATAATCTTTGACCCAATGGCTGCCTGAATAGCAACTTCAAAGAGTTGCCTTGGAATAACTTTGCGTAATTTTTCAGTCAATTCACGGCCTAAATAGTATGCTTTATCTTCATGCACAATAACTGAAAGAGCATCAACCGGTTTTTTATTCAGTAATATATCCATTTTGACCAGATCTGCAGGTTCATAACTTGAGATCTCGTAATCAAAGCTTGCATAGCCAGAACTTAATGATTTTAGTTGATCATAGAAATCTGTGGCCACTTCATTGAGTGGTAACTTATATTTTAAAATAATGCGCTCTTCATCTAAATAGGACATATCAATCTGCTCGCCCCGTTTGTCGGCGCATAGATTGATAATGTTGCCCAGATACGCTTTAGGAACAATAATAGTCGCTTTGATCATCGGTTCGTATATGTTCTCTATTTTACTAGGATCTGGAAAGTCTGATGGGGTCTCAATAGAGAGCTCTTGACCATCTTTTAATGTAATTTTATAAAGAACGTTTGGTGCTGTTGCAATAACAGAGAGATTATATTCTTGTTCTAATCGTTGTTTGAATACATCCATATGCAAAAGTCCCAAAAATCCACAGACAAATCCTAGGCCTAATGCAGGAGAGGATGTTTTGCTGACCGTGACGCTTGCATCATTAAGTGTCAATTTTTCAATTGCGTCTGAGAGTTCATCAAAGTCGTCGTTATCAATAGGGAATATTCCAGCAAATACCATCGGTTTTGCTGGTCTGAAACCTGGAAACGGATTGACCGGTTTTTTATAGGCCATTAAAGTATCACCAACGCGAGCCTCTTTAACCGTCTTCATTCCGGTGATCACATAACCGACCTGTCCTGCATAAAGAGCTTGTGTAGCCTGTTGTTCTGGATACATAAGTCCAATCTCTAATACTTCGTACTCTTTGCCAGTATGAGCCAATGTGATCATTTGCCCTTTTTCAATGGCACCATCATGAACCGCAATTAAGCAGACAACGCCACGATATTCATCATACCAAGAGTCAAATAGTAATGCCTTTAGTGGTTTTTCAGTTGATCCTTGTGGATGGGGAATCTTTTTTACAATCTCATTGAGAATGTTTTCAATACCAATACCCGATTTTGCAGAGGCCAATACTATCTCATCATTTTTAAAGTCGAACAGTTTTTCAAGTTGATGAGCAATCCGTTCTGGTTGCGCATTTGCCATATCTATCTTGTTGATGATAGGAATCATGATCAGATCTTGATCGAAGGCTAAATAGAAATTTGCCATTGTCTGAGCCTCTACGCCTTGTGCAGCATCAACAATAAGTAGTGCTCCTTGACATGCATAGAGCGAGCGTGAGACTTCATAACTGAAGTCGACATGTCCAGGAGTATCAATGAGGTTCAGAAGATAGGTTTCACCTTGATATTCATAGAACATAGAGGCTGTCTGAGCCTTAACAGTAATTCCACGCTCTTTTTCGACCTGTAGTTTATCAAGAAATTGTTCATTTTTATTTCGAGATGACAAAGTTCCAGTATATTCAAGTAGTCGATCTGAAAGGGTTGATTTGCCATGATCAATATGGGCAATAATAGAGAAATTGCGAACTTTGTCCGGTGTAAAATTTTTTAAATTTATGCGTGATAAATCCATGCTACTCATTTAATGAAGGTTAAAAAGGTATATATTTAGTATAAAATAAGAATCCCTCTTTGTATATCACAAGTTTTAATAGAAAGAGCTTGCGCGAGGGCAATACCATAGCTTATAATTGCCTCAGAGTTATTAATCTATTTTTTTAAAGGGGAGAATGTCATGCAAAATAGAACATTGTATGCAGGAATTCTGTTATTGTGTGTGGTACATATTATTGGTCAGCAGTCTAATGTGGTTATTGCTGGTGGGCCAATGGGGGGCGAACCTCTGGTCAATATAGGCCTTGATGGAGCTGCTCGACAAGATATCGCATTACGTCTGAATAAACTTTTAGCAGACGAATATGTGCTGTATGTAAAGACTCAAAAATATCATTGGAATGTGACGGGGCCATTCTTTGGGCCTCTGCATAAACTATTTAATGATCAGTATGATATGCTCTTAGAATTTATTGATGAGGTTGCAGAGCGAGTTCGTGCACTTGGATTTAAAGCATCTGGCACTATGGTTGAATTTATAGAGCTCACTTCACTTTCAGAAGATATGGGTGTTAATCCTGAAGCGAATGTCATGATCAAAAATTTATTAGATGATCATGAGACGGTTATTCGTGAACTGCGAGACTATATTGATTATACGCATGATCGTAAAGATTTAGGCACAGAAAATTTTTTAGCAGAATTGATTGTAAAGCATCAGAAGATGGCATGGATGTTAAGAGCTCATCTGGTTGGATAATATTATAATTTTTTTACAAAGAGCAGACCCCCTTAAATTTAAGGGGGTCTGCTCTTTGTAAGTTTTTATTAGACTCTTTAGAATGTAAAGTAGACTTCTGGAAAAGTTGCTACTAAAAAGTCTTGTTGAGATGTTGTGAGAGAGTTTCCTGTTAAAATAATTTCAGCCCCATCAGCTATTGATTCTGGCTCAAAGCTTGTTAAATTATTATATGAGAGATCTAGATATATTGAGTTTCCAATATTATTTAATGCAGCAGGTGGCCAAGAGCTTAGAACGTTATTGTTCAAGTAGAGATAGCGCAAGTTTGCATTGCCATCAATAAGATCACTTGGAATATCAACGAGTGAATTATTATCTAAAAAGAGTATATTAAGGTCAGTAAGATTAAGAAGGTCTGATGAGGTCATGGTTGTTAACATATTGTAAGATAGTTCTAATAATCCTAACTGATCAAGATTGCTAAAGAGTCCTTCAGGCAGAGTAGTCAATAGGTTGTGGCCTAGGTATATCTCTTGCATGGCAGGTGTTGAATCAAAGAATGTTGTAGGAAGGCTTTCAATAAGATTGTTATCTGCAATAAAATAGTATGTGTTAGGAATGCCTTGAAAAGGATCAACTGGAAAGTTTGGGTCATCATTGGATCCAGCAATGCAGTTATCATTGAATATTGCGATGTTAATATCGGTATTTGATAGATCTTGAAGACCATTTAAACTTGATATGTTTTTATCATTGAATAATAGTATGCCAACGCTTCCTAGATATAAAATAGGAGCATCATTTAAGCTTAGATATTCCCCTATTGAAAGAAGTGTTCCATTACAGGTGCGTGTTTTATGATGATGGGGATGATTGTGAGAGTGTTCATTATTTGGTCTGATATTGTCAAGAACAAGAGCGCAGCCTAAAGAGGAGAGTTTCTCATGTAAAAGAGCGAGTTCTTTGCCGCTAATTGGCGATGAAAGTTTTTTTGCAATGAGAGAGGCGACTCCATTGATAATGTAGGGATTGCCAAAAGCTTCAGCTTCTGATAAAAATTTCATCAGTTCTTCGAGATCTTTTTTGGCAAGGAGCTTTGCAAGTTTTTTATTGAAACAATCTGTAATATATTTTTCGTCATTTTTTTTGCATTTTTCTAAAATATCTGATGCTGTTTTAATAAAATTTTTTTTCTCACCTAAGCATATGGTTGATAAAAAAAGAGAGCATGTAATATAAAACAGAGATAAAGTTTTTTTATTCATAAGATCCTTCTTTGAATATATTTTGTACATATTGTTATCAAAGATGATCGTTGCATTTGGCAATGATATCTGTCAATACATTCTCTTATTTAAAAAAAAAGGCAGCTTAGAGAAGGTCAAAAGTTGAACATCAGAATGTAAAATAGACATCAGGATAAGTCGATTGAATTACATCTTCCTGTGAGATGGTTAATGCATTTCCAGTTAAAATGATCTGGCTGCCCGGAAGAAGCGTGTCCGGAGTGAAATCAACTAAAGAATTATATGAAAGGTCTAAGTAGATAAGCTCGATTAGGCTATCAATTGCGCTTGAAGGCCAAGAGGTTAGCTCATTATTATTTATATAAAGATAATTCATGAGGGGATTTTTTATAAAAAAGTCTTCAGGGAGATCTTTTAGTGAATTATGATCTATGTAAAGTACTTCAAGAATAGGGCAGTTCATAAGATCTTCGCTCGGTATTTTAGAGAGCATATTATAAGAGAGTCGCAATAGTGCCAGTTCATCGATATTGCTAGTAAAAGCTGCAGGAATCGATGTTAATTGATTTTGGCCTAAATTCACCTCTCGCATAAAAGGAGTTGATTTAAAGAATGTCGCAGGTAGGCTCTCAATCATATTTTTATTAATTAAAAGATTGTAGGCATTTGGTAGCCCCACAAATGGATCGGCTGGAAATTGTGGATCAAGAGTGTCACCAAAAATACAATTATTGGCAAGGATGATAAGGCCCACATCTGATAATGATATATCTTGTATGCCATATAGGCTGTTGATGTTTTTATTATCAAATCGAAGAATGCCCATACTGCCTAAGTATTCTAATGGAACATCATATAGGCTTACATAATCTGCAATAGATAGTTCTGCACCAGGGCTACATGCTCGAGTTGATTTTTTATGATTTTTTATGCTTATATATTTATTGATGAAAGCATATGTTTCAGGAGTTACCATATTTTGTATTTGGGCAAGAGTCTCTTGCTCTTCTTCTTTATTAAGCCTGTCGACGATAACAGCTGCTATTCCGTTTATTAAATAGCTGTTTTTAGAGTCTTGTGCTTTAATGAGATTAAGCATAAGTTCTTGAATTGTTGTATTAGAAAAGAGAATATCAAGTTTTTCATTAAATATGCGAGGAGTGTAGGCATGTTCATTCATGCATTCTGCTAAAATAGTTAGTGATGATTCAATCAGATCAGATGCATCTAAGTTATTGATAATGATGGTCAAAAATAAACAATATATTCTTCCCATTAAAATCCTTCTGTCCATTCTATTCCTCCTATTACATTGACTGATGATCCTGGTAATTGCACGGTCATGGTCAATGAATCTCCTGGATAGGCAACAATATTATAAATTGACGGGGGTATTACTGGTGATTTACCGGATGATAAACCTGAAAATGGTGCAACAAGATATAAAGTTCCAGTTCCAGCAACATATGTTCCAGCAGTGCTATATGAAGTGACTGAAGTATTTGCATTTACAGCCGAAAATGATGTGCCTGTAACAGTAGCATTTTTGTAAATACGAACAATCATAGGAACACCACCTCCTGATGTTTGACCAATCGTGTATGTTGCATAAGTCAGATTTATTTGATTTTGAATCGATTGAAAAGTATTTTGGTTGCGAATGGTCAACAGATGAGTCTCGGTTGCTAAGGGAATGGTTTTTGCATTGGTCACAAGGAATGCTCTGTTGCCTATTTTATCGTTAACATTGACAATTGACATATTCCAGCTGGCTGTTCTTAAAGTAAGATTATTTCCTCCGATAGGGTCAAAGACTTGGGCGCCCATAGGTAAAAAAGCGTTATTAATAGAAGGGGTTGGGGCTGTATTTGGTTGCTCAATTACATGAAAAAGAATCCAATTGCCATTATTGTTCATAATATAAAATTTGATTGCTGCACTGCCTAACCAGCCATAAACAATCCGAAAAACATTTAAATTTGCAGGTCTATATAGAAAACCGCTGGGGCCTGTTCCATTTAATCTATCTCCATTGAAGTTGCTCTGTGAGACAAATGTATCAGTACCATTTTTGCGTAAAATTATTCCAAATGATGTTCCTTTAAATCCAACCGCAAAGCCATTTGTGTTGTCAATAATGCCCAAGTATTGTTGTGTATTGGCAGCAAATGATCCGGTAAACGCTGCAGTAAAATATATTTCTGATTCATGTCCTGTTACATAGCGAAGGCTGGTGAAGCTTTCAACGCCAGCTGTAGAACCGGCTGTTCCTGAGGTGCTTAAAATTGCTTCGCTGTTTGCAGTTGTTGCGGTACCTCCATTGACCAATGTGGTGGTCAAAATAGTATTAGGAATGCCATATTGAAATTGTATGCTTAAATCATCATATCTTGGCTCAGCCTCTTTTACTCCAAATACTGAAATAAAAGCTTGGTTGTTTGTAGTGTTGGTCTGTGCAAATGAGTTGCCAAAAGTGATTATCTCATCGCCACCTTTTATTATATAGGGTGCGCATATGAAGATAGATGATAGTATAATTTTTTTCATTTAGAATCTCTCTTCCCAAAGTACAACACCTGTGATGGTATGTGTGCCAGTAGAGTTTTTGGCTGCAGTAACTGTTGCAGTTTCCCCCGGATAGAGAATAATCTCATAGGTGTCTTTAGGTATATAGTTGACGTTAGGCCCGTTTGAATAGGTGATGCTCGGTTGAACAAGGTAGAGAGTTCCAGTGCCAGCAGAATATGTTCCGGCAGTTGACACTGACATTACGGAACTTGAACTATTTACGTTGGTAAATGCAGTGCCGGTAACCGTGGCATTTTTTCTTAGCCTCATAGTTGCGCTCTCATTCACCGCATCAATAGGCCCTCCACCAAATGCAGCAACTCGCACTTGAATTCTGTTTGGTAAATTATTAAAGGTGCTATTATTCCGGATAGTTAATATATGATTCTCTGTTCCTGTACCTCCACCAACAGAGACTGTATTATTTGCTTGATTGTATCTATATGATGAGGTATTAGCTGTTCCATTAATACCTGAGTTCCAACTTGCTGTTTGTAATGTAAGGACTGATGTTCCTGTTATATTCTCAACGCGTGCGGTTATAGGTAAAAATGGTTGTGCAATCGATGGGAATGTTGATGAGTTTGGATTGTAAATAATATGGAAGGTTATCCAGTTACCATTATTGTTCATGATCTGATATTTGACAACAGCGCTGCCTAACCAACCAAATGCAATACGGAATACATTCAGGTTGCTCGGCACATAAACAAACCCGCTAGCTCCTGTGCCATCCAATTTATCTTGATTGAAGCTTGATTGTGCAATGAAAGTATCGACTACAATGCTAGGATTTACAGCATTACTTCTTTGCAATACGCCAAATGTTGATCCATTAAATCCTATAGCAAATCCATTCTGGTAATCATATGGTCCGATTAATTGGGATGATGTTGAGGCGAATGATCCTGTAAATGCTGCTGTAAAGAAAGCATATGCTTCATGGCCAGAACGATAAATATTGGTTGCTTGTGATTGTACCTGTGCGATAGAATTGGTTGATGCAGCAGTGCTTAATATGGCCATACTATTTGCACTGGTAACTGTTCCTCCACCTTGAGTGTAGGTGTTGACTGGGGCAGCAGTCACGCCATATTGAAATTGAATACTAAAGCTATCAAGTAATCCTTCTGCGATCTGTGTTCCAAAAACAGATACAAATGCTTGATTTGCCGTTGTTGTGGTTGTAACTGCTGATAGAATTTGATTATCTAAGTTGATACCAACATCAACTTTAGAATTGATAGTCTGATCTAAGTTATAGATAGAGCTGGTTCTGGTATCAATTACGTTCACTGTTGATTGTGTAGATCTATCGATAGCAATATCAACATCGAGTTTAGAAGATATAACATTCACATTTGAGGCGATAGTCTGATCAATGCTATAAATATTGTTAACAGTTATTTGAAGAGCTGCTATAGCGCTCGCATTATTTATGATATTGAGGTTGCTGATCTGAGAAGAGATGACTTGATCAAGGCTATAAATAGAACTTGTTCTGGTGTCAATCACATTGACTGTCGATTGTGTAGATCTATCGATAGCAATATCCACATCTACCTTAGAAGATATTGTGTTTACATTATTAGCAATAACTTGATTTATGCTGAATATGGATGCGGTTCTGGTATCAATTACGTTAATTGCACTGCAACAGTTCTGAGTATTAGATACAGAAGATTGAAGAGCGTCTATCTTAGAATTGATAGTCTGATCGAGGTTATAAATAGAACTTGTTCTGGTATCAATCACATTGACTGTCGATTGTGTGGATCTATCTATGGCAATATCCACATCGAGTTTAGAAGATATAACATTCACATTTGAGGCGATAGTCTGATCAATGCTATAAATATTGTTAACAGTTATTTGAAGAGCTGCTATAGCGCTCGCATTATTTATGATATTGAGGTTGCTGATCTGAGAAGAGATGACTTGATCAAGGCTATAAATAGAACTGGTTCTAGTATCAATGACATTGACTGTCGATTGAGTAGATCTATCGATGGCAATATCCACATCAACTTTAGAAGATACGCTGTTCACATTGCTAGCAATCACTTGGTCTAAACTGAATATAGAAGCAGTTCTGGTATCCATTGCGTTGATTGCACTGCAGCAGTTCTGTGCGTTGGCCACATAGGAAAGTATAGTCTGGTCTGTATTGTAAATAGAGCTGGTTCTAGTATCAATCACATTGACTGTCGATTGAGTAGATCTATCGATGGCAATATCCACATCAACTTTAGAAGATACGCTGTTCACATTGCCAGCAATCACTTGGTCTAAACTGAATATAGAAGCAGTTCTGGTATCCATTGCGTTGATTGCACTGCAGCAGTTCTGTGCGTTGGCCACATAAGAAAGTATAGTCTGGTCTGTATTGTAAATAGAGCTGGTTCTAGTATCAATCACATTCACTGTCGACTGTGTAGATTTATCGATGGCAATATCTACATCAACTTTAGAAGATACGGAGTTTACGTTGTTAGCAATCACTTGGTCAATGCTAAATATCGAAGCTGTTCTGGTGTCCATTGCATTGATTGCACTGCAGCAGTTCTGTGCGTTGGCCACATAAGAAAGTATAGTCTGATCTGTATTGTAAATAGAACTTGTTCTGGTGTCGATCACATTGACCTTAGATGCTGTTGTCTGGTCAAGCGCGGTCAGTGCATCAACCTTAGAGTTGATAGTCTGATCAAGGTTATAAATGCTACTTGTTCTGGTGTCGATCACATTGACTGTTGATTGAATAGAGTTTACGTTGTTAGCAATCACTTGGTCTAAACTGAATATTGATGCGGTTCTGGTGTCCATCGCGTTTATTGCACTGCAGCAGTTGACCTGGTTATCGATTGCTGACTGTATTGATATCACTCTAGGGTCAATATCTTCAACATACGATTCGATAGTGTTGACAGTATCCCATATTCTCTTTTGGTTTGTCGGTTGTGAGCATGATGCATTGAGACGAATAGTGAATGTTTCTAAAGATAGAAGAATTACAGACAATAAGACTTTTTTAAATAAGAAGGGGTATTTCATATTTACAATCCTTTAGTTTGAAGACAGCCTAAAATCTTTTTTTTGAGAGAGTCAACAATTTTTTGATAATAATTTTATCCTTTTTGGTGAGGGCTTTTTCCTGTTAAAATCTATTTTTTTGACCATTTTATTATGTAAACAAAAAATAGATTTTATAAAATTATTACAATTTGGATTATTAATGTGATATGCTAGTTCATGAGTTAAGAATAAAGTTGTTTAAATATACGGTTTTTCATAAGGAGAGAAAAATGAAAGCCAAATTATTAAGTATTTTGTTAATGTTGCCAATGGCAGTAAATGCCGGACTTGGTGACAGAGCCTATAGGAATCTGGTTGAAAGGTTCCCAAGTGCAGTCATTGTGCCGGCTGCCGGCAAAGGTATTGGGACCGCTGCATCCTCAGTGGTAGCTCCAATAGCAGAAGGGGTTGCATCATCAGCACCAGCTGCAACAGGTGGTTGGTTCAGTGGATGGGGAATTCCATCATGGGAAGGGACAAAATCAGTAGTAGGAACAGGTTTAGGTTTAGGCCAGTCAGCTCTTGCATATCCAGGTCGAGGTGTGGAGGCTGTAGGTTCAGGCCTAAAGGCAGCCGCTTCATATGTGACGCCAGAACCAGTTGGGAAATATGTTGGCCAAGGAGCATCATGGCTCGGTAGTCAATTAGCTCCATATACACCATCAATAAGTGATGAAGCTAGACAGGCTGCATTCGGTGCGGCGGCTCTTGCTGGTGCAGGTTATGCAGCTAAAAAGGGTTATGATTGGTGGACAAGTAAACCAAGCAAAGAATCAGAAAAAGTAGAAAATCCAACACAGAATTCTTCACAAGCAGATGTAATTCAGCAAGCGAGCTTCAATGCTGGAAATCCAGCTGGATTGGTATCTTCATTGGAGAATCCTTTAGTAGAAGCAGTTAGTAAAGAGGAACAAAGTTCTAAGGCCCCAGAATCAGCACCAGAAAAGACTGGTTGGTTTAGTGGATTGGGTTCATATATTCCATCTAAGAAGACCCTGGCAGGAGCAACAGGTATAGGTGGTTTAGGCTATGGTGTTAAAAAAGCGCATGATTGGTACAAAGGAGTGCCGTCTGAAGCTGTTCAACAGGCAGTTGCAGAGAAAGCTTTAACTACATTGGTTGAAGATACTATTGCTGCAAATGTTGCGCAAGCTGCTCAAGAGGCTATTGCATCAGCTCCAGCTGCAACTGGTGGTTGGTTCAGTGGATGGGGACGTCCATCATGGGAGGGTACAAAAGCTCTATTGAGTTCAGGATATGAAAAAATTCCAGCAATGCCAGCACAAGTAAAAGATGTTTGGGAAGGCACGAAATCATTGGCAGGAACAGGTTTAGGTTTAGGCCAGTCAGCTCTTGCATATCCAGGTCGAGGTGTAGAGGCTGTAGGTTCAGGCCTAAAGGCAGCCGCTTCATATGTGACGCCAGAACCAGTTGGGAAATATGTTGGCCAAATAGGGTCATGGATTGGTGATAAAGCAGCGCCATTGACACCAGGAGCATTGACAGGTTGGAGTGATGAGGCTAAACAGGCGGCATTAGGTGCGGCAGTTCTTGCAGCAACGCTTTATGGTGCTAAAAAAGGTTTTGATCGCTTTAGAGGGTCAGAGGCGTATAGAGAGTTGAAAGACAGTATTGATATGATAGCTCAAGACGTCAATACTTATGCAATGACAGGTGATCTTAGCTTGTATGAGAGTATAAAATTAGCTGTATCTGCTTTATTAGAAGCTTTACAATTGCGTGAGGGAGCAAACTTATTGTCTCCAAAAGAAGAAAGATTGTTAAAAGCTGAGCTTGCTGAGCAAATAGGTCAGCGCGATATGATTCACAATATTAATAAGAAGATTGATACATTGAAAACTGAGTATGAACAGCATCAAGCAAAACAATTATATAGTAGTATAGACAGTAATGTTGAGCTGACAGATATTCAAAAAAGCATGTTGAAAAATCGAATAGTTGAGTTGCCTATTAATAATAGAATGAAAAAGATAATAGGTACGTTAGATCTTCAAGAACGGATAGAGGCGATTAACACTGAAATTCGTCAGATTAACGAGCGCGGAGGAAATTATGCAGATCTTTCTGGTGACACGCTTGCTTACTGGAAGGGTATTTTACAACAAGAATTGGAACGACTTGAAAAGCTTCAAGAAGAGCAATTAACAGGTGAGTCGCAGCAACCAATAGTTTCAACTACACCATCTGGTCGTCAACCAAGCGCTTGGTTGATCAACCCTGTAGGGAAGGGGCAAGCAGGTGGTAATCCATTATTGCCATCATCTGTGAAATTTGGCACTCCTTCGCCGTTCACTCAAGCAGGTGTGGGTGCCTCAGGGAATCCATAAATGTTGACAGTTATAACTGTGTAATTAAAATAAAGAGGAGCATGTTTACATGCTCCTCTTTTGCCTTATAACTTCTTAATCCCTTGCGACAATTTATGCACGAGATCAACAAAGGTGTTAAAAGGTGCTAGTTTATCTTTATCGGCTCTGTCGCCAAGCTCATTTTTGGCCTGTGTGATGCGTTGAGCGAATTTGGTTATACCTATCTGATATTCTTTTAAGAGATTTTCCGCTTTTGCTTTAATGACTCTTCTCTCCTCTTGAGAGATCTCTTGATAATACCCTCTTATTGCATCTAATCTTCGCAGAGCAGAGCTCAATTTACTATTTGCTTTAGAGATGTTCTCATAAGCTTTACCCTGTGCAGAAGATCTGACTGGTGGTTGCGCCATAGGTGCGATTGTTGGAGTTGATGGCAATAAAGATGAGGGCCTTAAAGCAGGGGGGAGTAGTTGCCGTTGAGCCTGTATAGGAACAGATTGCTCTTCTGACGCTGGTGGTATTATTGCTGATGATGACAAGGGCATGCCTGGTGTTAGTGTTGGTAAAATAGCTTGTTCTGATGATGAAGAAGCTACCATGGAAGGTTCTACAAATGCAGTTGGTTCTACAAATGGGGTTTGGGTTATTTCTGGCTTAGGAGTTTCTTCTGGAAAAGACTTCATTTTAATGTTCGTAGAGGAAGGTTCTTGAAATTTAGCTTTAAAAGATGACGGTGTTCTAAATGATGGCTCATTGTCGTTGGCAATAGTGACCACCTTCATTGCATAAGGGCTGCCCGTTGGAAATTCAGGCTTAAAAGAAGATGGTACGGTGCTCGTTGGCTCTGAATCAGATGCACAACATGGTGATGTAAAGAGCCCGCATAACATAATCATATAACAATATCTGTTCATTATATTCTCCTTTTTTTAATCTCAAACGGTTGGAAGCAGATACTGCTTTAAACTTTCATTGGTCGCAAACTCTGGTGTTTCAAGAATGATATTGCTAGCCTCTTCTATGTCTCTTCTTAGCAGATCTTCAACATTTTTTTTGACTTCAGTATGTTTTATTGCAGGCACAGGTGCTTCAGTCGGCTTTTTCTTTGCGGATTCTTGAGGATTTTTGCCATTCTCTTCAGGCCTTACACCTTTTGCACCACTTCCTCCACCAGAACCTTTTGCGCTTGAGCCTCCAGTTGCTTTGCCAAGCTCTTTTTTCTCTTTTCTCTTGAAATCATCGCTTTCAGATTTCGGTTTTTTTGGTGGTCTATATGATGGCATTGATCCTCGTCCATCACCTAAGCCAAAATCATCAAAGCTTGGTAGCATAAAATCATTTCTTCGTTCAGGTTTTCCCGCAGTACGGACAGGAACAGCAACTTCAGGGCGTCTGCCCGCAAGTGCCATCTTTGTAGCCTTCTCCTCCTCTTCTCGGATTTTTTTTGCCATAGGGTCAAAGAGTTCGAAGATTTTTTGCAACTCTTCATTGATCTTATTGCGATATAGAGCATCAGTCAATGTGTTGATAACATGAATTGATGCATTTTTATTCGGATCGCTCATGCTTGCAATCTCAAAAGGGGTCACTTTGATAGCGGGTTCATATTCATTCAACTTTGATTGTAATCTTCTCAGGCTTTGGACTAATGCTTCATTCTTTGCAAGTTCATCAAGATGTTTAAAACCTATCTTTACATCTTTATCTTTAAATCGTTGCAAAATGTGCACCAACTTATTCAGATCATGTTGAAATGTTGACCAACTATCGGCTTGCCAATCGGTGATGCGCCCTTTTTGCACCCAGCCCAGTACTTTGCCATCAAAATCGGGTAACGCAGCTGCTTTTGTTAAAAAACTCTCAATAAGGATAACAATCTGTGAAATAACATTTATAATAGCATCAGTCTTTTCAGCAGTAACAACAGGTTGAACTTGAGGCGTAGGCTCTTTTTTGATAGGTGTTTGAGGAGCAACAGGGGCAACAGGCGCTTCCATAGTAGGACCAGTTTCAGCAGAGATAAGATTCATTAAGTACTGTTCTTTCTCTTCTGGAGCCATATGGGCCGTCTCCTGCTCCAGCCTTTCTGTTTCACGCGCAACTTCTTGCCAGAAAGAATCACGTTGATCTTCTGGCAATGCAGCATTGATCTCTTGCATTAATTGGTTAAGAAGCTCCTCTTCTGACATATTTGGATTAAATCCACCGCCCATTGGGGGCATGCTATGATTTATAGTGGACAGTGTGATTGAAAGAATAACTACTACGACACAATATATTTTTTTAATGAGCATAATTGAAGACTCCCTGTCTTATCTCTTTACTTTGTAATATAACTATAAGTATATCTATCTATAAGAATATATCACATAATGATAATATATTTAATACTATTTTTATAAAAAGCATATGTTGTGTTTGTAGAATAACATAATCTGTTATGAGTCTGCTATGAAAAAAAAGAGAGGTTTTTTACTCATTGAGCTTATGTTCGCATTGGTTGCGCTCAGTTTTATGCTCTCTCTCTTTGCACAATTTTTTTCATCTGTTATTAGTTGGCATAAAGAGGCTCGATCTAGATTAGAAATATTATTGATCATGCAAAATCATAGTGAAAAGATATGGCAGGGCTTGCCCCCAGAATCATTAGAAAAAAATAATATATTATATACAGATCTTGCCTTACCACATATAGAAGGTCTTATTATGCCAAGATTGAAATATGGCATGCTTGAACATCGTACGCCTACTAAATCGATAGTTGTACAGTTGCCAGGATATATATATGAAGCGACATAAATATGGTTTTATTTTAATAGAATGGATGGTGCAGTTTTTGCTGCTAACAACTGTTGCGCTTATATCATATAATCTGATTGCTTCATGGCATCGAACGATTGTGCAGATGAACAGAGTTTGCAATAGATTGTTGCCTATCTATATAGCAACAGATATTATGCGTACAGATATTCATGAAGCGACAAAGGTCAATGTAGATGGAAATGCGATGCTCTTGAGCATCACAAGTGAGCATCGCTCTATAACATGGTATTGCAAAGAGAAGAGGTTGTTTCGATCGATCAAATCATATGATCAGAAAGATCAGCGATGGCTAAATCCATATTATGGTCTTTTTGCTCAGCATATAGTTGATTGTAAAACTCATATATCAAGATCATCGAAAGGATTAGATCTGATTGAGGTGGATCTAAAGATTGAAAATAGATCAGATAAAATAGGGTTGAATTCACCATTGCGTAATGGAGTAATAATATGAGCCTGCGCAGAGGATCAGCATTGTTAATGGTACTTCTGCTTATGACCGGTGTGAGTATGTTGCTTATAAATCTCAATTATCGCTTTTCATTATTAGTGCAGACCGTTGTGCAGCGTGAAAAACAGTTGCAGCTTTACTGTGCTGCTCAGGCGGTGATGTTTTATGCCATACAACTTGCCAAACATAATTGGGATGAGATACACATGAGATTGCGCGATGAAAGTATAGTATATAGAGATGTACCTTGGCACATGAGATCAGATAAGATAATGCAAGCCTCTATCTCATATGAAAAATCAGGAGAAGCGCTTTTTGTTACTATTGAATTATGTGATGATAAAGATCATAGAAAAGAATCGATTTCGTGCAAGGTGACTGCAGAAAATAGAGGAGCAAGAGATGTTCAACTTATGATACTAGATTGGAAGGAGAGATGAGATTTTGCGTGATGTATACAAGTAAACAATTAGTTTATATAGATTAAAAAATGATTTTCCTCTTAAAATGGCGTCTGATAACATTCATATTATGAAAACATGGAGGTTTCGTTTTAGCTGTAAAAAAATAAAAAATGATCATACGATTTTTTTATGGATCTGTTATACTTGTAGTGTCAATTTAGACAAAAAGTTATATAATGTGATACACAGATACTATATAATCAGACAAGGAGTTTGAGACAATGCGTGTATTTCTACTTAAAGATATTGAAAATGTTGGAATGACCGGAGAGATTGTGAAAGTTGCGGAGGGCTTTGGTATGAATTACCTTATCCCGCGTAAGCTTGGTGTTGAGATTACCGAAAAGAATGAGCATCAATATAAGAATCGTATAAAAACTGTTGAGCATCGCAAAGAGGTTATTGCAAGCAAGACATCGATGTTGGCTGAAAAGATCAAGTCTATGAAAGTGCAATTGAAGCGAAAAGTTCATGATCGTGATAAATTGTTTGGATCTATAAGCCAAGGTGAAGTTGTTGATCTTTTAGCACAAAAAGGTGTTGCCGTTAGTAAGAGCCAGATCGATTTTGGTAAATCGATCAAAACAACCGGTACCTATGATGTTACCGTTAAATTGTCATCAAAATTACAACCGATACTCTCTTTAACCATTTTACCTGAATAAGCAATAATAGAGAGCGATGCAGAAATATAACAACAATCAAAAATTACATACACAACATTCTGAACAGCTCCTGGGCAAATCTTTGCCAGCACATTTAGATGCTGAAAAGGCGGTTCTGGGAGCATTGTTGTTAAATGATTCTTGGATTGCGCAAGTTATTGAGATATTGCAACCAGATGATTTTTATAGTCAGCAGCATAAAATTATTTATGATCATATTGTTCAATTAAATCAGCAATATAAGCGTGTTGATTTAGTCACGTTGCAAGATGAATTACAAAAAAAGGGGCAACTCGATTTTATTGGTGGCGTTGTCTATTTAATCTCATTGCAAGAGGAGATTCCTTCTGCAGGTCTTATCACGCAACATGCGCAGATTATAAAAGAGAAGGCGATCTTGCGTGATCTGATTCATTCTGCAACGGGTATTATCTCTAACTGTTATAATCAGAATAATGAACAGATTGATGCAGTACTAGATCAAGCAGAAAAAACAATCTTTCAAATTTCTAATAAAAGAAGTAGTGAAAGTTTTGTACAACTTAATATTTGGCTTAAAAAGACATTTGCTCATCTCTCTGATATAAAGAGCCATAGCAAAGGTATCACCGGTGTGCCGACTGGATTTAAAAAACTTGATGCAATAACATCAGGTTTTCAACCGGGAGACTTTATTGTATTTGCGGGGCGGCCCTCAATGGGTAAAACCGCATTTTCGTTAAGTCTTGTGAACTATGCAGCAGAACAGAATTTTGCAGTCGGTATTTTTTCGCTTGAAATGGCTGCAGAACAATTAACGCTTCGCCTATTATCTGGCGAATCGGGTGTTCCATTGCATAATATCAGAAATGCAACTATCACATCAGATGAATGGATAGAGTTGACCAATGTTGCAGCTCGCCTTGCAGATAATAAAATTTTTATTGATGATACAGCAATGCTTAATATTATGGATTTACGAGCCAAAGCGCGTAAACTAAAAATAGAGCATGATGTTAAATTATTAGTGATCGATTATCTTCAATTGTTGCACAGTGCAAAGAAGCATGAAAACAGACATCAAGAGGTCTCTGAGATATCCCGTTCAATCAAGTCTTTGGCAAAAGAATTGAATATTCCAATTTTAGCATGTGCACAGCTTTCGCGTGCAGTTGATAGTAGAATGGACAAACGCCCTATGCTTTCAGATTTGCGTGAATCGGGTGCTATAGAGCAGGATGCGGATCTTATTATGTTTTTATATCGAGATGTTGTCTATAATCCTGAGACTGAAAATCCTTCACTTGCCGAGGTCATTATTGGTAAACAGCGTAATGGACCTACTGGAACGGTCTATCTGAATTTTGCGCGTGAGCTCACAAAGTTTCAAGATTTAGAGGAATATTAATGTTTAGACATGCCTATTCTGCTTTATGTGATAGGTGCTTATGATCAGCGGGCTTTGGATGTGTATGAAAGTGGTAGTATGATTATAATCGGTATCGATCCAGGTTTTCATGTGACCGGATATGGTATTATAAAAAAAGAGGGACATACTTCTTATCTACTTGATTGTGGTTATTTGCAGATGTCAAGTGAAAAACATCTTTCAGAACGAGTTCATATATTTCATACTTTTTTTACACAAAAAATTATCACATTCTCAATTACTGATCTTGCATTAGAAACACCTTTTTTGGGTAAAAATGCACAAAACTTTCTTAAGTTGGGTTATTTGCGTGGCATTTTATATCTTCTTTCTCATCAATATGGCCTCAGGCTTCATGAATTTGCACCTCGCGAAGTAAAGCAATCAATTACTGGTTATGGTGGAGCTTCAAAAGATCAGGTTGCTCGCGTTGTTATGCAGTTATTTCCTAAACTTAAAGAACAGAAAAAACAGGATGTGACCGATGCATTAGCTGTTACTTTATGTGGCCTTTGGAGCAGATAAAGAACATAGAGTATAGTTGTGCACGCTTTAAAAGCCTTGCAATAGAAGCTGTTATTTTTTTATTATGATCAACAGGGACAAAAGGGTGGAGTAATAAGGGAGGCTGTCTTATGTATTATCATAATAATCAACTAATACATTCTAAATCTATTGATCTTGCTCATGTTAGTGATATTTCCAGAGAGCACTTTTCTGAATATGATATATTAGCTCTTAATGATCTGCTTTTGAGTGGTGGCATTCACAAGGTAACAGTGCATAATCTGGTTATTGGCAGAAAAATTATGCAGATGTTTTTGGCATTATTAAATTATTACAATCAGATCTATTGGTTATCATTGCAAAAGGGTGATTGTTTATTGGGGCATCAAGATCTCTATTATGAATTGAAAAAATATGGTTGTTTGAAAAATGTATCACATGGGCTTTTCGAATGTTATTTTTACGATGCTTTTCATGGTGATTGTTTAATTATAGAGCAGACTGAGCAGATCGAATCTGCTCAGTGGTATAATGACTTGATCGATTTTTTGCGACAGTCCTGTTTTATTACACAGATGCCCATAGTGTTTATGTTGCCGTCGCCAAAATAGCTCGAAATATCCTATTGGTTTGTATGATGAGTGACTGATAAGAAATCAAGTGGGCATTCGCCGTCATCGTTTGTAGTATGAACACTTGCCCCTGCAGCCAAAAGAAGCTGGACTTCTGGCCAATACCTAAATTGAGCTGCGATATTGAGTGGGGTATCTCCACCTTCATCTTGCACTTCAAGATCCGCATTGTACGCAATCGCTAATCGTATAAATTTGAGATTTTCACCGCTGCCTTGATCAGCCTGAAGAACTGCTGTGTGGAGCGGGGTGCAATCAGCGCTATCTTGAGTATTGATATCAGCTCCCTGGGCAAGAAGTTCCTCTGCTAAGGAGAATTCTCCATCTTCAAAAGCCTGAAAAAGGGCTGTTACGCCATATCTATTTTTCGCTTCTAAGTTTGCTCTATAGGCACGAAGGGTCTGCACCATAGATGGAGTAGAAGCGTGGTGAATAGGCTCTTCGCCATTAGCATCTTTTGCATATACATATGCTCCTTGAGCAAGGCATGTTTCAACAGCAAGATGATCTCCGCTTTTGACAGCTTCAAAAAGAATATGATCATCAATTAGGCCTTTACTTCTTATTGCATATGGAGCACAAAGCGGGATTTGTCTGTTATCGGCTGCATAAGATAAAAGAGTTGTTAGGCTAAGAAATGATGCAGCAAACAGAGATGTTTTTTTCATAAAGAAAACCTTTTGTTATAAAGTTTGATAATAATAGCAATCATGTATTATGATACACGATATAATACATGATTGCAAGCGCCAGCAATTATTAAAACAAAAAGCTTTCTGTGTGAATTATTTTGTATGGACTGCTAGATTATTACATTTTTCGCAAACAGGTTCATCCTTTTTTTCAGCATCTTGCGTTAAAGGTTCGCTTGATGATGTTATTGTTTTTGGGGTTTCATCTATCATTTTAGCCTCTAGAGCTGTTGTTGCATGTTGCCCTAATTGATTTCGCTGGCATTCATTTTTGTCATTTACAACTTGGCCAAAAAGTTCAAGAATCTGTTGTTGAAAGTCATCAATTATATTTAATAATTTTTGATAAGGGTTTGCAATTTTTGCAAGATTCTCTTGATTGGTGCTTGCTATATTGAGTTCACTTGGATCACATTTAATAGTAAATTTATAAACTTCTTGATAGTCATCTGGAAGTTTACATTTGAGCAGATCGGTGATTAATAGATATTTATTTTCTGGTCCACGGGGTCCGCATCGCAATTGTTTAACAATCAATAGCGGGTGCCATTTTTTATCAGGGTACTCTTTATAAATAATAAATGTTGGTACATAATGCCCACCAAATGTTATCTCATCACCAGGCTGTAGAGTATGAGCTTTTTCTTCATCTTTGATGTACTCTTCAGGGAGATACACCTGCTGTTTTAAATCTGAGTTATCACTTTTAACTTCTGCAAGTTTAAATGTCTCTTTGGTATTGTTTGATATAATGTTTAGACATCCATTGACTTGCCCACATGCCAAGAGTGATAGCATTGATATATAGGTTATCTTCTTCATACGTTTTCCTTTTTTTATAATTAATATTTATTCTCTCTTTTTTTAGGCGCCTCGTTTGCTGGTATAGTTTATAAGTATATTTATGATATACCCATATCCTCTTTCTTCTGCGATTTTTAAAGGATTTTTACCATTTGAATGCCGGCCATAAGCTCTTCATCAGGATGATAATTAGCTCCATGCATTAACGGAGTGATTGTCGCAGTGAATATTATTCCATATATTAGGCTGTGTATTCTCTTCATACTTTCTTTTTTCCTTATTTCTAAAGCCAAGCTGTGCCGCCACAGTGTGGATTATTATTATCAATTATACAGTAAGTTCATTTCAATTTGCAATAATTTGATTTTAAAATCGTTTAACCCTTTTATTTGACCGAAAAAGAAGGTAAGTCTTTGTCCTTAAAAATATAAGGGGCATGTAAAAAAGATTGCGCATTGAGCAAATTTGGAAGCGTTTTTTTAGCCTATTTCTTAAAAAATAGACGGCTCGACAAAAGCCTTAAAAAGCCTGTGTCCGATAATGTATATTATGTAATCTTTGGCTATGGCCTGACATGATGCCTTTGAGGGGCATCTGGATTTGGAATGGATTTCAATCTATAAATGATCATAGTAAGAGGGAAAAGTTTTTGCAATGAAATTGATTTATTTTATACAAAAATCTTAGTGATTATATGAATAGATCCTCAGGATGACCATCGTTTTCTTACGATTTAGTTTTTTATTGGCTCACAGACTGGCCCACATTAAATATGCGTCGCATAACACAGTTGATTATGAAAAAAATAGAGCTGGTAAAATTAACCAACCCTATTGTAATAACGTAATGAATATTTGCGGAAAGATTATAAAAAGGTTTTAGGCTGCAACCTTCGTAAGCTCAACTTTGCCTTCGCTATCTCGAATCAACTGATATTTTTCACCATAACTTTTAAATGAATAAACATCTTCTGATGGCGTCTCTTTTGTTACAATCAATTTTTTAAGAAGCTGCGATATCTCTAGATTCTCCTCGTGCGAGCGCTCTTTTTTGCCAAGTTCAATAAACCTGTCTGCAGCTTTTGCATATTCAGCTGTTTTTTTATAGCGATTATAACAAAGATATTCTGCTAAACCAAAAATTGCTATTGTTCCAAGAAAATCGATTTTTGCAGCCGTATTGACATATGTATTATTATTTCGATCAGGGCATGAAGCTGCACGAGGTAATAAAAATCCAAAATTTATTGCACCAACTATAATGTTTATTCCTGTATTTATAAGAAAATACTTTTTCATTTCAAAGCTATTTAATGACATCATAGTGCCAGCAGAAATTTTATTAGACAAAAATAAGCAAATAGGACCAAAAACGAAATCCATTAATGTGTGATCTCTGACTGTTGTAAATTTTTCTGGAAATGTCATTTTTCCCAGATCACCAAATCTATGCCTTGTAGCATTAACATCCATAAAGCCAATGTTCGACGCCAACAATAAGATCAAGAACTTTTTCTTTATATTCACGAATTCCTCCATAAGATTGAATATTGAAAAAACCTCATAAACCAACGCACCGATACAAGTATCAGTGCGTTGGAAAAAAGGAGAGTAGTAATGAAGCCTAGTTTAAATGCCACTCAGACTTGCATCTGTGAGGCGTCTTATATTGAAACTTATAGTTCAATCATGATTATATGATAGACTTAAATTTCAAAAATGTCAAATTAACCATATTTTTTTCAATTTTATTGTCAATTGATATGTCAACCTAACTATGAAGTAATGTACCCTATTTTTTAATGTCTGTCAACTTTTTTAAAAATATAAAATAAGGGTTACAGCAGATTGAATTCAGGTTGAAATCTCTATTCTTTGGGCACCCCTGCTGGCAAGCATATTACCCAATAGAGAGCTATTGATGGGCGCAGTGAATATCAGCTGTGATTTTAGCTCACTTAAGGCGTTAAGTGCTATTTCAGCCCGCTCTGCGTCAAAATCGGTCATAAAGTCGTCCAAAAGAAAGAGCGCTGCCCCTTTCAATTCTTCAAGGCTTTTAAGTTGAGCCAGCTTAATAAAGAGCGTTATAAGCTTCTGTTGGCCCCTTGAGGCAAACAGGCGAGAAGACGCCCCCTGAAAATCAATTAAAATATCATCAAGATGGGCCCCAAAAAGGGTTCTTGAGAATCTCTTTTCTTGTTCAAATAGGCTTGTTGAGATAACTTCTTGAAAGGCTTCCCAAGAGTTATGGCGAGTCCCCTTTGATTTATACGCAAATGATATCTTTATCTGATAAGGAAAATAAGATGCAAGCATCTGATCAACCATACAGCTCAGATGCTCAAGAAACATTTCCCGTTCTGATTGAATCATAACACTCTTTGTCCACAACTGTTCTGTCCAGATATGATACATGTCAGTATTAACATACTGTTGTTGTAATAATCTGTTACGATTATCAAGGACAATCTTATATTCCTTTAATAGTTCCAGATATCCCGGCTTATAGAGTAGTATTGCCTGATCAATAAAATGGCGACGTATCTCAGGACCAAGTTTTATAAGTCCAAGATCATCTTCGGTAACTGTTATCACGCGAAAATGATCCATTAGGTCTTTGTATGAATGTAAAGCTTTGTCGTTTAACTTTACTACACGTTTTTTTCCAGAATAACCGACATGAAGCTTATTGTGCAATGAAGCATTATCTTGCATACCTTCAAAATTAACTTTTATAAAAAAAGTATTATTATCAAAGCATATAAGTTCACGAGGAGTATGAGTCCTGAAAGATCTCAAATAACATGCATAATGCAATGCTTCAAGCAGAGATGTTTTGCCTGATCCATTGACCCCTTCAATTAGAGCAATGTCATGAGAAAAATCAAATGTTTTTTGTGCAAAACATCGAAAGTTTTGCAATGTTATCTGGTTAACAAACACTGACTATCTATTTTGTTTGATTGGTTGGCGAAACTGGCATAACTAAATAGGTCAAACTGCTCTCTTTATCTTCGGATTCAAAAATAATTGGCTTTGATGAATTTTTCAGATGAAATCCAACCTTATCATCATTAAATGTCTGCAAGCCACTAAGTAGATATGGTGCATAAAACCTAATATCGAGCTGCCCGCCAGAAAAATCTTCAAGCGGCATATGTTCATCGAGTGCACCAACCTCTTTGTTTTGCATAGAGATCTGCAGCTCATCCTCTTTGAAAGCAAATTGTGTCGCAATAAACTGACCAGAGAGTAAGCATGCTGAACGGCGCAATGTTTTAATAAAACGTGAGCGGTCAACTTTTGCAGCAACAAAACCTTCTTTATTGAGTATCCCTCTATATTCAGGAAAAGTATTGACCAACAATTTAGTAAAGAAATTGAATGCCTCACCTGAAAATACGAGCTGATTATTGCATATACCTAAGAAGATTGATCTATCCGATGAAACATCTAGAATTTTTTTCATCTCAAAAATAGCACGCCGAGGCAGTAACCATTTTTTTGCCTCTTCTAATGTATATTTTGCAGTGCTAATCTGCGCCAAACAGTGCCCATCGGTACTGGTCATCTTCATACCATCAGCATCGATCTCTAAAAATAGACCATTCAGCGCTGGATTTGCATTGTTTTGTGGAACTAAAAAAGCAACTTTAGTGACCATATCGAGTAAAAATTGCGCATCAAGCTCCATGAGATTTTCAATGCGTTCTGGAAATGGTGGAAACTCCTGTTCCTCTTTAATATGTAATGCTAATCGAGCGCTTCCAGCACAAAGTTTCAGTTGTTGATTATCAAACTGCACTTCAATGTCACCATCTAATTCTTTGACAAGGTCAAAAATGCGACGACCTGAGACCAAAAATGAGCGTGGCTCAGAGATATTACCATCTTTGAATAGATAGCTCGCTTGCAAGCTGATCTCTAAATCAGTACTTTTAAGCACAAGCTCTTTATGACCAACTTGAAAAAGAATATAGCTTGTTGCATCTAACGTTGTTCTTTTAGTGCAGATCGGCTGCATTGATGATAAAACATTAAAGAATGATTTCTGCTCAACAACGAAAAAATTTTTATGTGCGCTCATAAGTTTAAACCTTTTATAACAATATAATGATGGAGGTTATATTAGTATAATACCGGTATAAAAAATATAAAGCTTTAGAGCGGGCAAGCTCAATAAGAAGCCCATTTTTTCTTAGTCTAATCAAATGCAATAGCATACAACCATTTTGCACAATACCATTTATATGTAATACTTATTTATAATCCTACAATTTACAAATTATAAACAATTGCACTATGAGATTTTATGTCCAAGCAAACACTCTTTTGTCTGACTCTATTACTCAATATAACATGCGCCAAACCTGAAGCTTCTCTCAAAAAGCATGGTAAAAAATGGTTTAAAGAGTGGTTTGATGCCTCATTTGGTATCGATATTAATGAACAGTTAATTGAGAAACAGTTCAGCCCCACGATTACAAACCTCAACACTATAACTTTGAGCAAAGAACAGACGGTCTCTCAAGACGCGCACCTCTATTCAGTCTCAGAGCTCGCTTATGCAATTGATCAGAATCTCATTGCTGAAAATGCTTATCTTACAATGCCCTCTAACAATAGTGATGAGCTATCGCATTGGCATGTCAAAAGTGGCCTTGATATTATAGAAGAAAATGAACCTATATTTGTCTATTCACGCGGTTATGCCGGCGCAAAACGGCCAGCAGAACCAGCAAAAAAAGAGCGCCAACGAGGCCTATGTTCTATTCCAAAGCGCGGCGGTGGTATTGTTGTCGGCTCTCAATGGTTAAAGGGTGGCATTATCAATGGTACTTGCGTTATGTTTGATTACCCTGATACACGAAACTATTTCGATTTTGGTCTTACCAATGATCAAGAATGCCTCGAATGTATCTACGACGCAGTCAGAGCAAAGACTGATAATATTATTCTGTTTGGTAATTGCCGTGGCTCAAAAGCACTGTTGACCTATCTTTCCCGTTCGCGTCCAGAAGATGTAAAAGCTGTTATTTTAGATGCACCATTTATGGATCTAGATCAATTTACCAAAGAGATTGGTAAAAACTATGGCGCACATCTACCATTCTCAAAAAAAATAACCAAAAAGATCATTACAGAATGGCATCCAACCTATCTTCAGCGTAAAGACCTTGCTATGGATGAACTGAAAAATATTCCTACTCATATTCCTATTTTTATTGGACATCTTTTAGAAGATAGCCTTGTTTCTGATCAGATGATCAGAGATATGGTCAAAATATTGCAAGATTCAGGCCACATTGTCTATCTATTGGTTATTGATGACAAGACCAAATCGCACAGTAGACTTTATCAAACAAAACCGTTTCAACAGGCGGTCAATGCATTTCTAAAACAGTATGATCTACCTCATGATGCAAGATTAGCAACTGAAGGAGCTGCGATGCTCGGCCATGCCTATTATACAGCTGCACATGGCCATCTCTGGAAAAAAGGTTTTATTCATGTATTTAAGGCGTAAATAATTATGGATTACGCTGACAAAAGCGAAATTAATAGTATACTATATCTCTAATTAAAACTTTTTTATATAACAGGAAAAATTATGAAAAAAAAGTACATCCTGCTATTGATAATATTGATAAGCGCACAAGCAATGAAACCTGCAAGCACAAATGATAACTCAAAATTTCATAAAGTGAGAAAAAGTATCTCTGCAGTAGCAAGTTCCGGATTTTTAGGATTGACTACGGGTTTTTTTGCAAAAAAAATCGCTAATCAGATTATCAATTCTCTCCTTAATATTAATCAACATGATAAGTGGGGACAACCAAATACAATTGATAATGCTCTATTATCGCCCCTTTTATATACAATATTTTTTGTAACCTGGAAATGTAATGAAAACAGATTAATCCGCGCATTTCTTAATGAATTGGAATCTTGTGATATTCATCTCAATACAGAGTTAATAGAGCGAACCTGGAACTTAACAAGCACAAGCAGCTTTATATTAAGTGATTAAACATACAACTTCTTAAGCATAAAGAAAAAGGCTCAGATATCTGAGCCTTTTTCTTTACTAATCAATTTACAATATCTATGATCGTGGATGTTTTTTATCATACACTTTACGCAGATACCCTGTCTCTAAATGAGTGTAGATCTGCACGGTCGATAGATTCTCATGCCCAAGCAACAACTGCAATGAACGCAAGTCAGCACCATTTTTGAGCATATGTGTTGCCAAAGAGTGGCGCAACTTGTGTGGCGAAATAGGTTTGTCAATCCCAGCTTTTTTGGCAAGACCTTTCAGTATTGTCCAGAAAGCCTGGCGAGTAATTGGTCTGACTTTACCACCATAGCAGACTGGGAAAATATAATCGGTTTTACGTTTTTCAACGTTAATCTGCATAAAATTCTTATGTATAGTCTCTAAATATTTTCTGAGCATCTCCATAATATGTGGTGGGATCGGCACCATGCGCCCTTTACCACCTTTTCCAGATACTGCAATAAAACCAGTATCAAAATGAAGATCTGAACATTTAAGTGAGATCAATTCACTAATTCGCATACCCGAAACATAGAGAAGATAGAGCATAATCTTATTGCGAAAGCCATTAAGAGTCGTCTCCTGCTCAGCAGTTTCTAGTAATTGTTTTATCTCTTCTTCTGATAGATATGATGGCAATCTTTTTTCTAATTTAGGAAAGACCAATTCACGAGCAACATTTTCATATCCTAAATATTTACTTAAATAATTATAGAATGCCTTTAATGATGATATTTTACGAGACATGCTACGAGCTCTCAGTTGATCTTTTTTTAACCGTTGCAAAAACTGCTTTAATGTCGCTGCATTGGTCTGCTCTATGGCAATTTTGCTTTTGGTCAACCAATCAACAAACTGCTGAATATCCCGTTTATACGCATCAAATGTATTTGTTGAAACACGTTTTTCAGTTAATAAATATGCCGTAAACTTATTCAGAATGGCGTTACTCATTAGCTACACCTTAACAAGTTAAAATATATATAAAATAATACTGCGAATAATGATTTACATAATAACATAGTTTGCAGGTGTTGCAAGCAATAGATTACCTATATTTATTAACTATTGTTAGTCTTAACGTGGTGGAAAAAGATTTTCTATAAATCTAAGAAGGGAGTCTTCACTGAAATTAGGTTTACAGAATCGATCATGGTGAGGACCCTAATTACTCGAGTAACAATAATAGATCCATTCGATATCTTATTACACCAAGGCTTCATAAGATCCTCAGGATGATCGCCGTTTTTTACAGTCTTATTTTTATGATTTAGTTTTTAATTGTTTCACAGAGTTTAATAGGCTTTTGCAACCAGTAGATCACCTTTGCTTGGATTCTCGCAATAAAAGCATTGCTTAAAATGATTAGTCTCTAATAAACAACGTGAGAAAGCTTTATATTTCCTAAGTTCTTGCTCACAAGCAGAATTTTGGCACCAACCGGTCTGCCATAGACCACCATGCTCATCCATTTGAGGGCCAAATTCAGCAAGCTTTTCAGCTTTAAACCATGAGTTTTCCAGCTTCGCTTTTGCTCGATTAAAGAGTTCACCCTGTATAGATTGTAGTTTCTCTTGAATTTTCACGGTAATGCCATCTAATGGTACAGCTGCTTTTTCTATACCTAACCGATCGGTGAGCATTGCCACACCATTTTGAATATCACGTGGACCTATTTCCATACGCAACGGAACACCTTTTAATTCCCATTTATAGAACTTAGCACCAGGAGTTTTGGTGTCATCAGCATCAATATGAACACGAATACCCTCTTGTTTTAACTCTTTTGCAACTCTATTGACAACATCAAGCACCTCTTGGTTGTTACTATTATTTTTAAGTATAGGAATCATAACAAGCTGTATTGGAGCAATTTTAGGGGGCAACGCTAAGCCTTTATCGTCGCCATGGGTCATAACAGTGGCACCAATTAAACGAGTAGTAACTCCCCAACTTGTCAAATAGGGATACTTAATCGCACCATCCTGATCCTGAAATTTCATATCAAATGCTTGAGCAAAACTCTGGTTTAAAAGATGTGATGTTCCCATCTGTAATGCCTTTCCTTTGTCATCTGGCATTATAGCTTCAAAAGTGTATGTCTTTTCAGCGCCAGGAAATCTTTCAGATTCAGTCTTGACACCTGTAATGACGGGTATTGCAAGATAATTTTGAGCAAAATCAACATATTCGCTCATCATTAATTGAGCCTCTTGATCAGCCTCTTGATAGGTAGCATGAGCCGTGTGACCCTCTTGCCAAAAAAACTCTGTTGTTCGTAAAAAAGGGCGAGGTCTGAGTTCCCAGCGGACAACATTAGCCCATTGATTAATTTTAATAGGTAGATCACGCCAGGAGGTGAGCCATTTAGCAAACATATAATGAATAACTGTTTCAGATGTTGGCCTAACCACCAAAGGTTCATCCAGTTTTTTACCGCCCGCATGAGTAACTATAGCAAGTTCTGGGGAAAAACCCTCTACATGTTTTGCCTCTTTTTTCAAGAAAGATTCCGGTATCAAGAGAGGAAATGCAGCATTGTGATGCCCCGTATCTTTAATTTTTTTATCAAGAACAGATTGCATCTCAGACCACAGAGCATACCCATAGGGCCTAATAACCATTGTACCTCTGACTGGCCCATGATCAGCCAATTCTGCTTGAAATACAACATCATTATACCAACCTGCAAAATCATTCTTTATATCTGGCAATTTATGCATGCTAAACCTTATTATGAATAAAAGACTATAATAAAGATATAGTATAACACTGACCCCAAAATGCACAAAAAAGTATAAAAAATGATCATAATTTGATAAAAAATATTCAAATTTTCAACAAAAAATTGAGCTAGAAATCCGGATTTTTAAAAAAATACAATTTGCCGATCCAATCAACATATTGATTAAAAAAATGATACAAAAAGCTATATATTTTCGAAAATATATTACAAAAAAATTACATATATATTGTTTTTTTGCGATCCAAACTATTGCATTTTAAAAAAGAAATTCTGTATGCTAAAAATAGATGTGAAATTAACGATGTAGTAATAGTAGTAGTGAAGTTGTATGTAAACCCTAAAAAGGAGAACATAATGGTAGTTAAAAGAAAGACTGCAGCAAAGAAGAAGACAGCAAAAAAAAGAGTAACCAAACGTAAGGTTGCTAAAAAGGCTGCTCCAAAACGCAAGTCTGTAAAAAAGGCTGCGCCAAAGCGTAAAGCTGTAAAACGCAAGGTAGCTAAACGTAAGGTTGCTAAAAAAGCCGCTCCAAAGCGCAAAGCAACCAAACGTAAAGTTGCTAAAAAGGTTCATGCGGTGAAATCTGCTCACAGAAAACACCACAGAGCTGCTAAAAAGGCTTAAATAGTCTTTTTATACATATACGAAACAGAAAAAAGCAGGCATTGTATGTCTGCTTTTTTTGTTAAAGTTCATCCTGATAGAAGAGTAAAAGCCCCACAAAGACTATTGCTGTTGTAAGGAAAAAAGAATTTCCTATATCTTCACACAAAAAAATCCAACCAAATAGAGCCGCAAAAAGGGGGGTTACAAAGCCAGCAAAAGATATAAACGTTGCTGAATACCGATTTAAAAGATAGCCATATAGATTAAAACCTATAATATGGGCAAGAACAACTAATGACATAGTATATATCATAAACATAACAATTCCTGCACCATAAACCCCAATATTATTGCAAAGCACTGGCAATGCGCCGCCCAAACAACCTTGAGGCGGCGTTATAACAGGAAGCCCTTCTAATAAAAATGAAGTGATCAACGCACCAAAACCGGCCGTTGTCATTGTTAGCCCATTAATCATAACGATAGCATACCCCCTTCTTTGCATTTCTCTTAAAACTATCCATCCATAGCTAGCGCAAAAAACAGCTGCCAGCAACGATATTTCAGGCATAGAAATGCCAAATAGAGATCCTCCTATATTTTCTTGCGCAGCTGTCGCCCTTATGATCGGTATAAATCCTAAAAATCCGATTGCCAAGCCGATTCTTTTTTTCCATGTTAATCGCTCTTTAAACATAAAAAAACTGATTATTGCTGTAACAAAAGGTGATAGATTAAAAATAAGGCATGCTTTTGAAGAGCTTACCCATTGCAAGGCCCAACACTCAAAGATAAAAGCAGTATAATATTCAAAAAAACTTACCTGAGCCAAAAGACCAATATCTGACCAAGAAAAACGCCAGTGCTTATAGTCACACCAATATTGATACATTAGCAATAAACCCCCTCCAATCAACATACGTATCGCTATTAAAAAAATCGGCGTTGTATAAGATAATGCAGCTTTTGCTATAGTGAATGTACTGGCAAATGTCATATAGAGCATTAATATTAAAAACATGTTAACCCTTAATAATTGCTTGAATAATTACAAAATAGCTATTCAAGCTCTTCTTTGTGAAATATATAAAGCCCCAGCATCAGCATTCCAAAAGCAAATATAAAATAATTGGATATTGTTTCAGATAATAACATCCAGCCAAATATTGTTACAAAAAGCGGTTCTAGAAAGCTCGAAAAAGCTATAAATGTTACTGAATAATGATTCACAAGATAGGTATACAAGGGAAAGCCAATAATCGCAACCAATGTGTTAACTATAAGCAATAGTAAAAATGGGGTCGTACTGGCAATTGGCGACACATGCAAACATGATTCACAAAAAACTGATGTTATCAAGGCTAAAGCACCTCCAACAATCATAATAACGCCATTAATTAATAGAGGGCTATATACTGAAGCGATTCTTTTGATCATAATCCAACTATATGAATAGATACTCATGGAGAAGGTCAATATCAATTCCGGAAGAATAAATAATGCAGGGCGCTCAGAAATAGCATCAGTGGAAGATTGCATAAAAATAAGAAGAACTCCAAATATACCAATACATAATCCTATAGATTTTTTAAATGTTAAAGACTCTTTTAAAATAATCCATGATAATAGCGCTGTTACAAAAGGGCATGCAGCATAAATTAAAGCCCATTTATTAGAAGAGACATATTGTGCAATATAAAAATCAATACCATAGGGCAAATAGACTTGGCAAATAGAGAGTTGAAAAAAGAGCCACCAATCTTCTCTTTTTATAGAGCAAGAACTATGCCTGAACCAACACCAAGCAAATAGTATTGATCCAGCCAGCATCATACAACTACCTACAAAAAATAATGGCTTTACAATAGCAACAGAGATTTTACCAATAGTATAAGTGCTTGCCAGCACTAACCGAAGCATCAAAATATTAAACATAATCGTTATTGCTCATTAGATTCAAGGTGAATCTCTTCATCGATAACCTTAATTCGCTCAATTGCAACTGCCATACCAGTTGAAGTATCAACTTCTATCCAGACACCAGTCATAATGACAGGAGCAGACTCTTCAACAACAAATCGTGTTGGCATTTGTGTAATAAAATGTTGAATAATAGGTTCTTTTTTCATTCCAATCATAGAATTATATGGACCAGTCATACCCAAATCAGTTATAAAAGCGGTCCCTTTTGGCAAGATACGTTCATCAGCTGTCTGAACATGTGTATGAGTGCCAACAACACCACTGACTCGCCCATCTAAAAAAAAGCCCATGGCGATCTTTTCAGCAGAAGTTTCAGCATGCATATCTACAAAAATAATATTGGTTTTGCTTTTTAAATAGGTCAATATCGACTCAGCTGTGCGAAATGGACAATCAACCAAGTCTTTCATAAAAACACGACCTATTAAATTGATCACAGCAATCTGATGCTCTTTACATCTAAAGATGGTAACCCCAACTCCAGGAGCTGCACTTGGATAATTGGCAGGCCTCAGGAGATCACTATTTTCAGCTAAATAACTATAAATCTCTTTGTTGGCCCAAATATGATTACCTGAGGTTACAACATCGGCACCATTATGCTTAAAAAATTTGACGATGCGCGGAGTGATTCCTCTACCACGCGCATCACTATTTTCACCATTGACAATAACTGCATCAATTTTATGCTTTGTGCGTAATTGATCGATATGCTTTTGAAACATAATGCGTCCAGGCGCTCCCATCACATCCCCAATTAAAAGAACCCTTAATCGACTCATTATTTACCTTGCATATTCTATTGCTCGTTTTTCCCTAATAACACTAATTTTTATCTGACCCGGAAAGTTCATCTCTTCTTCAATTTTTTGAGCTAAATTTCGGGCTAAAATGCCTGCTTGATCATCATCAAGCATATCCTCTTCAACAATGACTCGGATCTCTCTTCCAGCCTGTAGAGCATATGCTTTTTTTACACCATCAAAAAGTGCTGCAATCTCTTCTAATTTTTCAAGGCGCTTAATATAGGCGGTTAATGTCTCTCGCCTTGCTCCTGGACGTGATGCAGAAATGGTATCAGCTATAACTACGATTGGACCGTAAATAGAGGTATACGGAACTTCTTGATGATGCGCTGCAATAGCATTAACAACACGTGGATCTTCTCCACATCTTTTTGCTATTTCAGCACCAATCATAGCATGTGGACCTTCCACTTCTGCTGTAACAGCTTTACCTATATCATGAAGTAATCCTGCTCGCAGGGCTATCTGGCTATCAAGACCAAGTTCTTCTGCTATCATACGAGCAAAAACACCAACTTCTTTACAATGTTGAAGCACATTTTGCGAAAAGCTTGTTCTGAAATGTAATTTCCCAAGTAATGTTATAATCTCTTGATGAAGCCCCTGCATATTAAATTCAAGTGCAGCCTCTTTTCCATATTCTTCAATAATCTCTTCTATCTCTTTTTCAACCTGCTCAACAGTCTCTTCAATACGCGTTGGATTGATTCGACCATCTGCAATTAATCTATCTAAAGTTCTTTTTGCAACTTCGCGACGTATAGGATTAAATCCTGAAATACTTATAATCTCTGGAGTCTCACCAATAACAAATTCCATTCCTGTTGCCATCTCAAGAGCCTTAATATTGCGCCCCTCTTTACCAATAATTCGACCCTTCATCTCATCGCTTGGCAATTGAACAATACTAGAAGAGTGTGGCGTAATTTGGTCCGCCATATAACGTTGCATAGCTGTGACTAAAATATCGACAGATTTCTCTTTTGCTCTTTGACGATATTCTTCTTCAACTTTTTGAATCCATTTTTCATTAGTAAGCCGTACTTCAGCCTGCATTGTCTCAATAATAGACTGCTTGGCATCTTCACGAGTAATATTGCCAATACGCTCTAATTTATTAATGAGCTCATTATAAACATTTTTTAGTTTTGTTTCATTTGCTCGAAAGATATCTTCAGTGCGGGATAAATTCCGCTCTTTTTGTTGCAATTCCCTTTTTAACTCATCAATCGCAGCCTCTTTTTTATCGATCGCTTCATATTTATGATTAAGTTTTACCTGAAGACGATCCAATTCTAAACGTTCTCGCTTTATTTCAAGCTCAAATTCATTACGTTTTTTATAAATTTCATCTTTAATTTTTAATAACGACTCTTTTTTCTCATTTTCAATTTCACGATGTACATTCTTCCGTTTTAATCTTGCTTCTTGAAAAAGAGAGTCTGCTTCAAGAAATCTTTTTCTCGCATATAAAACGAACAGAATGCCTAATATAACAAGGCCACTTGCAATCGCAAATAGTGATAACAATGTCACATAACTCATAGTTCTTCCTAACATTAAGCACATATTAATATGTTAAACTGGTTGTATCCTAAACAACCACCAAATCTTTTTATTGAGAAAGATTTAAAACAAGAAGAACTGTCTTGACAATGATAACTATTTATATTTGTTATCTATAAATAAGATAGCACTATAAATAGATTTAAAACTAACATACACTATCAACGATAACAATAAGCTCCTGCTCTTTTTTACGAACATCATCACATAGATATTCCATATGAACTAATTGACTCGCTAATCTAAGAGCAGCTAAAATAGCCACCTTTTTTTGATCAATATTCTTATTTTTATTAGCAATTTCATGCATTAATGCATCTACTCGTTGCGAAGCAGAACGTACCCACTCATCAGGCTCATCCGACTGAATAACATACTGATCATTAAATACGCGTATAGTATAATTTTTAGCTTCATTCATGATGGTTGATTTTCACCTTCAACAATAGCATCAATGTTTCTTATTAAATCATCAACAACAGTTTTAGTAAGCTCTTTCTCTTTTTGCAATTGCTCCTGTAATCGATTGCTCTCTTTTAACATAGAGCTCTCAAGCATGTCAATCTGCTTTTTCAACTCTTTTTTATCTTTTTCAAAACCAGAAATATCTTCTTTGAGTTGAGCATTTTCTTGCTTTAACTTTTGTACTAAATCAACAAGTACAACAACTTTTTTCTCTAACGATTGAAGCAAGCTCATAACAATACTCTCCCTTTATATAGATCTTGATAACTCTGGCCTTATTTTAATAAGAGCCAATGATCTTTGTCAAGAAAGAACTATCCCTTGACGATTTTTACCAGTTGTCCAAATGTTTCTGGATCAAGAACTGCCAATTGGCTTAACATCTTACGATTTAAGGCTATATTAGCATTCTTAAGGCCTGCAATTAAAGAACTATAGGATATACCGTGCCCTTTTGCAGCTGCACTGATACGAGCAATAAAGAGTGCTCTCATATCACGTTTTTTAAGCTTTCTGCCTTTAAATGCAAATGCCATTGCGCGAAGCAATGTCTCTTTAGCACGCTGAAAGATATTACTTCTTTGTCCCCAATAACCTTTAGTCAGTTTCAGTACACGTTTATGTCTTTTTTTTACAACGGTCCCACGTTTAACTCTTGTCATGATATTTCCATAACCTCAAAATTATTAATTTGGTAATAATACTAAAATTCTTGATGCGTCAACAGCACTTACATAAGTACCTTTACGCAAATCGCGCTTACGTTTTGCACTCTTTTTAGTCAGCAAGTGCCGTTTGTATGCTTTTGCTCTTTTTATTTTTTTGCCGCCCAAACGTTTAAAACGTTTCTTTGCTGCAGAAGATGTCTTCATTTTTGGCATTAAAAATCCCTACACATTCAATTAATTATTAATTATTTTAAATAATAAATACGAAACCAACATTGCCCCATATTTACTTCTCTTTCTTGAACAACATTTAAAAGACCTTGATCTTCAAAAAAGCTGTTCACCTTATCAAAAAGTTCAGCACCACGCTGAGCCTTTTGAACATTTTCACGCCCTTTAAAAAATAAGGATATTTTTACACGCTTGCCAGTCTTTAAAAACTGAATCGCCTGTTTTATCTTGGTCTGAAAATCATTTTCACCAATCTTAGGGCTTATTTTAATCTCTTTTACTTTAATAACTTTTTGATGCTTTTTAGCATCAACCTGCTTCTTTTTTCTCTCATAAAGTACCTTGCCAAAGTCCATAATTTTAGCAATAGCGATACCCTCAGGACCATTCTCAGTCAATATAACTAAGTCTAGGTTTGCCTCATGAGCTATACGCAATGCTTCACTTCGAGACAATACCCCAATATTCTCTCCCTGATGAGTAATTACCTGTAACTGTGATGCTTTTATCTGCTCATTAATTAAGGGTAAAGAACTTTTTTTATCTTTCAAGTCTTTGTTATCTTTCATCATATCTACAAACGTCATATCTCTTTCGTCTTTGTACTCATTGCTTGTCTTACATCATTGTATACGGCATCAAAAGATTCTCTGTTTTTAAGATAAACAAGAACCTGTTCTCTTCCTTGACCAATCTTCTCCCCCTTATAAGAAAACCATGCGCCAGACTTTTCTATAATATTATAGAACAATGCGGCATCAAGGAGGTCAAACTCTTTACTTATACCTTCACCAAACAATAGATCAATTTCTACCATTTTAAATGGTGGAGCAACTTTATTTTTAACAATTTTTATTGCAACTCGATTGCCTATATGGGTCTCATTTTTCTTGAGGCTTGCTATTTTACGAATATCAAGTCGCAAAGAGGCATAGAATTTAAGAGCTTTCCCGCCCGTAGTCGTCTCTTTTGGCGCAAATGGCATTGCCCCTATATTTTGTCTAATCTGATTAATAAATATAAGAACAGTCTTTGATTTGTGCACAACAGGAGTCAACTTACGCAAAGCTTGCGACATTAAACGAGCTTGAAGCCCCATGTGAGAATCACCCATATCACCCTCAAGCTCAGCTTTAGGAACAAGAGCTGCCACAGAGTCTATAACAATAATATCGACCGCTCCTGAACGGACAAGCATCTCTACAATATCTAAAGCCTGTTCACCATAATCTGGTTGAGAAATAATAAGATTATCAATATCAACACCTATGTTGGCGGCATATGCCGGATCAAGCGCATGCTCAGCGTCTATAAAAGCACAAATTCCACCACGCCCTTGAGCTTGAGCAATTGCATGCAACGCAAGTGTTGACTTACCAGAAGACTCTGGGCCATAAATTTCAACAATTCTGCCCAAAGGAAACCCACCAACACCAATAGCCTGATCTATCAGTATAGAACCTGTAGAAATACCCTCAACTCTTATATGAGGTGTCTGCCCCAAAAGCATTACTGCTCCATTGCCATACTGCTTATCTATCTGAGAAAAAGTTGCCTCTAAAGCTTTTTTCTTAAAATCTGCTGTATTTTCTACGGTATTACCTGTAATCCTGGTTGTTTTTGGTTTCATAAAGCCTGTGTTTCTATTTGATTTAACAATGATTCATTAGTCTCAATTTTAGCATTTCTAGACAAAGAAGCAACAAAACCTTGCATAGTAAGGGTCATTACCTGATTATTGAGCATGGTTGAAACCTCATCTTTTTTCTTTTGCTGTTCTTGAGGATCAGCCTCTGCAACATCTGTAACAAAGAAAACATAACCATCTTTTTGCACATCCGTCAGAACAGAACCTTTACTCTCTAACTGAAACATTTTACTCAAAGGTATGTTTTCAGGCTGTAACTCCCTTGCGATCTCTTCATTATTTTTACTTATTAATCCAGTCTTTTTCAGATTAGCTCCAAGACGAAGCGCCACATCTTCTGGCTTTTCTGATAGCCTTAAGCTTTTTGCAGCCTCTTTCAAGCGCTCAGCCAGAACAGCCTGAGCCCGTTCATTGATAAAATCATCTTTAACTCTCGCCTTTACTGCATGAAACTCAGGTTCATGCTTATGTTTAATATCTTTTAAAAAGACGATATAACCTAAATTTTCATCCGTGTAATAATCGGCATCATTAGCATGTTTTAGCCTAAATAATGACTGCATTATTTTAGTATCATCTTTTGGAGCTACTATTTCAGTAGGCTGGCCCTTTTTTTCTTGAGCAAATCTATATAACAAGTCATGATTATAACCTTCAGAATGTAATAACTTCTTTATATCGCGATTAAATTCTCTAGAGAATGTTTGATTAAGTAGTATATTTTTTATCTCATTCTTAACATTTGCAAGAGGTTTATACTGAGCCGCTTTTTTATTGACTCGTTGAATAATCTCATAACCATCTGCCGATTCAAAAAGATTCGATATTTCACCATCTTTACTTAACATAAATGCCTTACGCTCAAGCGATTGATCCTTTTCTCCTTTAGTAAAGAAATCAAGAAGACCACCCTTGGATGCAGACTCTTTATCATCAGAATATTGGCGAGCGACCGTTTCAAATGATGCTGGATTTTTAACAAGATCATCATACACACTCTTTGCACGGACTAAAACCTGATCTTTAGTCTCATTGCCATTGGGTTTAAACAAAATACGCCTTATCTGAATTTTCGATGGATGCTCTATATATTTATTGATACGATTTTTTTCATAATATTCTTCAATCGCATTATCACCTATAGAAATTCCATAGTTTTCAGGATTAAATTTCCATATAACTGCTGAGCGCATTTCTGGTACCCAATAGAGCTTTGATTCTCTATTTTTTTTATCAAAAAAGGATTTTAATTGATCGTCATCAAGATTTTTAGAAGACTCTTCCGCCCTTATCTTATCAAGAGAAAAGGTTAAAATCGCATAATTTCTCAATAAAAGCTCATTTCTTACAGCACTATCGATCATGAATGATGGCGTATATGCACCAAGGCTTGCAAGTTGAACAACCATATGACGGGCTAATGCCTGTTCAATTAAATCTTCAAATTGTCTCATATTCATATGATTACGTGTCAAATAGAGATCAAGAGCCCTCTGATCAAGCCCATTTTGATTAAAGAAACCCAAAGGTAATAATTCAAAAATACCCGCACTCTGTGCCAAACGTGGATTATTAACTATTTTCTGAATATACTCTTCTGATATATATATAGGAATCTGTTTTGCAACATCATTGAGCGCAGCATTGCGAACGATCTCATCAAAAGCAGCTTTTTTTAGATCTCCCCCTAGCCCCAACATCTTTATAAACATATCGGCATAAGATCCATATTGCTCACGAATAAGGCGCACATTGCTCTCATATTTATTCAAGATGCGAAGAAATTCTGGATATTCAATTTTTTTATTATTGACAATGGCTACCCAATCTGGCGACTGAACACGGTTAATCGCATCTGGAAGCATAAAAAATATACAGAAGACAACAACAAAAAACCAGACAATAGATTGAAGAAAGGTTGTTTTCAATTGTTTGCGAATAACATTAATCATAAGACTATATCCTTTTCGGAGCTATTAATTTTTAACTTAACAAGAGACAATACGAATATCATTTAAACGTTCTTCTTTCTCTATTTTACGAGTAAATGCAATAAGATCATCTTTTTTATCAAAATATTCAGTTACAACTTGATACCAAATAATTTTTTTTCCTTGAGCTGTTTTGCTATGCTTCTCAACAACTTTAACCGGAAAATTCTTTTGTTGCAATCGATCTGCAAATTTATCTGCTGCATGCAATGTCCCAAAGCCGATAAGTTGTGCATAATATTGCTTAGAGGCGTTACCATCAGTATTTAAAGATGAGCTTAACTGATCAGACATATTATTAATTACTTCATCTGACGATATATACGAATTAGAAAAAGAACTTTTGCCCGCCGAACCATATCCTTCAAGTGCTTTTTTTTGACCTAAAACATATCCTGCAATAAAAATACAGAATACAAAAACCACCGTAGAGGCTGCCAGCCAGCTAACCTGACGATTTGTTAAATATAAAATAGAATTATAATTATCATTATAAAAGTCAACATCTAATTCATACCGCGATTTATTCTCAATACGATTCATTCTTTATCCAATAAAATGGTATCTAATAGTTGTTTAATATATAAGCTAATATCAGTATAAGTCAAGTCAAGCTCTTTTATTACAGCATAGTTATTGCCACTCCCTTTTCTCTCCTCATAGCAAATCTGCCGGTTAATCATTCGCCAAAATGTTTCCTGTCGCTTTGCATAGTTTCTTGACCTCTGCTGAATTAGATCAATAGCCTGCTCTTGAGTTAATCTTCCCTTTAAATAATCTATCAACTCATTATAACCTATAATCCTCTTTTCTTGCACAAACCCTTCCCATGGAGAATCGAGCAATAAAGCAACTTCATGTTCCCATCCTTGAGCAATCATCTGATAAACCCTCCTGTTGATACGATCATAAAGATCCTCTCTGTTGCGAGTTACATGTATCAATACAAATTGAGCTGGAGGATCGTATAATGGTCTATATTCAGAAGGCTTCTTGCCAGTTGCATACCAAATCTCTAATGCTCGCTCAACACGATAAATGTCAGAAGGATGAATAGTAAGCGCTCGCTCAGGATCAATAGCATTAAGCTCTTGCCATAGATTATTTTTTGTTTCAAAGACATATTTTTCCCGAAGGCCAAGAGTGGGCCCTTGAGGAGGAAACAGCAGTGATTTCAGATAAAATCCCGAGCCGCCTACAAAGATTGGAATGTTCCCACGGGAGTAGACCTCTTGTATTAAAGGTAAAACCATAGAACGATAGGCATGAACAGTCAATGTCTTTGGTTCATCAATACAGTCAAACATATGTTGCATATATTGCGTATTTCGCCAATCGGGTTTAGCTGTACCAATAGTCAATGGTGTATAACATTGAGCACTATCCATATTAATAATTTCGGCTGGAATTGATTCTGCTAACAATGATGCAAAATCAGTTTTACCGCTTGCGGTTGGACCATAGATAAAAAAGATGGGTTTATCATCTGTATATTTTTTATTCATAAACGGGACAAACATGCAAGCAGAGGGAAGGCTCTCTGCTTGCATGTATATATTCATTTAAATGGTTGTTATAACATTCTGCTTCTGCTCTATAGGAATCGAATTATGTAAGCTGAAGAATGATCGAAGGTACTCAACAACTTTATCTTCATTCATCTGTGCAACAATAGCTATCTCTTGTGCAAGTAGACTTTCAGTCTGCTGCAAGAGGGTTTTTTCTCCAAATGAGAGCTCTTTTTGAATCGCAATAGATTTTAAATCTCTATATACATTGCCAATTTCCTCTAAACTTCCTGTTCGCAATCGACATTGATATTCTTTATTACGCTTATTCCAATTACTTGACGTGAGCTCATGAACATCTTTTTTATGAGGCTGAGAAAGCATATGAAAAAGATCATTAACTTTCTGCACCGAAGATAACCTTCGCACCCCAACGGCTATTAAATTATCAACAGGAATTAAAATAGTCATATCTTTACTTATAAAAGTAAGTTCATAAAAAAGAACTTTATGTCCTGCAACATTTTTTTCAATAATTTGACTAACTAAAGCAACGCCATGGCCTGGGTATACAATTTTTTCATCGACAAAAAACATTCGCGCCCTCTCTTTAAAAGAAAGGCGTAAAAACTCAAATGTACTTTGCGCATTACAAATTATAGTATAACAAAAAAAATCATATTTTAAAGAAGTCTCGAAACAGATGGGGGGTATGAAAATAATAATATTTAATAAGTTTAAAACATACACTTGAGAGTACCGCTGCAGGAATCCACCAATAAATTTTAACCCATTGCACTAAACTTAGCCCACTATGCTGATAATGATTATGTATATGCAAAATATTATTCATAATACCATCTATAGCATCAAGAAGCTCTTCAATAGGCATATCACTCATATGATTTTCTATACTTATATACCCCTCCTGTTCATTAAGAGCTTCATCATCAAGCAAATTATATGTTTTTATCTGCTTATAAAGTATAGTATAGATCGAGCAGAGAAAATAGCGCATAGGCTTTTCATCATCGATATACCTATATTGCAGAAGATCGCTCCAAAGCTGCTTTATGCTTTTATTCTTATATGGCTCAAGAGGCAAGCCTCTACCTTGCATCTTAAAAGTGGATATCTCGTCTGGAATTAATGTATCTATAAAGTTCATAATTCTTTTAAGGCGCTTTAAACAATAAAAGCGAAAGGCAATATCATCGGTGCTTATAAGAAAGCGTAAATCTTTAAGGTCTGAAAAATGATCTCCTTGAGCAACTGATTTATGAAGAGCAGATAAACAATTATTTAAATATGTTGTCATAAAATCAATGTCTTCCAATAATTTATTGAGATTGTAAGCATCAATGCGAGAATTTATAGAAAAATGATTACATACCTCTACTCTATGACAACGCCTTAAATAATTAATAGTATTGCGCATAATCAGAAATATCTCTTTACTAAAATCTTCTATAAAAAGATCATCGTTTAATAGATTGTATCCCTTAAATGTGTCCCAAACGTTAAATAATGGTTTAATGCAATCAGTCTCATGAATACATGCAATAGAATATCGAATCGCCTTATGCTTAAACTGCTCACATTCATATTGTGGTAAAATATCTTCCGAATTTATCTGATGCCCTAAAAGCATAATTTTTCTTTGATCTGATATTACGTACAATTTTTTAAGAAGCTCAATCGTATTGTCGAGTCGCGCAATGAAATAATATCGTCTGTATATTAAAAAAGTCTCTTTATCTATAGTACTTACATGGTCAAAAGCATCTGCATAAATAGGATTACCAAATAACAATAGCAGGTATACTACATGTAAATATATATTATGCATTATTCTCTGTTCTCTTACTTTAATAATATATAAACCTGCCTCTTTGCCCTTCAGTATCTTGCCTAAGTTGTATGGCAATCAGCTCTTCAGTTATTATATCTAACATATCTAACATTTCATCGAGGGGCAATGTATTAATGCTCTCATATAGAGCAAGAACATAGTTCATCAGAGAGATAATCTGCCTATCAACTTTTTTGAAACTATATTCCAATAAAAAAATTTTATAAAATAATAGAAAACCTCTAATCAATTCATTTATGAATTGATCATCAGATAGATAACGATACTGCAAGCACTCCCTCCAGCCTTCAAGGAGAGGCTCAAAACTATAATTATCAGATATCAATTTTAGAATCTCTCTGATGCGAGCATGCTGAAAATGCTCTATGTCCTGATTTATAAACTGTCTTGATATAGCAAAACTTCGAACAAAAAGCTCGTCACAGCAACAATTATTAAAAAAATATACGACTTTATGTAGACGTTTAATAATAAAATAACGCTTTGCAACATAATCTGTTACCATCTGGCCCTCTATCAACCTCTCGCGTCTATCATAATCAAAAGAACTATTATAACCATTGTATCCATCCAAGCAGTAGTCCAAATATGATAAAAGATATTCAATAGATACCGATTTATATGATATATAGTAAGATTTTTGCATCATATAAATGATGCATATAAGAGAGATATATTCTTGGACAAAAACCGAATCATAAAGATGCTGATAACTCTCAAAAGCATCCCAAAGGTTACTAATAGGATTTATTAGTCCTGTTTTTTTCATCTCAATAACAGCGCCCTGTATTAATCCATTCTGAAAGATTAATGGATCCAATTGATCAAAATGCATGTCCCAAATAGGACTCTCTTGCAAAATTTCAATAGCAAGGCGTAATCTTTTGATAAAATAAAAACGTTGATAAATAAGCTCTGTTCGTTTATTTACATAAAGATAGGCCGGCAACTCTTGTGCGCATAGCCCAAAAAAATCGAACATTATATAAACGATGAACAAAATATTTATTATCATATTCAGACCAATTTACCTTATATTATAAACAAGCATACTTCAGTATTGCATAGATTGACTAGTCATTGCTTAATATTATCAAAGTTGCCCCTGCCCATAGGGTTCTTTATCTATTTTCACAAAAATGATAGACTCAATGATAAGGAACAAAGGGCATATACATGATAATATCTGAAAGTATCTGGATTAGATTAAAAACAATTCTAACCTACACGGGCATAGAATCATCTCTCTATCAAGCGGCCCTGTTTGCGCACCAATACATCCTTTATATGCAGATTGGCCCTCAACTGTATGGCTATTTTGGCACTATATTTTCTCTTATTTATTTAGCAACTATGTATCTTAATTTAGGGCTTGATCTAACAATCGCTCCACTTTTTAACCAAAAATCAGATTATCTTCCATTCATAAAAAACATTCTATTACAAGCTCTGCTCAATGCTCTTTTAGGATTGGTCGCCTTATGCGCGATCATAATATTCTTTAGATCTTATATTGATCTTACGGTGACACAATTAATTATCTGTGGGCTTATTGTGATAGCTGAAACAGGCAGAAAAACGTTAAAATTGATGCTACACCTTTTCGCTTTTCATCGCCTTATAGCAATAACGGAGCTCATATGCCTAGGGGCATATATATGTATTGTCTGGACCTTTTTAATGTCAGGATATAGCGCCTCCACTTTTTTAATCTTCACCCCCTTACTGCTGACATCATTAACAGCTCTAGTAGTATATTTTTTAACACTTTCACCTTGGTTAAAACAAGCGACTATAGAACCAAATAATGATGGAATAAATAAAGTCATCACCTTAAGGGCTCAAAATTACCTTTATCAGATAACTCATAGCCTCTATAGCCCCAATTTTCTCATACCGATAATTGCTATGCAGCATAGTGTTGAATTGGCATCATTGCTTAAAATTATAAGTATGGCTCTCTATGCAATAAATAGTATCATTAAGCAGATATTTACCGTTTTTAGCACCATTCTTTTTTCTCATATTAGGGACTATGAATATAAAGAGAAACAATTAGTAGTACAGACGTTGCAAAAATATATAACAAAAATAGTAGTTTCTGTTTGCATCTATAGCATGCTACATTACTATGTTGTATCTACTGGCAATCATACAGAATATCTCTATATCGCCTGCCTCTTTTTTTTAATCATCAGTTCGGAACATCTTATACTTACATATGAACATTTTTTTATCATAGAAGAGCGGGCAGCATTTTTAGTTCTATGCAATATCGGCATGTGGATTCCTATCATCATTATAAAAAATGTTGCATCAGTATCAATCGCAACATTTCTTGGGCTTCTTATAGCCAGTCGAGTTATTCACTTTTTTATTCTCTATATCTATGGATATTATTATTGGCAATTGCCTATTGCAGGTTCAAAAAAACCATTCTATACTAAGCCTGTTTCTTAATCATTAAAAACAGATCAGGAGAGAGATCCATGAACGTTACAACCATTATTCTACTACTTGCTCTATACATATCAACAATTGCACCAGCAGCATATGATTCCTCATCATCTTGTGAAAATAGCAGCCAGCTCAAACATCTGTCTAAAAGCGAAGAGGCTGATGATATATTAGCTTGCGAAGATCTGCAATGCGAAGGGCTCTTCAGAAGCAAAGAGGCTGAATTTGGAAACTGCATAACCATAATTGGAACACCCATCTATATCTTAGGAAAATCACGCATAGGCAGTGGTTGCACGCTCTACCCATTTTCAGTGATTAAAGATTGTATACTGGAAGAAAATACAACGGTTCTTCCAAACTGTGTTCTTGAAAATAGCACTTTTAAATCAAATTCTAAAATCGGCCCATTTGCTTATGTCAGCGAAGGATCTGTCATCGAAGAGGGGGCTGTTATAGGAGCTTTTGTTCAAGTCAAACGGAGTGTAGTTGGAGCTGGAACAAAAGCGCAACATCTTACCTATTTGGGAGATGCGCATACGGGCAAAAATGTAAATATTGGTGGTGGTACTATAACCTGTAATTATAATGGTGTTAGTAAAAGCAAAACTATTATTAATGATCACGCTCTCATTGGAAGCAACAATTCTCTTGTTGCCCCAGTCACTATTGGCAATGGAGCGATGACCGCAGCAGGATCGACCATAACAGAAGATGTTCCCGATGATAGCCTAGCTATTGCAAGATCAAAGCAGACCAATAAACCTCAATACGCCTCAAAACTTTTGGCAAAATTTCGTGCGTTAAAAGAGCAAAAAAAAGATGCTTAAATTTCAACCTTAAGCGATGTTTTTGTATAGTCCAAATAAAAACAATCTTGATTTAATATCTTTTAAAAGATATTGCTTTTATAGCTCAATGCGCAAATAGATTTCAAATAGCACATTATCATGCTTTAAAAGTAACTGCGTTATTGTATTATCTATTTTTGTTCGGTTGGATTATCTTTATGAGCAAGTTGCTCCTTATGCCATTTTGCAAGATCATCACCAAGCTTAGGGTTTCTCATGTTAGCAATATCAATCGGCGTCTTGCCCTTATTGTTTTTAATAAGCGGATCGGCACCGGCGTTAATAAGTAGGCGAGCAATCTTACCAAGCTCAGAAGATGAAAGATTAAATTTTACCAGATAATGCAATGGTGTATCGCCATAACTATTTTTTAGATTTACATCAGCCTTATTGGCAACCAAGAGACTCACAAATGGTTCAATATGTGCGCGGCGAATGACCGCAAAATGCAATGGTGCATTTGCAAATCGAGCCTTATCTTTAACAGTTACATCTGCCCCTTTTTCAATCTGTCTTTTAGCAAATGGTAGGTCGTTACGAATAATAGCAAGCACCAGACCCGTTCTTCCTAAAACATCTGTTGTCTTTACATCATCCTTTAATCCGATAACTTTAAGCCCTTCAAGCGCCCTGGTGCTCTCTGGCTGCAAGGTCTTTTTTGCGGTATCAAGAACAGTCCAACCCTCTACATTTTTAATAGAAGTATCAATCATTGAGCCAAACATATCAAGAAATTTCTGAACCCACATATAATCTTTATTTTTAATCAAAATATGTAAATAGGTATCACCAATATTATTCTGTAAATTCACGTCTGCAAGGTCAGCAATAAATTCTTTAGTGATCCCCGGCTTATCTTCAAGTAATTGTAGATTTGCTGTCCACATTAATGGAGTCTCTCCCAAACTATTTTTTACATTAACATCGGCCCCTGCATCAATCAAATAGTTTAGCAATGAGATTGTCTCACGATAATTCGGCTGGATTGCAACATAATGTAATGGTGTATTGTTAAAGCTATGATCCTCTTCACGAGGAGATTGTAATGAGCGAGCGTTAACATCAGCACCATGCTGCACCAACATCTCAACCAATCCTCTGCTTGCATTGGCATTACCAAATGTTCCAAAGTTACTCATATTGATTGCATACATAAGGCCTGTCTGACCAATACTATTACGTGCATCAACCCTTGAAGGATTTTTATCGAGCTCTCTCTTTATGCTATCTAGCGTTACCTGTGGCCCAAACCAAATAGGCTCAGATGCCAAACTAGAGAGAGTCGATTGCCCCCTTGACCAATTTGATACAAAAAGAGGGAGCAAGAGAGTAATTACTACTCTTTTTTTCATATCAATCTCCATTTTTTATTATAATTCTCCAATCATATATTATCACTCGCAAAGATTTTTATGTAAAGCAATGTCTGTTTTTTTATTTCTATTATTAATATAAAGTATTCTGGTGGCAGGAGTCAAGATAATGACATATGTTCCCCGTTCTGCCATACTAAATCTTAATCACAACACTTCAAAAAGGCCCAAAATGACCCCCTTAGAACTTTATAGACGATTCTCTACCGGACTCCATTATAATGCGATGCTTTATGTCATGTACAAAATAGTAGCAACCGGTATTACCCTGATCCTTTATAACAGATTTGACTGCAAAACCTTCTCTCTTTACGGTAATATCAATAGCATTATCTTTTTGATACTCTTATGGCTTGACTTTGGACTACAAAAAACAGTCCCTCGCTTCTGTATAGACTATACAACAGACAAAAAAAGCCTTCATGCGTTTATGCAGAGACTATTACAGTTCAAAATAGCTCTACTTATTGCAGCCATCCCAATCTATACATGGCTATTTAACAATCTTATGACCAACCTAGAAATCTTCAACACTAATAACCTCTTATATATAGGTATATTGTTATTATTAACAGAGGGGGTTACCTCTATTATTCGTTTAATGTATCATGCCTATTTTTTACATCGCACATTCAATACCCTTAATGCATACACCATTGCAATTGAACTCATCATCAGCATCATAAGCATATTGACCATCAAAAAAAATAATATTGGCATTGTTATGATGTTATTATCATCAAAAATAATAGCAAATACCATCCTCATAATATTAGCCTGGAAGAGCAGTTCAATCATATATACACAGATTAATAGTAATAACGAGATAAGTTCGCCTAAAGAGATTGTCGACAGAAGTTTTATCAAACATGCTGCCATTATGTATTTCAATAATAGTGCCAAAAGTCTCAGCGAAAGAAACTTTCTGTTTCCTCTATTTACAGTCACATTTGGTATATCTACAGCAAATATGTTTAAAGTAGCATTAGATGGGGCTCTGCTTTTTTATCGCATGGTGGTCAAAACAATTGGAACAACAGATACGGCACTCTTTGCTCATCTACTACACATAAACAAGAAAAACGAAACTTGGCAAATTGCCTTCAAAAAACTCTGCACAAAGATCGCGGCGCTCGTCATTCCCCTTATAGCAATTATATATCTATTATATCAATATGAACTATTCAATAATTATGACCCTATCGTTTTTCAACTATTTTTAATCATAATAATCTCTCTATTAATAGAGATTATTCTCTCACCTTACGAGCGCATATTAGAAGTTAATAAGAATTACAGATTGCTCGCCTGCGCGTATACTCCCTACTTATTAATTATGGGCATGCTATTGCTCACAAACATCATGACGTCTATTGGTATACTAGATACTATTCTTATTATACATGGCGTCCGACTGGTTAGTGCTCTTATTATGGTATGCATTACGCGTATATATTATCAGCTTCATTACCCTATCTATTCTCTTTTATATATAACGGGACTAACATGGGCAGGAACAATTCTTATCATGTATAGTATAGATAACATCATACCCCTTCTTTTACCCTTACTTGCATAGATACTCGTTATCTCCTTAAACCATTATACCCTATACCTTTCTACCCTTTCACATTTCATCTTAACCCCCCATTTTATAAAATAAAAGTCCTTATAAAAAAATATAGAGAATGAAAAAAATCTCTCAAAGCCTTTAAGACACGTAGTCGAGACGGCCAGCCTCCATGAGCGAAAAGCGAAAGTGTCAACTTGAGCTTGAGCGACACCCCCAGGAAAAGGCTGGGCGGTGATGACGGAGTGCCCGTCGACCACCTGAAACGACCACTCCGAGATCCACTCACAATACTGCGTAGTGCAGCATAATTTTAACAACGGCACAACACCGCAAAGCACTCTTGCGCAAAGCAAAGCATCAAAGAAGATCTAATTCTCAACCTTATTAAACCACTCAAAAAATAACCATAATTAAATACAATCCCCGCTGACAAACGGTGCATAATAACAGACACATTAGCCACCCAATATTAAGACATAATCATTTAAATTATGCGACGCGCCTGTCAAAAGAAAATCTTATGTCGCCTGCGCCACCCACTCTCTGTGTATATACTACCTGGTCGTCATTGATCTTCGATATGGGTTATCTAAAGTCACGAAGAAAATCTTAGTGGGAAAGACTCAAAAAATATGAGTTTTGGGGTTGACAGAATACCGTAAATAGGTGTATATTTTATATGGTTTTTAACCAAATAAAGTAAAAATAAAAATAAACATTCTAAAGGAAACATTATGGGAAAAAAGATTATAGGAATAGACTTAGGTACCACCAATTCAGTCGCCGCATTCATGGAAGCAGGCACACCAAAGGTTATACCCAACAAAGAGGGTTCTAACATAACCCCCTCTATCGTAGCTTTTACTAAAGATGGTAAACGGCTAGTAGGTATCTTGGCAAAGCGCCAAGCGGTAACCAACCCTGAAAACACAATCTATTCAGCAAAGCGTTTCATTGGCCACACCTATGAAGAGATGGCAAATGAGATCAAAAACATGCCCTATAAGGTCACCAAAAGATCCAATGGCGACCTTGCAATAGTCGCAGAGGGCAAAGAATACACTCCTCAAGAGATCGCAGCCTCTGTGCTTGCCTCAATTAAACAGTATGCTGAAGATTATATTGGTGAAAAGATAACAGAAGCTGTTATTACTGTCCCTGCATACTTCAATGACGCTCAACGCCAAGCAACAAAAGATGCTGGCCGTATCGCTGGACTTGAAGTAAAACGTATTATCAACGAGCCGACAGCCGCTGCATTAGCTTATGGCCTTGATAAAAAAGAGAGCGGAACAGTGGTAGTATTTGACTTTGGCGGTGGAACATTTGACGTCTCAATCCTTGATATTAACGAAGGAGTTATTGAAGTTAAATCGACCAATGGCGACACTCATCTTGGTGGTGATGACGTTGATCAAATGATCATCAATTACCTCATCGAAGAGTTCAAAAAAGAGACCGGAATCAACCTAGCTCAAGATAAGATTGCCCTACAAAGACTCAAAGAGGCTGCAGAAAAAGCAAAGATCGAGCTCTCAACATTACATGAAACAGAGATCAACCTACCATACATTACAGCTGATGCAAGCGGACCTAAACATTTAACTCAAAAGTTAAGCCGTGCAAAACTTGAGTCTCTCTGCTCAGATATCTTTGAACGCCTATTAAAGCCTTGCAAACAGGCAATGGCAGATGCTGGGATTAGCAATAGTCAGATCAATGAGGTCCTTCTTGTCGGTGGTTCAACCCGCATTCCTAAAGTACAAGAGATCGTTAAATCATTCTTTGGCAAAGAGCCAAGCAGATCAGTAAACCCTGATGAAGTGGTCGCTCTTGGAGCAGCAATACAAGGTGGCGTTCTTGCTGGCGATGTAACAGATGTTCTTCTTCTTGATGTCACACCACTCTCACTTGGCATTGAAACGTATGGTGGCGTTGCAACCCGCCTTATTGAGCGCAACACAACAATACCTACCAAAAAGTCACAAATCTTCTCAACAGCAGAAGATAATCAGACTGCAGTAGATATTAAAGTGGTACAAGGTGAGCGTGAAGTTGCAAAATATAATAAAACACTAGGCCAATTTAGACTCGATGGCATTCCTGCCGCCCCAAAAGGTACTCCACAGATCGAAGTGACATTCGATATCGATGCCAATGGTATTGTGCATGTATCTGCAAAAGATAAAGCTACAGGCAAAGAACAGAAAATAACAATTACAAGCAGCACCAGTCTTTCTGAAGATGAGATCAACAAGATGGTAAATGATGCCAAAGTACATGCCGAAGAGGACAAAAAGGCTCGTGAAGCTGTTGAAAAACGAAACAGCCTTGATGGCCTTGTGCTACAACTTGAAAAGACTCTCAAAGAGAGCAAAGAGAAGCTTGACGCTCAAGAAGTAAGCGAACTTGAAGCTGCACTTGAAAAGGCTAAAACAGCTCTTAAAGAGCACGAAAAGAATGCCGAAGAGCTTCAAAAAGCTTATGATGAACTGATTCAAGCATCACATAAGATTGCTGAAAAGCTCTATAAGGCACAACCAGACGCAGAGCAGCATGAGCAATCATCTGCAGATAGCAAATCAGCTTCAGATGAACCAATTGATGCTGACATAGAAGAATAAAACATATAATCATGGTTAATAAAAAAGCTCAGGTTTTTTGCCTGAGCTTTTTTATTAGAATCAATTGCTATCTATTGACTATTAATTGTGTGAATGCTTTGTAAATAGATGAACAAAGCTAAAGAGGCCAGCTGCACCAATGAGCAAATGAAGAGGCACAAATAACATCGTCAAGTTATTCATAAATAAATCGGTCATAAAAATATTAAATTCAAAGACAGTCAACCCTTGATTGATTGCTGCTAAAGCTGTTATAACCCAAGTTGCTTTTGCCACAAAATGACAAAATGGAGAATTCATCATACTATGCCCTTTATAAAAAAATAAACATCTCTAATACTATCACTACCATATTACTCTTTCTAATGCAATGCTTCATTGAATAATGTCTCTTTTTGTGTATAATGATCTCATTATGTTTTTTTAAAAAAAAGATCAGATCACGCTTTTGTAACTATCAAGAAAGAATTTTTATGAGTATCAAAGCCGGACTTGTAGGTCTGCCCAATGTTGGTAAATCAACTCTATTTAACGCTCTTACCAAGTCTAGCGTTCCCGCTGAAAATTATCCTTTTTGCACCATAGAGCCCCATGTTGCTATCACCGACGTGCCAGACAGACGGTTAGAGCGATTGATGAGTATATTCGGTTCAGTTAAAAAAATTCCAGCAACTGTCACCTTTGTCGACATTGCAGGATTGGTCAAAGGTGCTGCATCGGGCGAAGGGCTTGGCAATCAATTCTTAACACATATTCGTGAAGTCGACCTCATATTACATGTTCTCCGCTGCTTTGATAATGCAGATATTCTGCACACCAATGATAAAGTTGATCCACTTAATGATTATGAAATCATCGTTTCAGAGTTGATGCTCAAAGATATAGAATCGGTACAAAAACGGCTTGAAAAGATGGGCAAACTGATCAAAGGCGCGCAAGGCAAACCGGCAGAGCTCAAACCACTTATTGCAGAAAACGAACTATTACAAAAACTGCTTCCAGCCTTAGAACATGGCAAAGAGCAACTGGTCAAACAGCTAATCAATGAAAGCACTGTAGAAACAGTTCCATTACTTACAGGAAAAAACTTCTTAGTTATCGCAAACGTTTCAGAGCATGAACTTGAAAACGATGCCTACAAACAAAACAAGCACTATCAAGCTCTTATTAATCAATTCGGCCCTGATAAAGTGATTGCCGTCTGCGCTCGAGCTGAACATGAACTTTCGCAACTCCCTGCAGATGAAGCTCAAGAGATGATGGATATGCTGGGCATCACCGAACCGAGCTTAAATAGCATCATTCGCGAAAGCTATCATCATTTAGGATTGATCACCTTCTTTACCTGCGGCCCTAAAGAGGCTCATGCTTGGCCAATAAAACGTAATACAACGGTTCGCAGTGCAGCTGGAGAGATTCATTCTGATCTTGAACGTGGATTTATCTGCGCAGAGGTGTTCAATTGCCAAGATCTCTTTGATGCTGGATCAGAACAGAAATTAAAAGAGACTGGCAAGATCCGCCGTGAGGGGCAAGATTATTTAGTCCATGATGGCGATCTGCTTGAGATCAAGTTTAATGTGTAAAAAGTCTATCTGACTTCTTTACTCATTTTTTCAATAGCACTCTTATATTTTTCCCTAGAGCTTTTAACTATTCCCTTATCCGTAAAAAGGTTTTTATAAGTTCCGGGCATTTTATTATTACTCATAATTCTCCAATTACCTATTAATTCCTTTTTCTGTTTTTCAAAAATATTTTTTTCCATATTGGCCATCAACTTTAAAATAACATCAACATCACCATTAAACGCCAAGTTTCCTGAAAAATCACGTTGTAATGTTTCGTACTCTTTGTCTTTAGTATCCAATATACTCCAGAAAAAAACTGCTCTACAGCGATAACCGTTATCCCAATAATTCTTAAATCTATTATCCGGAGATAGTTTGAGCTGCGCTTGTAATGATTGAGCTGCCAAATCATTGATCTTTATATTTTTATTCAAAAACTGATCTACAAGATAAACAATATATGGATCCGTTATACTTTCTTGGCAATCCAAAATTCCATTAGACCTCTTCTGAAACTATAAAAAATATGCTAATCTACAAGCAATTTTTTAAGGAGAACAGGTTTGAAGCTAGCAAATTTACAATTAACAAATGATAAAAATTTTCGTCGTATAGTTGGTGTA
>JAKBEL010000001.1 GCA_021833825.1 bacterium
GATAATTCTATTTTGTGTTGCGAGGTAATCTTTTCCATAAAATTCATTTTAGCACATTCTCCTTTTTTTTGAATCTGCTAACAGCTTACCTGCTTCACGGCATTTTTAAAGTGTGCGCACTATATTTTAATATTCCTAAAATTGTGAAGAGCAACAATAGTTTAAAAGTATTTTATCCTACATTTGATTCAGAAGGGCAAGTTGTACTTCAGCAAAATATAGATAAAATTATCTTAAAATAATTTGTCGATTGTGCTAATAAAGGAAGAGAGAATGAGAGCTAATAACATGTTTCTTGAGCATATTGCCTATAATATGCGCAGATCAATTTTACTGGAGACTTCAACTGCAGGGTCAGGTCATCCAACATCGGCGTTATCAGCTGCAGATATTGTTGCTGCTCTTTTTTTTCATACAATGCATGTTGATCTTGATCATCCTGAAAATCCAGATAATGATCGGTTTATTTTATCAAAAGGGCATGCATCTCCGGTTCTTTATGCTGTCTATAAAGAGCTTGGAGTCTTATCAGAAGATCAGTTGTTAAGTTATCGTCAATTTAGTTCGGTGCTTGAAGGCCATCCCACCCCAAGATTTGCGTGGAGTGAGGCGGCAACAGGATCATTGGGGCAAGGCCTTTCTATTGGTGTTGGTATGGCACTGGCAGCGCGTATTGAGGGTCGAGGATTTAAAACATATGTTTTAATGGGTGATAGCGAATTATCAGAAGGTTCAATCTGGGAGGCTGCTGAACTTGCGGCATATTATAGATTGCATAATCTGATTGGAATTATCGATTGTAATCGCTTGGGGCAGACCGGTCAAACAATGCATGGTTATCATACTGAACGTTATGCAAAAAAGTTTGAAGCTTTTGGCTGGAAAACATATGTCATTGATGGTCATAATATGCAAGAGATTGTCAGCGCCCTTGAAAAAGCTCAAGAGGTGCAAGATCAGCCTTCGATCATTATTGCAAAAACAGTAAAAGGTTATGGTGTTCAAGAGGCTGAAAATAAAAACGGTTTTCATGGTAAAGTGTTTAAAGAAGATGAATTGCCTAAACTATTAGATCAGTTAGAGGAGCGTTTTGCCGCAGCCGCACATTATCATATAGAGCAGCGGTGGCAATCATCCTTGCCTCAACAGGGATTGAATACCAATACAACAAAAAGTTGCACGGAAGTGCATATAAAAGATCCAACATATGAGGTTGGCAAGCAGGAGATGACAAGAAGAGCTTTTGGTCAAGCGCTAGCATCATTAGGTGGATTGTGCAAAGATGTGGTGGTTCTTGATGCTGAGGTTAAAAATTCAACTTATACCGAACTCTTTGAAGCAAAATATCCAGAAAGATTTATAGAGTGTTTTATTGCAGAGCAGTGCATGATTGGTATGGCAGTGGGATTGCAAAAGAGAGGGAAGATTCCATTTTGTGCAACATTTGGAGCATTCTTTACTCGAGCTTTTGATCAGATTCGTATGGCAGCAATTGGTAATAATGCACTTCGATTAGTCGGTTCTCATGCGGGTGTTTCCATTGGTCAAGATGGCCCTTCTCAAATGGCGCTTGAAGATATTGCTATGATGCGGGCTATTTTTGGCTCTATTGTTCTTTATCCATCAGATGCTATCAGCACATGGAAGTTGGTCAATCAGATGCTTGCATATGATCAAGGGATCAGTTATTTGCGAACAACTCGAGCCGAGCTTCCTATTATATATCAATCAACTGATGAATTTGTTATTGGTGGTTGTAAGGTTCTGATGCAGTCTGAAATGGACAAGGTCTGTATTATTGCTGCCGGAGTGACCCTTCACGAGGCGTTAAAGGCGTATAAAGAGCTTATCCAAGAGGGTGTTTTTATCTCTGTTATTGATCTTTATTCAATTAAACCATTAGATAGAGAGACTGTTCTTAAAGTGGCCCGTGCATCTAATAATAGAATTATTACGGTAGAAGATCATTATCTTGAAGGTGGTTTGGGCCAAGCGGTTGCCTCTGCATTGGCAAATAGCGATATTACAATATCATGTTTATCTGTTCAAAAGATGGCACGATCGGGAAGGCCAGAAGAGTTAATGGCATATGAGCATATTGATGCACAAGCGATTATTGCTCAAGTTAAAAGCGATATTTAGTTTTGAGTAAAGGTAAATATTCATTTAACTCCAAAGCGATTTTCTATCCCACTATTCCAGTCTAAAGGTTCTGATGCGCCCATAAGGCTTCCGGTCTCTTTGCCCCCTGCATCTTCATTATAAATGACTAATCGGTAGTCTTTGAATTTTTCAAGAAGAACCTCATTCCCTTTTCCTGAACCTCTAGGGTAAAAAATTGCCCACTCGAAAGAGGGTATCTGTGCATTAAAAAGTGATGAAGATATATGTGAAGTCCATGGATAATTAGCCGGTTTTTTTTTGCTGTTGTAATCAGCAATTGTATTATTGACTATGGTTTGAAAAGCAGCTGCATGTTTTTCCGCAATCACAACCATTGCATTTGCATCACCAGGCCATTCTAGCTTTGCTGGTGTAGTTATCACTCCTGGTTGCTTATTGGGTATCTTTGCTAATAAAAAAGGGGGATTTTTTGCAGGTATAGGCCAGACAAAAATGGGCCAATGTGCATTGTTGTGTACTAGCACTGTATTTGCAAATAGATCTCCTGTTGATATTAAAAGGCTTAATATAGATATATGTTTAATGTAGCTTTTATTCATAATAACCTACCATGAGTATAGTGTGTAAACCATCCATTCTGTTTTAAAGAATAGCAGCAATGATTTCAGTTATGCAATATCAAAATAGTTTGCGATGGATTTTGGTTCTGTTGCAGCAGTGTTGAATATGTAAGAGTTTTTCACGCAGCTGATCTTTTGCCGTAAGGCTTTCATAAAAAGCATCAATCTCTTTGCATAACAGAGGTACATGCTTTAAGAACTTATCCAGCATAAACTCTATATGCATAAGCGCCCAGCCGTTTATTTTAATTTTTGCTTGATGCACAGTTGGTATTTCGTCAAATCTTCTTCCCGAATGCATTTTTAATGTTTTGCCATTCCGTCTTATTTTTTGAAAATCGATTACTTGGTATAGGTCTGCAGAATAAAATGAATATATTCTTTTAAAAGAGCTGCATTTTACATATTCTTTGGTTGCATATTGGACTGGGCACGATAAAAGAATCAACTCGTCAAATGTCAAAGGTTGTTCTGAGTCTTGCGCTTGCGCAAGATTAAGAAGCAGATTGCCTCCATGGCTATGAGATATAAGTCTTATAAAAAGATCTTTATCCGGATATTGATTCTTATATTTTTGTATAAGTTCTTGTACATCAAGATAAAGTTGTTGAGCCTCTTTTTTTCGTGCTGTTTTGCTCAGTCTTCCAGACCATCCCCAGAAGTAAAAGTGTTCAAAAGGATATACTATTGGATCTGCAGTAGATAGTGATAATGCCATATCTCGGCAATGATAACGCCGATGATAATCTTGAGCATGAACCATGCCAAGTTTGCGATAAAAAAAATCATGCATAAAAAAGCTGGGGCCAGTAAGGGTGCCGTGTACCCAAATGGTAATGGGTATAGTGTTTGCGCATGTTGCTTCTACATATGTTCCAAGAGAGATAAAAAAAATGATGTATAGCATCTTCATGGTATTTAATATAAGAAATAGAGCGATTAAGAATCAATATTGTAATAAAATTGATGGCGTTACGGTCTAAGTTTTCTTAAAAATTTGACTGATTGATCTTTCTGTATATGAATATCAATTATCTTCTGATAGTCTTTCTGCTCTGCAATGGTACTATGGTAGAATTGTTCGATATGTCTGCACAGGTCATATAGATGACATAAAAAATGAGCAGATATAAAGTCTATATGCCCTAGGGATTTTTCATTCATTTGAACCTGTGTCTGGTAAAGGTTCTTCAGTCCTTTAAATTTTCTTTGAGAAAAAAATTTTTTTGTATCTCTATTCTCTTTATATAATCTTTGTGGGTCTATTATTTGAATGATGTCTGCATTTGAATAGAAGGCATAAATTTTTTTAAAACAGGGTGATTGTATGAAATGCTTTGTCTTTTTTTGAACAGGACATGCCAATAATATGATTTCATCTATATAAAAATTCTGATTATCTTTGCACAGAGGCGCTAGATTTAAAACAACATTGCCGCCATGGCTATGGGAGATAATTCTGATAAATGGTGCATCACCATAAGAAGCGATATATTCTTCTTTTAGTCTTATTAAATTTGTATATAGGATATTGGCAGCATGCTCTCTCTCTCCAAACGACGGCCTGCCTGACCACCCAAAGACATAATAATGTTCCAATGCAAAAATCGATGGCTCGCTGTTATGTAGTGCGTTTGCAATGTTTACCAGAGAGAGGGGAGCGTTGGTTGTTATTGTTCTATTTTGAAAGTAATCACTTATCGGAAAAAGTCCCAAATTACGATTAAAATGTGATTCGCGCACCATCTGAGGGACTTTTGGAATCATGGTGCCGTGAATCCAAATAGTAACTATTTTTTGTTCAGTAAGAGTTATATCTGTAAAGAGTGTGCTAATCAAAAAAATATTATATAAGCGGTTCGCTTTCATGTAATCAATCTATATAGCTTTAAGTTTTTTGTGGAATTGAACTGTTCCGTTTTTTTCCATTTTAATATCGATAATCTTTTCATAGCTCTTTTGATTTAGAATAATGGTCTCATAAAAATGTTCAATCTGATCGCATAGGCTTGAAAGATGCATCAAAAAGGGTGTGCATAAAAAATCTATATGCATAAGGGATTTGCCTTTCATCTGTATGCGAGCTTGGCGAAGCTTGTCATGGTCATTAAATCTTCTTTCAGAGAAGGTTTTTTTAGCACGACTATTTTTATAGAGCCCTTGTGGATCAATGATCTGGAACATGTCTTTGCTTGAGTAAAAAGCATAGACTCTTTTGAAGCAGTCATTGGCTATATAGTGTTTTGTCTCTTCTTGCACCGGGCAGCAGAGTAATATAAGTTCATCAATAACAATCGGTTGTTCAGGGCTTTGGACTTTTGCTAAATTCAGGACGACATTGCCACCATGGCTATGTGCAATAATGCGAAAAGTCGGTTTTTTATGATAAAGAACCTCATAGTTTGACGCAAGTTGTAAAAGAGCATGATAAAGATCTTTTGACGCTTTTTCACGTTCAGTAAAGCAGAGTTTGCCATTCCACCCAAAGAAATAGAAATTCTCAAGAAGGTATCTTTTTGGATCCAGTTCGCACAGAAGATTTGCAATGGTCCGTTTATGATATTTCTCATCATAAGCGGTAGCTGCATTCATGCCTGGCATTTTGTAAAAGAAATTTGCAAAGGCTATAGTAGGGGTCAGTTTAGTGCCATGAACCCATATGGTAAGGGGAATTGGCTTATCTATAGATGTACTATTGGCTAAGATTGGCCAATAGTGGGCGAAAAAGAATGTTAAAAGCTTAATGATTTTCATCTTCATACTTTTAAGTATAAAGCGAACTTTAAGGAGTTTCAAATGCTAAAATAAAGACTTTTTCTGATTTTTGGTATAAACACAGAGAAGTTTGGCAATTTTATTGGGGTCTTGAGTATAGGTTATGTTTTTGTGCCAGGTCTCAATGTTTTTTAATATTTCTGGTAATAATTGTAAAAAAGTCTGTTGAGCAAACTCAGAATGAGTAATAGCTCTGCGATCTATCTTTACCTTCATTTGTGCCATATTGGGCTGATGAGCAAATTGTCGATTAGAAAAGAGGGTTGCAGCCTTATTTTTATGCTTATAGATACCCTGAGGGTCCAGGATCTGAATGATATCAAGAGCTGAATACAGGGCATAGATAGATCTGAATAATGGATCTTTTATCAGAGTTTTGGTCTTTTCTTGGACGGGGCATGCCAGTAAAATGAGCTCATCTATCTGAAAATTATTCTTATAATGGGCTAAATTTAATGCGACGTTCCCGCCATGGCTATGGCCAATAATGCGTAGATAAGGATCTATTCCCTTTGTTTTGTAGTCTGTAATAAGATTTTCAAGGTTAATATGCAACTGTTTTGCTGCGGCTTCACGTTCATCAAAGCATAATCTTCCAGACCAGCTAAATATATAAAAGTTATTTTTCTGGAACTGATCAGGGTTTGCATTGATGAGTGTGTCGGCTATTTTGTCTAATCGAGGGTCGCATTGAGGAGTATGAGCCTTTATGAGCATAGGAGCATAAAGATCGCTCTTTTGAAATAATGGCCTAAAAGTGAGGCGGGTGCCATGTATCCATATGGTTATAATATGTCTGCTATGAGCCAATGCAGCTCTGCTTCTTTTTATGGGCTCAATTTTTGAAATATAGATATTTTTACGCATAAAATAGCGTGAAGGGATAAAGCAGCCTTGCAAAAGGGCTAAGAGAGTAATCCAGGTAAGATGGGTCTTTTTCTGAAAAGTAATCATGCAATCTCCTAGCCATTGAAAGAGCTCTATTTAGGAGAGATTCTAAAAATTTTTAGAGCGGGAAATAAAGATTTCACCCTTAATGGCTATTTTGGGTATGAAAAAGTCTATTTTGAACCTGCAGAGACAAAAATTTTATGTAAAATGTTGCATTTGCCTTATCAGATGGGCTATATTGGGGTTATGGATGGATTTTTGATATCTCGAGACAGAAGATCTTTCCTAAGGAGATAAGTGTATAACCAAAAGGAGGTTAATCATGAAGAATAAAGCTTTACTATTGCTGATGTTAACAGTGGTCAATTTGCCATCTATACATGCAGTCACTAAAGATCAGGCTGCAGGCGCTTCGATGACCAAAGAGGATCAGAAGGCATTTGCCCGCCTGTTTAAAGCGATCGATGATGTTAACGTGGATGATGCACAAATGTTATTAAAAGAGAATGAGCGCATAAAATCATTCATAGATACTCATCGCCAAAAAGGGCTTACTGCTTTAGATAAGATTGCAGAGAGATTAAAAGAGAATGGTGAATCTGCACTATCTAGAGGGGAAAAGGGCGCTATTACCAGAAAGCTGAATAAGATCAAAAATATGATCGAAGCTGAAGGGGCAATGCCTAAAGCTAAAAGCAGGCAGCGAAAGCCTCTAATGACGGAAAAGCCATTAGAGATGCGAGCGCAGGCTGTGAGTCAATAGCATGTATATATAAACATAGTTAAAAAGAGGGGGCTTTGAAAAAAGCCCCCTCTTTTTTGTGCCAACTTTTAAGCTCTGGTGCGCTTCATTTTTAGTAAAAATGTTTATATAATAATGAAAGTGAATATAAGTTCTTTTACCATTGCGAAAGGGTCAATTATGAACAGCTATGTTCTTTTCTGGTCCGCTGTGGCTCTTTTCTTTCTCTTTTTCGAATTGGGAAGTCCCGGTCTTTTTTACTTTTTATCCTTTTTTTGTGGCGCTCTTGTATCTCTATTATTGGCCTTTATTGATCTCTCCCTATTTGATCAAGCTGTTATGTTTTTTCTCTCTTCAGTCGCCTCTTTTTTTCTATTGAAAGCATGGGTGAAGCGGTCAGAAAAAAACCATTATCATTCCAATATCTATGCATTGCAGGGCAAGCAAGGTGTTATTGTAACACCAGCAAGCGAGTATCAGTTTGGGTATGTACATGTTGCAGGAGAGCTCTGGGCATGTAAAAATGTTGCACATCAAGAGATTCAAGCGGGAGTTGCTGTACAGGTTGTAGATGTTAAAGGCGCCCATCTTATTGTTAGAGAGATAAAAATATCCTAAATAACTAAAGGAATAGCTTATGTTTTATATTATGCCTTATGGGCCGATCCTCTTTTTTGGTCTGGTTCTCTTCTTTTTATGCATTTTTTTGTTCCGTGCTATCTATCTTGTGCGTCAAGCAGAAGCGATCGTTATTGAGCGCTTAGGAAAGTACGATAGAACATTATTGCCAGGCTTACATTTTGTGGTGCCCTTTATAGAGACGCCTCGGGGTGTTGTTTGGAGTTTTGTAGAACAGACTGATGGCAAGCGTTATTATCGGTTTACTCGTTATCTAGGCCGCATTGATCTACGTGAAGCTGTTTATGATTTTCCTAAGCAGAATGTTATTACAAAAGATAACGTGACCATGGAGATTAATGCGCTGCTCTATTATCAAATCACTGATCCTAAAGCGGCTGTCTATGAAGTGAGTAATCTTCCAGAAGCAATAGAAAAGCTTACGCAGACAACATTGCGTGATGTTATTGGTTCTATGGAACTTGATGAGTCATTGGTCTCTCGTAGTCAGATTAATGAGCGATTGCGCATTATTCTTGATGAAGCGACTGATAAGTGGGGAGTAAAAGTTAATCGTGTTGAATTGCAAGAAGTAAATCCTCCTGCAGATATTCGTCATGCAATGGAAAAACAGATGCGAGCAGAGCGTGATCGCCGTGCGATTATATTAGAATCTGAAGGAACAAAGCGTGCTGCTATATTAGAGGCTGAGGGTGTTAGAGAGTCAAAAATATTGCGTGCTCAAGGGGAGGCTGAATCTGAAGTTACTCGAGCTGAGGGTAATGCGCAGGCTAGATTGAAGATTGCCCAAGCAGAAGCTGAAGCTATAAAAATGATCCAGAATTCTATTCCAAATGCCGATCCTGTACCTTATCTTATTGCCATGGAATACATCAAAGCATTACCGCAGATGATGGAAGGTAAGGATGATAAGTTGATTTTAGTTCCCTATGAGATGAGCTCTTTAATAAGTTCATTTACTTCAATTAAAAAGGTCTTTGACTCTGTTAATGTAAGTGATGCACAATAAGCTTTTATAGGAGAGATTACTTTTCTCCATTTATTTGCTAGGATGAAGTTGAATTTTTCGGTCATGGTGAATGTTTTCTGACGTTCGGCATGCCCTGCGAAGTTTTAACATAGGATGGAAGAACGGAGGGGTACTTCACTAAAGTTACGTAGAACACTCAAGGACGAGCTGATCTAGTCAATATATTTAGATAAAAGTGATTTGAAGTTTGGCTCGCAGAGCCTCATATTTTCTATATCAAAGGAGAGTTGTTGTGAACATAAAAGAGGTTGTATTGCTTGTTAGCTTGGCAATTGTTTTTATAATCATATATGTTGTGCGAGTAGAGAGGCATTGCCCTGCGCATCCATTTGCAGTTGAGGCCAATATTAATCCTTTAAATGGTTGATTTTTTGCTCAGTGCAGGATGCAATTCACCTATTTTTTGGTACATAACCTCATATTTGAGCCTATCAGCTTGGCTATGGCAGCTTGGAGTAGCCACTTCAGCATGAAATAGTTTTTTTGCATGCCGTTTAAAGGCCTCTAATTGATTTGGTCTCAATTCTTTCATATTAAGCTCATATATTTGCCGAACGCTCATGCAATCAAAGCGCTTTTGAGCCTCTTCTATAGATTCATTTGTTGTTTCTGTTGGTGATCGATACGCCTCTTGTGTATGTGATATTATGAGCATGACGAGAAATAATTTTTTTTTCATGATAAGAACCCCATTAGTCATTTTTGTCTCTATTCGTTTTTAATTGTAGCAATCTTGGCGCAACTCCTCAATATTATTTTATAATAGAATAAAAAAGTGGGATACTGTTCAATATTTTTACATGTTTTGTTCTTCTGAAAGTGTAAAATGTAAAGGATCTGTATTTCCGTTCGCCCTGAGTAGACTCATTATATGAGGCGTATCGAAGGGTTGGCAATATGGGTTAATGCTTCGATACTCCTATTACGCTGCGCGTCACAGGAACTCAGCACGAACGGGATAGGCCCATTTCAAGTTTTTGATACATCGTAGTACAAAAAGAACTGTTTTATTTTATTGACACAACCTAGTTGCTCTATTGTTTAGATGGTATAAATTTAACAGATAGATAGTTTAGATTATGTTTGTTATGTAAAAGGATTTGTATGAAGTTGTTTTTAGATACTGCCGATATAAAATGCATACATGATTGGATCACCACAGGTTTGGTCGATGGAGTTACCACTAACCCTTCACATCTTGCCAAAGAGGGCAAAGACCCAAAAAAAGTCATTCGTGAAATATGTGCATTATTGCCAGAGGGCGAGATTAGTGTTGAGGTGACGGAGATGGAGCCTCAAAAAATGTATAAACAGGCCAAAGAGATAGCCTCTCTGGCTGATAATATTCTTGTAAAAATTCCTTGTCATAGAGATTATTATTCCATTATTGAGCGTTTGGTCAACGAGGGGATTCGTGTGAATGTGACGCTCGTTTTTTCATTGATTCAATCTGCTTTTATGTGTAAATTAGGAGTTGCTTATATATCGCCATTTGTTGGTCGATTAGATGACATTGATGTTGAAGGTAAAGATCTCCTTTCTGAAATACGCTCTATGATTGATGATTATATGTTCGAAACTCAGCTTCTTGCTGCCTCAATACGTAGTGTGCGCCATTTACATGAGGCGATCATGGCCGGATCAGATGCTGTAACGGTACCAATAGATGTGCTTGAAAAGGCTACTGTGCATAGTTTATCCAATGAGGGGATTGCTAAATTTACCGCTGATTGGGCAACATTAAAGATTAAACATTTTCCATAATGATGAATATATTAATGGTGACAAACAACTTCACTCCTTATACAGGAGGGGTTGTGAGTTCAATAAGAGCATTGGTTGATGAACTTCAAAGGTCTGGTCATAGTGTGATGTTAGTTACACTCGATTTTACCGGAGAGCATGATGATCCTTCATGGGTCAAGCGAATCTATTGCCCTATTCGATTTATGTATAAAGCTAATCATATGGCAATTCCGTGGAGAGCAAAAGGTCAGATTGCTCAAATAATGGATGCTTATAGGCCTGACATAGTGCATGTACACCATCCGTTTCTGCTCGGGTCAATAGCATACAAATTGGCCCGTTCGCGCAAAGTTCCTGTAATTTTTACGTATCATACTATCTATGAAGCGTATGCTCATTATATTCCTCTGTTGCCCCGATTTTTAGCAATAGCTGCGATAAAAAGGCATGTGCTCTCTTTTTGTACACAGGTTGATGGTATTATTGCGCCAAGTAGTTATATTAATGATTATGTTACCCAATATATTACTAAGCCGACAGTTACCATTGCAAGTGGCCTGCTTTCCCAATTTATGGGTGCTACCGTTATAAAAAAGTCCCAAAATGAACCGATTAGACTTCTTGTGGTCAGCCGCATGGTCAAAGAGAAGAATATAGAGGCTATATTGCATGTTGCCCAGAAGTTGTTACAAAACAGAGTTGCATTCCGATTGGTTCTCATTGGCTATGGTGATCAATATGCAGCATTGCAATCATATGCTTATGAAGCTTTGCATGTGACTCAAGAGCAGGTTCTTTTTGTTCATAAACCGTCAAAAGATATTATTGCCAAAGCTTATCAAGAGGCTGATCTTTTTCTTTTTTCATCGCAAACGGACACACAAGCGATTGTGCTTGCTGAAGCTATGGCTCAAGGAACTCCTGTGATTGCTCTTGATGGCCCAGGGCAACGAGATATTATTAAAAATGGTATCAATGGTTATATTGTAGAGTCTGAAGATCAGATGGTCGATAAGATAGAACAGTTAGTTTTCAATAGAGGATTGCTCGAGCAACTATCTGATGGAGCTTATAAAACCTCTCAAAAATATCATCCTGCTAAGGTTGCAGAGCGGTGCATTCAGTTCTATTCATCTTTTTTCTGCTTCTGACCCCGCAGCAAAAAGAGTTTCAATATGAATTATTTTCATTGACTTCTAGAGGGGTAAATTGATATAATATCTTTACATATAAATATGATTTTTATAAAGGAATAGATATGAAAAGATATTTAGCGGGACTACTTCTTATAAGTTCAGTAGCTTCTGTTGGGGCAATGCATAATGGAAAAATAACCATAAAGCCTTTAATCGGGGACTCTTTTGACATAAAAATTAATAGGTATATGACTATTGAAGAGCTAAAAAAGGCTATAGAGAAGCGGATTGGTATCAAAGCTGATAGTCAGGATCTTCTTTTTCAAGGCAAATTAATTCCAAGTTGCCGAGAGTTTACATTACAAGATTTTGGCATGGACAATACAGATAGTCCTGTAACGGTTAAGCATGCTATGGCTCATAAGCCTGAATGTCCAGCAAAGTGTTGGTGTTCCGGTGCTTATTACCATAACATAGCAATATCGCATATATTTATTGAGTTTAATGGGAAACGTGAAAAATTAAATTATACGAATTTAAACACAGATTCAACAGTTGCAGATCTTAAATTGGCTATACAAAAGCATTTACAAGTTCCTATAAAAGAACAACTTCTTATTAAAAAAGAGACTGGTACTGAAAAGGCTGGCCATCGTTTGCTTAATGATACTGATAAACTAACCGAATATGGTTTCTTTAAATTTAAGCATTACGACGAGGAATATCCACGTATTGTATTAATGCAGGTGAAATAGTGTTTCGATCAGATCGAATAAAACTTATGCAAAGAAAAAGCTTAATCTATTGTGTCGGTTTATTATTACTAGTTTGTCAATCTGATAACATCTATGGCAATTGTAAGCAACAGTTACAAGCATGCGAAGTCAGATCTAATGATCAAATGGCATTGTGCGATGATGATGTTTCTATTTATAGATTCAATAATCGTTGGCGTGATGTTGGTGATATCAGAAGAGAATTTGAAGACAAAGATAATTTCAATCTGTTAGCTGAGGGATTCAATCCTCCTGCTACCCCTAATGTAGATGTGCAAGAACCAGAAGATCCATATGTATTTGATATAAGAAATGTGTTATTGCCTTCAGGGCCTCTTATACATGCAAATTCTAGAAGTTATGATGCTTATAAATATGGAACAGATCTTGATAAAATGATCTATGTTATGAGGAAAAAATCAGGATATAGAGATTTTGTTGGATTTATTGTTTTTTATCAACAGCCGCATAATATGTGCGAAGGCTATATTGAGATGCTTTTAATCAGCAAGCCTTTTAGGGGAAGTCAGAGTGGCGTCAGCTATGCATCGCTTCTTATGAATAAGGCTGTGCAGGCGCTTAAAGGCAAAGGCGCTTCTAAAGTGATACTTACTACATCTAGTGATAATGTAAGGGCCCAAAAATTTTACGAAAATAAGATGGGTTTTGTAGAGCGACCGCCTAGATATCAGACTGTTCCGGGTATGATTTTTTATGAAAAAGATATATAAAAGTACTTGATTCTTGAGCTGCCAAATAGATTCTCATCTTCTTTCTTTCCTCTGATAACAGCCTAAAAACTATTGATCCTTATCCCTTGATCTTGAAAAAAAATCAATTGAGCTCGGGCCAATGATTTATAGAGACTCTTGACTAATTGTAGTTTCTTAAAGTATACTGCTTTATAGGTGGAAATCTATTTGCATAGGGAAATTTTTTGAGTAACGTCTGGACGATTAAGCATTGGTTGGATACGGATGAAATTAGCCGTTGGTTTGATAGCCTTGGAAAAGATCAAGCAAAATCGGTTGCTAAAGAGATTAGACTGTTACAAGGGGCAGGGAATGAACTGCGATTACCTCATAGCAAGGCTCTCGGTCAGGGGTTGTTTGAATTACGAGAAAAAAGGTTTGGTTATAGAATATACTATACTTTTTGTGGAGGCCGCGTGATAATTTTGCTGACTGCAGGTGATAAATCATCCCAAAAGAAAGATATTAGAGTTGCACGCGAACGATTAGAAACAGTTTTAAAATATGAGGCTAGCCAATGAAATTAGGAAATTTTCAAGATCTTCTCGATAAAAGATTTACAAAAGAAGAGCTTGCAGAAATAGATCGTGAGGTAGAACTTGAGCTTGCTGCACTTCGAGCATTACAACAAAATGTAAAAGATCTGTTTGAAGATTATATGAAAAAGAATAATCTTGGATTCAATGAATTGGTAAGGAAGTTAAATTCAACGCCAAAGCAGATCTCAAGAATTCAAAAAGGACAAGCAAACCTTACACTGGCCTCTTTGGCTATGCTATCTGCAAAGCTTGGTCAAAAACCTGTCATTTCATTCAAGAAAAAATAGTTTTTCATTTCTATCCTTCTTCTGAAGGACAGTACAAAGAGCTCTTGATCTTCATCTTTTGATTTTGTAAAAACCCAGTATTTGATATAATTAACTTATCAATTTAGAGGTGAAATCGGAGGTTAAAGCAGATGAATTCTATGAAAAAAAGCTATTTAAACTTCATGCTTCCCTTTTGCTCCTTCGGGTGATTAACTTGACGTATAAAAAATCATCCTGTTATTTGGCAATCTAGATGAACTGCCATCTTTTTAATTTTCTATTGATAAATTAAGCGCCATGGCATACAATGTATGTAAGGGTGGGTGATGGCATCATCAGTTTTTTAGTCTATAGGGGTTTAATAGCATGATCAGGTCAAGAGCAGTCTTTTTTATCTGTGCGATAGTTTTATTGTTTGTTGGAGATGTGCAACTATGTGCTTCTGAGCACCAGAACTGGTATGTTAATTTTTATCAGAATTATGGAAAGCGATTGGCATTGCCTGTTGGCGGTTTAGGGTTAGCTTATGTAGCATATAAAGCAGAGAATCCAAAAATAAAATATCCAGCCGCATTTGCTTCAGCAACAGCCTTTATGTATCCATTTTTAAAAAATTTGTGGCAAAAATTTTATCCTTCTTCTGTAGTAGTCACTCCTTTTGCTGATCTTGAATTAAGGGCTTCGTTATCAGGTTCAGAACCATCAGAGTCCAGTTGGCTAGGGTTATTGAAAAGCGCGCAAAGTTTTATACGAATGATCCAGAGAAAGAATTTTCCAGTTATTAATAATATGATATTTTCGATTGCTGGAGATGATAAAGTAAAGCAGAATAGAATAGTTGAACAGGCTGCAGGTGTAAGGCCTATTGTTCATGAAAAGGTGAAGCAATTAATTCTAGATTTTATAGATGTTAAAAGAAATTCTGGAAGTAATGTTGAGAAAGCATTCTATAATACGATGTGGCAAGAAGCTAAGGAAGATAATTTATTTTTGGTGAATAATTTTATTAAGCGTCTATTGGTTTGCCGGCCGTTAGCTTTTGTAGGTAAATCTGATGATTATTTATTGAGAGATGGTAAAACTGATGGTGCCAACGATTCCGCATCTGAATATAAACCAGGGCCATTTGATTCTATAGGAACAGATGATGAAAAAGCTCCATTAGTTTTAAAAGATTATATTTCATATGATGAAATGGCAATATCTGCATTAATAGGGGTCTCTTGCCCAACCTATTTTATTAATAATGGGAATAGGGAGAATTGGGGGGGCTTAGGCAAAAAAGGAGATTTTCAAGAAGAGGGGGTTTTTGTTGGGTTAGTGGGGGCGCGATTTGAAAGAATTGATAGTAATTCTAGATCTGGATCAGAGCAGTTCAATAGAATGGAGACATGCCATATGGCTATTACTTCATTGCAGAATACTTCTGCAAATGGTTATGGGAAAGGCTTAGAAGTAGAATCCAAGCCACAAACATTGTTGCAAGTATGGCAAAAATTTTATGGCAAAACGTTTCCAACATATGAAATGGCGAAAAGCGAAGCCTTAAAATATATCAAAGTAGGAGATGATCGATATCTTGATGTTGAAGTGTATAAAAAGCGGATTAAGATGGTTATAGAGCCATTTTTACTTGATGCAGATGAAAGGGCACGCAGTGAAAATAAAAAAGCGTATTGTTTTATTGTAGGCCTTGGGCTAGGAGTATGGAAATTAGATAATATTTATCAGAAGAATATATATATTAAAGCTGTAGCTGAGGCGGTTCGTGATAGCCATTTACCAGATGTTTCTGATATTGATTTGAGTTGGATTGATACATCGGAAAATCAGGAGGGGACTGAGGCAAAAGAGTTTATATTAAATGTTTGTTCAAAAAAGAATATTAATGTTCAATTTACAAAAAATAATCCAGCCCAAAAATTAAAAGATCCAGGCAAGTTACTTGTTGCTATGTATGCATGGGATAGCAATGCATATCCTGGCAATGAATATTGGAAGGACTCACTGAATGCATCGGGGGATCCTGCAGCGGCCTGTTGTTCTACAATTCAGGAATTGCAAAATCCATTAATTAATCATCAATTTTTAGACAAGATTACATTTTATGGTTCGGCAGATGAGGGCCAGCAGGCTATTGGTGATGGTGAGCGAGAGAATGAAAATGATAAAGGTAAAGAGGAGGCGGATGATCAATTACTATGAAAAAAAAGCTATTTAAACTTCACGCTCCCTTTGCACCTTCTGGCGATCAACCTGAGGCGATCAGAGCATTAGTTGATCATAGGCCTGGCAGATCAACTCTATTGGGTGTGACCGGTTCAGGTAAAACCTATACTATGGCCAATCTGATTGCGCAGCAGGATAAACCGGTTCTTATTTTGAGCCCAAATAAAACATTGGCTGCACAGCTTTATGAGGAGTTTAGTCTCTTTTTTCCTGAGAATAAGGTCTGTTATTTTGTCAGTTATTATGACTATTATCAACCAGAATCCTATTTGCCAGCGCAGGATATTTATGTTCCTAAAGAGACTAAGATAAATGCAGAGATTGAACGATTACGTTTAGAGGCGACAGCCTCTATGATTAATCGCAGAGATACCATTGTTATTGCATCAGTATCTTGTATCTACTCGCTTGGTAATCCGTCCGATTATCGTAATTTAGCGTTAAGCCTTAAAGTTGGGCAAGAGATATCACGAAAAGATCTATTGGCCAAGCTTATCTTTATTCAATATGTTCGCAATGATATTGAGCGTGCTTCAGGCACTATTCAGGTTCTTGGCAATACTATTGAGGTTAATCTGCCTTATCAGAAAGATAAGTTGCGCATAGAACTATTTGGTAATACCATTGAGTCATTGCAATGGGTTAGTAAGCAGAATAATGAGATACAGATGGAGCTTGATAACACTATTGTCTTTCCTGCTAAACATTTTGTTACACCAAAAGATCGGATTGATGCTGCAATTAAAAGTATTAGCTCAGAGCTAGAGCACTATGCTCCTAAAATTGCACATCCACTCTATCAAGAACGGATCAAGCAACGGGTGAGCCATGACCTTGAGATGTTGCAAGAGGTGGGTTATTGTTCTGGTATTGAAAATTATTCGGTCCATTTTGATGGTAGAAATTCCGGCGAGCAACCATATACACTCTTTGATTTTTATCAGAAAGATGATTTTTTGTTATTTATTGATGAATCGCATATTGCAGTTCCTCAGTTGCGTGGTATGTATGCTGGAGATCGGTCACGCAAAAAATCATTGATCGATTTTGGTTTTCGTTTGCCATCAGCTTTTGACAATAGGCCGTTACAGTTTCATGAAATAGAGAAATATTTTAATGATGTGGTCTTTGTCTCTGCAACGCCGGGAGAATATGAACTGAAAACTTCAGATATTATTGTTGAACAGATAATTAGACCAACAGGGCTTGTTGATCCACTTATAGAGGTGCATGGACGTGTCGGCCAGATTGATCATCTGGTTAAAGGAATAAAAGAGACCAAAGAAAAAGGCTTTCGTACATTAGTGACCGTATTGACCAAAAAACTCGCAGAGGAGCTAGCTCATTTTCTTGAAGAGAAGCAGCTTAAGGTCTGTTATCTGCATAGTGAATTAAAAACACCACAACGGACTGAGCTTTTGCAAAAGTTGCGTCTTGGTGTTTTTGATTGTTTGGTGGGTGTCAATTTATTGCGCGAGGGGCTTGATCTTCCAGAGGTTGCTCTGGTTGCAATTATGGATGCTGATATTGAAAGTTTTTTGCGTGATAAACGTTCATTTATTCAGACCATTGGCCGTGCGGCGCGTAACACTGAAAGCAGAGTGGTAATGTATGCAGATAAGATCACTCAATCGATGGCTGCTGCAATTGATGAGACAAATCGACGCCGTGAATTGCAGATGAATTTTAATAAAGAGCATGGCATTGTTCCCGTTACTGTTAAACGGGATGTGACCAAAAGTATTAATAATATTCAAAAAGCTATAGCAGAAGCATCAAAGCTTTCGGGTAAGAAGAAAAAAGAGGCACCGCTTTCTCCAGAAGAAAAATTGGCATATATTGAGCAATTAAAAAATGAGATGTTCAGAGCGGCGGAAGATCTTGATTTTGAGAAGGCAATTGCATTGCGAGAGCAGATTCAAAAGCTTTCATGATTCTTAATGTATATCATTAACTTTATATTCAGATTTATTTTAGCAATAGATCATTTATTGTAAAAAAACGGTTATCTTACTGTCGTCTTGTTAGATTGATATATTATCTTCAATATTGCGCTGCGTTAGCAATTGAGAATGATTATGAGGGGGAAGTCTATTATGGTGATTGTTTTAGGGATTATCTTTTTTGTAATTAATGCCTACTGTTCGGCACCAGAGAAGGGAATATTAGAAAAAATAACTCTTAAAGGATCACTTTCGCGTAGTATGTCAGATATACCATCAACTGGCAATCCTTCTGGAGAACCTGTTGTAAAAAAAGCATCATCTCCCGCTGTTATGTTGTCTACTAAAGAGCGCGGTGCGCAGATGTTTAACTTAGGGATAGATTGTGCTCGCAGGGGTGATGAAGAGGATGCAATAAGATGGTTTTTAGAGGCAGCTCATTGTGATGAGAGTAGGGCTATGAATTTTGTTGGGATGGATTATATGCATAAAGGTGATATGGATAAGGCAAAATTCTGGTTTTCCAAAGGTGCAGCATTGGATAATGTTGTAGCCAAATGGAACCTTGCATCTTTATATCAACAAGATGATAATCTAGATGCTGCTGTAGGTTTATATAAGGATATTTTAGAACATTATCCTGCTGCTAAAAATAATTTAGCGGTCATATTATATGAGCGGGGAGATCAAGAGGGTGCATTGCATTTATGGAAAGAGGCAAAAGCTGAAGGCGCATTGTCGGCTATTTTTAATTTAGCTTGGATAGCTGATAAACAGGGTGATGTGGAAGCGGCAAAAGCCGGTTATAAGCAATCTGCTGATAAGGGAGATCCAGACGGAATGTTTTACCTGGCGATGCTTTATGAAAGAGAGAAGGATATGTTGCATGCTAAGTATTGGTATAGAAAGGCTGCTGAGAATGGCAGTGAAGAGGCATTATCGAAAATAAAAGAGCTGAGTCCTGAACATATGTTAAGGCGCAAATGCAAGCGAAAGCTCTCTTTTATGCATTCACATAAAAAGTGATCTGTTGTAAGTGAATACTTGCCCTTTCAGAGCTCAACTGCAGACATTTTGACCAGAACGTGATATTATCATCGACATAAGAGTAGTCTGTTTATATAAAAAAAAAGGGGTTATATGAATAAGCAAGATCTATATGTAATTATTTTTATTGCTATAGCTATAGGCTATGGGTTATTCATTGCATCGGCAATACCACAGGAGATACAGAACGTGATAACTATTGGTGATTTAGTAAGATTATTTCCAAATAAGCCCGCTTTGGTTGAGCAATATGCAAAATCATATATTCGAACTGCAAAGAAGCAGATAAAAAAAATATTAGATGTTGATGATGCTGAGCGAACATTTGCAAATACTGCAAAAGCCCTTGATAATCTTGAGAGGCTTTCAGATTTGGCTATTTTGAGCCAACTGTTAGAGGTTCTTGAGCTTTTAAGCCCTGTAAAAGCTATGCGTGATGCTGCTCATGACGCATCTATTAAAATTAGTCAGGCCTTTATTGATATGTTCAGTGACAAAAAGTTATACCATGCTTTTAAAGCTTATGTTGAGGGCAATGCACAAAACGAAGAATTACATGCAGAGCAACGTTATTTCCTTGAACAGACCATGATAGGATTTAAGCGTGGAGGGCTTGAGCTTGAAGATGAAATGCTTGAGCGAGTTAAAGAGGTAAAAAAAGAGCTCGCATCTTTGACCTTAGATTTTGATAAACATATTGCTGAAGATAATAGAACGGTTGAATTGACCAAAGAGGAGCTTGATGGTTTACCAGACGATTTTATAGCAGTCTTGAAGCAGGGATCTCAAGGAACATATATTGTTGGAGTTGATTACCCGACCTATTTCCCTGTAATGCAGCAGGCTACAAACAGTGAGACCAGAAAAAAGATGTATCATGCATTTAATAATCGCGGATATCCAGCTAATGAAGAGCTGCTTAAAAAGATTATAGCAAAGCGTGATGAATTGGCTCAGTTGCTCGGCTATCAAAGCTTTGCCCATTATGAGCTTGAAGAACAGATGGTAAAATCACCTGCTCGAGCAGTAGAATTTCTTAATGATTTAATAAAACGTGCAGATGCAAAAGAGGCTCAAGAATTTCAAGCATTACTTAAAGATCTTCCAGAGGGTGTTATTTTAACTGAAGATGGTAAAATGCAGCCATGGGATTTTGCATTTGTGCAAGATCGGTTCAAAAAGCGAAATTATGATATTGATGAAGAGAAAATATCAGAATATTTTCCAGTTGAAGAGACTATAAAAGGGCTTTTAAGTATTTATGAATCATTCTTATCGCTTCGTTTTGAAGAGGCACAGATCTATGGTTTGTGGGCAAATGATGTCCGTTGTTTGAAAGTTTTTGAGAAGGATTCTGGCCAATTAATCGGTTATCTTCTTCTTGATCTTTATCCACGACCAAATAAATATAGTCATGCTGCTCATGCAACTGTTCTTGCAGCAACATATGATAAAGATAATAGGCCGAATGTTGCAATCTCAGTTATTATGGCCAATTTCCCTAAAGGGCGAGGCAACAAGCCACCACTATTCAAGCGAGATGATGTAAAGACCTTCTTTCATGAGTTTGGTCATGCAATGCATGCATTGCTTGGAAGAACGCATATAGCAAGCTTTGCAGGGACTGCGGTCAAACGTGATTTTGTTGAACTTCCATCGCAGATGCTTGAAGAGTGGATGTGGGACAGAGATATATTAAAGCTTGTCAGCAGCCATTATCAAACCGGTCAAGAGATGCCTGATGATCTGATCGATCGTATTCTTGCGATGAAGCATATTGCAACCGGTGCCTTTGTTCAAAGGCAGGGAGCGCTCTCTTTGTTGGCATTAGATTATTTTCTTGAGGGGGCAGATAAAGATGTCAAGCAGATTGCGCAAGATGTTCAATCAAGAGTTATTAGACATATTGCATATGCACCAGATACCAATTTTTATGCCTCATTTGGCCATCTTTCTGGCTATGGGTCAAAATATTATGGGTATTTATGGTCACGTGTATTTGCACTTGATCTCTTTTATGAAATAAAAAAGCATGGCCTTCTAGATCCAGTTATTGGTAAACGATATATTAATACAGTGATTGGCCGTGGCGGTAGTGCTGATCCTGATAATCTTTTAAGAGATTTCTTGGGCAGAGAGCCTAATAGTGATGCCTTTTTTAAAGATATGGGGCTGTGATTATTTCAGATTGTTGAAATCTGCTAAACCCTTTTCTGCATATCTCTCATTGTGTGGTAACTCGTAATGCCTGTAGAATGCATGTGTCACATTTTGGTAGAGTGTTGCACTTGGACCTGCCATCAGTTTGCCGTGCCTTCCATTAGGCAGATGAAGATGATATCCATTTGTAAATCCAAGCTCCTTGCGAATGTTGAGTAGGTTAATTGCTGATGTTGGCGGAACTGAATGATCATTCTCAACTGTGACAAAGAGTATAGGGATATCTTTATCAATAAGTTTTATAGCATCTATAGGGAATAATCCTTGAGGGTCAAATTGCCAAAAGATTAGAGGAATAGCATGTCTGATAACTGTAGCTGGAATGCCCCAGCGTTGAGATCTATAGCTAATAACATGCTCAATAGTATCAAAGGGGGATTCTAGAATAACAGCTTTTACCTTTTCAGGTTTATATGTTCCTAAGAAGTTAATGATAGCAGATGCCCCTCGTGAGACTCCGATCAGAATGAATCCATCTGCATGGGGGAATTGCTCGGTCATCTTTTGCCATTCATGAGCAATTTGCGCAAGCTCATTCTCTTGACCTAAACTGCAATGGGGCATATTGATGCGGATGTAGGTATGAACGCAGTCGAGGTTAAAGTTGACCAATGGCCCTTCTATGATATATGGTTTATTGCGGTTTTTTGTAAAGGGTAAAGCCTGCTTTTTTGAATCGGCTATACCATGGACAAAGAAGGTTATAATCTGTTCAGTCATACTGATCTGTACCCAAAGACAGAGTAAAAAAAGCAATAACATTAACATCTCCATTAGCACTTGTATATAGGCTCAATATAACAAATTTAGAGTTGCTTGAGAAGGTGTTATAAAAACAGGGTCTATTTTAAGTGGATTTGCATTTTGAGGCTGATGATTCTGCGCAGATAGGCCAGGCTTTGTTTAACGTTGTTGCCTATGACTTAAATCACATGCTTAGAGAGTTATTGGGGGCTTTCAGACACCTTGTGAGGTGCTTAGAAAAGGTTTTTAGTGAGAAATGAATGTGTGTTGCATTTGTTAATTGGATCTCTTCTGAAACTATAGTAAAATTTCTTAATAATGAGTGAGGACTTACTCCGTTCGCTCTGAGTAGACTCATCCCCATGAGGCGTATCGAAGAGTGTTAGGCTAAAAAATTAAATAAAAAATTTGAGTTGTAATTGCATATTGCAAGCTCGATTGTTTTGTTAGTTTAAACAAGCGAATTGATGCTTCGATAATTGGTTCCAGCATGGAACCAACATTATCAGCACGAACGGGGCAACGATTTCTTATTGTTCAACATTTAAAAGCAGCAATCCTCTTTGAATATAATACCGGGCAACACATCTGCAGTGCATGCTGATGGACGGGGTACTTTCAGGATATATGAGAGTGTTGGTGCAAATTGTGTATTGTAGACCGGTTCATCGATGATCTTGCGTTGATACCATGCGCGTTGGTAAATAATAATCGGTATGTGTGTATCATAATTATAAGGGCTATGGTGGTCAGTTCCGGCTCTGTTTCTGGCCAGCAAGCAGTATGGATAGGTGTAGATGATAAGGTTGCCAGTTCTGCCTTTAAATAGCTCATTCTGATAATAGTTTTCTATGCTGTTCAGTTCAGTTGGAAGATTGCGCAACTCTTTGCAGGTCCAGACCTTTTTGATACCTTTCTGTTTTTCAAGAAGTCCAATAATAGCTTTTTTGATCTCTTTGCGTCTCTCTTTTTCTACTATTTTTAGTGCTGGCTTATTAAGATGAACCGAGTTGCCATTAATGTATAGAATACTCTTTTCGATGTTGAAATCTTTTTTAATTTGTTCATTAATCTCTTGAGTCAATACATCAACTAAAATACGGCATGCGGCAGAATATCCATCTTGGAGCATCTGTTCAGGGAGTGGAGAAACACCGTGATCAGCTGTTAATGCCCATAAAATGTTCCGTTTGCGCGTCTTTGCATTAACAGAGTCCATGAATCGTTTTATCTGATGATCAAGATGATAAATCATATCAATCACTTCGATAGAATTAGGCCCAGCTATGTGAGATAATTTATCAAGTCCGCCAATCAATACCCATAAAAACATTTTTTCATCTCTATTGTTTTTGCAAAAATGATCATCAATGCAAGCGAGCGCAGCATCAAATATTAGTTTATTAGCCGCAGGAGTCATTGCAAAATCCTTAAAAGGTTCTTCAGATCTCATATTGGGGTTGAATGTTTTGCCGATCAATGTTTGAGATAGGGCAGAGCCTTTGTAATTGTGCGCATGTTTGAATCTATAAGCAGCGGGTAGACAGCCATGGAATAGTTGCCATGTATATGATTGCATTCTCTGTTGATGTTTTTTATTGAGATCATTGATCCATCCAGGAAGCTCTTGATAATAGGCTTTGCTAGAGGTGAAGATGCCTGTATTGGTATCAAACCAGATAGCTTTCCCCATTTTGTTTGCAGTGCATATGGCGGATCGGCTTTTCATGCCAATTGAAAATACTTGATATTCTGTATGTTGATCTGTCTGTATCATTAATTGATCTGAGATTCCATCAACCATAATATATTGAGGTGATTTGCCATAGGGCAACAGTCCATGTGGGCCAAATACAGCATCTTCTTTTGCAGATCCATCATCACAATCGATCGGTTTGTAGCAATGGTTTTCGCACCATCCATTATGTGCAATACCATGTAATTTGGGGAGTACTCCAGTGTTTAATGTGGTGTGACCAGGAGCGGTCTCTGGGCATGCGTAAGGAGTATGAGCTTGGGTGTAGACAATGCCCTCATTTAAAAGAAATTTAAGCCCACCTTTTAAGTAAGGGCGAAGTTTTTCTAAGTGCCGATATGCAAGTTGATCTATTACCATAACAATGGTTAATTGTGGGCTCTCTTGACTAGATGCAGCCACATAAAGATGCAGCAATAATAGGGGTGATATATATTTGATCAATCTTATCATCAGATTAATTCCTTTTATTGAGGTGAGTCTATTTCTAATGTAAGAGAGATGAGATTCATAAATCAATGAATTCATAGAAGGATTATGCTCAACTTATTATTTTATGCAGTTGCCACAATTACATATTAGTTTAAACTGTAAGCATAATTTTTTGTTCTAATTAATTTTTATCAAATAGCATTCATAGCATTAGGATTTTCAAAATATGCTTCTCTATTTATTGATTATTTTAGTCATGCAACTTACGCAGAACGTTGTGGCCTCAGATAGAGGTTCTTGCGTCGATCATTTTTTAAAGTTTGAAGATTGTCAAAAAGATCCTCAATTAGATAGAGGCTCTATATTGCCCGCTGTAAAATTGAAATATCATGCATCAGATAAAAATATATCACTAGGTGAAGCAATTATAAAAATAGTCCCTACTCTTTTTTATCCTCTATCTTGTAGGTATACTGCAAGCTTTTCGGAGGCTGCTTATAGATATCTCCCTTCAGCCATAGCAGAACAAGATCTTACTGGATTAGAGCATATACTTGAACATTGCACATTTGAGAAAGTTCAAAAAGATAAATTGGAATCAATTTCATATGGAGAGTTAGTTGATTGTAATGTGGTTTGGAATGAAAAGAGAGAAAAGGTGGTACGGCTTCTTATTGAAAAAGTAGGAGTAGATCGATTAGAAGACAAACTAGTAAATCAATATAAACCAGTAGATCGATTAGAAGATAAGGGAAATTCTCTACCTGGAGCTGAACCATTGCTCTATTCAGCGATTAAAAATACTAGGCATTCTGATTTTGTAAAATTTCTAATAAATCAAAGCCAAAATGTTAATTCTATAGATTCTCAGCGTAGTCAAACGCCACTTCATGCCCTGTGCGCTTCGGACATATGGAAGAATTTCTTTTCGAGAAAACAAAAAGAACTTGCTCTATTATTGTTAGAAAAAGGTGCCAATGTTAATGCTCGAGATAAAGATGGGTTAACGCCATTCCATTATGCTTCTCAAGAATCCTGTAATGATCTGATAGAATTATTTATAGAGAGAGGCGCCGATGTTGCGATTTCAAGTAAAGATGGTGATACGGCACTTGCTCTTTATGTAGCGTCTTCTTGTTCGGAAGAGCCAGTGGTAAAGCTATTGCTAGCAAAAGGTGCCAATGTTAATGCTCAAGATAAATATGGGCGAACGCCGCTCTATCATGCTGCTCTAAAATGCCGTAATGATTTCATGCAACTATTTATAGAGAGAGGTGCCGATGTTAATGCTCAAGATAAATATGGGTTAACGCCATTTGCTCTTTATATACAGAAATTTGATGCCCAAAAGCCAGCGATAGAGCTATTGCTAAAAGAAGGTGCCGATGTTAATGCTCAAGATAAAGATGGGTTAACGCCGCTCCATTATGTTTCTCAACAAGGGCGTGATAAGCTGATGAACCTATTGATAGAGAAGGGTGCCGATGTTGCGATTTCAAGTAAAGATGGTGGTACGGCACTTGCTTTCTATTTAGATCGTCGTGATTTATATCGTTTTTGTAATTCAGGCCCAACAAAGCATGTGGTAGAGCTATTGCTAAACAAAGGTGCCGATGTTGATGCTGTTCGCGCAACAGATTTTTGTACCCCTCTTCATATTCTTTGTAAACATCGTTGCTTAATAGATATTGAGCTTATAGAATTATTGCTAAAAGAAGGTGCCGATGTTAATGCTCAAGATAAAGATGGCAATACACCACTTCATCTTGCCTCTCGAAATTATGATTTTGGTTTCCCTTTGGTGCCAATATTGCTAAAGAAGCCTGTGGAACTTAATGCTCAAAATAAAGATGGTAATACCGCACTTCATCTGATTAGTGAAATAAGCTCTTTTTCACCGATACCATCGATAAAGATGATAATGAAATTGATAGAACATCTCGCTGATCTTAATATTAAAAATAATGAAGGTAAAACGGCACTCCATTTTTTTTTCAAGAATATATTTTATCCATCTGCTGCTGTTCGTGAAGATAGAGAGTCAGTGTGCCAATCTATGATCAACATTCTGATTTCTTCAAATGTTGATTGGAGCATTGAAGATAATACGGGAGAAACGCCGCTTGATTGTTTTTTATTAAACTCGTCGCACCCATTTTATAATTTAGATAATATTGGAAAATTCTTGCAAGTATCTGAGCTTAAGCCCCAAGCAGGAGAAAAGCGTGGCCTTCAATTACGCAAAGCTCTTGGTGCCTATAGAGCAGAAATAAGGCGCGAACCAGAAAAAACAGAAGAAAAAGGGAAAATAATACAAACGTTAATCGCTGTAACCTTAGACAAGACTGAAGAGATACGCAAAGAGCTTCGGGAAGCAGGTTTTTCTGTTTATTGAAAAGAGCTTTAGATTTTTAAAGGCTTCTTTCAAGATTTTCTAGTATCATGAGCTGTAACACGTTAAGCTTTGATGTATGAAGATATATACTGGAATAGTACTTAAACATTTTGCCCCTTATAGACATAAAGTCTCTTTGCTTGATCGCTCACTGGGTCATATAACAGGTATTTTAACGTATGAACGATTGAGTGCTGGTGCCGTTCTCTCTTACGCCATAAAGGCATCTAGAGGGCACTATTTTATTAAAGATGTTGAGTTTATTGATATGCCTTTAAGATTGGCTTCACAAGATATGCTCTTTTTACATCATGTGTTAGAATTATGTTATCATTTTATTCCAGAGGGTGCTCATGCTGAGCGCGTTTATGATCTGATTATATTCATTTTTAATCAGACTGTGATTACAAATAAGCAAAAGAGATTGTTTTTATGTCTGTTATATGTGCTTCTTGGGTTATATGCTCAAGATGAATTTTTCTATAATACTTATATGTATGAACTTGAACAACAGCCATTACATGATATGATTGATAGGGATATTGATATAAACATTGAAAAAAATATTTCTAGATGGTTATATCAATGTATAAGTATGCACATTGATGTACAAAAATTAAAAACAATCCATTTTTTAGATGAGATTTAACGATGGTATTACGGTTAATATGTTTAATGTTATGTTACGGAACGGTTGTTCAGCCATCTGCTGTTACAAATAGTCTATTGCCCACAATGGGTACTCCCTTTTTTATTTCAAAGCCTGAAGCTAAGCAGAAAGAGCTTGATGATTTAAATAAGCGATTTGAAGATTTCAAAAAAAATACTAAATATCAGAAAGAGAAGATTGATCAGAGCCTTGAGACTATCAAAAATGAGATTTTGCAAACAAAAGAGAGTCTTAAATTAGAGCCTGACAATGATTTTTTTTCGAAAAAATTGGTATTTCTTAATGATGATTACCAAGCCCTTAGAGATTTAAGTCAAGTTATTGAGCGATTTGTTATTGCAAGTAATGAGTATGCTCACCAGCTTGAAGATTATCTAAAAGACCCTGAACTTAAGCAATACTATAGTGAACTGGGCACTCTTAATCGTGTAGCATTTTCATTTGAGGATCTGCGTCAGATTAAAGAAAAGATTGAGTCAAAAAAGGCATCAATAGATCTTTTGCAGCAACAAGATGCACATACTTTAACTGAAATCAAGAGCAGAGAGCAGGCGGCAGCTGCGCTTATGCAACAGTATAAAGAGAAGAAGGATGAGCAAAAAGCTATTGATGATCCGTTAAGTAGTTCATTTGATTTAAGTGAAAAACAGAAGAGAGAGCTTACAAATTTAGAATATCTACTGTTAGGAAGAAAGCGAGATATTGATGATTTGCAATTGCAAATTTTGGAATTGCGCCTTAGAAAAATACGTTTAAAAATTGAGGTAGAAAAGCTACAATTGCAGATTCTACAGGAGGTCTTTCTTAGAATAAAGCAATCATCTATTAGGATCAGTGAAGCTGATCTTGCTTTTGCAAAAGATGAGCTTGAGAGAAAGCGGCAAGAATTAAATGCACTTAAAATTGATATGTATGAGCCAAAAAAAGAGGATTTAAAGCACCAGATAGCTCAAACAAAAAATGATCTTGAATTGTTAAGTAAACAATATAATGTGCCAATAGCAGAAGATCTTAATGAATGGCTTGTTGTCTCTAAGGGTACAGTTGATTCATATATCGCTTTTTTTATTGTTGCAAAAGCGAATGCGTTGCTCATTGTTGAGCGGTTAGAGCTAGAAGAGCTTGAAGCTCAAATTGCGTTGCAAGATCAGACTCTTTTTCTTGAGCGTATAGCAAATGACATTAAGATGTCTTTTTACAAAATATATACAGGTAAGTTTCCATCAGAAGAGAAGATTTTTGAAGAGATAAAACGCTATGAAGTGCGACTATCTGATATTAAAGCAAATCTTTCGCAGCTTGAGAACAAAAAGAGTACTATAGAGAGTCAACTTGCCGTAGCAAAAAAAGCTATTGAAAATATTGGTGAAAAGAGGCAAGAATTATTGGGTCAGAAAGATAGGTTGTTTAAAGGATCGGCCAGTGAATACAGTACAGCAAGAGAGTTATTAAATACAGCTGAAGAGTTGATTAAAAAAGAGATCAAGGTCTTAAATGCTATTCAGAATATTTATAATGATACAGTTCTGAAATTGATAAAAACAGAACAACAGATACGCTTTACTATAGAAGAATTACGAGCTTCGTCTCGAAATATTATCTGGGATAGGCCTGAAGATGCTATATCATGGCAGGGAATTGTGTCAGCTGTTCCTAATATAGAGACGTTCATTAGAGATGTGCGTTCATATATTCTTCATTTTGATTTGCCTACCCTTGTTTATAAAGTGAAGGCGGTCTTTCATAAAAGATATACCTTTATTAATTTTATTCTCACTCTTATTATATGGATTCTGTTTCTTATATTTGTGTATATGATGCTGCCATGGGTATATAGAATTATTGGGCATGCAAAAAAAGAGAGACGAATGAACCTTTTGGGGATTCTTGCACAGTTGGTAACCTCTTTTTTAGGAACCTATTTTGTTGTTATTGTGGTATGGATCTCATGTTTTATCTTTCTTAATAGATATAAGATTCCAGATCCATATCCTTATATAATTTTTTATCTGCTCTCTATTCCGCTTCTCCTTTTCTTGGCACATCGATTTATGAGATACTTTTTATTAATTAATATTGAGTATGAATATGTTCTTATTAGTAAAGAATATCAACGTAGGTTTGTTCTTTGTGTCTCGACATTATTATATGTTACTGTTGTTATTTTTTTCTTTAGAGAAGCATTTATATTGGCAAATTATCCTAAATCTGAGCTGCCAAATATTTTAAAAGCTCTTAATATTATTATGTTACAGGTATCTATTATATTTTTGCTGACCAAAGAATTAGTTCTTAATATTTTGCCTAGAACAAATGATGTTTGGATCTGGATTCGTGATATTGTAGATCATTATTATTATGGAATATTATTAGTCTTAATTGCAATTATTGTTATGATGAACCCATATGTTGGGTTTGGTCGCCTTGTTCTATTTGTGCTCTCCCGCATGATCTATACTTTTATTCTTATAGGAGTGCTTTTTTGGTTGCACGGGCTTGTAAAATCTTGGTCTTCAGCATTATTTTTTCAAACGGATCAAGATGGGGTCAAAGAGAGGTTTCCTGTTGCCAAAACCTGGTATGGAGTCTCCATTATCTGTATATTATTCAGTTTTATGTTTATAGGTGCAATTATTATTGCAAAGATCTGGCAATGGCCAGAGCGATTAAAAAATATAAAAGAGATGGGCGATATTATTGAGTGGTTACAGACGCCGGTCTTATTTCAGGATACACAGAGCCCGCTCTCTGTATATGTTGTTATACAGTTTATGCTCTTTATTTTAGGAGGTTTTTTGGTTGCAACCGCAATCAGGAAATTTGTTTTAAGCCGTATCTTTGATGTTCTTCTTGTTGATTCAGGAGTGCAAAATACAGTCAACAGTTTAATGCGTTATGTGATCTATTTAATTGCTATCATGCTTGGGCTCAATGCTATTGGATTGAGTACACAGATTAACTATATGATTACTGCATTACTTGTCGGTATCGGTATTATTATTAAAGATCCTGCAGCAGATTTTTTTGCCTATTTTATTATTCTAGTGCAGCGCCCTATTAAAATAGGTGATTATATACGTATTGATGATGAGGCGACAGGTGTCGTGCGTAAAATTACTCCACGCTCAGTTGTATTAAGACGAAAAAATAGCACGATGATCATTGTTCCTAATTCATATGCGGTTAATCATACTATAGTTAACTGGAATTATATACGTGGTTTTATTGCCTTTAATGATATTCATGTAATGGTCTCATATAAAGAGGACCCTCTGAAAGTAAAAGAGATTTTTGAACGTATTTTAGATAGTAGTCCCTATGTGCTTAAAAATCCTAAACCGATTGTGCGACTACATGAATTTGGTCCAAATGGCTATGAATTTTTATTGCGTGGTTTTATTAGTTCAAATTATACTTTGGATCAATGGGATATTGCCAGTAGCATTAGGCTTCAGATTGTGAAAATATTCAAACAACAGAATATTGAATTTGCACTACCAATACGTCTTATGGTCAATTATCCTCCAACATATTTTAAAGAGCAGGTTCCTGTTCCACTAGATATTAATGCAGATGATATAGCAGAATGAAGTGGGTTCTGTGAACTCATTTTGTTTAAACCAACATCAAATAAATTTTATCTTAAGATGGAGCTAAGTTCTTAGTATTTCAGATGGTCTATTATTGACTTTCTTGAGAGCCCTATATCATTATAGATGTGTGAACTCTGGGGAGAGGGATAGATATGATTAAATTTGACTGGGTAAATTTTTTTGAGCGCATTGTATCACCAATATATCAAGTTGGTGGCCTGGTTATTGTAACGATTTTTGTCTTATTATTATCAGTTATTCCATTTTATCGCTTTATTACTCTTGAGCCGGTCCCTCCAGTCTTTTCAGTAACGCCTAAACAGATTAAAGAATGGGGTGGAAGCGCAACAGAGGTTACTGTGGGAATGAGTATTATTAATTTTCCCAAATTTGATCCGGTAAATAATGACTTTGTTGTTGATGCTATTGTTTGGTTTGAATTTGATTCTGCCTTAGTTTCACTTGAAACTATTGAAAAATTTTCATTTGATAAGGGTGAGATAATAAATAAAAGTATCTCTAACACCAAAATTATTGATGATAAATTTTTTGCTCAATATAATGTGACGGTAAAATTCAGTAGCACATTGGCATTTCAATATTTTCCATGGGATGATCATCGTATCTATTTAACATTAACGAATAAATTTGTTTCACCAAGTGAGATAATTTATCGGTCATATATTTCTGGATTTATTATTTCTGAAGGTGCTTTTGTTGCTGGTTGGAAGATGGTTGGTAAAAATGTTGTGGCGGGTTATTCTGAATCTTATTTAGATGAAAATGATATAAAGAAGGTTGTTTTAAATCCATGTGTTCTATTCTCATTAGATTTTTCTCGTTCAGGTGCTCAGCATATATTTTTAATTTTTTTACCATTGTTTTTAATGTTTTTTTTGGGTTTTTTCTCTTTTGCTTTTCGTGAGCCGAATCTCATATTTTCTTTATCATTGGGGAGTGTTACTGCAATTCTTTCGTATAATTTTGTCATTCAAGGGATGTCTCCACATACAGGATATTTTTTATTTAGTGATTTAACATTTATTCTGTTTTTAGGGCTTGCAACTACAGGATTCTTGTTAAATATTTTATTTTTGCATGGAGAGAATAGATCATTTTGGATTGTAGTGCGTGGAGTGATATATATTTTATGCTTGGTGGCTCTTGTTTTTATTTGGTACTACCTTTTATATAAATGGATTGTTGTATAATGAGAAAGATTTTATTAACCATTTTAATAGGTTTATTTGGTCAGACATTATATGGTTATAAACCTATATTTATGTCATTAGCAGAAATTAATGAAGATGCACGCAATGCAGATGAGCATCCTGTACCAGATAATAAAGATTGGGTAAATCCAGATTTTACAAAATTTATTAAAAAGAGAATTCCTTCATGGTGGGATGAAGTGCTTTTTAAGTTACATATAAAATCTTGGCCTTTGTGGCATATTGAAGGATTTAAAGATCTCTTATTTAAAACAATAGCATCTAGAGAAAATGATGGATATGTTGGTAGATCTGTTATAGCTATGAAACCTGATCCTGGAATGGTCTTTGTTATCTGGACAGATCTTCAAGGAGCATATCATTCATTGGTAAGAGCTCTTAATGAGATGAAGTCTTTGGGTGTTTTAAGCGATGACCTTCGTATTGTAAAACAGAATTATTGTTTTGTATTTAATGGAAATGCGATTGATCAGTCAGCCTATTCACTTGAAGTTTTGACCATTATTATGCGTCTTATGGAAAATAATTCCGGTAGAGTCTTTTATCTGCGTGGTCAGCATGAAGATCGGGGGCATTGGAAAGATTTTAGTCTAAAAAGAGATTTAGTGTTTAGAGTGTCTTTATCCCCAAGAGAACGTTTTGAATTGAGTGGAAAAATACCATTGTCAGAAGAGATGGATCGTTTTTTTGATACATTGCCTTTAGCTCTTTATCTTATTGGGCAAGAAGGACAAGATGGTCTTGATGTTGTTCGTATATCTTATTTTGGAAGAGATTATAAAGATTTAGATGAGGCAGCATCGGGCCTATATTTGAATAATATAGGTAAAGAGCCATACATTTTAAAAATACTCAATAAAGGTGCCGCTAGTGGAAAAAAAATTAATATAAAAGCGATTGTTAAGGGAGAGTATCATTTAACGAGTTATCATTCAACATTAGGTCTTTCACAGCTTGAAGCAGATAAAGGCTCTACATCTTGGGTTGTTTTTTCAAGTCCGACCGATACGTATCGGTATTTACAAGATTTTTATTATGATGTTTTTACATTATTAGAGATAGGAAAAACATTCGATCAGTGGAAGATTTCTCTTTATAACCAGGATGTAAGAGAGATGTTAGGATTTAAGAAAGTGGCAACTTATAATCTAATAAATGGATTAAAAGAGATTGATGGGGTGGATAAAAAAGATGAATCAGAAGATCTTCTATCGCTAGAAAGGCGAATGCATAGAGCAGAGCATGAGATAGAGAAGATTTTAAAGGTATGTGATCTTGATTCTGGCATGGAGAAGAAGGAAAAAAAAGAGGAAAAACTAAAATAATAGTGTAATAAATTAAGTACTAAGAATAGCCGATGAAGATGTATCAAAAATATTGTTTTATATTAGTTATAACATTAATCTGTACTGAGATTAGAGCGAGCTTTCTCTCTGCTATGGACTCTTATGTGTCATGGCTACTGGAATATCCAGATATTGATAATGGCAATTGGCATAAACCTGTATTTGATAGTTTATACCTTTCACAAAAGCCTTCGATATATGCCAGAGTTCTCAATGCTCTTGGTATTAAAAAATTTCCATATACCATAGAACTTTTTAAGCAATTGCTTGAAGAGATTGTTTTACAAAGAGAACCATCCGGTTTTGTCGGAGAGATTGTGCAGAAAGTCTTTCCAGGGTCTGATGAACAGATTGTTATTTTTGGTGATCTACAAGGAGCTTTGCATTCAAGTATTAGAGATCTAAAAAAGCTCGTCCAATTGGGTATTTTGTCAGAAAATCTAAAGGTTGCCCAGGGAAATTATATAGTATTTAATGGGAATGTTATTAACGGCTCTCCTTATAATCTTGAGACGCTTTTTATTGTTCTACAACTGATAAAAAAGAATCCATCACAGGTTATATATATTAAAGGGTTTAAAGAGCAAGATGGACAGTTAGCAGATTCTGAGTTAATGCATCAGATTAGAGTTTTATTCTCTGATGCAGAAGCTCAAACTGTTGAGAGTTTATTGCGAAAGCTTTTTAATACATTACCATCAGCTCTTTATGTTATGCAAAATGATGGGAAAGGCATTCGTATTGATGCAAAGACTACAAGCTTGCCTCTATATGATCATCAAAGTTCTAGGTTTTTAACAAATAGAGCTGAGCCATGGGCTATTAGCATCGATAATTTACCTAAAGAGACTTCGTCTATAGATATTCTTGCAAATATAACTGTTGATGATCTTTATAAAAAAATAGGATTTAAGCGACATTGGAATCGGGAGAGATCAATCTGGACTATATTTTCAAGTCCATCTGCATCGAATCGCATATTAAATGGCTTTTTAAATGATGCATTTGCGATTATTGAGACAGCTCCATTTATAGAAAATTGGAACATAACATTTTATTATCATGATGCATTAAAATCAGAACACTTTGAACCTCCTTCTACATATAGTCTTATCAAGGGTGATTTGCTCTATGGAAAGCGATTAGATATTTTTGATAGTAAAGATAAAGAGTATTTAAAACAGGAGGTTATTCAATTAGAGCAGAGGGCAAAAGAGCTTGAAAAGGAGTGTCAAAAAAGAGACGAGGAGATCACATCCCCATCATTGTCGGCAACCGAGTCTTTTCAAGAAAAAGAGTTGGCTGCGGTACATGATGATATGATAGTATTTGGTTGTACATTAGATCTGTCAAAGGCTGTTCGTAGTCAAAGTATGAGTCTACAGGCTGGGCTTATGACAAAAATTAATGATAGTAATGAGGCGGGTGGGATTAATGGAAAACAGATACAACTTGTGTTCTTGGATGATCAATATACGCCTAATATAGCAAGAGATAATATTTTGAAATTTCTTAATGAATTTCATACCGATCTAATGTTAAGCCCGATTGGAAGTCCAACTCTGGAGAGTTATCTTGATTTAATTAAGCAGGGGCAAGTTTTGGTTTTATTTCCAGTTACGGGAGGCTATATTTTTAGATCGCAAGAGTTGAAAAATATTATTAATTTTAGGCCATCATATACAGATGAACTTCAGGCATTAACTGAATATTTGGTTGCAAATAAGAATGCTAAAAAATTTCTTATTTTTTATCAGCATGATTCATATGGAGAACAGCCAAAAGCTGCAATAATTGCGACATTGAAAAGATTGAATATTGCACATTATTTAGAAATATTTTACGAGAGAAGCGATCTTGATTTTGCTGAGCAGGTAAAAAAAATAAAAGATTTTGATCCAGATTCGATTGCATTTATAAGTACTACCGTTGCAACAGAGAATCTGATCAGGCAGTTAGGGACAAATTTTTTTATTGGTAAGAATATCTATGGTACTTCAAATAATTTTGGAGAGGCATCATTTAGAACTTTTATGCAATTGAAGGGTCTTGATTTTTATGTTGCTAATGTCGTGCCGAATCCTTTAAGTAGTGATCTTGAGCTTGCAGTAGAATTTCGTAATAAGGCAAAAAAGAACAATATTATAGTAGATACAATTTCATTTGAAGGTTATTTGATGGCCTCTTTGACACTCTATATTTTGGAGCAGATAAAACCTCCTTTGACGCAGGATAAAATTATCAATTTTATAAGAGCTATGAAAAATTTTGATTTTAAAGGGCTTCATCTTAATTTTGATATAGAGCGCAACTGTTTATCCACCAATTTATGGATATCTGAAGGGTTTAATGAAAAATGGATTCAAATTGCTTTAAAGCCTATTGATTATAAAGATGCTATTAGAACCTCTGAAGATAATGTTCAAGTGAATTATGGGGATACAGTTGACAAGATAGCGCCATCAGACAAATAGTTCACAAGCAATAGAAGCGCGCTCATTTTAAGTTAGGTTGGTTGTTATGAATTATTATGTTATATATTTTACTTTTTTTATACATTCTTTTTTAGGAGCTGTTTATACCTTTGATCGTTTGTCAGATATTATAGAATATGCAAATAGTCTACCCGAGTCTCCTTCTTATTCTTTATCTGATAAAGGTTTTCCTGAATTTAGTGCATTTAATAAATCCTATAGATCGAGCTATTTCATGCGAATGCTCACATTTTTCGGATTTAAAAAAGATGTAGATATAGATCATTTTTCAAAGAGATTGCACTACTTGATTAATCAGCGAGAGCTGACTGGATATTTTGATGAATTTGTACAAAAATTTTTCATTAAAGATCAGATTGACTGGTATATTTGGGGTCCATTATATGGTGCATTTCATTCATTGGTAAGAGCTTTGCAAGATTTACAATCAAAGAAGATTATTGATAATGATCTCAAGATTATCAATCCTATGAGCAATTTTGTTTTTTCCGGCAATATAACCTCTTATTCTCCTTATGGAATAGAGACATTTTATCTCTTGTTGACGCTCTTAGAGCGCAATCCAGATCAAGTCTTTTTGTTGCGAAGAAAGGGGGATGACCTGCTGGGTCTTTATAATATAAAAAATGAACTGCAAGAACGATTTAATATATCATCTGTATCTATTGAAAAGAATATAGAGCGATTCTCAAATACATTACCATTAGCTCTTTATTTAATCTCATCAGATGGAGATATTCTTCGCATTTCTGATTCTGCCAAGCATTCTAAATTGCAAGAGGAGTTATGGAAATATTTTTTTGAAGACCGCACCAATGAGAGCCTTAAAATAAAGGATATAGAGACCTCTTCTGAAAAAATAACGTTAAAATCATTTATAGAATTATATACTGTTTCACAATCGACAGATCAATTAAATAGATTGCATTATGCTCAGCATGATGATGATAAGAAGGTTTGGGATCTCTTTTCTAGCCCTGTTGAATATTTTAAAACTAGATTCAATTTTCATTATGATAGCTTTGTTGTTTTGACTACAGGAACATATTTTATGAATTGGCAAGTGGGTCTTTTTGCACAAGATCTTAATGTAATGAATGGATTTATAAAGACCCGAGTTTTTAATATTTTATCTGGTCAAGAACTCTATTCATTGAACCAAAATGATCGAATTGAATATTTAAAACACGAGATTCAGCATGCTCAAGCGATTGAAGAAGAATATAAAAAAAACTGTAATGTTGTAGAGAAGAGTTCTGTTGAATTAGTATCTTCAAAAAAGACTTCAGATCAACCCCAAAAGCAGCAAAATGTCCTGCCTGTTGGAACTTCTACCGATTTCTCTAAATCTTTAAAAGGCTGGTCAAAGCTTTTGAAAAAAGGATTATTATTAGCTATAGATAATGCAAATAGTAGTGGTGGAATTGATGATACACAGATACAATTGATTTTTTTAAATGATGCGTATGATCCTAAATTGACCAGAGTTAATATCGAGACTCTTCTAAATGATTTCCATGCTGATATGACATTAGGTTCTAATGGAACCGCTAATCTTGAAGCTTATCTTGATCTGGTAAAGGAGCAAAAGGTATTAGCAATCTTTCCTAATACAGGTGCTTTTAGAGATCCAGAGTTACGATATGTTCTTCATTTTGGCCCATCTTATAAAGATGAAGGATATGCAGTGACGCGATACGCTCTGTCAAAAGCAAATTATGAGCGATTTGCAATTTTGTATCAGAATGATGGATATGGATTAGAGCTTTTGGCTGGCGCTAAGCAGGCGTTAAATAATGTTGAAGGTAAGCAGGTTATTGAAATACCTTATGATCCAATGACAGCAGATATTTTAGAACAAGTAAATCAGATAAGAGATTTTAAGCCAGATGTTATTGTTCTCTTTTCATTACCCACTATTACGCAAATTTTAATACGTCAGTTGGGAGCGAAATTTTTGCGTAATAAGCTTTTTATAGGAAATAATAGATTAGGAGATCGTTCATTTGCCAATTTTTTACAGGAGCAGGCTCTTACTGTTATTATTCCTCAACTGGTTCCTAATCCTAAAACAAGTGAAACTTCTTTAGCTCAGGAGTTCAGAGAGTTTGCTCATGCACAGAATGTGCCGATTGATGCAACCTCATTGATGGGTTATTTGCAAGGACTACTATTTTTAGACATTCTAAAAAATATAAAAAGACCATTTACTAAAGATAGGTTTGTTGAAAAATTTGAATCGATTCATGATTATATATTTAAGGGGTTAACATTTAATTTTGATCCACAAAAAAGACAGTTATCTCATGTAATATGGATTGATACTGGGGATGATAATTGGATTGAACAGAGGGTTGATATAGTTTCTAAATCAGAATCTATAGAGAGATAAAATGGAGAATAATATGATGTATAATAATGATAAATTTGTGCTCTATTTTCTATTTATTCTAATATCGCTATTGAAATCATCAAATGGTTATGCATTTATAGCTTTAGCTGATCTAGTAAGATATTCGCACGCTGTTCCTGAAAATATCCATGAGGTAGATATTGCTAAAAATGTAACCTATACTTCATGGTTCATGTCGATAAAAAAAAATATTATAGAGAGCTTGGGTTTTAAGCGAGACTCCTTAATTTCTGTTCAGACATTAGAGAAACTTCTAAAAGAGATTGGTTACCAAAGAGAGCTTGATTATCCTAAGGGACGATTTATTCAAAAAATATTGCCAAGTCCAGAGAGTTCTCTTGTTGTCTGGGGTGAATTAGATGGGGCATTTCATTCTTTAATACGGGATTTGCAACAATTAAAAGAGATGGGCTTGATTAATGATCAATTGAAAGTTTTATCAAAAACAACCTATTTTATATTTAATGGAAATCTTATTGAGAGATCATCTTACGCTTTGGAGACATTGACAATTGTTCTCTATTTGATGCATCAAAATCCACGAAATGTTATCTACATAAAGGGATATAAAGAGGATAAAGAGCATTGGATAGATCTTAATTTGTTGAAGAAATTTGATAATCGTGTCGATAAAGCATCTATTGATCAATTGTCAGACCTTTTGCGAACATTTTTTAGCAGTCTGCCATTGGCTCTCTATCTTATAGCGCCTGATCAAAGAGAGAGGGATGATAAAAAGTTGGTCAGAATCTCTTACTTTGCACCAGAATCGCTTGAATTTCAAGAGGCTGATATTCCCTATTTTTTTGATATGTATGCAGATTCTTCGTTATTATTGTCAGAGAGAAGCTATAAAAAAACATCAATAATTCCCTATGTTGCATCATCGATTTATATTGAGAGCCCAGATAAAGAGCTTATAAGTTCTAAAGGTTTAGCTCTACGATCAAAAGATCCTAATACAGCTTGGCTTACGGTTTCCAGCCCTACCAATAGATATAAGGGACTATATCAGTTTTTTAATGATGCTTTTGTGATTATAAAAACAGCAGCAGAGCTCTCTGAATGGACAATCACTCTATATTATCAAGATGTAAGAAAGTTAACTGGATTTCAGCAGGATCCATCACGGTTTTTGGTTGGCGGGCAGTTGACTAGCAAAGATCTTCAGGAAAAGGTTATTAAACTTTCAGAAAGGTTAAATACGATTAATAAAAACATTGAAAGTATAAAGAAAAATTGTGTTTTGCCACACATGTTTGATTCAGAGCAATCTCTTTTGTCAGCGCCAGTTGTGCAAGAGACATCTTTTTACGATTATAGACTGTTTAAACATAATCTTAGTCTAAATTATTTGAACAATGCTTATAGATTCGGCTGCTAAAGGCATTAAAAAGTAGTTTATTGTCGACAGGCTTTGCATTTCATAATATGTTTTTTCAAAAAAATTTGATTTATGGTTTATCATACTGTAAAGTAGAAACCAATTTAAAGAACATTTAAGCAAGGTTCTTTCAATAGTCCGGCATAGCTATATAAAGCGACGACGGAAATAAGTGTTTAAGACAAGTTAGTGCATTTTATTACAGCAAAAAAGACGATCTATCTATAATACATTTATATCTTGAAAATTGTATTATCAGACATATCTCGTTATCTCCTGTAGAAGCAATTCTTGTATAACATCAGTTCCAAACAAATATGTGAGAGTGTGGGCTATTGATTTCATAAGCAGTATAGCTTCTTATGAAATCAATTTCAGAAGCATAGGAGTGTAGCATTGAAGCTAAAATACGACTATGTAACTGAAAGGGCTGATATGGCATAAATAGCAATCTTTGCATTAAGAAATTGATTAAGACAACGTATTATACAAAATATATTTTCTCAAGAAGGAATTGAATTGTGAAACGATTACTCATTATTTTAATGTCATGTTTTTCGGCTATTAACGCTGGTGATTTAATTATTCAAAAGTTTCCATCTCATTACAATATATCTACTAAGCAGTTTAATGCCGATATACCAAACTATATGGTAAGTAAACAGGTAAGATCAATGGATCCTACTAAACTTGCTGCTGTTCTTAATTCTGGTAATGCTTACTTAGATATCAATGAATGTTCTGATGGGCAATATTTTATGGATATCAAAGGAAGGCTTAGAGGGGGCGGATTGATGGGGGTTTTGGCTTCATATGCAGCAACTAAAGTTGCACCTGCTATAGTCATTCTTCCTACTGCAGCATTTTTATATACTGGTAAGGCCATTGCCCATGCTAAAGGTGGTCCTCTAATGGGAGATGCTTATCAGAAAACTGTAATTGATCCTATCTTGCCTAAAGTGGTTGAGTATAGTTTTGCCTGTGCAGATACAATTGCTCCATATGTAGCAACTGTAACTGCAATCGTGACTGGACCTGTATAGTGTATCAAAGGATAAAATATGTTTAAGAAATTAGTATTAATAGGACTATTTGGTATAAGTACGTTGAATGCAGAAGATATTTGCGTCCAAACGGGATTTGTTCAAAAGATTAAAAATAGTTCAGCAATAGCTAAGATTGTGGCAATCATACCTTGTTTTATAACATTTTTTTCTTTACATCATTTAACGAAAATATATAAAGATAATCCGTATATGGTCGATAGAGTTAATGTGGCCAACAATGTTAAATGGTTAACATTTGTTATAGGCGCATTTTTATTTAGATGGTTACTTGAATTTAATCTTAAGAATTCATGTAATCCATGTCACAATGAATGTGATGATATTAATCGATCAGAGCAAATATTGGGATAAGATCAGAACTTTATAACTGATACATCTAAAATTCAATGATTCTTATCTAGAATGTTGAAGATTATATCTCTCAAAAAATTTTAATCTTTTGGGGGAACTTTTTATACTGGCCAACCAATAGAGCAATCGATATGGGGATCTTCTAATGGCTTATGTTTTACAAAAAAATGGATTTTTTGTAATGGATATAATGGTGCAATAGTTTTGCATAATGCCTCTAACAGGTGAGTCTTTGTAATAATTGGACTATTTTTTTTAAAAGGTTTTCTATCAAATGATATAAAGGCTTCCGATTCAGATTGATTAATAATAACAGTCTCTGCAGTGATGATTTGTGATATGATGCCCTCTTCATATAAAAGAGTCAATAGGTGGTTGGTAATATAATGAATGTTCTGTTGGCTGTTATTAACCCATATACTTTGAATAGTATCATCTTGCCATTGGTCATGTTTCCAATAATAGAGATGAATCTCTTTGTGGGTCTTTGTAGATGAGAATGTAGTTTTTTTGAATTGCGGACCGAGCCAGATGAGCCATTCTTGTTGTATAATAAAAAAGAGGCATGCACTAAGAATGCTGTATATAAAGATTGTTTTTACATGTCGTTTAGATATAAGCATATTTTCTCTAATGATTCTGCAATAGGTTTTACGCACTCTGACCAATGGTCTGGGTCTTTCAATCCAATCTCAATACATACTCCAGGAGCAATAATTCCCTTTAATGATTTACATGGAATTCCTATGGGGTCATGAAGATCATAATAACGATCGAACATGTTATCAGATAAACTTTTTTTAAAATGACGAGCAAAGTGATCTGTCTTTGTGCTGCTGGCAATGTGTGCTTTTTCAAAAGGAACGAATGTTGTTGTTGTTGAGTGATTCCATGATTCAGCTTTATAATAAAAAAAGTGCATTTGCGGTCTGAGTTTTTCTGTTTGATAGACTTGGAATCGTATGAATAGATCAATGTTCAATTGATTAGCACATTGAGCTTTTTCAATCTGTTCAATCTGCTGGCCTGGAATTCTGCTGAGTAAAATGAGGAACTTGGATGTTCCTTTTTCAAGCTCTTGTTTTATTGCTTGAGTATATTTTATGGTAATAGTTCGTTCATATTGATCTTTAATCAGGCGCCCTGAATCTCTCAGGTCGCCTGCTGGATCGAGCATAATAACAATAGGTTTATGTTTGCCCGATATGCATAAAATATGTAATAAAGAATATATTACGATCGCTCTTTTTAACGACATTGCAATTCGCTCGATAAATAATCTTGTAAGAATGTTATACGTTTAATATCTTTGGTGTTGTTAATAGCCATACCGATCGCTTTTGGTTGGCCAATAAAAATGCATAATTTTTTTGCTCGAGTGATGGCAGTATATATTAAATTTCTTCGGAGTAACATATAATGTTGCATAAATATAGGAATAATAGCAGCGTCAAATTCTGAACCTTGGCTTTTGTGAATTGATATTGCATAGGCAAGAACAAGTTCATCAAGTTCACTAAATTCATATTCTACAATACGATCTAAAAATGATACATGCATTACTTGATCTGTTTTGTCGATATTAGTGATAATGCCGATGTCACCATTGAAAACCAATTTTGTATAATTGTTTCTTATCTGCATGACACGATCTTTTATTTTAAATTGATAACCATGATAGGTAACTTTCAGCTCTGTTGGAGAACCATTTAGCATGCTTTGAATATCAACATTTATCTTTTGTGTGCCGGCAATACCACGATTCATGGGAACGAGTGTAATAGCATTGCCATGGTGAATTCCAAAGCGAGTAAGCCCTTTGCTATAAATATGTTCAAGATGTCCAGCAAGATGCGCAGGATCATCCTCATTAATAAAAATAAAATCTTTTTTTGCTCCTTCAACTGGTGCAATAGGAAATTCGCCACGATTGATACGGTGAGCATTGATAATGATCATGCTGTTCTGTGCTTGTCTGAAAATCTCTGTGAGTCGTATATGCGCAACTCTATTGCTCTCAAGCAGATCGTTAAGTACATTGCCAGGGCCAACAGACGGTAGTTGATCAACGTCTCCTATAAAAAGAACATGGGCTGAATGTGGCAACGCTTTTAATATTGCATATATAAGAAAGATATCGAGCATAGATGCTTCATCAACAATGAGATAGTCGACCGCCAGTGCATTATTCTCATTGCGTGTAAAACCGAAACTATTTGGATCAAATTCAAGTAGGCGATGAATAGTTGTTGCCTGCTTGCCTGTACTTTCGCTCATTCTCTTTGCAGCACGGCCAGTTGGTGCGGCCAATTTATAACTTACTTTATGATTATCCAAAATCTCTATACATTTTTTGATGAGCGTTGTTTTTCCCGTTCCAGGTCCACCAGTCACAATTGAGACTTTATGTTTTAGACAGGTAATAATGCCATCGATCTGCTTCTCATTTAATGCTATCTCATTATTTTTTGGATTTTCTATGTAATTTCTAACTTCTGTAATATCGAAGTGTAAGTTTGAAGGATACTCAAGAAGTTTTTTTACTTTTTGTGCAGTTCCATATTCAGTGAAATAATGTTGTGTATGCGTAATGAAGTGGAGGTTATCTTTTGATATAATTTTTATTTTATCCATATCATAAAGATCATGAAACGCAGTTTTTAATAGTGGAGCGCTTTTGTCATTATCAAGCTCAAGCAATGCAACTGTTTTCTCTTTCAAATCTTGAAGTTCACTATAAAGATGCCCTTGTGAGATATGTTCATTAAGTGCAAAGAGGATTCCAGCTCTAACACGCTTTACCGAATGGTGTTCAAAGCCTAAACTCTGTGCGATGCTATCAGCTATTTTAAATCCTATTCCCCAAATATCTTCTGCTAATCGGTATGGGTTTTCAGTTACTAGAGCGATCGATTCATGGCCATATTTTTTGTAAATTTTAGTTGCATAAGTTGTTGAGATTCCTTTATCTTGCAAAAAAACCATGACATTGGATATCTCTTTTTGATCTTGCCATGCTCGGATAATAGATTCTATCCGTTTAGGGCCAATGCCAGGCACAGTATGTAATTTTTCGGGATGCTTATCTATAATCTCAAGTGTTTGTGCGCCAAATTGTGAAACAAGTTTTTCGGCATATACCTTTCCAATGCCTTTAATAAGGCCAGATCCTAAATAACTTTTAAGGCCAACAATGCTGGTTGGCAATGTTGCAACGCATGAAGAGGCTTCAAATTGTCTTCCGAATTTTTGATGCATAACCCAAGAACCGCGTAGTGTTACCTCCTGTCCTGGCTGAATAGCGGGCAAAAATCCTTTAACAATTGTTGATTGATTTTGTCGTAAAGAAATAACGAAAACGGTAAATCCGTTTTCGTTATTCTGATAAATGAACTTCTCTATAGTTCCTGTCAACTCTTCTTGAATGATTGAAGGCTTTGCTGTATCAATGCTCATAAAGTCTATTTATTTTTGTCTTTTGTTGTTCAAAGAGTTTTTGAAATTGTTGTTCATAGACCTTTTTTTCTTTGTCGGTCTTTAAGGTATCAATAAATTGCTGTCTTGCTTTTGGGCAACTGCTGATCATATCGTCAAGGAAATTTAGAAGATCATATAAAAATTCTGAGAGATCTTTAAATGAATTCACATAGCTATAGAATGCTTCCATATCATTGTTGCCATCAGTCTCTGCCCAGCGCAGTAGAATATTGCTGGGATGGTTCCGTTTATGAAGGCGTAATGATTCACCGATGAAGATGAGCATCTGAGGTTTGAAGCTGCGGCCCATTTCAATAAATGGTTGAACACGAATTTCAAAGTCTGCTTTGACTTGTTCAAGAAGTGTCTTTTCTTCACTAGGATCGTTAAAAGTTAGCTTATGTAATTGTTCGATAGTATAAAGATCCCCATTGAATGAATAAAAGCCTTGCCTTTTGCCATTTTTGGCTACACCATAGAGCATCTGTAAAATTTGGGTTCTCATGATGAGCTTTGCATGGATTTTTTCTGGCCCGACAGCAAATGATTTGCCATCAAAAGTGCTCAAAAGAGGTGAGCTTAAGATGATATTGCCTGTAATTGGCCCCTTAGATGATCCCACCAGAAGGGCGCAGCTCAGAAATGAGCACCAAGTTATGCTATAAAATATGTTTTTAATCATAAAGTATCCTTTATTATTTAAAATAGATGTTCAAAGTTAATAGAGAGCATGTAGTCAGGGCCTATTCCAGTTGATGAAAAGTTATACTCTGCATTTAATGATAATATCCTATTTTGAGGTAATTTCCAAAATAAATTGCCGATTATGCCCACCTGATAGCCAAAAGGCTTGCGAGCAATGGTTTTATTTAGTGGTTGAGGAAAGTTTTGTGGGATCTGAATTTTTGAAAGCTTTTCTCTTGTTGTGAGCCATGTATCAGAGGCAACAGAGTAACCCCATCCGTGAGTTTCATACATATATTTAGTGATCCACCGAAAAATTAATCCTGGCCTGACCTTAACTGGTAATGCAAAAGGGAATATGCGGTCGATAAATTGACTTTCAAGAAAATTGAGCACTTTCTTTGCATAGATAGGATCATCATTGGCATCTTCGATAATCACTTTTGGATCACGATTGAGGCCTAATGCAGCAAATCGTGCTCTGTCAGAGAGCTCTATGAAATAACGTGTTTCGGTTTTTGAAAATAGATATTCAGCTGTCATGCGACTGATAATGTTTATATGATCTGCCCATGGACGCCTAATAAGTGTGTTTAACTTTGTTTTTGATCGTATATAACAACCTAGCCCAAAGTGCCCTCCGTTACCCATTTTGGTATCAATAAGATTTGCAGAAAAATGGTTGAGTGCTGTAAAGGCAAACTGTTGCCCAATCTCTTGTAAAGCTTCAAAATCCATCTGTTGAACTGCTAAATCAAATAAGGTACAAAAATTGAGCTCCGGGCCATGGCATAGTTTTTTAAAATAGTTGCCGTAAAGTCCTTTTTTTATTGCGCATGCAGTAGGAACGGTAGCCAATAGACCTATTTTGGTCGAAATACCACCTAAGCGGGTTAATGGAAAGTCGAGATTGAGTCGCAAATCACCAAAGCCGAGCTTATCAGCAATGAGGTGTTTGCGTGCAAAATTGGTATCCTCTTCAGGATCGGTTATTCCAAGATCTGCCTCTATAGCATCAAGCTCTTCAGGTGTTAAGAAGAAGTTTGCTTCATTATAGTAAAATGGAAACCAAAATCTAAATCTTGATGATCCCCAGCGGCGCATGCCATGAAACATAAAGCCAGTTCGCCTCTCTTGAATGGTCATGCCTCGAAAGAGTGGAACCGCATCTTTAAGATCAACGGGTGTCTCGATTCCTAAATCTATGATACGTTGTTGAATCTCCTGAATAAAGCTCTCTTCAAATATGGCAAGATAAGAGCAGAGTTTAGTGCTGGTGCGTGTAAAGTTATCACGGGTTGTCTGGTTATAGAAAAAATGTGCACCAATATCCCAGGGATGAGCACACTCTTTTTGAGGTAAGAATATTCCATAGTCAAGAAGGCTTCTTTGGTTGAGTTCATTGGTACGTAAATAGAAGTCTTGTTGTAAAATGCAGAGTGCATTGAGGTCATCGATGAGAAGGGTCAAGACGTCCACAGGTTTGATATTAGAGGGGCAGGTTTGATTGGTTGTTATATTTAAATATTGTTCATCGTCAAAAAAATCAAAGATCTCATCGTCTGAGCACTCTATTGCAGCTGTTGGTATAATTAGTAGACATGCTGCAAGAAATATGCTCTGCTGTAGCCATATATGATATATTTTGAAATACATATTACTGTTCTATTATATAATTTATAAAATTGGATTATAGTATCAATATGATACTTTTTGACTTTACTCTATTTTGCTTTGAAACACAAAAGCTTCGATATTTGTTACAGTTTTTTTGCACTAATAGGTATTTCTGCGCAGATAGGGTTGTAAAAAAAGATAATTATGCAGTAGACTAATAGTTAATTATTATAAAAGAATAATTAGAAAGGCATACAATGGATGGAATATTTTATGCAAAGGCTGCGGCCTATATCGGAGCAGCTATAGCTATGGGTATTGGTAGTTTTGGTCCAGCTTTTGGTCAGGGCATGATTGGGGCAAAAGCTTGTGAGAATATAGGTAAATATCCAGAAGCTTCTGGAGAGATCAAAAGTACTATGATTATTGCTATGGCGATTGTGGAAAGTTCTGCAATTTATTGTTTATTGATTGCTGGCGGATTACTCTATTTTAATCTGTAATAATTTTGGGGCCCTTACCAAGAGATTATTTTAGTAAGAGATAATATTATGGAAATCAATCTTACGCTTGTTGTTCAGGTAATAAATTTTTCTATTGCATGGGCTTTATTGCGCATTCTCTATTTTAAGCCTGCTATTGAATATATTGCCTATAAGAAAAAAGAGTATACAGATCTGGTTGATGCTCTTAGTGATTGGCAGAAAAAAATTACAATAAAAGAGCATGAAAAAAGTCAGATGTGGAAAGACTTTAAGGCATTTAGCAAAGCGCATGGGCCATCTATTGTAACAATGAAAGTGCCTTTTAAGTATAGTCATCCTATAGCACCACATATTGATCAAAAACATATAAAAGAGTTAATTGAAGAGGCAGCAGAGTTTATTATAGAAGGGGTCTCTCATGTTGAAGTATGAGGCTATAATATCTCTTATTTTTCGTTGGATTGACCTTATTATTATTTTTGCAGCAATAGGTTATGTTTTTGTTCGATGGGTATTGCCCTTTTTTAAGCAAGAGATTGCTGAAGAGCAAAAAAATCTGCAGGAGCTTCAGGATACTCTTGATCGCGTTATTCAGCAGTCATCACATTTGGATCATCTACTAATAGATGATCAGGCGACTCTCAAGCGACTTGAGAAGCAATTGCATCAATGGAAAATGATCTGTGAAAAAAAAGAGTATGAAAAATATCAAGAGCATCAAAGGATTCTTGCCAATCTAAAGCAAAGAAATGAACAAAAGATGCTTGGGATGATTCATGATATGATATATAAAAAAGTTGCTCCAGGCGCCTTAGAGAAGGTAGAATCTGATTTAAAGGTGAAGTATCAAGAGGCAGATGATAGTAGTTATTTTGTTCAAAAAATAATCTCTACATTGCAAAAAGGTGATGCATGAATGCTGTTGCCCAAATATTAGCGCGCCGTTATGCATTGGCCTATTTACATACTTTTGATCAAGATATTTCAAAAGATGCGCTTATCTCTTTAAAGGAGGCAAGGTCATTTTTCTTAAATCACAAAAGAGCTCTCTATTTTTTATCTCTACCTACTATTGCCAAAGAGACAAAAATAAAAATCATGGAGCATCTATTTATGCAGTTTAAGCTTCCCGTATCCATAAACAGGCTTATGGAGCTTGTGATTGTACAAAAGAGGGCTGCACTATGGTGTGAGATATTGCAATATATTATCGATCTGTATCAGCAGCAACAGCAGCTTATGACTGTGCTAATTGAGAGTTGGCCAAAATTGAGTAATGATGAGATTGATAGGGTAAAACAATTTCTTGCACGTAAAACTGGTAACGATATTATATATACATATCGGATGAATCAAGATTTAATAGCGGGCATTAAAGCTCAAAGTGGCACGATATTATGGGAATGTTCTATAGCAAAGAATATACGAACTTTGCGTTTGTCCCTTATAAAGTAAGGCAAAGGATGCGATGAAAATTAAGAGCACAGATTTAGTTTCGCTGTTTGAAGACGCGCTGAAGGGTATTTCACATACAGAGCTTGATGAGATAGGAATAGTTGTTCAAGTTGGTGATGGTATGTGTTATGTCCATGGCCTTAAAAATGTGGTTTATGGAGAGCGCGTTGAATTTCAAGGGGGCAATCAAGGAATTGTTTTTAACTTAGATGAAGATTCTGTAGTTGTGTTTCTTCTTTACAGTACCATTCCGGTCAAAGAGCTTGAAGTGGTTAAAAGAACGGGTCATGAGTTTAGAGCGCCAGTTGGAGATGTGTTGCTTGGTCGTGTTATTAATGCTGTGGGCCATCCAATAGATGCATTTGGGGCACTTAAGGTAGAAGAATATCGTTCAGTGCAATCAGAAGTTGCTTCAATTATTGAGCGTAGTCCAATCAATGAATCTTTAGAGAGCGGTATCATGGTCATCGATTCGTTGGTTCCTATTGGAAAGGGTCAACGAGAGCTTATTATTGGTAATCGCAATACGGGAAAAACTTCAGTTGTCCTTGATACCATCTTGCATCAAAAAGATACAAATGTGATCTGTATTTACGTCTCTATTGGTCAACGTCAGGCAAGTCTGGCTCGTATTATTCGCTTACTTGAAGAGAATGATGCGATGAAATATACCGTTGTGGTCAGTGCTGATGCTGGTGAGGCTATTTTAAATCAATGGCTTGCTCCTTATGTTGGTTGCACCATCGGTGAGCATTTCAGAGAGCAGGGTAAAGATGTTCTTATCATCTATGATGATTTGAGTAATCATGCAATAGCATTTAGGCAGATGTCATTATTGATGCGTCAAGCACCTGGCCGAGAAGCGTATCCTGGCGATGTATTTTATCTGCATGCTCGTCTACTTGAACGAGCTGGAAAATTAGTGAGTGGCGGATCATTGACCGCACTGCCGATTGTGCAGATTCAGAGCGATGATATTACCGCCTATATTCCAACTAATCTAATTTCGATCACTGATGGGCAGGTTTTTCTTGATGCAAAACTATTCAATCAAGGAGTCCGTCCGGCAGTTAACGTTGAGCTTTCTGTCTCTCGTGTTGGTGGTGCAGCTCAGACTAAAGCGATTAAAAGAATGACAAAAGCATTGCGCTTAGAGTTAGCGCAATATCATGAACTTTTGAGTTTTGCTCAATTTGGCACTGAGCTTGATGAAATATCTCAGATGAAGCTTCAGCGGGGTGCTCTTACTGTTGAATTGATGAAGCAGAAGCAGTTTGTGACCTATAATTTTGTTGATCAATCCTTGATATTATTCTTGTTAAAAGAGAATTTTTTAAATGATTTGGCAATGAAAGATGTTCATGTATATGCATCTCAGTTTGTGAGCTTTGTCAGTTCGATATACAAAGAGCTGTATGATGCAATCATGACTACTAAAGATATTACCGATGAACAGATGCATGAGCTCAAAATTATAGCATCTGAGTTTGACAAATTGTTTGTTCCTTGGGGAGTTTAGATCTAGTAATTTATTCATTTTAAGCTATACTAAATTAAACTTTCTTTTTAATAATGTGCCCGTAGCTCAGTTGGATAGAGCAACGGATTTCTAATCCGTAGGTCGTAGGTTCAAATCCTACCGGGCACACCAACCTTCGCTCTAACGAGCTACGGCTGGCACGGCCAGTTTTTTAAATGATTGACATGAATCTGCTACCTTTTTGTAGACACGATAAATCCGTGGTAAAATAATAAAATCTACATAAAGGATAAGTCCCATGAGACATTACGATAAAGAATTTAAATTAAATGCTTTAGCCATGCTAAAAGA
>JAKBEL010000018.1 GCA_021833825.1 bacterium
TCAGCCATTGATTATCATTCTCCTGCGGAGTTTGAGCTACAAGGTTATGCCAATAAATCAAATCAATATTAAATGGAGGTTATTTAAGATTCGTGTTTTAATTGTGTACAAAAAGGTTGCAAGATCATAATATCATTGACCTCTTCCGCTCATGGTGAGTGTCCGGCATTTTCCAAGGCAATACGTGAAGCATTGTTATTGAATTAGCCTATTTCATACTAGATCATATAGATCAAGGTAGGAAATGACGGATGTATCGAACCATTGGAAAATATGATCAATCGATAAACCTAAGCTGTTGCAGGAAGATTCTGTTCTGCTAATGCACGGATAACATCACGTTGATGTGCAAGCTCTTGCTCTTCATCTTCGGAGAGTGTTTGGCCATTACGTTGTTTTTCATGTAGCTCATCGATTCGTTCAATTGCTTGAAGCTTTCTGGCCTCTTTTTTTAAATTGAGCATAAACTGCTTCATTGCCATGTTCTCCATAACCTCTTTGCGAGCGGCCTCTTTTTCCATCTGTTGAAGTTTGAACTCAGCAGTTCTTATTGTAATATCGGTCATAGCTTTTTCATTTGGATTTCCATAATAAGCTTTAATCAGAGGGGGAAGCACCTGCACCGTGGTAAGCAGTAGGCCTGCGCCCTGTATCAAAACAGCAGGCTCTTGTAGTTTTTGAAAAAAAGTTCTGTTTGTTTTTGCTTCTTCGCGCTCGACCTGTTTGAGAAGAGTATGTGCTTGTGCATTATAAAAATTTGTTTGTGATAGTATGTGTTCTCTTTTTAATTGTTCAGGGGCAGGAACCCTTTCAAAGTTGTCTGATGCCGCAATGTGATTGGCGACAATTGTGACTGCAATTATTAAAAATCTTTTTGCGATTTTCATTTTAAAAACCTCTAACACTATAACATTATTATGACATTGAGCTTGAGTATAACAGCTCTATTATTCTTGCAAAGCATTAATTTTAGCAAGCAGAGCGTCTTCCTGCAATTTCATTACTGCATAATCCTCATCTTCAATATGATCATACCCTAACAGATGGCAAATGCCATGCACAAGCAGAATGTCAACGCGCTCTTGAAAAGTTCTGTTCCAACGGGGTAGATCTTCATTGATATATTCAGGGCATAAGATAATGTCTCCTAAGTTCATCTCATCTTCAGTTGTGGCTTCTATGCGGTCGCCCGCTTTGATCTGATGATAAGGGAATGAGAGAATATCGGTCGCTCTATCTTTTTCTCGAAATTGGTGATTATATTCATGCATTGCTTTTGATGTTGCAAGCAGAATTCCTAAATCAAAATCGGCATAATCAAGAGCTTCCAGTATGGTGCGAGCATTCTGTTTTAACTTGATAATATTGATGGGAAATTTCTGTTCATTTTTTACAAGAATCATAATCTATTCCTATGATGCTTTAATATCTGCATGAAGAGTGTCATGTTGTTGTTTTAGTTCTGATTGGCCACATTCTTCATTAATATAGCTGATAGCAAGAGCTCTTGTTGTTCCCTTTAATAATTGCTCCTGTTTTTTAAGAGCCTCTAATATCTCAGTGTTAGGTATATAAATGTTCATTGTCTGTAGATCGGTCTTTAATGAGAGCTGATGCTCAGTCTTTATTTTGCGCACTTGGCCAATGATATTAAGAACATATTTCATAAGATCTTTTTCTTGTGCAAAGTCGTAGAGCTTTTGCGTATTGGCAAACTTAGTCTTATGAATTGAATCAATTGTTTTGGCTTCAGGGAATGTGCCATATATTGCTTCTGTTATGAATGGCATATATGGTGCAAACATTTGTAAAATTCTTAATCCTGCGTGATGCAATGTCCATCTTGTTGCAAATAGTTCATCATGGTCATAGCCATCAGGGTTAAAGAGTTGATCTTTAATGAGTTCTAGATAATTATCACAGAAGGTGTTCCAGAAAAATTGCTCAACTGATCCAAGCGCTAAACCGAATTCATTTTTTTCAAAATAGCTCTGATAGGTGTTGAATGTTTCAGAAAGTTCATGTAATAGCCATTGATTAATAAGGCCTAGCTTGTCGGGCGCCTCTGGGCTATTGTTTGCATTAATATGCTCATTGATAAAGCGGAATGCGTTCCACAACTTAGTGGTTAATCGTATGCCGATCTTTAATTGATTGTCAGAAAATGCAACATCATGGCCCAAGTTGCCTGATGCTGTCCAATAACGGATCACATCAGCAGGATATTGGCTCAGAAGATGTTCAGGGCTTAAAGATTTCTGTTCTTTAGATTTTGAGAGTTTCTCTTTGCTATCTGCAAGAACGTGCCCAGAAATAATAATGTTGTCCCAAGGAATATTATTGTTGTGCATCCAGACTTTTATGATGGTATAAAACGCCCAAGTGCGAATAATGTCATGAGCTTGAGGTCTCATGTTCATGGGTAAGAATTCTAAAAGCTCTGGATCATTAAAATTGAAATCATCTTTTTTACTATACTGCTGGTAGCAGAGATATGGGGTTAGAGATGAGGTATTCCATGTATCCATCACATCGGTATCGGGAGTTAGTTTTTTATCTTTAAACTCATCAGGAACAATGCCAGGATATTCCTGTTCTTGTGGATCAACAGGCAGGCTCTCCATTGGGGCAAGCAAGAACTTATCAGTTCCTTCAATGTGCCAAACAGGAAAGGGGATACCAAATGAACGTTGGCGTGATAAACACCAATCCCAATTAAGATTTTCAACCCAATTGATATATCGAGATTTCATAAATGATGGATACCAATTGATCTGATCAGCTTTGGCAAGGAGCTCTTTTTTGTGTTCCAAAATGTTTAAAAACCATTGTGGCAACATGACAAATTCGATCTCTTTTTTACAGCGTTCATGCACGCTCACATGATGCTCAATAGGTTTTTGCTTGAGGAGTAAATTTTTCTGTTGTAACAGTTCAAGCACTTTTTCGCGGGCTTGAGCAACTTTTAATCCAGACAGCTGATCAGTCTTTTCTAAAAATTTGCCATCAAAGCCGATTGATTGTTTATAGGTAAGTTTGTGTTTCTTATACCACATAATATCGGTCTTATCACCGAATGTGCAGCACATTACAAGGCCTGTTCCTTTGTTGATATCAACATGCTCATCAGGCAATAATGGAACTTCAAAGTCAAAAAGAGGAACGATGGCTTTTTTACCTATGAGATGCTGATACCGCTTGTCATCAGGGTGGAAAAATACTGCAACGCATGACGGCAATAACTCAGGGCGAGTTGTGCCAATAATAAGATTGTTGCCATGTTCATCTTTAAAGATAATATCATTAAACATTGATGGAATTGATGCATCATCAAGTTCTGCTTGCGCTACTGATGTTCGGCAGGTTGTGCAATACAAAGCCGGTTCATAACGGCGATAGATATATCCTTTGTTTACCAATTCAATAAAAGAAGCTTGTGAAATTTTGCGAGTTGATGATGCAATGGTTGAATAACAGGCATCCCAATCGACCGATAAACCCATGCGTTGCCATAACTCTTTAAATAGTTCTTCAGCCTCTTTTGTCTCTTGTAAACAGAGTTCGATAAATTTTGATCGACCCAGTTCATGGGCATTTACTTTGCATTTTTTTTCAACATACTTTTCTGTCGGCAGGCCATTGTCATCAAATCCAAATGGATAAAATACAGAAAAACCGTTCATGCGTTTATAACGAGCAATAATGTCGGTCTGAGTGTAAGAGAAAATATGGCCAATATGTAACGATCCAGAGACGGTAGGAGGGGGCGTATCAATAGACCATAATGGACCTTGATGATGCTCTTTTTTATAAGTATGCTCTTTTTCCCATTTCTCGCGAACCTGTTGCTCTGACAGATGGTGGTCGTAACGTTTATCCATTATTTCCTCATTTTGCGGTTGCCTGATCAATTCATCTTATCAGTCTAATCCTAAATTGAATTACGGTCAAAAATATACAACATAAACTCGATTGTATTTATTTTCTATTTTTTAAAAACAATTATTGTTTTTTTATATAACATTATATTATTATTAAATAATGGAGGTTTGGTCTATGAATAGATGGATAATAATGATCCTGTTGATGAGGTCTTTCATGCTCTGTGCTCTTGAGGATCTTCCTCAGGAGTATGCTGTTGGAAAGAATGTTAGACTCTCTTTGCAAGAGCGAAAGATGCATCTTTTAAAGCAGGCTAGAATGATTGATCAAGAGGTGAGCGAACAGCTGAAGAATGTGCTGAAGAAAGCGCAATCATCAAAAAGAGTGAATCAAGATCTGAAATCTAGAGATTGCAATCTTGATCGGATCTCGATGAGCTGGGATGATTTGGAGAAGCATTTAAAAAAAAGGGGGCTAAAAGATGTTATGCTTTTTGGTTTTGGCAGTCTTGTTAATAAGCATGCAAATTATCAATCGGATGTTAACATTCCTGCTGTGGCATTTGGAATTAAGCGTATATATAATATGAAGCATGCACATCCAGAGGATTCTATACTTGGTCTGCCAACATGTGGCTATAATCATGAACAGATGCGCTTGAATAATAAGCTTACTGGAAAGGTTGATGATATGGTAAATGGGATATTGCTCAAGTTTACGATAGGATCAGAGGCTTATGCAGATCTTAAAGAGCGTGAAAAAACATACAGATTGATGCCTATTAAAGTGGCGCTCTATCGGGCGCTTTTGCATAATAAAATTGTCCTTAAAGATGGTTATGTTTTGTTGAGCCATCAAGATAAGTCCTCTGCTCATGGAGATCCACATGTGGTCTATAATTCATTGGTACTTGATGGATTCAAGGATATTGAAAATCATGGTCTGCAAGGCTTTGTGCCACTCTTTTTAGATACAACCTATCTTAGCGATGAAAAGACAACAATCCGAGATTGGATACGAAAGAATTCTGCTCAAGTTGTGAGTGATTGATTATCCCATAAGCATTTGAGCTTGAATCTGTGGATACTCTTTTTCAAGTTGTGCCATGAGCTCTTTTGCCTGGATTTTGAGATGCGCCGGAGTTCGCGCAGTTCCAAAAAGATCTTTTAACTCTTTATAGGCAATCTCAGGTTGCTCCATCTTTGCGTAACAGTTTGCAAGCCGAATTCGTACTTGTGGCATATGTTCTGATTGAGGTTCAACTCGTTTGAAACAATCAAATGCTGCTTTAATATCATCTTGCATTAAATATGATTCACCTAAATTATACCAAGCTCGAAGGTCATCAGGTTTTTGTGCCAAAAACTGTTTATACATAGTAATTGAATCATCATAGCGCTTACTTAAATAGTAGCAGTTGCCAATACAAAATAGGCATTCGATATCATTTGGGGTGCATTCAATAGTCTTTTTAAATCCCCATATTGCTTCATCATATTTTTCTAATCGAAGTGCTGTTTGTGCATATATTTTATAACCAAATTCATTATCAAGATCGGCTATAGTGCAAGCTTTTTTAAAACATTCAAGGGCAAGCTCATCTTCACCTTTTTCAAGGTGAAGACGGCCTGAGTTAAATAGTGCTTTTCCATAATAAGGTCGAAGCTCTAATGCTATTTTTAGATTTTTTTGGGCCTCTTCATATTTTTTTTGTTGTAGATAGAGCATCGCTAAATTATTATATCCTTCTGGATAGAATCGATTGATTTTAAGGCCCTGCTCGAGCGCATCTATTGCATTGTCAGTCTGATTTAAATGAGTATAACATACAGCAAGGTTATTAAGAGGATCTGGGTAAAAGCGGTCCATTTGCGCAGCCTTTTTAAAATAGGGAATCGCCTCTTCATATCGTTGATAATTTTGTGAAATTTCAACACCATAGTTATTATATGCTCGAGCTTTTCTTGGTGCGTTTTTTATAATATTCATCCAAAAGAGTGAGCCTTCGCTCCAGACAAGATTGCGCATCTGCGTTGCAAATCCTAAAGGAAGTGTGCATAGATAGATGAGCAATAATGAAGAATATCTTTTTTCCAGTAGATGGGATTGAGCTGCATATTTTTTTCTAATATATTCAATAGCTGCTACCAATGCGCATGAGAGTATTAATAGCCAGCCAATTGAGGCTGTATATGTTTTGTAATCGACAAGTAATTCAGGCGATGGAATAATGCTTGATCGTGGTGCAAGGCACATAAAGAACCATAATGCTCCAAATCCAATAACACTGGTCGGCTTTTTAGAGAGTAATGTTATGATAGCATAACCGATTATAAGCAGAGATAAAAATGGAAAGATGCAATCGGGTGAAAAAAAGTTGCGAACCAGCACCCAATCATATTCAACGCTGATATTAAATGGCCATATAAATATCCATATATAATGCAAGATAACTTTAAATTGTGATATAAAAAAGATGCTTGCTTTAATTGGATCGCTTGGCTTTTCGGTAATGATATTGCCAATGTTATTGCGGATGATCATTTTAAAACCGAGAATATCTGTAAAAAATGATGGTTTTAAAAAGTAGACATAGATTGATGATATTGTAAAAAATAGCATGCCATGTAACCATAGTCTCTGCTTAAATGATCTGAATGATCCATGTGCTACGAAAAACCAATCAATAAGCATGATAAGAAAAGGGGATATGAATGCGATCTCTTTTGTTCCGCATGAGATTATTGCCAAAACAAAGAGAAGTGTTATCAAAAATCCGCGCTTAACAGGTGACGGATTGTAACAAAAATGGAGAAATGTGAGAGCCATCGCTAATATAAACATGCAAGCAAGCCCTTCAAGTTGTCCTTGTATAACATATGATACTGTCTGTGTCTGTACCGGATGTAATAAAAAGAGCATAGAGGTTGCAGTCGCAATAACAAGAGCATTTTTTTTGAAAAACTGACTACAATTGCTATGGAGCAATGCAAAAAGAATAACGAAAAAAAGAAGGATGCCATTTATGGAGTGGATGATAAGGTTGCCCAGGCGAAATGAGAGGGGGTCGAATTTACCAATACTATAATGCAGAGCATTTAACCAATAACTGATCCAGCGCGACCCTGAGAATATGAGATTTTTAAATTGGTGATGCCTTATATAGAAGTGTTTTTGAATGTTTGCTACATCATCAAATTGAAAGTTGTAATGTAATGAAGGGTAGTAGGTTATTGCAGTTATAATTGTCAATAATGATGGTGGTAAAAGACGATACAATAGAGAGATTGCTTCAGGAGATCTATCTGGTTTTGGCATAATGCTTCCTTTTTTTTATATACACTATATTGAATAAGTATATTCGCCGTCGCTGAAATCTACAGGTTTTTAGTCTGTAGATGAAAGCCGCAAGAACAACCCCATAGTGATTGTGTTAAAAGTCTTTGTGTAGGGGGTCAAGCTTTGGCGTAATTGTGCGCGATACGGTTTTTAAGCTGTATCGAGCTTCATTTGGTAGAGTATTTTAACCTGCTGTTTTGTCTTTGTCGAGCGCTTTGTTTGACCATTTTAAAAGCCTCATCTAAACTGATATTTATATAGATTATGACATTATTACAGAGATTACATGGTAAGGTATTTTTATGGTATTTGATATGATGCAGACTCTAAGGAGTCAATTAGGATTTATTTTGGCCTATTTTATTTCGGTTACAATTGCAGGAGCGATTAAGGCTTGGTTGGCCAAAAAATCTGGAGACTATACTGCTGACCACGCAGGTTATTTGACACTAGACCCATTAGTGCATGTTGATCCATTTGGTCTGATGTCTCTATTGCTGGTAGGTTTTGGTTGGGGGGCTGAAGTTCCGGTCTCTATTGCCAATATTATTCCTCCTTATCGTGATCTTAAAATATTGGCTGTATATTATGTACAGACAATAGTACATATTATTTTTACCGCGCTTGCCATATTATTGCTTGCAGCAATTCAATTGTCACAATTGATTAATCTTCATCAGACCGTTTCAATTAGTACTCTAATAATCATATTAAGTGCTTTTATGACGACCAATATATTTCTTGCTATGCTCCGCTTTATTCAGAGCTCAATCGATCTTATCTGTACGCATCTTGTCGAGCGTGATCCAGCATCAATTATCTATATACATATAGGGTCACTGCTTGTAGCAATGGCGCTGTTACTCTTTTTTGGGCAACAGATTCAGATGTTTTTTGCCAATATAAGTTCTATGCTTGCTATGTTTGTGCTCAGGCTTTTTGCATAATCGAACCATTCTATTTAAAAGGTAGATTTATGAATATTGAAAAACAGATTGAAAAACAGATTGAAAAAATAGCGGCAGGAACCGTTCAGATTATTCCTCTTGAAGGTTTAAAAGGTAAGTTAAAAACTGGCAAACAGTTGATTATTAAGCTTGGAGCTGATCCTACATCACCAGATCTTCATCTTGGACATGCTGTTGTTCTTTCAAAGTTGCGCGATTTTCAAGACTTAGGTCATCAGGTTATCTTTTTAATTGGTGATTATACAGCACGCATAGGAGATCCTTCACAAAAATCAAAGACGCGGCCTACACTTAGTCAAGAGGAGATAGAATGCAATATGAAAACCTATTTTGCTCAAGTGGGCAAAATTTTAGATCCTCAAAAGACAGTTGTTCGTTATAATAGTGAATGGCTTGATCAATTGACCAGCTCAGATTTTATAAAATTATGTGCAAAGGTTACTGTTGCTCAGATCATTGAACGTGAAGATTTTGCAAATCGATTAAAAGAGAAAAAGCCTATTGGATTTCATGAACTGCTTTATCCACTAATGCAGGCCTATGATTCTGTTGCATTGAAAGCAGATGTAGAGCTTGGTGGCACCGATCAGACGTTCAATCTGTTATTGGGGCGAGATCTTCAGCAGCAGTTCGGCCAGGAGCCTCAAGTGGTTATTACGTTGCCGTTGCTTGAAGGGCTTGATGGTGTTCAAAAAATGTCCAAATCGTTGGGTAATTTTATTGCACTTAATGAGTCAGCGCAAGATGCATTTGGTAAATTGATGTCGATTAATGATGAATTGATGTGGCGTTATTATCTGATTTTATTAAAAATCTCTTCTGAACAGTTAAGCTCAATGCAAGAGGCTGTGGCAAACAGAACGGCTCATCCAATGGCGCTCAAAAAACAGATGGCCCATGATGTTGTTGCAAAGTTTTGGTCACTATCAGAAGCGGATGAAGCTCAGGCTCAGTTTGAACAGCTGTTTCAAAAGCGTGATCATACAGCTGCTCAAGAGGTTGTTTTACCTAAAGAGACAAAGAGCAATCTCTGGATCATTGATCTATTGAAATTGCTTCAATTGATTTCAACCACTTCAGAAGGCAAACGTCTAATTGAGCAAAAAGCAGTCTCAATTGATGGTAAAACAGTTTTTGATTTTAAAGATGAGATTGATGTTATAGATGGCATGATTGTCAAAGCTGGTAAGCACAAGATTGTGAAAGTTAAAAAGAGTTAGATTTCGTGATTAACCATTTTTCTTTCAAGTGAATCGGGCAATCTTACAGTGATCTCTCGTGGATTGTTTGCCCCTATCTGTTCAGCTATATCAAGAGCGGTGAGATTATTGTAGTTTCCCATGAGGATAACTTCAGAGCCGATAGTTGCTGTGAGAATATGTGTGATATCAACAGTGATGGTATTCATGGCAACGCGTCCGATTATAGGTGCATACTGATTGTTGATAAGAACTTTGCCAATATTTGAAAGTCTGCGGTGATATCCATCTGCATACCCGACTGGAATGATAGCAATAACGGTATCAACAATGGTCTGATAGGTGCATCCGTAACCAATAAAAGTTCCCTTTGGTATTTTACGCATTGCATAGATATATGATTTCCAGGTGAGAATCTGTTGTAATGTTAATCCATATTTTTGTGACAATTCCTCTTTAATTTTATATGATGGATAGAGCCCATATGCTCCTGCTCCGATGCGCACCATGTTGCATATTGCATCGGTCTGCCTGATAGTTGCAGCGGTTGCTTGTGCGTGTCTAAAGGGGATTGTAATATTGCATTTTTCAAGCTCTGTTATAAGTGTATGAAATTGATCAGACTGCCACTGAGTATATGATTGGTCTTCCTGCTCTGCTGCAGCAAAGTGTGTAAAAATACCAAAAACTAAGACATTTTTTTGTTGATGTAATCGTTTGATTATAACAAGAGCATCTTGTGGTAAAAATCCAAATCGTGAAAGCCCAGTATCAACTTTTATATGTAATCGAGCTGTTCTGTTAAGCTCTTTTGATCGCTCAATGATGAGAGGAAGTTGCTCTGTATTGGATAGAACAAGGTCAATCTTCTTGATAATGGCAAGCATGGGATCCTGATCAATAAGCCCCAAAACTAAAATCGGTTTAGTGACGTTTAGTTTGCGTAATGTAAGTGCCTCAGAAAGTGAAAAGGTGCAATACCAATTAATATCATCATTGTTTTGAGTTAAAGAGACTATCTCTTTGAGCCCATGGCCATACGCATTTCCCTTGATGACAAGTGCTATCTGTTTGGTGCAGATTATTTTACGATATTGCGCAATGTTGTGATCAAGGGCCTTTTTATCTATTTCTAACCAAGAGTGTGATGTTCTGAGCGGTAGCATTATTATCGGGACTTTCTATGGTCACTATTATGTAACAAACCATGTCAATTCCGCTCATCCTGTAAAAGAAATATATCTAATACAGAGACTATTAATAAAATTGACATTCCGTTCGTGCTGAGTTATCACAAGCCTTGCGCAGTGATAGTATCGAAGCATTAACACACTATGCTAACCAAGAGGCTATCGAGTTTGAGACAATCATTTACAACCTATTAATTTGCTTGTTGATTGATGCTTGTCTACCCTTCGATATGTCCGTCATTTCTTACCTTGATGTATATTTCCTAGCATGATATAGAGCAATTCGATAACAATCTTTCATGTATTGCTTTGAGAAATGCCGTGCTACTCAGGGCGAACGGAATAGAGCAAATAGAGAGTTAACATGCAGTTGCTCTATTCTATTTTGAGCGAATCTTTATGGTTATTTTAAAATTATTACCTCCATCAATAATACAAAAAAAGACCGCTTTTTAAAACGGTCTTTTGTAAGCAATCTTTTAATCAGACTAACGATTAACTGTTTTGATTATCTTTATCAGATTTTTTTTCTGTTTCAGGTTTCTCTTGTTCTGGATTTTTAAGAGCGACATCTTTGAGAGTTCTTTTGAGATATTCAAGAGATTGGTGAGCAAATTTATGAGCAAGCACCCCAGCCTCTTTTTTAGTTGGTAAATTTTCTGAGGATAACGTGATGGCTGGCCTTATCTGTTCTTCAAATGTATTTTCTATAGTTTTATGATTCATGCCAAGACAATAACCTGCGGCTAATGCTGCAAGAAGTCTGGAAATACCAGCTTTAACGAAGGATCTATTTGAAGTTCCTTGTGGTGACTTATTTAAAAATTCTGTATAGAGAGCTTTGGTAGTATCTTCATAAAGTTTTTCAGCGGCATCTAATTTGTGTAATAATATGCGAAGTTCTTCAGTGGGAACCTTTTTTAAGATTTTAGCCATCTCTTTTGCTGAATTGGCAGCAATATCTTGTTGCAATGTTAAGCATGTAGCAATTGCCAATAGAGCAAACGAATATCTCTTTTTCATATGATGTTTCCTTGTAAATATTGTTAATATGCTATAAGTATAGGTTTTGTTTGTTTTTTTTCAACATATATTTCAAGGTGAAACGTCTTGATAAAAGTTACAAATATTTTTATGTTGGCTTAGAAAAGGCCGCTTTTTTAAGCGGCCTTAAAGATTTGATTATTCCTGATCTGAATGTGATCTTGTTATATTGATTGGCAACTGTCTTTTTTGTTTGTAGGCAAATGTGATTGATAGTTCTTGATTATCTTCATTGTAATCAATCGCTGTCTTTTCAAGATCGATATCATGAGCTATGTTAATAGATTCTCCTTGTGATGAGCTAAAAAACATCTGTGATTTTTGATTTTCTGATTCTGTTGCATCCTTTTTCTCTACTTTGATGGCCATTTTTAGCATATTAAATTTAGGGTTAAAGGCAAATGAGCCAGAAAAGTCAGGATGCTGCAATGTTAATGAATAGTCATTAAAATGTGCTTCAATAGGTTTGTTTGCAACATGTTTAATTTTGACTGTCAGACCTGTATCTTTAAAATCAATATCGCGAGAGAGTTGAGGTTCATTGCGTTCTGCTCTTGGAGTCTCATCAGCATTGAATGATTCTGTAAAAAATTGCCTCATCTCTTTAAAGTGCTCCTCCATCTGATTCATACTCTCTTGCATCACATCAAAAATATCTCTGTGAAATCCATAGTTGTTGGTCGCTATAATAACAAGGGGGAATAAAAGATGTTTTTTCATAAAAACTCCTTTTAGTTAAAGGGGGTTAAATAAGTTGCTATCTATTATATAATATACGATATGGAGCATTATTTTCAATATTTTGATTAAAAATAATGCATATAGAAGTATAATAAAGGCCTGTCGAGTGCTTTATCTTGAGCAAATTGTAGATTTTTTTTAAAAGTTATAAAAATCCTATCTTTTTTATATCTCTTATGATAAAATCTATGCTAGATTTGGCATAATTTTTAAAAGTGTTTATATGAAAATAAAAGAGTTGATTTGGGTTGGATCAACCAAAAAAGATCTCAAGAAGTTACCTGAAGAGGTACAAAAAGTTTTTGGGTATGGACTTTATTTAGCTCAAATAGGGTCGATGCATTTAAATGCTGAGATTCTCCAAGGATTCAAAGGCGCGGGTGTCATTGAAATCAAAGAATCAGATCAGGCAGGGACTTATCGTGCAGTTTATACGGTAAAAATAGAAGATGTTGTATTTGTTTTGCATGTCTTTCAGAAGAAATCAAAACAGGGAATTAAAACGCCGCAGTCTGATATTAATTTAATTAATGATAGGCTTCAATATGCTCAAGAGATATCAAAAGAGCGGTCTAGGAAAAAATAATATGAAGAAAAAAATAGACTACGAAGTAAGCTCAGGTAATGTTTTTGCTGATCTTGGCCTTTCACATCCAGAAGAGCTAATAGCAAAGGCAAATCTTGCTTATCAAATTAACAGTTTAATTCAGGAAAAGAATCTTACTCAGACAGCTGCTGCTAAACTTTTGGATATTGATCAGCCAAAAATATCAGCTTTAAATACCGGCAAATTATCAGGTTTTTCTATTGAAAGACTTTTTAGATTTCTCAATATTTTAGATCAAGATATAACTATTAAAATATCTCCCAAAAAGAGATCTAAAAAAAGATCGGAAATTATTGTGGCGACTCCAATCAAATCTCTATCCAAGAGACCTTCTCTTGAGGAAGCTGCTAAAAGAATGCTTGCCAAAAAAAAGCCTAAAAATTGTAAAAAAGATTCATAATCATTTTTGTTCTATCGAATAGATAGAATAAATGATGTATACTGATATATAGGACAACTAAGAGAGTATATGTGCTCGTTGAGCTGCGAAGAATAACTCAGCACGAATGGGCTGTTGGTATTGTTGGGTTAACCGACGGTTATATATTTTAAGGTTATTTTTCAGGTTACTTTCACTAAAGAAAGAGATTATGACGAAAATAAAAAAAGAAAAGCCATCAGGTGAACTTGTTTACGGTGTGCACCCGATTATTGAGCTTCTAAAGGCAAAAAAGCGGAAGTTATTGGCAATCTATACCACCAAACCTGAGCCAAAAGGGTTTGCATTAATAGAAAAATTGATGCCCCGCTATCCGGTTCAGATATCTCACCAGCAACGTGATGCGCTGGCAAAAATAGCAGGAACTACTGATCATCAATCTATTGTTGCTTTGGCTTCACCATTTGTTTATCGTAAGAAATTTTTTGAACCAAAGTCTCAACCAGTTCTGTTAATGCTTGATGGCATACAGGATGTCCGCAATCTTGGAGCAATCTTAAGATCGGCATACTGTACCGGAGTCAATGGTGTTATTATCACTCAAAAGCATTCGGCTCCCATTGCAGCGGCCACATTAAAAGCCTCTGCAGGTTTAGCTGAACATCTTGATATCTATTTGGCGCCATCTGCTCAAGCGGCAGTATTGCAACTTAAAGAGGCCGGCTATCATCTTTATATAACTGCTTTCAATGGAAGCAATGCGCTTAAAGTGAAGTATCAGGAGCCATTGTGTATCATTATTGGTAGTGAAGAGACGGGTGTTTCGCCTTCAATTATACGTGAAGGGACACAGATTACCATTCCTCAAAGATCTGCAGAAATATCTTATAACGCCTCTGTTGCTGCAGGAATTATGCTTTTCATTGTCTCTCAGCGAGATAATTTATAGTCAGATCCTTGACCTTTTGAGTCCAAAAAATGTATGAATACATACAGGGATAATATAAAAGGGGTGAGCAATGAAGCTCAATAATGGGGATATTAAAAAGGCAGTATCGGTCCTTATGGCATTGCTTTTTTTAGTCTGTATTCATATAGCATCAGTATATATTTTTGCTGTTCATAGGTTTTCGGTTGCATATCCGCCTATCTTTACCGTTCAGGCGCGCAATGACATCAATCGTTATATAGAGCAAAAAGAGCTCTATAAATTCCATCCAGATAAGTTGGCAGGATCATTGAAAAATGATTTTCCGGTTGTCTGTTCGGTTACATCTGAGTATAGGCCTGATGGAATGGTTATGCTTTTTATCCAAGGTGCTCAGCCTTTTCTTTCTATAAAGGGTGAGCGAGTTATTACTTCTGATAATTATGCCGTACCATCTTCCTATTATGATAAGGCGTCGCTCGCTCTTTTGCCAACAGTTGAAGGCTTATTAGAGTTGCAAGATGGGCGTCTGCCTGAGCATGTTTTTAATTATTTTAAAAAAATAGATGCCGATCTTATTAAAGGTTCTCAGATAGCATGGAAACATGAAAATGAGGTTCGAATATCTTTAAAAGAGCTTCAGATTGAATTTGTTTGTAATGAGCAATCTGTTATTAACCAGAGGCTTTTAGATTATTGTACAACTATTGCTCAGGAGATTAAGGCGCAATCGTCTTGCATGCAATCTATTTTAGCTGATGTGCGTTTTGCCGATCAGATTATCATTTCAAAGATAAAAGGTTAAGGGGGTACAATGGCAAAAATATTAAAAGATAGATTGCTTGTCTCTATGGATATAGGTACAACTAAAATTTGTGTTTTAGTTGCTCAACAGCTTGGCCCTGATCAAGTTGAGATTCTGGGTATGGGCAGAGCCCCATCGGATGGACTGCAAAAGGGCGTTGTGGTCAATGTTTCAAAGACGGTGCAATCTATTAAGGCGGCTCTCAAAGAGGCTGAATTGGTCTCAGGGGTTGATATTGAATCAGCATGTATCGGTATTTCAGGAGCTCATATTCGTGCTATGAATTCTCATGGTGTTGTAGCTATTAAAAAGGGGCAAGTTCGAGAATCGGATATTACTTCAGCTCTGGATGCTGCAAAAGCTATCCCTGTTCCAGAAGGTTACCAGATACTTCATATATTACCGCAATATTTTGTTGTTGATGGTCAAGATAGGCTGCAAGATCCGCTTGGAATGTATGGCATTCGTCTTGAAGTGCAAGCTCATATTATTTTAGGGGCTATCACCTCTGTTCAAAATTTAGTCACTTGTTGTGAAAATGCAGGTGTAAAAGTTAATGATATTGTTCTTGAGCCATTAGCATCAGCGCAATCGGTGCTCAGTTCAGATGAGCAGCAGATTGGTGTTGCAATGCTCGATATTGGCGGAGGAACTTCAGATTTTGTTATTTATCAGAATAATAGCATTGTTCACACAATGGTTCTTCCTATTGCAGGAAATCATTTTACTAACGATATTGCAATCGCTCTGCGCGCCTCAATTAAAGATGCAGAGCGTGTTAAAATTGAGCATGGAACAGTTCTTATCGCTGATTCTGATGAGTTTCTAGATGTGGAGTTGGCCCAAGGTGGCAACAGAACAAAAATTTCAAAAAATATAGTAGCTACTATATTGCATGCACGGGCTCAAGAGTTGTTGCATTTTGTACGTAAAGAGATAGAAGAGAAGCAGTTAAGATCTTATTGTACTTCAGGTTTAGTAATAACAGGTGGAGGTTCCCTGTTAAATGGTATTGATTGTATTGCTCAGAGTATGTTTAATATGCCTGTTCGCATAGGAAAATTACATGTCACATATGCGCTTCCAGGAACATTAAATAGTCCAATGTATGCAACGGGATATGGTTTATTGTTGCACACATTGCGCACCAGAGAGTTATCATTTAACGCTCAATTGAATGGTCCATTTGTTCAACGCGTGGCGGCACGCATGAAGTCGTGGGTGATCGATTTCTTTTAAACCGTAGGGAGAAGATTAATGATAAATTTAGTTCAGGAAGCATATGAGACTCGTCCAGCTTCGATTAAGGTTATTGGAGTTGGGGGAGGTGGAGGTAATACTATAAATAGTATCATTGATTCAGGTTATACAGATATAGATTTCATAGCGGCCAATACTGATGCGCAGGCTCTTAGTATGTCAAAAGCGACAACAAAGATTCAGATAGGGATCAAAACAACAAAAGGTCTTGGTGCAGGCTCTAATCCTGATTTTGGCAAAAGATCTGCAGAAGAGGATATGGATAAAATTTTAGCAGCTGTTGCAGATGCTGATATTGTCTTTTTAACAGCAGGTCTTGGCGGAGGAACTGGCTCAGGAGCATTGCCATCAATTGCACATGCATTGCGTGAAAAAGGAATACTCTGCATAGCGGTTGTAACTAAACCATTTATGTTTGAGGGCAAAAAGCGTATGCGTGTTGCTGAACAGGCGCTTGAAGTGATCAAAAAAGAGGTTGATACACTTATTGTTATTCCTAATCAGAAATTATTAGATGTTGTTGACCAACATGTTTCAATGATTGATGCATTCTCTCTGATCAACAATGTTCTTGGATTATCAGTAAAGGGTATTTCAGATATTATCACAAAACCTGGCCATATCAATGTCGATTTTGCAGATGTAAAGACGATCATGAAAGATCGTGGCCTTGCATTAATGGGAACAGCTCGTGCAAAAGGTGAAAAGAGAGCACAAGAGGCTGCTTTAAATGCTATCGCATCCCCATTGCTTGAAAATATGGATATTCAGGGCGCTCGTGGAGTATTGTTGAATGTGACTGGTGGTCCATCGTTGACATTACATGAAGTTGCTCAGGCGGCATCTATTATTTACGATCAATCTGATGAGGACGCTCATATTATTATTGGATCGGTTATTGATGAAAATATGGCAGAAGAGGTATCAGTAACTGTTATTGCAACTGGCTTTCATCATTTAGATCAACAAGTGGTAGAAGTGCCTAAAAAGGATGTAGCATGTAAGCTTGAAGAGGTTGAGCCAAAAGCAACAGCTCATGTTAAATATGAAAAGGTTGCTTCAAGGCAGGAAGAGCAATATCACAGAGATGCAAGGCATGAGGCGGCGGCTCAAGATCAAGCATTGCTCGATATTAATGCGCTTGATATACCAACTTTTTTAAGACAACAATATAAGACTAAAGAAGATAACTGAAGTTATTAACAGGGGCTTTTTGCCCCTGTTGTTAGTGTTTGGTTCGATGGAAGATGGTTTTTAGTTAGGATATGGTATTGAAAAAGACCTGATGCTAAAGAGATATGCAATGAAGATGTTAAAATTATATGTACTACTTTTGTCTGTTGGTGATCTATTTCTTGCTTGTGCTCAAGCATCTTTGGTTGATCTTGCAAAAGATCTTCAAATAATATTTAAAGATCGTGGAGAGGCTTTTTTCTCTTCTGACTCAGCATCTCTTGTTGACCAAGCTTTTAATGATATTGTTAAAGGGGCTAGAGGTGATTCTAATTTCTATCTAAAGCTTAGAAATCTTCAGATCAATCGTGATAATAAAAATATTTCTATTGAACTGTTGGCCAACATACGTGATCTTATTCATGAGTTCTATTCTGATATATTATACCAACAGGATTATAAAAAAGCTTACTTTGTGGGCAAAGAGTTGTTAGCGCAGGTTATCTCTTTCCAGAATTTGTATTGTGATGTAAGCCAACTTCTGGATGAGCTTAATAATTTGACCCAAACACCGGCTCTTGTTCAAATTCAGAATAATCTCAAAGCGATCGCAAAAAATCGACCGATTCAAGATCAATTTGAATTTGATCAGGACGCAACTAAGTTTATAAAAAAATTATATCAAGTGGTTGTGGAGATCTCCGAGATTAATAATCAAGAAGAGTGTCAAGTAAAGATAGATCAAGCTTTAAGATGGGTTAACATTCTTTCTGAGCGCAAGCAGCGGTTAGATGAGATATTAAATGGTTTTGGGCAATTCATAAAAGATCGTTTTAAGCAGGGTGGTTATGAGCAGAATGTGCAAGTGAAATATAAAATAGATAGACTACGAACAATCCAGCCTTTTTGGCAATTGATACAAAAAGAGATTATTGAAAAAATTGATAGGCAGAAATTCGATTCAAGGTCTTATCTTTATCGCATTAAAGAGCTATATAGATCAATGCCCTTGCAAGATTATACTCAAGAATCGATTGATGCTAATTTCGATTTTGAGGATCCGAGTGCTTTAATAGCGCCATTAATTGATCAGACCAAGCGTATATTCAGTGACCTTATCAATGGTGTTGATGATGTGGATCTCCCATTAAAAATTGATGATGTTGTGCGTGCTATAGATTCAGTTTTGGCAAAGCGAGCTGAAATTTTAAGTTTTGGAAAGCGATTTGTTGGTTCAGACGTTATTAAAAGAATTCCGATAGTGCTTGCAATGAAGGGATCTTTTTTAACAGATTTAGATGAGATTGTAAAACTCAAAAAGATTGAGCTTGATCAGCGGCCCATATTAAAGCAGAATTTGGAAAATTATAAAAAGTTGTCTCAAGAGTATCCAGAGGATAGAGCCTCTACATTACAAGAGATCGAGCGACTTATGAAAGATATAGAATCTGAGCTATTTCCAATTGCTCAAGCACGTAAACTGCAACAAGAGGTGCATCAATTAAAGGCTGAACCGGCAAAACAGAATGAGTTGCAAAAGAAGCAAGAAGAGTTAAAGCAGCAGGAGTTATTAGCTTTTGCAGAAAAACAGAATGCTATGCAGGCGGCATTGAAGGCTAAAATAGAGGCATATGAAGAGAATATTGATAGAAAAAGTGGAGAACTAGATGTTGGCCCCAAATTTGTGCCCGTTTTTAACCTTTTAAGGGGTTTGAACAAGTTGGCATATAATGATAGTATCAAAACCGTTTCTACTGATGATCAGTTGAATAAAAATCGTGATGATGTGCAAGATAAGTTGCGTGTAATAGATGCTGGATTAGATAGTATTGAAAAGCTTGGCAGAGCGGAGCGCATGATAGAAGGCTTGCAAGCTAAGCAGGATATTGGCCAATTGAGTCAACAATTGCAGTCAATTATCGATGATTTTAATCGCCTTGATGCAGAGCGTGTTGATCTGAAAGATGCTATTTTAAATATGCAGGCGCGAGCTTCACAATTTTATAGAGACATTGTTTTGTTAAGTGAAAAGAGTAGTGTTGTTGAAGTAGCTATTGCCCATGCTCAAAATCTGCAAGCCAATGTAGATAGGTCGCGAAATGCAATAATGCAATCGCAAAAGTTTGCATCTTCAGCAATGAGGGTTTTCAATCAATTTAAAAATGTTTATGCATCAGTTCGTGATAATGTGGCAAGGCCATTTAATGCTATTGGGTCATTTTATACAAATGTGTATAACGGTCTATATAATACTTACAAACGTTTTTTCCCTTGATGGAGCTCAATTATCTCATTATAGACTTTGTAAGTTCTCAGTAATGGCTGAGAACTTACTGTTTAGCTCTTTTAATTTTTGCCAAAAAGCGATAAGCCCGTGTTCTTTAATTAGTTTATTTTTTATCTGATAGAGTAGATTGCGTTCATTGACAAGCGCTAAAGCCTCATCTATTGCATGAGCTATAGCATTGTGAGCCTTGTGTAAATCATCATAAGCATTTTTATCTGAAGAGATATATTCTAATCTTTTAGAATCCTCTGTTAGAAAGTGCTTTACTGTTTGCAAATCCCCTGTATATGCGTTGAGTACGTTTTGATTCAGAAGGTGGTCTTTGAGCATAGCATTCGCCTTAAGGAGTCTCTTTACAAATGTTGTAATATTCGCGTTAAGCTTAAATTCTATACATTGCTTATAGATGGTTTGCAGCTCTTCTTTTATCTCTTTTCTTGCTTCATAGAATTGCTCATTATGTTTATAAAAATGAAGAAGCAAGATTCTTCTTGAAAGGTCTAATAATTGAGTGACTCTCTGTTTTATAATCTGTAGATCATTGTTGATCTGTTCAATAAGCCCATTATTTTCAGGATTCTTTAATGTTTTTAGAGTATTGATATTATCTTCAATCCTGTTTTGCATAATCTCTAGTCTACTTTTAAAGTTGGCCATTGCCCCCTTATTTTCTGTATGAGAGAACAGATTTTTGATTTCACTTATCAATGTTTCAGAGGTGTTATCTATATCTGCTTCAATGAGATCTATTTTTTTAGAGATCTCTTTTGGTGATAAAGGTATCTCGTATCTCTCCATTATTATTTCTGGCCGAGATGGTGGTAACGCCTTTTTTGCTCTTAATCTATATAGAGCTGCTGCTGTAAGCAGGGCCGCTCCTGCTGCAGTTGCATATCTATATTCTGGTCTTAAATGAGACCAATATTGCCTCATGGATCTGCTATAGTCAAGAACTGACTGTTGCATATTAAAAAGGGCGGCAGAAAGCCTATTTTTTATGGAGGTTGCTTCTGATGCAGATATTTCAAAAGACGCTATGATGAGCAGTATTAATCTTTTCCATTGTATCACAGTAATCTCCATTTTTACATAAAAAGCTCCTGGCCCAACTTATTTCTAATATAAATAGTATCAAAAAGTATAGGTTTGCATCAAGAATATCTGTATTTTGCAGCGCTATTGCCGAATCTCCTCTTTTGCAAGATGTCGATTTTTAGGTAATATCTTAGATATAGATGAATCATATTTTTAAAAAGAGGTGAGTGTATGAAGATGTTTTCGATATTTTCTATTGTTAGGTTGCTTTCGCTGGTAATGCTGCTGCCGCCTACTGGTAATTGCTTATGTAATCCATCCGATAAAGATATTATGGGTCTGATTGGTTTGGTTGGTGCTGCAGTTGGGGCTTATGGAATTGGCCATTATTGTGGTCTATGGGATGATCCTTCACATGAAGAGATTATAAATGCTGCAACCAGGCAGTTGCGCGAATCAGATCATTATCAGCCAATGTTGGCCCTTATTTCTAATTATGGTCCATCATTTGATCCTAAATATACGTTTGATGAATCATTACTCTATCAGCTTGCATTGGCAAAAAGATCAGATGGTTCATGTGATGTATTCTTTTCTGCATTAAAGAGCTTTATTCGTAGAACTCGTTCGATAGTGCAGAGCTTAAGTGAAAGATCAGCTAAGATCAAAGAATCTGGAGATTGGCAAGAGATCAAATCGGTCTCTTATATAATGGATGATCTTAATGAAAGGTTGTCTGCAACAGTTGAGAGTCTTTGTAAGCTTCATATCCATTTAGAGCGCCATACCGGTTATTTTAGACTTTTTGAATATGAAGATTATCTTCGCAATCGATATTATGAGGAGCTTTTACTGCTCGATCGTTATAGCGATGCATATACTATTAAAGAGGGTTTACGTGCTTGTGCTTTAAGAATCTATCATGGCCCATTTGCACTTATGCAGTTTGCACAGGAGCTGAGTAAAGATACGCAATCTTTACAGAATCTGATATCAAGAACAACCTATAATTATGCAACGCGCATAGCATACGCACGGGATGTTGCCGCTCGGCTCTATCATATTGAGCGTATAATTGTTTCTGATAATGAATATATGAGGGCGCTGCTTGCCTATCAACAACAGCAGAAAGAGAGAGATTGTTTGCAGCCGGGTAGGTAGATGTTAAAGGTCTTTTATAAAGATTGTATATGTTGATACACAATAATCCCCTTTTTTCTATATATTTTGGAAACGCTGATGATAATATCTCTTCTGATCAATATCTTGGTTATCCAAAAAAAGTGCAGTTGCTTTCTATAGAGCCCTATAAGAGATTGCAAAAATTGATGCATCTTGAGGATCTCTTTTTTCTGAATCAGATTCATTCTGCAAAAGGGGTTATTGTTTCTGAAAAAGCTCAATTTGAGCCATTTTCGGTGCAGGGTGATTATCTTATTACAGATCAAAAACATATTGGCATTGGCATTATGACCGGAGATTGCCTGCCGATTATTTTCTATGATAATCTTCATAATGTTGCCGCTATTGTCCATGCTGGGTGGAGAGGCTCTGTTGAACACGTTGCGGTTAAAGCGCTTGCTCATATGCAGGCTCAGTTTGGAACTAAAATTGAACATATACGCATCTTTTTTGGGCCATCGGCAAAAAGCTGTTGTTATCAAGTTGGGCAAGAATTTGAAAAGCACTTAGAGCACTTTTCATTTGCAGATCAGATACTATACAAAGAGGAGAGGGGCATAATGTTTGATCTTCCTCTATGTAATAAGTTGCAATTGGAGCATGTTGGAGTGGCCAAAGAGGCTTTTAGATTACAATATAATTCGTGCACTATATGTGATCCAAGGTACTGTTCATATCGAAGAGAGGGTGCAAATGGTTCAAGGCAGATGACGGTTGTTGTTATTAGGTGAACAAACATCTTTCTGGTTGGAGCTTAGTCTCTATTTGTGATATACTTTTTGAAATGATCGGTTGATCAGAATCTATTTACTTTAATTCTGCCATTTGGCTAAACTTACAGACGAATAAAACTTGCTATTGGAGAAATCTGATGATTGGAAAATTATTAGCATTGATATTAGGTACTAACAATGCACGACAGTTAAGAACATTGACCCCCATAGTTCATAAAATTAATAGTTTAGAGCCGAGTATAATTGCCCTCAGTGATAATGAACTCAAAGAAAAGACAAATGAATTTCGTGAGCGCTTTGCAAATGGAGAGACTTTAGATGATCTTCTGCCAGAAGCATTTGCGGTTGTTCGTGAGGCTTCACGCAGAACTATTGGCCAGCGCCATTATGATGTACAGTTACTTGGTGGTATTGTTTTGCATCAGGGTAAAATAGCTGAAATGAAGACTGGCGAAGGCAAAACATTAACGGCGACCTTACCCTTATATTTAAATGCATTGGCTGGCAAAGGGGTCCATTTAGTAACAGTTAATGATTATTTAGCAAAGCGTGATTCACAATGGATGGAGCCGGTCTATGGATTTTTGGGCATGACCGTTGCTGCATTGCAGAATAACATGCAAGATGCTGAGCGTAAAAAGGTCTATCAAGCGGACATTCTCTATGCAACAAACAATGAATTGGGATTTGATTATTTGCGTGATAATATGAAGTTTCGTCTTTCAGATTATGTGCAGCGCGATCTTTACTATGCCATTGTTGATGAGGTTGACTCAATTTTGATCGATGAAGCTCGAACTCCGCTTATTATATCAGGATCATCAGATGAGCTTGGAGGTCTTTATAAGGCTGCCGATAAAGCGGTTAAACATTTAAGGGCAACAGAGGATTATGAGGTTGACGAAAAAGAGCGTAATGTTCAGCTGACCGAGTCTGGTGTTGATAAAATAGAGAAGATGTTTAATGTTGCAAATCTTTTTGCAATTGAGAATCTCAATCTGCTGCATCATGTCAATCAGGCTTTAAGAGCCAATGTTATATTTAAGCGAGATGTTGAGTATGTAGTGCAAGATGGAGAGATTCTGATTGTTGACGAATTTACTGGCCGCATATTGCCAGGACGGCGTTATAGTGATGGATTGCACCAAGCTATTGAAGCAAAAGAGAATGTCACAATTGAAAAAGAGACGCAGACATTAGCATCGATCACTCTACAGAATTATTTTAGATTATACAAAAAACTTGCTGGTATGACAGGAACTGCAGCAACAGAAGCAGAAGAGTTTTATAAAATTTACAAGCTTGATGTTGTCTCTGTGCCAACCAATAGAGAGATGGTAAGGATTGATAATCCTGATCTTATCTTTTTGAGTAAGCGTGCAAAAGAGAAGATGATTATTCAGGATATTAAAGAGCGCCATGCAAAAGGGCAGCCAATTCTTATAGGAACTGTTGCAGTTGAATCATCAGAAGAGTTGAGTCATGCATTGAAGCGTGCAGGGATTCCTCATGAAGTGCTCAATGCAAAGCAGCATGCCCGTGAAGCTGAAATAGTTGAGCATGCAGGTGAGCCAGGAAGAATCACCATAGCTACCAATATGGCCGGTCGTGGAACAGATATTAAACTGACACCAGAATCAGTTCAAGCTGGAGGCCTTTATATTCTAGGAACAGAGCGTCATGAGAGCAGACGTATTGATAATCAATTGCGTGGGCGTTCTGGCCGTCAAGGGGACGTTGGTGAGTCCCGCTTTTATATCTCATTTGAAGATGATCTTATTCGCCGTTTCTCACCAGATCTCAAAGATAAGATGGTCCGTTGGGGGGGTATGAATGAAGATGATGTGATTGAAGAGAAGATTGCATCAAAGACAATCGAAACAGCACAAGAGAAGATCGAAAAGAAAAATTTTGAAGTTCGTAAACATCTACTTGAGTATGATGATGTGCTCAATCAGCAACGCTCAGTTGTGTATGCCTATCGCCGTAATATTCTAGAGGGCAATGAGCATGTTTATGATCTGATTCATGATCTTATTACTGCAATGATTGCAGACATTGTTGCCCGTTTTTGCCCTAAAAATTCGGTAACTCAAGAGCAGCGCGATGCAATTTTTGCATTTATGCATAAACTGACCGGATTGCCAGAGAAAATCTTTGAAGATGCGGGAATTAATTATAGTCGCCTTGATATTATGCGCAAAGATCTTACCGATCTTATTCTTGAACAGTATGAGCTTTTCCGTAATCAACAGAATGGCACAGTGATTCAAGAGGCTGAAAAGTGGCTTATGCTTGAGACAATCGATCAAGCATGGAAACAGCACATGTATAATTTAGATCATCTCAAAGAGGGTATCGGGCTGCGCGGTTGGGGGCAAAAAAATCCATTGATCGAGTATAAACGTGAAGCATTTGCTATGTTTAAAGAGATGATGGAGCATGTGCGTCTTGATATTATTCATCATATTTTCCATCTCAATGTTGAACGTTTTAATCAACATGAGCTTGAGCATAAACGTGAGCGTGAACTTGAACAACTCAATATGATCGGCGGTGATGATACATCGCATGAACCTGTGCAACGCAAAGTGGATAAAATTGGCAGAAATGATCCATGTACCTGTGGATCAGGGAAGAAGTATAAGAAGTGTTGTGGCAAGTAATACTTTTTTAGTTTTTTAACATTATCTTTCCTTTTATATTTTTTTATTGCCCTATCGGGCAGATGTTAAGTGGGTTTCTTGTCAAACCCCTTAACGATCCCGGACACAAAAGGAGACCTTTTGAATTCCTAACCGGTTTAAAACCATGATCACTCGCCTATTCGGCTCGAATCAGGTTAAACCTTATATCAGAAAAATTTTATAATATAGACTTCTTCTGAAACAAACAACTTTATAAAAAATGAATAACTCACGCTCCGCTCGTGCTGAGTTATCACAAGCCCCGCGCAGTGATAGTATCGAAGCATTGGACACCCTGAGCCAACCAAAAAACTATTGAGAGAGACAATCATTTACAATCCTATAATGTAACTGGAGTCTATATCCTCCACGCTTCGATAACTTGATTCCGAAACGTAATCAAAACTCCCTCCGTCGCTTAAAAAGCTAAGGCGGACAGGCAGCGCGAACGGAACAGGCTACAATTATTATTAAAAATTTTTACTATACAAGAGTTTTAGAAGAGATCTAATCTCTTTTTTGCGCAGCTCGGTCGCTTTGGGATACTCAGCCTGTAGTCTGCCCACCTGCGGTGAAGAGATTTTTTTTGTTGTAGGTGTTGCAGCATGGCAAAAAGGTATTGTTAAGAGGGCTAGTAATGTTGTTTTAATGATCATAATGGTTCTCATTTAAAACTGCAGTTTTTCTTGATCCCACTCAAACAAACCAGCCGTCTTTTTCTCCCTGAGCTCTGCAAGCTTTGCATGAAGGGCTTCATAGAGAGCGTGATTATCTTTATTGCTCTGCTCGTCGCCTCCAAAGTCGCTTAATTGAACCTTCTGATTTTTGACCATATCGTCATGAGAATCATAGTCTCCCCTAGGGGTTAGCGTAAGCCGAGCACTTCTGCCTTTTCTAAGTTTTGTATTTAATGTGGCTATCTCCGCATTTAATGCTGCAATCTGTTCGGTGGCATTTTTATTTTCTATGATCTTGTTTATCTGTTGTTCTATTTTATCTTTCTCTTCTCTGCGCTTTCTCTCTTCCTCTTCTCTGCGTTTTGCTTCCTCTTTGCGTATTCTCTCTTCTTCTTCTATTTTGCGCCGACTTTCTTCATCTTTTTTCTTTTTTTCTTCTTCTATTTCTTTCTTTTGCAACTCAGTGAATATTTCTTTGGCTTTTTGGGCAAGGCTATCAAAACTCGTTTTCAGTGAGGTAAGCTGCTCATTTGTAGTAAAATTACCGCCTAAATTGTTGACTGCTTCGAACGTTTCTCTATAGTTGTTATGAATAGCATTTTCCATACCTTGAAGTTCGCTACTCTTATTGGCCATGTTTATCTCATTTCTATACTTATGTAATTTTTGATTGGCTTCAGCTATAATTGTATTGAATTGCTCTTTTTTAGCTTCTTGCTCTTTACGCATTCTCTCTTCTTCTATACGCTTTGCCTCTTCTGCTTCAGCTTTCTTTTTCTCTTCAGTTTCTTTTGCTATGCGCTCTTCTTCTTCTATACGCTTTGTCTCGTCCTCTTTGCGCTTTCTTTCAACTTCTTGCTTTTGCAACTCAGTGAATTTTTCTTTGGCTTTTGTGGCAAGTTTATCAACTCTCTCTTTCAGTGAGGTTAACTGCGCATCTGTAGTAAAATTAGCGTCTAAACTTTGTACAGTTTCGAATGTTTTTGTATATTCCTGATGAATAGTATCTTCCATATTTCCAAGAGCCGCGCTTGTAGTAGCAGATGTTATTGTTTTCTCTTGCTCATTCAATTTCTTGTTGGCTTCAGCTATAATTGTATTGAGCTGCTCTTTTTTAGCTTCTTGCTCTCTGCGTATTCTCTCTTGTTCTTTACGCTCAGCTTCTTCTTTTTTCTTTTTATCTTCAGCTATACGCTCATCATCAGTTTTTTTCTTTGCCTCTTCTGCTGCTCTGCGCTCTTTCTCTTGACGCATTCGCTCTTCTTCTTTTATTTTGCGCCGACTTTCTTCTTCTATTTCTTTCTTTTGCAACTCAGTGAATCTTTCTTTGGCTTTTGTGGCAAGTTTATCAACTCTCTCTTTCAGTGGAGTAATCTGTTTATCCGTAGTAAAATTAGCGTCTAAACTTTGTACAGTTTCGAATGTTTTTGTATATTCCGTATGAATAGCATTTTCCATATTTTGAAGTTCGCTACTCTTATTGGCCGTGTTTATCTCATTTCTATACTTATGTAATTTTTGATTGGCTTCAGCTATAATTGTATTGAATTGCTCTTTTTTAGCTTCTTGCTCTTTACGCATTCTCTCTTCTTCTATACGCTTTGTCTCGTCCTCTTTGCGCTTTCTTTCAACTTCTTGCTTTTGCAACTCAGTGAATTTTTCTTTGGCTTTTGTGGCAAGTTTATCAACTCTCTCTTTCAGTGGGGTAATCTGTTTATCCGTAGTCAAATTAGCGTTTAAACTTTTTACGGTTTCGAATGTTTTTGTGTATTCCCGATGAATAGCATCTTCCATATTTCCAAGAGCCGCGCTTGTAGTAGCAGATGTTATTGCATTCTCTTGCTCATCCAATTTCTTGTTGGCTTCAGCTATAATTGTATTGAGCTGCTCTTTTTTAGCTTCTTGCTCTTTACGTATTCTCTCTTGTTCTTTACGCTCAGCTTCATCTTTTTTCTTTTTATCTTCAGCTTCTTTTTCTTTGCGCTTTCTTTCTTGTTCTAGTTCAGCTTCTTTCTTCTTTGTCTCTTCTTCTAGTTTGTGCCTGCGCTCTTCCTCTTGCTTGCGCTCAGCTTCTTCTAGTTTCTTTTTCTTTTCTTCTTCTTCTCGCCGCTTTGTCTCTTCTTCTGCCTTTAAGCTTCTTTCTAGCTCAGCATTGTCAGCTTTTTCTGCATTCTTTACCAACTCATTATATTTGCCATAGAGGGCATTTACATCACTATTGCCGGAGTAGGTTTTGTAAAATTCGCTATTAATAAATGCAGATTGTGCTTCCCGTGCCACAACTTTTTTATTTGGAGCTTGTGTAGCATTAACGGTTTTTGTTGCTTGTTGGAGTGCGTTTTGTGCTTTTTGTAGCATCTGATCATAGCTCTTTTTTTGAGGTAGCGGTTGTTCAGTTGCTTTAACAATATTGGTTGGAGGCACAACTTTTACAGGGGCTTGAGCCGGTTTTGGTTTTAGCTCTTCCTCTATTATAAGTTGTGTAGCAACAGCTGGATAGCCACCTTGCTCAAGCATGTTTAGAATTTCTACTTTTTTTGATGCATCTGCAGTTTTATATTCCTTTTGTAAGCGGCCCACCTCCATAGACGAGATTCTTTTAGCTTGAATGTTTTCTCCAGTTAGTAAAAGAGCAATAAGGCCCGCTATTATTATTGATCTTTTCATAACACCTCTTATTTTTTATATAATACTTTTATCTACATCTGTGTGTAACTACTATTTTTGTTAACTATAAAATAGGTGAAACAAGAAAAGCAATAAAAATGGGCACCATTGCGGCTCATAGCACAATCTGTTTCTCTTTTTGCATCATAAATGCATAAGCGGATTGCAATATATACTCAATATGCGAATGGCGCGCGCGCCAACCTAGTACCTGTTCAGCTTTTGAAGGATCTGCAACCAATTGTGCAGGGTCGCCAGGGCGCCGTTTTTCAATAATTATTCTGATCGATGTGCCAAAGAGTTGTTCAGCTGTTTTGACAAGCTGCTTGATGGAAATTCCTTTGCCGGTTCCGATATTAAATGAATCTGATGGTTTATGCTGATCAAGATGTTGTAATGCCAATAGATGTGCATGCGCAATGTCGATCACATGTAAAAAGTCACGAATAGGGCTACCGTCGGGGGTCTCATAATCGTTGCCAAAGAGTGTAAAGGGCCTCTGTTGATGTATAGCTTGTAATAATAGTGGAATAATGTGTGTTTCGGGCTTGTGCTGTTCGCCAAGATGATGCTCAGGTTGTGCGCCGGCCGCATTGAAATAACGTAGGTTGACAAACTTAAGATCATACGCTTGGCCAAAATCAGAGAGCATACTCTCGGCCATAGCCTTTGTTCTGCCATAGACAGAGATGGGGTTTTGTGGATGATCTTCAGCAATAGGGATCTCCTGTGGAATGCCAAAAATAGCACAACTTGATGAGAATATGATCTTTCTCACGCTATGGTTGAGCATGGAGTTTAATAACATTCCCGTTTTTAAAAGATTGTTCTCATAATAAAAGCGTGGTTCCTTCATTGATGCGCCCACTTCAATAAAAGCGGCACAATGAATTACAGTATCAATCTGATGATTGGTAAAGATGGTCTGCAGCATATCTTGGTTTGCAAAGTCACCTTTAATGACGGTCGCCCACGGTGCAGCAAGATGCTGCTGTTGATGAAAGTTATCAATAATGATGATCTTATAACCATGTTGTGCAAGAAGAAAAGAGATATGGGAGCCGACATAGCCGGCTCCCCCTGTGATCAAGATTGTTTTGTGCATATAGAACTCCTTTTTGATTTAGAGTTCTATTCTAGCATAGTTTGAGCTGAAAGGTATTAGTTGGGAACTACCTTTGCTAGAGATGCGTTTAGGTTATATTGGAAAAAAGCAGTTGAATCTTTTGAGTCGTTTCCATAATAGGTATCTTGCCAATTAGAATTTTTCAATAGACCAAGACCCCTTCCAACGCCATCTATTTTATACAACTCATGTTGCTTTTTCACAAGTAGCTTATAATATTCAAATTCATTCTTGTTGGTCTCGGGATCAGTAAAATCTTCTTGTTTAACAGTGACAACACTACTACTACCACTGGCAGCTCGTCGTTTTTCTGCATTCTTCTCCACAATGCCGTTGATACGAGCGATCTCTGTTTTTACAGCAAGGTATTCAGCCTTCTTTTGCTGAATAGGATCTAGTGTATCTCCCCTAGCTCTATCTAGAAGATTATCAAGTCGTTCTTGGTTAGGGTCGAGGGTGTCAGATCCTGATCCTTTTGCAGCCTCTTTTTTAGCGAGCTCAGATGCCTCCCCTTTGCCTTTTTTTGCCGCGTCAGTTATTTCTTTTAGCTTAGCATCTGCTTGTTTATTCAATTTGTCAAGCTCAGCAAGTTGAGCTTTTACCGTATCGTTATCTTGATAAAGTTTAACTTGATCATCATTTTTTGCAGTTACGATCAATTGTTTTATTGTTTTAATATTTTCTTCAGTCTTAGCCATTTCTAATGCTTTAGTTAGCTCATTCTTTCGATCAGTTAGATATGTGACAGCAGTCGATATCTTTCGTTCTTCTTCGTTTTTTCTTTTCTCTTCCTCTTCTCTTTCAAGTTCCTCTTCTCTTATTTTTGCAGTTTTCGCTTTCTCTTCTTCTTCTAGTAATCTCTTTTGCTCAGCCTTTAGTTGCTTCTGGCGCTCTTCTTCTTCTAGTCTTCTGAGTCTCTCTTGCTCAGCGAGTCGTTGTTCTGCTTCTTTTCTACGCTGTTCTTCCCGTTTAAGTTCTTCTTGCTGACGTTTTCGTTCTTGTTTTTCAATTTCGCGCTGTTCTTTAGCTAAGCGTTCTTTTTCTGCATTCAGTTGGAGCTGTTGCTCTTCTAGTTTTTTCTTCTCTTGTTCATCTTTTTCTTTTTCTAGTTTCTCAGCGAGGGCTTTTTCATTTTCTTCGTTTTGGCGCTTTTGCTCTTCTAGTTTTTTCTTCTCTTCTTCTAATCGTTGTTTCTCTTGTTCAGCTTTCCTTCTTTCGTCAGTGGCTTTTTGTTCAGCCTTTTGTTGTTGGGTTACCAGTGTATCTAGTTTTTGTAGTAATTGATTTAAAGCCTCATCGCTTTGTTGAGTTATTTCAGGTGATACATCTTGAGCCTTTGCTACTGTGGCAGAAGGACCTATCAATTTTTCAGCCTTTATGATCTCCGCTGCAACTGCAGGATAGCCACCATCATTAAGTTTTTTTAGTATCTCTAATTTTGCCTCATTGGTGGTAGCCCTCTTGTATTCTCTTTGTAATTCCCCGACCTGCATAGATGAAATTTTTTTAGTTTGAGTTGTTTCTCTAGCTTGAGCCGTTTCCCCTGTTAACAAAAGCCCCATAAGGCCCGCTATTATTAGTGATCTTTTCATAATCTCTCTCCGTTTTTACATAACACATACTTATATACTTTTATACTCATTACTACCAATTATAAAATATTTACAAAAAGGAAAGCAATAAAAATGGGCGCCGTTGTGGCGCCCAATCATATAATTGCTCTTGTAATGGGGAAAATTGATCATATTGAGTTAAAAGATGAGAGCGACTTTACCCCAGACGCCCCAACGGTTAATGCCGGTATTGTCCCCAGCAAATTCATAATCACCACCAACTCCAAGCAGTGTTCTGAATCTGCAGGTATCAAATGCATAACCTACAGAGCCATAAAGCCGTTGGCTCAATATGCAAGGAGCTTCAGCAGATGAAAGGTCAAGTTGATCTTCAGTGATAATGTTAGATGCATAATTGGCAACAGCAACGTTATTTGCTAAGCCATAATCGTTGCCAATCTGTTGCACGCTGTTAGTAAATCCAAGACCATCTAATGCTTTTAGCGCAGGGCCATCAATAGGAGTTAAAACACCATCCACATTCTGGTATTTAACGCCAACCAATTGCTCCCATGGGCATGCAAGTTTTACGCACTCAGTATCACGTGTGAAGAAGTTGTAGCCAGCCTCTAAGTTCCAGTTGACAAGGTCTAAAGCGAATGCGGTGTTATAGGTTCTTTGAAAGCGTGGGCGCACCTTTACCGGCTGAGTGAATATGTTAATACCTGGAGTTCCTAGCGTTATGCTCTGTTCTGTGTCAGCTTGTTGAGCCTGTGCAAGGTTTGCATAGGTCATCATGTAACGGCTCCAAGGTTTGTTTTTTAGATCAAATGAGCGGATCTGCTTATTTTCAAAGAAGTATCTGCTATCGATTGCAAGTTCATACCAGATGGTATATTTCCCACATTTGCTTTCCCAGAGCTCAATGCCAAAGCTGCTGCCAAAGTGGATTGCGGTATTGTGGTTCCAGCCAATGATCGGTTCAAACACTTTTTGGCTTTTGACTCTGTTTCCTGTTGGAATAATTACACCGATATAAGAGTGCATAAATGATTGATCTTTGCCCCAACCGTAGCCAAGTTGAAGGTCCAGTTCGCTCACGCCTGTATGGGTAGTATCTTCACAATCATCGATCTTACCAAAGCACCAGGAGCTCTGCTGAAATGCGGCTGTTACCGATCCTACATTTTCCGGTTTAGGGCCGCCGCCATTGTTGATAATTGTTTCACAGAGGTTCATAGTGTTGCGCACATGATAGACAGGCAGAGTTACATCGATAAAGAATCCTTTATCTTGATCTTTATAGCCAAAGTGTGTGCGATAGTTAAAGCCGACACCGGCAAATGTTTGCTGAGGAGTTAAAGAGAAGGTACTCTCAAAATTGTTATTGATTGTATCAATGTTGAGTTGACCTGAAAGGATGTCGGTATCATCCTCTTGAACTTCTGTCACTTTAAGAATGCGTTTGCATGATGGGCCAAAATATTGTCCTAGTCTGTAACCTTTGGTTGTTTTACCGCCGAAAGGGACTATTTGAAAGAGGCTGCCATTATGGCAACGGAGTTCGTCCATTTCAGAGCGAACTAATGATACTTTAACCGGAGATGCGGCCTCAAAATATGGTCGAATCGAAAGGAATGATTTACTGGTGACTTGGCATTCACATGAATGGCAATCGGTGGTCGACGATGAATTGCAAGATGTATCACAGGATGTATCACAAGATGATGAGCAGTCAGATCTAATGGATGTTGGTAGCACCATTAAAATGCTTATGCAAAATATGTATAATAACTTTTTCATAAAGAAAAACTCCCTTTTTTAGTGGATATATATGGAACAACAGTACTATTTCTATCACCTTTATAGGATTAGTCAAATTCTTGTCGATGCATTATGATGATTCTGATATACTCAAAAAAATATGTATTATGATTAAAAGGTTATTTTTGAAGGTTTATATCTATGATTCAGCGTATTAAAGGTACTCAAGATTGGCTTGACCTCACTCTCTTTAATTTTGCCATTGAGCGTATTGCCAAACATCTTACATGTTATAATTTTATGCAGATACGAACGCCCATTTTAGAGTCAATTGAGCTCTTCAAACGTTCTCTTGGTCAAGCGACCGATGTGGTAAGCAAAGAGATGTTTTTGGTCAAAGGTACAAGCGAGTCAGAGCTCATCTGCCTGCGCCCTGAAGCTACCGCATCAACAGTGCGAGCATTTATTGAACATGATGTGCAAGATGTGCCATGGAAAGTCTTCTCTTGGGGCTCAATGTTCCGTTATGAGCGGCCTCAAAAGGGTCGGTTTAGAGAGTTTACACAGGTTACTATTGAGAATATCGGTGCAACCTCAATAGCTCATGATGTGCAATTGATTGCTATGCTTGATCGGCTTTTTCATGAAGAGTTTCGGCTCGATAGTTATGCTCTCATGATCAATTTTTTAGGCTCATATGAAGATAGGGCGGCATATAAAGAATTATTAAAAACTTTTTTAGATGCTCAAACCGGCATTTGTCAGACATGTAATATTCGCAAAGATCTTAATATGATGCGTGTATTTGATTGTAAAAATCCTGAGTGCCAACAGATCTATCGCTCTGCACCAAAAATGATCGATCATTTAAGCACAGAGAGCGCTCTTGAGTGGGAACAATTACAGGCTCAGCTCTCATTGCTCTCAGTCTCTTTTGTGATCAATCCGATGCTTGTCCGCGGGCTTGATTATTATAATAAGACAGTATTTGAATTTGTGAGCAATGATTTAGGGGCGCAGAACACCTTTTGTGGAGGAGGGCGCTATGATTCATTGGTTAAAGATCTTGGAGGCAAGCAATCTCAAGCATCATTAGGTGCCGCAATAGGTGTTGAACGTCTATTGTTGTTGTTAGATCAGATCAAAGATAGATTATTAATCCCAGAGAAAGCTCCATTGACTGTTATGCTGCCTATGGCTCAAGAGCAGATTCCCCTTGCGCTTCTATTGGCAGACGAGCTTCATGCACATAAAAAATGCACGGAAGTATTGCTTGATGGTGGGTCGATTAAAAGTATGATGCGCAGAGCTAATAAGATGGGAGCCACTTATGTTGTTATTATTGGTCAAGATGAGCAGCAGGCTCATGAGGTGACAGTCAAGCAGATGATCAATGGCTCTGAAGAGCGCATAAAGCAGATTGATCTGGTGTCGTACATTCGTTAGAAGTTCTCCAGTCACGTTTGTAGTGCCTGTCCGCCTTAACTTTTTAAAGCGACGGAGGGAGTTATTTTTTGAAAAAAAATAGTATCGAACCATACGCCATACAAATTTTAAATAAAACTATTGCTATTTGTAAATAAACATGGCTACAATGAAATTAAAAGTGTTGTATTGTAGTTTTATTTTAAAAGGAGAGAGAATGGTGGGTATTAAGCAGGCGTTAGCTTTATCTGTTATGCTGGGGTTTGTTACTATTTCAGCTGAAAATGTCTTTGTTCGCGTCTTGGGCACAAGGGGCGGATCTCAAGAGATAGATATTGATGCAAATGCTACTGTTGGAGATTTAAAAGAGGCGATTCAGCATCAATTAGGTTTCCCTGTTGCAATACAGGAGCGTATTATTTTTTCTAATAAGATACTAAAGAATGATGCGGAGCCGATCAACCGTGCTCTTGGCGGCGGTGATATCTCTGGCCGAATCTTCTATCTTAAGATGAAGAATTAATAAGAGCTAAAGATGCTCTATGCTTGACTATAGAGCATCATATTAATTATAAAGAGAGGATCTGCTTACAATCGGGTCCTCTTTTTTTAGCAATGAATGGTTGCAAAATAGTGTAAAAGCCAGTCTCGCAGTAGATAGAAAAAGAATACGGTAAACATAATGCCATCAAAGCGGTCGAGAAATCCACCATGGCCGGGCAATATATCTCCGGAATCTTTAAGATTTACTCTCCGTTTTAACCAAGACTCAAAGAGGTCTCCAAGAAGTGCTGTAATGCAGATAATAAGAGCAAATATAAAGATAAATCCTATCGGTTTTTTATCGCCCAATTCATAAAGGGCGAGCCATAGGCCAGCTATGCCAAAAAGATAACCACCTAAAAACCCTTCCCATGTTTTACCGGGGCTTATCAAGGGGTTAATATAATGTTTTCCAAAGAGAGTTCCTATCAGATATGATCCCGTGTCATGAGCGGATACCAGTATGAATAGAATAAAAAGAAGCGGTCGATAGCATGAGTGGTTCATCCAGATAATAAGAGCAAATGGTAAAATAGGGTACAAGGGGAGCATGATCCAGAAGAGAAAATCATGAGGGTTAAAAAGCCTTGTCCACTCAAATATGATGATTTGCACAAGAATAGTTATGATTACTATAGAGAAAAACCAGGAGGGTAGATATAAAAAAGAGATCCAAAAAAGAGCTCCTAATATGAGCCCTGTAATGGTTCTTTTAGTAAGATGCTTAAATTTTATATTCATGAGATTTAATCCAAACAATTTAGTCTGATCTTAGCAATTAAACGGAAAAAAGTAATCTCTTTTTTTAATATTCATCGATAACAAAAGCATCTTCGATATAGGTTAATAATGGTTGATCATTGTTGATCTGAACAAGCGCTATATCAAAGCGGCATATTGTATCTTCAATATTATTGCGGGCGATATATTCTTTGGCAACGAGTCCTATTTTTTTCTGTTTAGAATATGTTACCAGGTCATGCATGGATCCATATTCATGGTGTCTGACTTTAACCTCAACAAAGATAAGAAGATTCTCTTTTTGTGCTATAATATCGATCTCGCCATAGATTTTTTGATAGTTTTGTTGGCATATGGTAAATCCCTGTCTGCGCAGTTCTTGTGCAACAAAAGCCTCAGCTTGATCACCAAATAATCTTCTCTTTTCTCTCATTATGCTCTTGCAAACCAACTCTTTTTAGGCGCTGTTAATGCTAGTGTTATCTCATGCTCTGGAAATTTAGCTTTAAGTTCCGCCATTTTTTGCTCTTTGACTTCTTTATTATGCTCAGCCTGTGCAAGGCCGATTTCAACCTCAAGCAGTTGTGGCTCAATATCTGGTAATTGCACTATAATTGTTGATCGCAAATCGTCAACACGCTTGTGCACCTCTTTATATTTTGCTAAACCAAGATCATTCTTTGCGATACTTATGCTGCTCTGAGCCAATTTTTGATCGCACAGTCTTTTTATTTCGGAAACCTTTTCGATCGTATATGCGCTATATATATCTTTTCGTCTATTAAATTCTTCAATGAGAGCCAATGTCTCTTCTGTCTTGCTCTGATCTCTATCAAATCTTAATGTTTGGCTCCAGCTACATTCAATAGCCTTTCTGAAAGCAAGTTCTGCATATTCATTGCCAGGATAGAGGCGTGTAAAATCATTAAAAAGAATTTCAGCCTTTTTGTAATCACGCGTCTGCATAAATAGTTCTGCCATCTCAAGCATGATATAGACTATCTGATCAGTATTTTCCGCAAGTTTTAACATCCGTTCAAGATATTTGATGGCCATTGTATAGTCGCCTGTTAAGATGAGCTCATTCTTTCCTTGTAAAAGCTCATTAAAGCTCATATCGCTTATGGTTGGCGTTGACCAGAATGAACTCTTTTTTTCACCATCGGCTCTCTTTTGTGGTCGACTCTTTTTATATTTTTTAAAATTCTTTTTAGCCTCTTCTGGAGAGGGCAGATCTTGGGCAAAGTTTTTTTCAAGCTGTTTTTTTTTCTGAAACGCCTCATTTTCAGTTGGAGCAAAAATAAGTTGCATATTCTCTATGTCAGGGACAAATTCTTCAACCGATGATAATGGTTGAGATATTTCTGTTGATTGAGGATTTTCAGCTTCTGCATGAGATCCTATGAACATTATTAATATAAGTATATATAGCATCATAATAAGCCTTATTATAAGGTTTTTGATTATAGTCTGATTATCAATTAAGTTTATATCCTGACCAGACAAAAGCAAATGCTATCATTAATCATTTTGGTTTGATATGCTATCAATCAGGCTCGTCGTATCAAAATTGTATTGATAATGGGAATAAAAAATGCTCAAAAAGACTATAGATCAGATGCTCATTGAGGCGGGTTTGGTCACCCAAGAGCAGTATGAACAGTGCAAGCAAGAGGCTCAAGCTTCTGGTAAAGATGTTATAAAGATTCTACTTGAAAAAAAGCTTGTTACTCCTGAATCTTATGCAAAAGTTTTAAGCCTTTATGTTGATGTCCCTTATGTGGAAAAGATTACTGAAAAGATGGCAGACATCAATATCCTTGGGAAAATACCGCTTAAATTTTTGCGTGAAAACGAAGTTATGCCTGTTGTTATTGATGATAAGATAACTATATTGACTTCAAATCCTATCTATTTTCAGCCTATAGATGACCTTAATCTATTGCTGGGTGGCGGATTGCCCTATGCTGTGGCAACACCAAAAGTTATTGTTGATGCAATTAATAAATATTATCCATTAGAAGGAACAAAGCAGGTAATAGCAGAATTGGAGGAGGAGGAGCCACAACTTGAAGAGGTTGAGTTTGGCGATGTTGATGAACGAGATATTGTATCTATGGCTGCTGAAGCGCCAGTTATTAAATTGGTTAACCATATTCTCTATCAAGCGGTCAAGCAGGAGGCTTCAGATATTCATATAGAGCCCTATGAAAAGGATCTGGTTGTGCGATATCGTATTGATGGTGTACTATATGCTGTAATGTCTCCACCTAAACGTATTCAAGATGCGCTTGTCTCTCGTCTTAAAATTATGGCCAATTTAAATATTGCTGAAAAAAGAGTTCCGCAAGATGGCCGGATTGATCTTCGTGTAGCAGGTCGACCATATGATATTCGTGTATCTATTTTGCCGGTTCAATTTGGAGAACGTATTGTGATGCGTCTGCTCGATAAATCAAAGAGTTTTAATAAATTACAAGATCTCGGTTTTGGCGAGCGCGACTTTAAGGTTATAGAGAGTTCGATTGCAAAACCTAATGGTATTATCTATGTAACTGGTCCAACCGGTTCAGGTAAGACCTCAACGCTCTATGCAGTATTGGGTGAGCTTAATAAACCAGAAGTTAACATCATTACGGTTGAAGATCCGGTTGAATATCAGATGAAGGGGATCGGTCAAGTTCAGGTGCGCAGTAAAATAGGAATGACCTTTGCAGCAGCTTTACGTTCAATATTGCGTCAAGACCCTGATATTGTGATGATTGGTGAGACGCGAGATCAAGAGACAGCTCAGATAGCTATTCAAGCTGCGCTAACAGGCCACTTGGTACTTAGCACGTTGCATACTAATAGTGCGCCAGCGACTATTACACGTCTTTTGGATATGGGTATTGAACCCTATTTAATAGCATCTTCATTAAATCTCTCTATGGCTCAACGATTGGTCAGAAAGTTGTGCCCTTTGTGTAAAGTTCCATATAAGCCGACAAGTGATCAGCTTGCAACTATTGGACTATCTGAAAAAGATTCAAGCAGCATAACCTTCTATAAACCGGTCGGTTGTGATGAATGTTCGCAGACTGGCTATAAGGGGCGTATGCCGGTATTTGAGTTAATGGAGATGACTCCAGATATGGCAAAACTGGTTATGGATCGTGCAGATACAACGCTTTTACGTCAACAGGCGATTAAAGATGGTATGCAACTTCTTGTGCAAGATGGGATACGCAGGATTAAAGAGGGGCTAACTTCTATTCAGGAAGTGCTCTCTGTTGCAACTCTTGAATCTGCCATTGAGGCCGAATAGAAAGTCTTTTTAATGCGCAACAGGTTAGCATTTACATTGATTGAGCTGCTTGTTGTGATCGCATTGACTATGATGATGATTGGGCTGACGTTGCAGCAGTTTTCAGACTGTTCAAGATCGGTTCGTACTGAGTTAGAGCTGTTATATCAGACATCATTATATATGCAGCGGCGCGCATTGGTTCTGCGTCAAAAACAGGTTCTTTATGTTGATATAGTTCATAATACCTATAGTTTTGAAGATCGGACCCATAGGCTGGCCAACGGTGTTCAGTTTGGTATTATGCCGGTCAAAGGCCCTCCTGCATCGCCATTTAAGATGATTGAAAAAGCATCGACATTTAAAAATGATCAGATTGTTTTTCATCCAGATGGAGTTGTTGATGCAGGGTCCGTTTATCTTACCAATGATAAGAAAAATCAATTATACGCATTGACCGTTGCAGTTGCCCCATATTCCTATTTGCGTACATATTGCTATGCTGATACATGGCGCCTTCTACAATAGTTGTTTTTTAGGTAAGAAATGTTTAAGCAGCTTGTTCTGGCAGTACTGATCGGTCTGTCGAGCCTTATGTATATGATTCAGCATGATCGATGGTTTGAGCAATATATGCTCAATTATTTTACTCAGCAATTTGAGCGATCGCTCGATTGTCGTATGTCAGCGCGATTACAAGAGGTTAATTTTTCAGGCAAAATGAGATTGGCCGATATGCATGTAATGCCTGTGCATGGATCTGATTGGTCATGGCATGCAAATCAATTCTCTATCACTTTCTCATGGTGGGATCTTCTGTTGTATGGATCATTAGATTTTTCGATTCTTATGGATGCTGTTCAGATGCAATCTTATATTATTGATAATCATGTAGCAATTAAAGATCATTTTAACTTGGCATTTAATGGCCCTCAGGTTGGGATGTATACTTTCCTAAAAGAATTAATATGTAATAATACACATTGTTCGATTATTGATCAGAATAAGAATAGTGCATTTATGATCGCATTTGATGGTAAAGCTAAAAAGATCAATAATATTTTTCGCTGCATAATAGATGTCTTTAAGGGGTCTTTAGATGTGCAAGATAGAGTGCTTTTTGCAAATATGTCTGGATCCTTGCAATTTGATTCATTTGGCGGACGGCCAACTCTTGATATATGCTTAAAGGGAGCTGCATCTCTTGAGATTCCTCAGTTAGGCGCAGAGATAATGCCATGTTATATTTCAGGAGCATGGAATCATAATGGGGGTATTTTAAGTATAAAGAATGTAGATCATTCTTTTGCTATTGATCCAATTATGATCCAACGTAAACCGGAGGGCGTAGTTGTATCTCTTGATGCAAAAGTTCCATTAACATATGCATGGCGCATATGGAATAATAATAATGATGATGCTCGGCTTTCAGGAAATTGTCTTTTGCAGGCCAAGATGACCTCTTCTGACAATGATCGTGCTATAGATGGTCATTTAATGTTGCAAAGAATTCATTGGCAAGATGTAGAGTTGGGCTCTTTGGGAAAGATATCGTTTGCTTTAAAAGGGCAAACAGTTGATGGATCATTATATCTTCAGCGAACATCGGGGGCATGTATTGGCGGTGATTGGTCATGCTCTTTGCAGAATGGAAATATTCAGGCAGATATAAAAAACAATGCTCGTTTAACATTCTCTCCAAAGCATGATTGGCAGATTCTTCCAGATGATTTAACGCTTCATGTTAGATCGGATGGAGCATCGGCTCATGTAATGTATGAGGCGACAGCAACACATGCAAAGGTGCATCATCAGATAAGTTCACAAGGTCACATAGAATTTCAAGAAAATGTTCTTCTACTGAAGGGTATTTTCGATGATAATCAGTATGATTGTAAATGGAGTTATCAGCCAGAGTGGTCTCTTGATCATTTTTTTTACAAAAGGGATAATGGCACATCACTTATTGAAATTGCATCTTCAGTTGATGATCAGAAAAAATATTATAAAGGCAAGATGGCATTTGGCTGTGTAAAAGATATCTTTAAAAAATGGTATGATTTTGATCTGCAGGGCGAAGGAATATTTGAGATAGCAATAGATCCTGGTCAAATATCATCGGTAAGTATGCATTTAAAAGATGGTGCTATTCGACTGCCCCGTACGTATAACTTTATTAATGGGCTTGATTGTCAATTAAAGCTCGACTATGGTGCAAAATCGTGCACGATATCAGATATGGTCTGCCATATGCATAATGGACGTATTAGTAGTAAAAAGATGCTTTGCGCTTTTAATGAAGACTATTCTCCTTATTTTGTTTATGCGCCATTGTTGATTGATCATTGTCTTATTAATATGGGAAAAGAGTTTTTTGCAGTAGTATCAGGAGACTTGTTGTTAAGTAAGCGTTCTGGAAGAGGTCCTTTGCTTAATGGTCAGGTTATTATTGAACGATCACAATTAAAAGAGAATCTATTTTCTGATGTTTTTCAGCGTAATTTTCGTAATTATACGGCCCATTCGTTTAAGACAGATGATGATGAGTTGCGTTGTGATATTGCTATCAGAACCAAATATCCAGTGCGGATACAGACGCCATTTTTAGATACTGATGCGCGTATTGATCTACATATACGAAATGGAGTTAGGGATCCAGAGGTTGTAGGAACCATAAGTTTAAATGCGGGAAAGCTCTACTTCCCCTATAAACCATTATATATTACAACTGGAATGCTACATTTCCTACCAGGAAGATTGGATGATCCATTGATAGAACTTTTTGCAAAAAATACCATTAAGAAAAATAATATTACTCTTCAAGTGACGGGCTCACTACAAAATCAGCATGTGCAATTGGAATCATCGCCAACATTGACTGAAGAGCAGATAATATCGCTGCTGCTTGTTGGATCTCAAGAAGAATCGCTCAATATTGTTATGCCAGCTCTCATTATGCAGAATATAAAATCGATTCTCTTCGGATATGATCAGTCTGCAGCCAACATGAGCCGCTATTTTAATGCCCTCTTTAAACCATTCGGGAGAATTCATCTAGTGCCAAGTTTTATTGATCAGAGCGGCCGAGGTGGATTGCGAGGAGCTGTTGAGATTGATTTAAGCGATAGATGGAGAATGGTTTTTCAGAAAAATTTTAGTTTAACAGAAGACACAAGATTTGAATTTGAATATCTATTTTCCGATGATATGAGTGCTCGGTTGACACGTGATATTCGTCGAGATGTGATCGGTGAGGTTGAGATGCGCTATAAATTTGGAAATAATTAATCTTACTTCTTGTGCTATGATAGACTGGCTGTATAGACTAAAAAACAAAAAGGGGTGTTCTTGATGATATGTTATATAGTGCTTCGGACAGTTCTTTTTGTGCTATTGTGCATGCAATTAGATCTTTGTGCTATGCATAGGCTCTCGCGCGCAACCATTCCTAAAAGAGGAAGAGTGTTGCGAGTTCCTGATAATTTTGGCAAAACAAATTTTATTATAGGAATGCCATCTTCTTATGCGACCACATCTTATAGTGATGATAGGCTTTATGAAGATGAGCCAAGAGAGAATCAATATGTTGTTAATGAGGCATATTTTTCTCCAGATGATGATCTACAACAGAAGCTAATTGACTATATTAAATATGAGCAGCAGGGAATTAAGTTGGCGATCTTTTCATTTACCGATAAAGATATTGCAGATGCATTAATTAATGCTCATAAGCGTGGGGTGAAGATAGAGGTGGTTGCCGATGCAGGATTATTGGCAGATCGATTTGGTAAGATAGCATGTCTGCAAGAATCGGGGATTGATATATATCTTTATGATCCAAGTCAGGCTCGCAGAGATGTGAAAACATTGTCCCATATTATGCATAATAAGTTTGTACTGTTTCAAAAAAATAGGGGAGATCGAGCTTTAATCTGGACCGGATCTTATAATTTTACTAAGTCTGCTCGGCTTAGCAATAGAGAGAATGTTGTTGTGTTAGATAACTCTGATATCATTGCAAAATTCAATCGTCAATTCGAGCGCCTAAAAAAAGATACTATACCGTATAGCCCGAAAAAACAGGCTGGTGGTGAAGTAAAAAAGAGTGATTCAAAAGATCGATCATCATAAATTTGTATTATTGTGTTGAGCTAAGAACAATAGATTTTTTCGCGTTGGGCTTCATTACTACAATTCCTTCTTAGCTCCGATTTATGCTATTCGTGATTCTGAAAAAAAGCAAGCAAAATATTTTAGTTGCTAACAGGATTAAGTTTTTTAAGAATCGATTGTATCTCTTCCGGAAGATCACTTTTGAATGTAAAAGTGTTGTTGTCGAAAGTAAATTGTAGTTGCTGCGCATGAAGAGCCTGTCGATTAATCAGTTGAGATGGACTTCCATACACAACATCTCCAATTATTGGGTGCCCGATTGCGGCAAAGTGCACTCGTATCTGATGTGTCCTGCCCGTCTCTAATGAAATTTGTACTAATGCAGCGTCTTCATAATAATGTTCAACGATATAATGTGTTATGGCAGATCTCATTTTTAGGTTTTTGGGATATGGCATTGCAGGATTAAAAGCTCTCATTTTTGTGCGATCAACAGGATCTCTTGCAATAGCAAAGTTAATAGTTCCCTTTTTTTCTGGATGGCCTTTTACAATAGCATAATATGTTTTTTCAATAGCGCGATTATGAAAGAGTTCTGCAAAATGGTGATATCCATAATTGGTGCGCGCAATGATCATAAGCCCTGAAGTTAGCCTGTCAAGGCGATGAACAATTCCGGGTCTATCAATCTGACCAACATGTGCAATATTTTCAATGTTATGGATGATCCAGTCTGAGAGGGTGATCTCATTTTTGGTCGATGGAGCTGCATGGACCAATAGCCCAGCCGGTTTATTGATAATAAGAAAATGTTCATGTTTATAGATAATCTTAACGGCTATATGAGCAGCCTCAATAGTCTCTTTTGAGATCGGTTGGATTATTGGAAAGTCTATTCTGATCTGATCATTAGGTTTTATTATATGACCCGCTTTTGTGACCACTATATTGTTGCATGAGACAAGGCCCTCATCAATTGCTCTATTGAAAAAACTTCGAGAGTAAGAGGGCAGTTGTGCGTGAAGGAAATGATCAATTCTCACCTTTGATTGATTTTCTGGAGCAATAATAACAAGCGGCTCTTTATGTTTTATAATCTTATCAGTCATGTGCGATTAATCCTCAATCGGTTCGCATTCTAGATTTTTTATGCATATTTTAATAGAAAATCTATGGACAATAGAGAGTGAATCTCTTATGATTAAAGTATAACACAAATGAAGCTTTTAAGCCATGATTTAAACATTTCTGTAAGGGATAGGTCTTTGCTATGGATAGTCGTGAATTACTGCAAAAGATCAGAGAAAATATTGAAGTTGTTATCAATAAAAATAGTCCGCTAGGAGATTCATTGTGGCAAGATTTTATTGATATGCATCCGGCCGATATAGCCGATTTTTTGGCAGATATTTCACGAACAGATATGCTCTCCTTATATATTATGCTTTCATCGGAGCTTAAAAGCGCTGTCTTTAAAGAGATGCCAGATAGCCTAAAGGTCTATGTTTTATCCCGTCTAGATCAAAAAGATAGATTGATGATTCTAAATAGTCTGCAAGCAGATGAGATGACCGATCTTTTTGATTTTCTTTCTGATGATGAATTGCGAACGTATCTTAATCTTCTCAATAGAACAGCTCGAGAGCAGGTGCTCTCTTTAATGAAATTCGAGCCTGATTCTGCCGGAGGGATTATGGATCCAGAGGTATTTAGCCTTATGGAAGATTTTACAGTTGAAAAGAGTATCTCAATTTTACAGCGCCTAAAACCAGAAAAAGATGTCTATCAAAGAGTCTATGTAACAGATGAAGATCATCATTTAGTCGGGTATATTGATCTGCAAGATCTTGTTTTGCAATCACCAATTAATCGTATTTCAAGTTTTATGAAAAAGAATGAATATGTGGTCAATACAAGTGAGGATCAGGAAAAAATAGCTCATCAAATGGTTCATTACCGTCTGTCTAATATTCCAGTTGTCAGTGAGCGTGGCATATTTTTAGGAGCAATTCCGGCAGATACATTGGCCCATGTGCTAGTCAAAGAGGCTGGAGAAGATATGCAGCGTATTTCTGCTGTTACACCTCTTAAAAAATCATATTTTGAGACTCCCTTTTTAAAGCTTGTCTATGAACGCAGTGGAATATTGGTTATTCTTTTATTGGTTGGATCACTCTCTGGAGTTATTTTAGAGGCGTATGAATCGACGCTCGGTGTTATTCTCTATTTTTTTATCCCTATGATCATTAGTACAGGCGGAAATACAAGCAGTCAGACATCTGCTGTTGCAATTCAAGGAATGGCAGCTGGAGAGATTCGTCCGAGCAATATGCTAAAGTTTTTGCGCAGAGAGCTCTGCTTAGGTGCTGTGATGGGTCTTATTTTAGGAGTCGCTGCATTTGTGCGCGTTGTTGCAACAACAGGAATCTATATGTATGGTGTTGCCATCAGTTGTGCATTAGCATTAATAGTTATGCTTTCGATCTGCTTGGGCAGTTGTGTGCCTCTTGCATTGAAGCGCTTGAATATTGATCCAGCATTTTCAGCCGGCCCTTTTTTGGCAACCGCTATGGATATTCTCGGTCTTCTTGTCTATTGTTATGTGAGCAGAATGATTCTTTTTTAGCATCCATTTTCAATCCTGCTCAACATGAGCAGAATTGAATGATTCTCTTTTAAAAAGTGAATCCCCATAGGCCCCATAAGGTTATAAAATATTTATTTCCCAGTAGTTTTGGTTTACTATCAAATCCTCCTGAAAGAGCAATGATAATGCCGCTCGGTATTTCATGAATTGGAATAAAGCGGGAATATGCTCCAAAAAAACTATTGCGAATGAGTGTTGCTGTTCCGCCAAAATTGGTGATTGTTGGGCAGATGCTTGCTCCAAATCCAAAAGTTGCATCATATCCAATCTCGAAGCGATTCAGCCTGTTCCAAGAGCTCTGGTGAGAGATAAACAGATCGGTAAGATTGCCCGGCTTTAAGTTGTAACATGTGTGGGCGTAGTGTGTAATAAGGCAAGGGTTTTTTACCTCTACAGTTCGCTCAAGAAAATGGATGTATCTGATTGCGCCAAAAAGAGTGTGGTGTTCATTTTTTGAATAATTATATGCGCAGTCGATCTGTCCGCCTAGGCCAATATGGCCAATTCCAAATTGTGAAAATTCTAAAATATAGTTACGATGAGTTGGTATGCCAAATAATCCTGAATAGGCTAGTCGGATGTGGCTACCAATCTTTTGCCCAAAGCCTCCTGTGAATAAGATGTCATCAGTCTGAGTATGAGATATTTTTAGATTGTTGTTGTCTCCTATAATAGTGCTATTGACGCGGCCCACAGCGCTATCGACTTTCAGATAGGCGTTTTTGTTGTTGTAAATATAGCTTCCAAGTATGCCATAGGCATTCTGTTTGAAGCTGTTGTTCTCTGTTTTGCGCCATTGGGCAAAGGGGGTTCCCGATAACAGATTATGAAGTTTTTGAATGTTATCGTTCTCAAATTTTTGCCTTCTGGTGATTGTTGCGATGCGCATGTTATAGACAATGCTGACACAGAATGTTGCTCCATGATGGATGAGTAAAAAAATACATAGTGGTTTTTGAATTCTCACAATTGCTCCTTTTTTGGGTAAAAGATGCCCATCTTAATCAGTCCATTGGGGCTTTTCGTGCTACTTTAACATTCAATATTAAAGTAGCACGAACCTGTGGGCAAAGCCAAATAGAAAAATGGTGTATAGGTTATTATGGTATTGAGGTCTGGCAAAGAGAAATATTGGTAATAATGAGAAAAAGCCCAAGATTAAGCTATTTTACTTGACAAAATTGCAATGAATCTATACCATCGTTGTTGTACCTTTCATCAAAGGTATTTTTTATTGAAATAAAAGATAAGCGAGCCGTTAGCTCAGTCGGTAGAGCAACAGCCTTTTAAGCTGTGGGTCGTTGGTTCGAATCCAACACGGCTCACCACGCTTCCGCCGACGCCTTTTAGGCTATGGCAGACAGGCGTCTGGCAGGTTTATCACGGCGTAGCCAATAAGGTGAAGACGGACCAGCTTTTTAACTGAATTTCATATAAAAATTGAATCTATCTTTATCACGCCATAGCTTGATAAAAGCGAAGGCGGATCTTTGAACTATACGTCCCCATCGTCTAGCCCGGTCTAGGACGTCGCCCTTTCACGGCGAAAACAGGGGTTCAAATCCCCTTGGGGACGCCATTCTATACGATCGGCGCCTTCTAAGAATAAATCAAAGGGCTTTTGTGCATCATAGAGCACATTTTCACCTTTGATCCGTATATTCAGAAGTATCAGTTTGATCAACTGGCGTTTTTGTTCAGCTTCTGAATTTTTAAATACATCATAGGCTCTATTGGATAGCTCCAAGATATATCTTGCTGTAAGATAATAGTTATCTTCTGCTTCTTGAAGGCGACTTAACCGCGCAGAGATGTCATGCATTTGATTGCGCAATGAAGTATTAAATCTGTTATATTTTTCATCATCAATTTCTCCCTTTAATTTATCAAGGTACAAGTTATCCATCATTTTGGTGATAGATTTTTGTTCAGCTGTAAGCTTATCAAAATGCTTGTTATGAAATTCAATCTTGTTTTGATGAGCTTTGTTTAAGGTATGAATCGTTTCTTGAAAGACTTCCGGTGGCAGCTGTATCTGTTGAAATACCTTGGCAATTTGCTCAGTAATTGAAAGATAGGTAAACCACCAGTTTGACTGGTGAGACTGTCAAGGCTTAGCCTTTAGATTTAGGTTTTGATGATGTTGTTTTGTAAACTATTGTTGGGCTTGGCGGTCCAACAAAAGAATTTTTATGAAAACAACATCATCATATGAAAGTTTAAGTCATTCAAAGTGGAACTGCAAATATCATTTGGTATTTGTGCCGAAATACAGAAAGAAGGTTCTGTACGGTAAAATAAGAAGTTTTTTAGCAGGTGTCTTTCATGAGCTGGCAGCTCAGAAAGGCTGTAAAATAGAAAAAGGGAATATGGTTCAGGATCATGTTCATATGTTAATAAGTATTCCACCAAAACATGCAGCATCAGATATTGTTGGATATATAAAAGGAAAAAGTGCGATAGCAATTGCTCGCAAATTTGGCGGAAAAGAAAGAAATTTTAACGGAGAGAAGTTTTGGGCAAGAGGTTATGCAATTTCAACAGTTGGTTTTGAGTTAGAACAAATACGTTCTTATATCAAGAATCAAGAACAGTTGGATAGTCAAGGCTATGATGAACAAGGTGAGTTTTAGAAGCAATTAGAATATTTGAATAACCCGGCAGTCCTTGGGACAGCTCAAGACCGTCAAGCCACCCGCTTTGCGGGTGCGTCATCACTATCTTTTCTTTATAAAAAAAGTCAAGACTCTATGAAGGCAAGCCTTCTTGGCGCTTTATCTAGGTTCAGATAGTGCTACAGAAGAAACTGCAGAAATTCGCCCATTTCTACAATTTAGAGCGGCCTCACCAGGGTATAGGCCTTTTGACACCGGTTCAGTTTTGTGAGGTAATTAAGATGAGGCCCGAGTCTCATATGTATTGAACCAGGACAGGCATTTGACCTATCTGGAGGCCTCTGATAATCTAATACTAGGATGGATTATAAAATAAATACCTAATATGAAAGAATTGACTATGAGTAATACCTTAAAACTCATTTGTTTGGCCCTATTACCCTCTTTAGGCTTTGCATCTGATCAAACACCATCGGTTGATTTTTCTGGATACTCCTTTAGACCTCGTCCGCTAATTATGGATTAATCCATAAAAGAATATGTAAAAAGTGTGTCATTCAAATAGTCAACAAACTCATCAGCCGCCTTGTCAATATCCTCTATGAACTTATTATGTGAAACTTTT
>JAKBEL010000007.1 GCA_021833825.1 bacterium
CCTTTCAAGGTGGCAATCGTTGCTGTTATGCATAAGCTCATTATTTTGGCTAACACAATATTAAAAAAAGGGCAGCCGTGCAAAGTTTATTAGAATAAAATAGTTGACTTTTAACACAATCACTACGACGGACAGGTCCCTAACCGTGAACACCCTGTCTCGGCATAGTTATGTGCAACATAACGATGACGGATCGCCTATTCGGCTCGAATCAGGTTAAACCTCACATTTGATGCATTCACAATAGACTTATTCTGAAACAAACAACTTTATAAAAAATGAATAACTCACGTTCCGTTCGTGCTGCCTGTGCGCCATAGCTCTTTAAGCGACGGAGGAAGTTTTGATTTGCGCAGCCTTTTTATACTTCGATACGCTCTTGAGATCGCTACTCAGCACGAACGGGAGAAAAGGCTTTTATTTTTGTTTTTAGTTTCAAAAGAGTTGTATTATTTTATTTATAATATTAAGTTCTAATAACGAGTCCCAGACCCGAAGCTCAAGCCTTTTAGGTGCAGAGCGTGTGGTCTGCGTTACGAGTGAGAGAAGCGGTCAAGCAGCATGCTTGTGTCCAGGATTCTCAAGGAGGTTGACAAGAACCTCCTGAGGCCATCACCCGGCGAGGGTGGAAGAAGAAGTGAAAAAATTTGAAATAAAAAAATAGAAAAAGAAAAATAGATTTTGATATAAAGAAAATAATCTTAAGAAAACTATAAAAGCCACTGCCCGGCAACGGCAATTAAATAACCTTCACCTTCACTCTATTGACCGCATTATAAAGATCTTTAATAGAAGAAAGAACACTCAAATGACTTCCCTCTTTGTCTCTCCAGACAATAGGAATCTCATGAATATGAAAATTAGAGAGCTTGCACAGATAGAGAATGTCTAAATCTAAAGCCCATCCTGACTCTGTCAATGATGGCGCAATCGCCTCTATTACTTTACGTTTAAATAACTTTGCCCCACATTGATAATCATGATAATCTAAACCCAATTTTTTCTTAATCGGACGATTATAAAACCATCTTCTTCCATACTCTTTAATCTTTGGACGGGCAACGCCAATATCTGAACCCTTCATATAACGACTTGCAATAACCCCATCACAATCACAAGACTTAGAACAAAGTTCAGAAAGAAGCTTATAATATTGATCTGGAGCTATAGAACCATCAGCATCAACAAATCCTATAATATCACAATCGGTCTCAAGAGCTTGCCAAAAACCTTCTCTTACGGCATTTCCTTTTCCTTTAGGAGATTCAATTATAACAATTTCATTAAGAGAATTCTCTTGCCAACGCTCTACAACAGCTCTTGTATTATCAGTAATACCATTAAGAACAACAATAAAACGAACATTAAAGCCTTTAAAATAATCAGAATAAGCCTCTAGAGTCGCTCCAATTCTACGCTCTTCGTTATAGGCTGGAATAATAATGCTAACAGGTATTTTGTGAAGATAACTTTTTGAAGTGATATGCTCATAAAAATCATTGATGTGACCTCCAAAAGTAAAAAAGAGGCAATTGACCATCAAGAGGGCTACAAACAACATTCTTTTCATATAGAATCCTTTTGAAAATTCAGAGCTAATTGTTATTCCATAATAGAATAATAATATAATCTTAACAGAATTATTTGAATTCGTAAAATGTTGACATAACCAAATTGAGCAATTTTTGCATCTACTGCGAGACTTTAACTATGCACAAAAAAAGAGGATCCGCCCAACCTTAGACAGATCCTCTTTTTTATACATCAAAATCAAATTTTAAGCGTAAATAAGCTTAATTTCACAGCGACGATTTGGAGCCTGAGCCAATGTATCACCAGAAACCACTTCTCCATCAACTACAGCAGGTGCTTGTGCTCCACGAGCGACAACTTTAATAGAATCTGCTGAGATACCGGCCTTTACAAATGCATCACAGACTGCCGCTGCACGTTTTTTAGAGATCAGCTCATTATACCATGATTGCCCTTTTGAACTGCACGCATGCCCTTCAACAACTATTGTTGGCTGATATTCAGCATCTTCTTGCAGATAGGCTTTTGCTAACTCAATATTATATGCAAGCGCCTCTTGCTGATCTTTTGAAATTGCTGCAGAATTAAAATCAAAGTAGACGGTCTTGAACCCATCCTCATTTTCAACTTCAGAAACAGCTGGTCGATCATCTTTTGCATAAGCTACATGTTGCCCTGCCAGCTCGGTTGATGCAAATTCCCCTAATTCCTCATCAAATGCGCTACAGAAGCTCTCATTAACATCAAGCTCTTTATGCATATCATCATGATGTGAACGTTTTAAGCAACCAGAACATGCCATTAAAAGCACCATGCTTAAAAGCATATGTCTATTTGAAATCATTATCTTCCTTCCTTTTTTAAAAATAGATATACGACTCTCATAATAGGGGACTTTAACACACTTTTTATTAATTTTCTACTCATTACGCTTTAGATGAGGTATAGTATATATAAAAAGGTATTTTTTAAGGATATTTTGACTCCTACTATATTCATTAACTTGGAATTTTATACTATATGAAAAAGATCTTAATCAATAAGGCACCTTGGCAGACACGTATCGCTTTAACACGTGAGAACCAGACCCAAAATATCTACTTCGCCGCTCCTTTATCAGAACATTTGGAGCGCTCATATTATAAAGGAAAAATCACAAAGGTTCTTCCTGGTATTCAGACGGCCTTTGTTGACATTGGTCAAGAAAAGGCCGGATTCTTACATATTTCAGAAGTAGATCGAGACCTTGCTATCGAAAAGATCAGCGAGATGACTCAATTGGACGAACCACACAAGCCAATTAAAAAAGAGAAGATGGACATTGCCAAGATTTTTAATGAAGGCGATGATGTTCTCGTTCAGGTGAGCAAAGAACCTGTCTATGAAAAAGGCGCAAAACTAACCACATGCTTCACTCTTCCTGGGCGCTTTATTGTGCTTATGCCAAATATCCCTCGTATTGGCGTCTCAAAACGAATCGAAAATCGTGATGAGCGCAATCGTCTCAAAGAGGTTGTCGCTGCCAACCTACCAGAAGGAATGGGCGCCATTATTAGAACATCCTCTGAAGATCAAGACCAAAAAGAGATAATCAAAGATGTAAAATATCTTGTCTCTGTTTGGGATAACATCCAAAAACAGTTCGCTTCCGCAAAATCTTCCGAACGAGTACATGAGGATCTTGAAATATCCTTGCAGATCGTCAGAGACCACCTTGATGATAATGTTGAAGCAATTATCACTGACGACAGAGAGAACCAACAGCAGATAACCCGCTTTGTTAAAAAGATTGCACCAGAATTTATCGATAGAGTTCTCTATTATAATAATCCGATCAATATCTTCGATTTTTATGGCATACAAGATCAGATAAATAATGCACTGCAAAAGAAAGTTGAACTAAGATCAGGTGGTTCACTGATTATCGAAACAACTGAAGCAATGACCGTTATCGATGTAAATACTGGAAAATTCATCGGTAAAACCAATATGGAAGAGACGATCTTAAAAACAAACCTTGAAGCAGCAGAAGAGGTTGTTCGCCAATTACGATTGCGCAATATCGGTGGACTTATCGTTATCGACTTTATCGATATGGCAACAGGAACAAATCGGCACAAACTTATGCGCCATTTTGAAAAGACTCTCAAAGAGCAAGATCGCTTCCAATCGGTTGTGCTCAAAGTTTCAGAATTTGGTCTTGTCCAGATGACCCGCAAACGCTCTGGCAAAACATTACAACAAGAGCTGACCAATGATTGTCACAATTGCCACGGAACTGGATTTGTTAAATCAAAACAGACTGAATGCTTTGAGATGCTTCGAAAAATAGAACAAGAGATTCAAGACCATCAAGGAAGCTCAGAGCTGATTGTTCACACTCATAAAGAGATATTCGATTATATTACCAAAAAAGAATATAACGCTGTTTTGGCTCTTGAAAAGATGTTTGGTGGCAAGATCATACTCGATTGCGATAATCACCTTAAAGCTCATGAGTTCAAAATTGAGGTAAAGAAATAGGTACTATTTTAAAAGCTATTTCGCTTTGATATCAAACAAATTACTTCTATCCGTTCGCACTGAGTAGCTCTTTAGAGCGTATCGAAGTGTAGATGACTATAAAATTAAATAAAATTATAGAGTTGTAACTATCCATATCCAACTATATAGTTTTGTAGTTTGATTCAGCGATCCGATGGTTCGATACTGATGCTCCGCATCAACTCACCACGAACGGGGCAAGGGAAAAGCTAACAACAAAGAGATTCTATTATTAAAACTAATTTTGTGAGTCCTTTTTTATATGTTATACTCATCACATAGCAATAAGCTGTTAATCAACCATTCAAGGAAAATATAGTGTCAGCAAAAAACCCTTCAGTTCTTGATAATTACCCAGATTATGCACTCAATATTGGTATTGAGGTTCACGTCCAATTGACCACCAATAGTAAAATATTTTGCGAAAGCCCAAATGAACAGACAAAAGATCCAAATCTTTGCATCTGCAATGTGTGCGCAGGATATCCTGGAGTGCTGCCCGTCTTGAACAAAAAAGTGGTTGATTATGCAATTTTGGCAGCATTAGGAACAAATAGTACTATAAACCCCCTCTGCTCATTTGCAAGAAAACACTATTTTTATCCAGACCTTCCAAAGGGTTATCAGACGACACAAGGAGCTGATCCTATATGCCAAGAAGGCTATATTCCGATTCGCCTTGAAGATGGTTCTATTAAAAATATTCGCTTAATCAGAATTCATATGGAAGAGGATGCGGGCAAAAATATTCATGCTCAAGGCACAAACGAAAGCTTTGTTGATCTTAACCGCGCAGGCACACCACTGCTTGAAATAGTAAGTTATCCTGATATTGAGAGCACCTACGAAGCAAAAGCATATTTAAAAGCATTGCATCATATTGTCACCTATTTGGGCATCTGCAGTGGCAACATGGAAGAGGGAGCATTTCGTGCTGACACTAATATATCGGTTCGCAAAAAAGATAGCACAACATTTGGAACACGTTGCGAACTTAAAAATATCAATTCATTTAAATTCATTGGTGATGCAATTGAATATGAGATTGAGCGCCAGATCGATTTACTTGAATCTGGTGAAAAGGTACATCAAGAGACACGCCTGTGGGATACAAACCAAAAAATAAGTAAAGTTATGCGCTCAAAAGAGGAGGCTGCTGATTACCGCTATTTTTCAGATCCTGATTTACCATTATTAAAAATAGATGAAGCTTGGATCGCTCGCATCAAAGAGATGTTACCAGAACTTCCTCATGCCAAATTTGTTCGTTTTACAACCGATATCGGCCTGAGCCCCTATGAAGCAGAGATATTGATCGATAATAAAGACCTTGCAGATTATTTTGAAAAAGCTCACGCACTGACCAAAAGCAGGCATCTCATCAATTGGATTCTGCGCGATTTAATGGGTTATCTAAAAGAGCACAAACTTGAACTTGCCGATTGCAAACTGTCGCCTGAACTGATGGCAGAGCTTATTAACCTTATTGATAAAGGCACCATTAACAATGCTGCCGCAAAAGAGGTATTTGAGATTGTTATGCAAACAGGCCAATCGCCTGCTATTATCGTTAAAGAAAAAGGCCTAGAGCAGATCGGTTCAACTGATGAGCTTGAAGCGATTGTCAAACAGTTGGTTGCAAATAATCCTGCACAGGTTGAACAGTATAAATCTGGTAAAGACAAGATGTTTGGATTCTTTGTTGGTATGGCAATGAAAGAGACTAAAGGAAAAGGGAATCCACAGATTATTCAAGAGTTATTGAAAAAATACTTGAGTTAACAGCATTTATGCCATTTGGCCCCATATCAAAATAGGTACACCTTTATTACCTATATGTTCACCTAAACAGCTCCTGAAGAAGGCTCTAAACCCTGCCGCCGATTGACAAATAGGCTATTTTTGATAGATTTATAGGTAATAATATGATTATTGTAACCTGGAGGTATTTATGAAAATCGGATATTTTCTCTCTATAATGTTGATATTGCAAAGTACAACATCAATTCATGCTATGGCAGGACGAGTATGCAATCTACTTCGCAATAGCAGCATGTTATTACCAACATTAACCAATCATACAGCGCCATTATTTGCAAGATCATTGCATGCAACTAAAAACATCTCGTTACCATCATACAGATTGTTTCAGCAAAAACCTCGCCCACAAAGCTTTAATAGAAACTTTTTAACAGCAACTGCTGGCCTAGGTTTATGGGGGCATAACAGATTAAACTCTATGACTGTGCATGCACAAGAAGAAGAGCTCGAATGCAGCAAGGAGGTGACTAGCCTTTCCTACCAATTCTCAACATATCTAAAAAAAGATAACTTGAAGGAAGCTCAAGCATCACTCTTTAATATGGCAAATAACTTAAAAAATAAAGATGACTATCTGGTGCTCGCATATCATACTAATGAATTTCTTAAAAAAGCAGAATCAGCCTTGATCTACGCAGCATTAGATGAAAAAAAAGAGACCGCAGAGCAATCAATAAAAATGCACATTATGCGCATTCTCATGGCAAATGGTATGATAAAATCTATTCAAGAATCAGAACGTCTTACAATTCCTGAAACATATTGGAATCTCTTTTCCGCAGTAAAAAAAAGCAATCTTATAAAGAAAATATATCTAGATGAAATTAGCCAATTAGAGTCAGACATTATTTACGATAATACAAAAAACGCTCCAACGGCACACAACAAAATTCTTCTAAAAATACTCAATACTATAAAAGCCATCTTAAATGGCGAAATTGAATAAAAGAGCATCATTGTTTACAACCCCCACCAGGTCACAAAGGTGTACCATTATTACTTTTATGACAAAACTGCAAATATTATTGACTTTAGGTCCATAAAATCGCTATCTTGATACTATAATAGTGATTTTTAAAAACAGTATAAATGGAGAGATATCATGAAAAAACAGTTCATATTACTTTTAATAGCGTCTGCGGCAGTTGGAAATTTAGATGCTGCGGCCAATAGATTCTATAATTGGTGCATTAATAACAGGTCACGTCTAGGTTTATTGTCTGGCGCTGCATTAAGCAGTGGCACCACAGCATATTATTGGAACAATAGAAATCAACAACCAAAAGAAGACATAGAAATTTGTGGTAACGAACCAGCACACAACCCAGAATCAAAACTTGTACCAGATCTAGTATACGGTTGTAAGTGCAAAGATTATCCTTCTTGTAAGTGCTGGGGCAAAATTAAGAAGGATATACACATTATACCCACCTACAATCTACCCGCCTACAGTTCAGAGCGTCATCAGTAGAAGGAAGTTCGACAATAATTACAGAACCTTCGATGCCTGACCAAATAGAGACTCCTTTTATTACGCATGTTGTTACGCATGGTAGTCTCAATCCACCAGAGCCAAAAGAAAATAACTATAGACCTGCTCCTCTAATGCCAATAGAATTAGCAACAGACACTAAAGAATCTCAACCATATTGGAATCATGCCCAAAATAGATGGATCGATTTTTGTAATAATTGCAATAACAGGTAAACCCAATAATATTAAGAATTCAAAAAACAAAAAAGAGCTGCAAAATTTTGTGGCTCTTTTTTATGACCATTGCAACTTTCCAACCATTTATGATACTGTCTCCTTTGAACATTAGGGACACCGGTGCGGTAACAGCATAAAGGTAACCATTTTCCACTGATTTCATAGGGGAGTTTGCAATGCGCAAAATTGCAATTATTAATCAAAAGGGTGGTAGCGGCAAGACCACCACTGCTGTTAATTTAGCAGCCTCTCTTGCTGAAAAAAAACGTAACGTCCTTGTTATCGATATTGATCCGCAAGCATCAACAACATTGTGGTTTGGCAAAAAGAATGATGGCAAAGATCTGTTTGAACTCTTTATTGATACCGTCAAGATTGAAAGCATCATCACTCAGACTGATGTTGAACATGTTGACCTGATTCCATCATCATCGTGGCTTATCGGTCTTGAAAAACGGCTTGCGCAAGAGGTTGGCGCTGAGACTATTTTAAAACAGAAGGTACAACAACTTGCAAATAGATGGGACTATCTTATTATCGATTGCCCGCCAACGCTTGGCATTTTAACTATCAATGCACTGACCACTGCTGATGAGATCATTGTTCCGGTAGAAGCGCGCATTATGGCTTTAAGCGGTTTAATGCAACTACTTGATACCGTCAATGTGATCAAAGAGCGTTTAAACCCTAAACTACGCATTTCAGGAATCGTTCCTTGCCGTGTTGACCATCGCACTAATCATGCAAAAGAGGTGGTCAAAGAGTTGCGTAATAACTTTAAAGATAAAGTCTACAAGACTGCCATTCGAGAAAACATTCGCCTTGCTGAAGCTCCATCTTATGTACAGCCGATCACCAGCTACGATTCTCGCTCAAATGGCGCACATGATTATCGCGCTCTTGCACGAGAGGTGATCAAACAGGAAGTGAAGCATTAGAAACTTGTATAATGACTATGATCCTGTTCCGTTTTGTCGGCTGCGTAGCTTGCCGAGTCTGAAGACCCGGATAAGCGTAGACCGATCGTCCTGAGTAGACTCATTACATGAGGCATATCGAAGGATGCTGGATATGAACTACAGTTAAATTATAGGGTTGTAAATGATTATCTCAAGCTCAATCATTTTTTTAGTTGGCACAGCGCATTGATGCTTCGATACTATTCTACTACGCTCTTCGAGCTGCGAAGAATAACTCAGCACGAATGGGAAAGAAAGAAATTAATTTTAAAAATAATTTGGAGACATTTATTATGGCAAAGAAAAACAGAACAATTGGCGTCAATCCACTGACCGATTATTTATCAAACAAAGATACAAAAAAGAGAGTTGCACAGAAAGATATCAAACCTGCAGTAGAGGAGAGGGCGCTTAAAACGCGCGTTACTATCCACCTTCCTGTTGATCTTATTGATAAGGTGAAAAACGCTGTCTACTGGGAACCTGGGTTAACTCTGACAGACTTTGCAGAGCAAGCGCTGGCCAAAGAGTTAAAACGGTGGGAAAAAGAGTGGGGCGAAGAATATCCAAAGCGCAAGAATTATCATCTTAAAGGTGGCAGACCATTAAAATAAAACGCTCAGATGACTTTAAACATCATCTTTTTGCCCGAAATCTCTAGTTGTAACCTGGCTTGCAAAGCACAATACTCAATCGATCGATCAGATGAGCCCTATAGAAATATTGTGTAAAATATGGAATTAGATTCCATATTTTACATTAAACTATTGTTAAACATTTAAAAAAGGCCTATAATAATATTAGTGTAAAAAAAGGACTTAAATTCCATAATTACAGGAAAATTCATGATTATTCGTCGAGATTTAACCGAGTCGCTCAAAAAAGCGGCCCATTTTTTCAGGGCAGTGGCCATTCTTGGGCCACGACAATCTGGCAAAACAACTCTCGCTCAACAGACTTTTCCTCATCATAGATACATCTCTTTAGAAGATATCGATGTTCGCACGAGAGCAATGAATGACCCTCGCCTTTTTTTACAAGAATATCCAACTGAACATGGTATTATTTTAGATGAAATACAGCATGCTCCAGACCTTCTTTCATATATACAGACCATTGTTGACCAAGAAAAAAAGAATGGGTTTTTTATCATCACAGGATCACAAAACCTTCTTGTTAATCAAGCTGTTTCGCAAACATTGGCGGGCCGCTTGGCGCTTTTGACCCTCTATCCACTCTCAATAGATGAACTCAATAAAGCTTCATTATTACAGACAACAATAGAGGAGATTGTTTACAAAGGATGTTATCCAGCAGTATATGCTGAAAATATGCCTCCCGAAAAAGTGTATGCTAACTACATTAGAACCTATGTAGAGCGTGATGTGCGACAACTAAAAAACATTTCTGACCTGAATCTATTTCAACGCTTTTTACAACTATGCGCAGGAAGAATTGGTCAAATTTTAAATGTATCATCATTGGCAAATGATTGTGGAATAGATCCTAAAACCGCACGCGATTGGATATCTATACTTGAAGCAAGTTATATTATTTTTCTTCTTTACCCTTATTACAAAAACTTTGGAAAACGGGTTATCAAATCTCCAAAACTATTTTTTGTTGATACAGGGATTGCCTGTTCACTACTGAATATAAGAAATCATGAACAACTCTTTGAACATTATATGCGTGGCGGGCTCATCGAATCATTTATTATTTCAGATCTTTACAAACAATACTATAATATCGATCTTAAACCATCATTATACTTCTGGAGAGATCATCAAGGAAATGAGATTGATTGCATCCTTGAAGAGGCGTTATATGTTGCACCTATCGAAATAAAATCGAGCAGAACAATATCAAAAAGCTATTTCAAACAGTTCTCTTATTGGAAAGATTTACAAACAAACGTACCTTCACACAATATGCTTATTTATAGTGGCGACACCGACCAAAAATGGCAAGAGGCGGAAGTCTGTAGTTGGAAATCAGCTGGATCAATAGTTAAAAAATTGACAGCGCATCAATAAGACTGACCAACATCTTTTTGCACCATTGCAGCAACACATGCATCTGACCAGACATTCACTGCTGTTTCAAACATATCAATCAGCGCATAAAGCGGTAAGATCACGCCTAAAATATCAAGCGGAACATTCATAGCAGCAAGCAACGCACCTGACAAAAAATAGCATCCCATAGGAACTCCGGCATTACCGATCGCTGCAATTGTTGCAATAAAAATCCACAAAAGCATATCAAATGCGGTAAACACCATGCCGTTGCTCTGCCCGACAAAAAGAACTGTTGTTAAAATGAATGCGGCACATGCATTCATATTAATTGTTGCACATAAAGGCAGTGTAATATTGGCAATCTTTTGTGACACACCAAATGTGCGCTGAGTAGATTCTAATGTTAATGGCAATGCAACATTTGATGAACGTGAAAAGAATGCAACAGAGAGCGCCGGCGACATCTTGCGCATTGAGGAAAAAGGTTTATAACCTTTCCAGATTAAAAACAGGGGCAATATCACAAATGCTTGCACAAAATTTGCACCCAAAATACAGATCACATAGAGTGCTAAACGTCTGATACTATCAATATGCTGCTCTTTAATACTCTCCATAAAGAGCACTGTAAATGCCCACACACCAACAGGAATTACAAGGACTAAAGCATGAGTAATGCGCAATAATGCTGCAAAAAAACTACTAAAAAAACTATTGAGTATTATCTTGTTCTCTTCTGGCAATGTTAGAGTGGCAAACGAGAGACCAAGAGCAATGAGCATCATCCCAATTACATTATTTTCTGCAAAAGGCTGTACAACATTGGAAGGGACCAACTTACACATGAAGTCAAAATATCCCCCAAAATCTTCAAGATTGGTTGCCTGACAGATAAAATCTCCACGCACAGGATTCATGATTAAAAAGATCAACAATGCTATTCCTGCTGCAATGATTGTTGTCATAAGTGTATATTTTACCACTACACGACCAATAAAGCGCATCTCATCAATATCTGCCATTCCAGATATGGTTGCAGTTATTGAAAAAAAAATCAAAGGCAGACTGATCAACTTTAATAGATTTATGGTTATGTATGATACTGCATGCGCCGCTGGTTGCAGCATAGGTAGATAGAATGCGGTCAAGATTCCGAGCGCAGCACCATACAATATGAAGCTATTTAAAGAGAGAAGATGATATTTAAGAGTATTTTTCATTAGTCTTATTTTCTTTCATTATGAATTTTATTTTATATCAAAAGAGTAACATATATTGGATTTAATGATCAATTAGTTTGTTTTTTTCTGATCATGTCTTTTAATTTTCATTATCTATATTTCTTCTTATATTTTTCTTTTTGCCCTCGCCGGACTGGCACTAAGAGGTTCTATAATATCTTTTTCTTAATTTCATTTTCTAATTTTTTACTTTATTCCACCTTTGTTAAGGGTTTTGGTTGCTAGGCCTTTTTGACAAGAAAAAGGTTTAGCGCCACTCACCCGGCCTGTCGGGCGTAGTTTGCCAAGTCGGAACACCTGGATAAACGTAGACTGACGAGGGTGAAAAATAACAAAAAAAGAAAAAAGGATATTGATTATAAAAAAAATAATCTTAAGAAAACTATAAAAGCCATCTGCAAAGACATACAAAAAAACTAATTCTGTACCCAAATCATCAAGTTAAGCCATACTGCAAAAGTGATCCAAAAAAGATAAGGAACAAGTAAACCAGCAATTCGATAAGACACATTGCCTATCATAATAACGAGAGCTAATATAGAGGCAAAAACAACAAGCGAGTCCGCAAAGGCCAAACATATATTATGTCTATAAAAAAAGAGATAGGTCCATAAGAGGTTGCTCAACGCATTAACTCCAAAGAGAGCCATGATCATATAAAAATCTTTGTCACGCTCAAAACTATTCCAAACCTTTATTACCGCTATGGTTGCAAGCACATAAATCAGAGTCCACATAACAGAGATAAACCATGCAGGAGGGGTATAGCTAGGCAATTGTAAGCCATAATACCACTGCATACCAAAATCTGAAAAAAACTTACCTATAAATGAAAGAACTAGTGTTATAGATGTAAAGACTATATAGTTAATCTTAATATCAACTTGCATAGCAACCTCCTTTTATTGCATAAGATATATATGAGACTAGTATACTAATATAGATTAACAATCTTCAATAGTTCTATAGGCAATAACATGCATCAATATAATAAAGCGCTCTATCTATTCAGACGTGACCTGCGTCTTGATGATAATACAACCTTTCTTAGAGCAACAGCTCAATCAAAAACAATTATCCCATGTTTTATCTTTGACCCCATACAAATAGAAGAAAAAAATGAATATCGAAGCCTACATGCAATCCAATTCATGATCGAATCTTTAAAAGATCTTGAACAACAGATATCAAAGCATGAAGGTAAGTTACAGATTTTTTATGGTAAAACGATAGATATTCTTGAAAAACTTATAAACCTAGAAAAGATTGAAGCGGTATTTTTCAATAAAGATTACACGCCATTTAGCAGCAAAAGAGACCACGCAATTGAAGTGCTATGCAACAAACTTGGCATTGCTTGCATAGCAATCGATGATGCCTTGCTTAATCCACCTGAAAAAATCCTCAATAAATCGGGAAAGCCCTACACGGTATTTACTCCATACTGGAAGACTGCAATCCTCAACCCAGTCAACCAACCTAAAAAATATCTAGGCAAAAATCTCTATAGCCAAAAAATAGAGATAGCAGAGACTGATAAGATATTTAAATCCATCTTGCCTAAAGTAGATACTAACACTGCGCAAAAAGGTGGGCGAGCAGAAGCTTTACACATTCTGAAACATCTTGATAATTTTAATCATTATGAAAAAACACGGGACATTCCATCAAAGCATACAACTGAGCTTTCAGCTCATATTAAATTTGGCACAATATCAATAAGAGAGGTCTATTATGCAATGCTTGAAAAACTCGGAAGGTCAGCGCATCAAGGACTTATAAGGCAACTATATTGGCATGATTTTTATTATCAGATCGCATTTCATTGGCCGACAGTTTTTGGAGCCCCTTTTCAAGAAAAATATAACAATATAAAATGGAGTTATAATAAAGAGCATTTCCAAAGATGGTGCGAAGGGGTAACCGGATTTCCCATTGTTGATGCGGGCATGAGACAACTTAACAAAACTGGGTTTATGCACAATAGAGTGCGCATGATTGTAGCCTCCTTTTTAACCAAAGATCTTTTAATCGACTGGCAATGGGGAGAGCGTTATTTTGCACAACATCTAGTGGATTATGACCCATGCGTGAATAATGGCAACTGGCAATGGGCAGCTTCAACCGGATGTGATCCCCAGCCATATTTTAGAATCTTCAATCCTTGGTTACAACAGGAAAAATTCGATCCTGAATGCACCTATATTAAAGAATGGATCAAAGAACTTTCTCATGTTGACCCTAAAATAATTCATAACTGGCACAAAGAGACCAAGCCATCGCCTGATTATCCAAAACCTATAGTTGATCATGCAACACAAAAAGATTTAGCATTAAAGATGTTTAAAGCTTGTAAATAGGAGTTATGTATAATGAAGCGACAGGAAGAAGCGGTACTCGTCTTGCCAACACAACTCTTTGAAAAACACACTCTTCTTACAAAAGATAGGCCTATTTTTTTAGTAGAGCATCCGCGATATTTCACAGAATTTACATTTCATAAGCAAAAAATCCTCTTTCATCGGGCAACCATGAAAATGTATAAAGATCATTTGGAACAAAAAGGATTTAATGTTACTTATATTCCTTTTTATGAAATAGATAGATTTTATTCCCTCTGCAAAGAGAAGAAGATTACAAGCCTTCACTGTTATGACCCTGTTGATAAACCATTTGAAGATATATTACAAGATTCATGTTCAAAAAATGGAATCTTGTTAAAATTTCATGAAACTCCTATGTTTTTATCCCCAACTGAATGGATAAAAGAGCTATTTAAGGACAAAAAAAAATATAGAATGCAAAACTTTTATACAGCTCAGCGCAAAAGGCTCAATATCTTAATGACAAAAGATGGCAAACCAATAGGTGGCTCCTGGAGCTTTGATAAAGAGAATAGAAAGTCTTTGCCAAAAGATATCACCATTCCAAAAATCTATAAGCCAAAAGAGAACAACTATATCAAAGAGGCAAAAGAATATGTTAAAAAGCATTTTGCCAATAACCCTGGAAATATAAAAGAGCTATATTATCCTGTTGCATTTGATACAGCAAAAAAATCTCTTGATGATTTTTTTAAAAATAGATTCTCTCTGTTTGGGCCCTATGAAGATGCTATACACAGATCAGAAACCTTTCTATTTCATTCAGTCCTTTCACCCTTGCTTAATATCGGTCTACTTACGCCAGACTATGTTATTCAAAAGTCATTAGACTATGCAAAAGAGCACAAGACACCAATCAACTCAGTTGAAGGATTTATTCGTCAGATAATCGGCTGGAGAGAATATGTGCGAGCTATGTATATTTTAAAAGACAAGGAATTGAGATCTTCAAACTTTTTTGATCACAAGAACAGACTGCCACGCTCATTTTGGACAGCATCAACTGGCATAGAACCTCTTGATGAATTAATCAAGCCGATTTTAGAATCTGCATATGCTCATCACATTGTCAGACTCATGGTATTAGGAAACTTTATGCTCCTTTGCGAAACTCACCCTAATGATAGCTATCAATGGTTTATGGAGCTCTTTATTGATGCGTATGATTGGGTAATGGTCCCAAACATCTATGGCATGAGCCAATATGCAGCTGCGGATCTCATGACAACAAAACCATACATCTCTGGATCAAATTATATTTTAAAAATGAGCAATTTTAAAAAGGCTGATTGGTGCGAACTATGGAATGCTCTTTACTGGCACTTTATATTCAAAAAACAGAAAGCTTTATCGACGACACGAGAGTTTTCATCAAATCGTATGATGCTTGCAAAAATAAAACCGAATACATTAAAAGAGCATCTTAATAAAGCATCAACTTTTTTAAAAAAATTTTCAAAAGCATAATTTCAATAAACCATTTATATTATGACCTCTATTTTCATATGATCTAGAGAGATAAAGCTCAAAATCAAAATAGGGGGTCTTACTATGAAAAGGATATTTTACTTGTATCTTATCACTTTTATAAGAATATACAGCTCTGATTACGAAGAAGAAAAAAGCATTGATTCAGATGCACATGTACTAGCAGAGAGCATTAGAATAAGCCCCCATTTTTCATCCAAAAGATTATTAACTCCTGGACAACGCAAAAGAGTAACTGAAGAGACCTACATTATTGAGAGCACGCTAGAACCATCTAAAAATGCGGTTCATAACAGCCCCGATATGGAAGAATTCCCAAAAATACGCATCTCATTCGAACATCGCCCCTTACTTGCATATAATGAAAAAACAGGAACATTTAGAATGATTAAAGATGAATCTGAATTACAACAAGAAGAGTTACTCCATCCCTGTAGTCCCCGATTAACTGAAAAAAATATTCGAGAGAAATATAATATTCAGGATTAAAAAAGAACCTTTTCTGTTATACTGCACTGTATGTATAATTATATCATAATCGGCCAAGGATTGGCCGGCACTATTCTTTCTTATCACCTACTCAAACAGGGCAAAAAAGTTATTGTTCTCAATCACTATAACCCTAAATGCTCCTCTTATATAGCTGCAGGCATATTCAGCCCAATAACGGGTCAAAGGGTGACCAAAATAGCCAATTACGAGCAAGTTATCCCTTATGCGCATATTTTATATAAAGAGATTGAAAGCCTCTTGAATAGCCAATTTTTTCATGTTAAGCCCTATATTAAACTTAATGTTAAAGAGAAAATAGCCCATTATACTCAAGCGCGCTTAGCTGATCCTGAATATCAGCACCTAATAACACCTTTTGCGCACAAACTTGGCAGCAAACGAGTTAATGGTATTGCTATCAAACAGGCAGGATATCTTGACATACCAATAATGCTCAACGCTTATCGCGCTTACCTGAATGATCTTGGATGTTATAAAGAGGAACAGTTCAACGAAGATCATCTTGTTGTTCACGGCAATTCAATAACATATAAAGATATAAAAGCTGAACGCATTGTTTTCTGTAATGGTTTTAACGCAAAGGATAACGGATTTTTTAATCATCTAAATTTTAACCCTACAAAAGGTGAACTGATAACTATTCGCATGAAAAAAGATATGGATAGCATTATAAGTGGGAATGTATTCTTACTTCCTATTGGCAATAATCTTTTCCATGTTGGCGCCACTTATGAACGTAACTACCAACACGATCAACCAACGCAAGAAGGGCGCAATTGGTTAATTAATGAACTCAGCCTTATTCTTGATGAACCGTATGAAATAATTGACCATAAAGCGGGAATAAGGCCAACAACATTCGGCCATCAACCGTTTATTGGATGGCATAAAGAGTATGATAATGTTGGTGTTTTTAGTGGATTTGGATCCAAAGGGGCGAGTCTGATTCCTTTTTATGCTAAAAGGTTTAGCGATTCTTAATGTTTTTTCTTTTATATCAAAATTATTTCTTTTAATTTTTCTTTATATATCTCTTAGTTTTTCAATATTCTGTTTTTCTTTCTTATTCTTCTTCACGCTCGCCGCGTGTGGCATTAAGAGGTTCTTGTCAACCTCTTAATGATCTGGACACAAAAGGAGACCTTTTGAATCCCCAAACCGGTTTGAAGCATGAACACTCGCCTATCGGCTCCATTCAGCTGCAAACCTTACATCTGATATATATTATTTTATATTAAGTTCTGATAACGAGTCCCAGACCCGAAGCTCGTAGAGCGTGTGGTCTGCGTTACGAGTGAGAGAGGCGATCCAACAGCATGTTGGTGTCTGGGATTGTTAAGGGGGCTGACAAGAGCCCCGCTTAACGACGCCACCCGGCAGGGTGAAAAATAACAAAAAAGAAAAAGAAATTTGATATAAAGAAAATATATTAAGTACATTAAAATGATACAACATTTTCACAAATGTTAATCATCTTATCTTTTACCAAACCATCCAAAACAACTTTATATCTCTCCTGCTCTCTACCAAGAGAATCAAAAAGATCATCAATATCTATCTTGCCAACTTCAGTTAATTTTCTAATTATCTTCCCTCTAATCTGACGATTAGATCCTTCAAATTTTGATTGAACCGCATAATGAGCACTGCGCCTGTTTGGATTAGGGAGCATTTTTTTAAGATAGACCCCATAATCCATGAGAGCATAATACCACTCTCTTGGATTTGATTGATCAACTGTTTGAGCAATCAGTGGAAGCAATTGCCTATCATGGACATCATCTTTCTCTTTAAAGAAAGTGTGCAAATAAACAGTTCTTATATTCGTTTCAATAAATACAACCGGCTTATTAAAAGCAAATGCCACAATAGAAGCAGCAGTATTAGGGCCAATATGTCTGAAGGTTTTTAATATTTCAGGATCATCTGGAACAACACCTTCATATTCTTGAGTAATTCGTTGCGCATTTTCCCATAACGCTTTACCACGCCGATTGTAGCCAAGACCTTGCCAAACACCAAGCACATCCTGCAGATCAGCATCTGCTAAACTATATATGTCCGGGAAAGCCGCAATAAATTGCTCAAATTTAGCAACAACACGATCAGTCTGCGTCTGTTGCAACATAATCTCAGAAACCATAATATAGTAAGGATTATCAACGTTACGCCAAGCAAAATATCTTTTGTTAGTTGCATAAAAATGCCAGATAAATGTTTGAAATGAGCACAATTCTTGCAAATCCATAAGAGCCTTGTTGTTAATACTTTGTATGTATTATAATAAAAGAACAAAAAACTAAAAGGAGCTTCTATGATCACCTCTTTTATTCACTGTGCACTATTTGTGTTTCTGTACATGAACCTACTCTTTGTATTAGCACTCTATAAAAAAGACAACAGTATTGCCGACATCGGATGGGGCATAGGGTTCATGCTGATCGCACTCTATACATTTTTTCAATTTAGTAACTTTGAACAGCGTCAAATAATCACAACCGCTTTAATCCTTTTGTGGGGAACACGATTAGCTACACATATCTACCTTCGCAATAAGGGCAAGGGAGAAGATCCTCGCTATCAAGCGTGGCGCCAACAATGGGGAGATCATTTTTTTATACGTAGTTATCTTCAAGTATTTATGTTGCAAGGATTTATTATGCTACTTATTGCAACACCCATTATTATCATTAATAGTATTCATGGACCTACATTAGGATTTTTTGATCTGCTTGGGTTTACTATTTGGTTTGTCGGCCTCTTTTTTGAAGCGGTTGCCGACTATCAACTTTACCTATTTTTACAAGACCCCACAAAGCGTGGCGAAATCATGATGCATGGCCTCTGGCGCTATTCGCGCCATCCAAACTATTTTGGCGAAGTACTTATTTGGTGGGGCATCTTTATTATAGCATGCAATGTTCCTTATGGACTGATATCCATAGCCAGCGCAATCACCATAAGCTACATACTTCTATTTGTATCTGGCGTACCTCTTGCTGAAAAACAACTAAAGGGGCTCAAAGATTTTGCCGAATATGAAAAGAGAACCAGCATCTTTATTCCATGGTTTGTAAAAAAATAACGAAATTATCAATGAAGCCAACAAAAATAGCTATTATTGGAACTGGATCGGTTGGAGCAACTACGGCATACGCTTGTATAATGCGCAACATAGCTGCCCAAATAATGTTAGTTGATGTTGATGAAAAAAAATGCAAAGGTGAAGTTCTTGATCTATCAGATGCGCTTCCATTCTCAGCAACGTCAAAAGTCGAACAGGCAACATTCACTCAAGCGGCGCAAGCTGATATTATCATCATTGCAGCAGGTAAACCACAATCACCGGGGCAAAAGAGAACTGAACTTCTTGAAATAAATGGGAAAATAGTAAAATCGATAATAGAGAAGCTTAACCCTATAAACCCAAAGAGCGTTATCATTGTCGTCAGTAACCCTGTTGACCCCTTAACCTGGTATACACAGCAGCTGATTGATCTACCTAAAAATCAGATTATTGGATCTGGCACTATGCTCGATTCACAACGATTACGCAATCTTATCGCACAGAGACTCGATATTGGCGAACAGTCCATTCATGCCTATATTATAGGGGAACATGGCGATAAACAGGTTGCAGCACTATCAGCAGGCAATATAGCAGACGTTCCTTTGTATACATTTATCCCTATAACTGAGCTACAAACAATGGCCCAAGAGGCAATGAGAAGAGCTTATGAGATTATAGAACTTAAAAATTGCACCTGCTATGGAGTAGCTTCATGCGTTGCCGCCATATGCGAAAACATCATATTCGACACCAAACGGATAATCCCTGTATCCTGTTTTATTGAAGAATACAACCTATGCATGAGCATGCCGGCAACGATAGGGGCCAATGGCACAGAAGAGATAATAAAACCCCCTTTAAACGCTACCGAACAAAAAGAGCTCTTAATATCAATAGAATCTATAAGGTCTAACATCAATATTCTCAAAAATAGCCTATAAAAATCTATTACTAGATATCATTAATTTAGACATAATAATTATATTTTGAGGCAAAAACAGAGCCTTTATACCTGTAGTTATAATTCTATTTTAAAAAATTTCAATTTGTAACAAAAAATTATTGTTTTTTTGACTGAAATACTGTTAGACTGTTTTTAGTGATAAAAACTACTCTAAGTAATGGGGTAGGCATATGTTTAACCTTCATTCAAAAAGGATTGTAATGAAGAAATTATTATTAGTTGCCCTAGTGGCAGTTTCTGTGGTCGGCTTAGCTGATGCACGTTGTGGTAGAAGAAGCAGTTGTGAAACTAATGCATGCGCACCAAAATGCGAGCAAAAGTCTTCTTGCTGCATAGGTTCTCCTGTAGTCGTTTGCAGCACTGTAAGCGAAACATGTGGAGAGATGCCTCAGTTGTGTTCGTTGAAACCTGTACGCGTACACGTTAACAAACACACAGACATCATCCATACTTTCTCTTGTGCAGAGCGCGGACCTTGTGAGGTTATCCCAACTCAAGCTCAAGTTGATGCTCTTGTAGAAATGGGTGCAGTTCCAGCTGGAACACAACCTTGCTCACGCTAAATTTAGCTTAGCAAAATAAGAATAAACGACCCGTCATTGCTATCAAAGTAGTGACGGGTTGTTTTCTCTTTAAGACAAAATTGAAAATCTTTTTGATCTTAATACATATATCTGATAAATAAAAAACATTGTCAAAAGAATAATCATTAAAAAACCTAAGATAAACAATAACGCGGTTATCAATGATGAAACTTTGAGCAATAGATTGTTCTTACTAATAACATCTTCTATAGCCCGAGCCATTATAGCCATACGCTCTTCGCGATCAATATTTATATCTAATTTGCGCATTAATAGCTTATGAACAAATCCATCTACTGATACTGCAACTGCATTGTAATCAATCTGCCCCAGACTACAGATTTTTTTATAACCCAACTGAGCAAGTAACTCCATAGCATGATTGGCATGAAAAGCTCCCACACAAACAATAACATGCTCATCTTGCTCTTGGGCTAAAGTATGCAACAATAAACAGTCAAATATTCTGCTATCAAATGCAATCCAATAATCGCTATATTTAAACTCTTTTTTTCTTGGATCGGCATTAATAGCAGCAACAATCTCTTTAAACTCATCTGTTCTTACAAGGTCAGCAACAAATTCATCATGAGCCCTTAAATAATCCCATAGCGGTTTAAATACCTGGGTGACCATATCTGTCGACTCTCTGTAGTATTCATTAAAAAGATCATTATCATCATACGATCTAATATCAGCTATTACGCTATCAAGCATATGCATAGCCATCTTGCCAGTTATTGAGCGACCACTTCTGAAAGCATCAACCCATTGACGATAATCAATATTGCGTGCATCAACTCCAGCAGTACGTGCAAATAGCGCAAGTCCACGCAAAGGAAACCGTGATGATTCTTCTTTTTTTAAATGTTCCATACAATCAAGCTCAATCTGAGCCATAAATCGATCGTTATGAACATAATTACGCAAAGTTGATGTATCAACCATCTCTTCGGTAAACAACTTTGCATTAAGCTCTTTTGCTAAATTTACTATAGCAATTTGCTGCTCTGGAGCCTTTTCATAAGCCTCATGAATATCATTAAAGAAATATATATTCTGTTGCCCATTGGACATATGGGTTGCACAGGTAAACACTGCCTTAACAGGTTGAGCAAATAGTAGGAATAAAAATAGTAATCTGAATAACATATAAACTCCCTAAATATAACTACATTAAAACTCATTCATTGTCTTAATGATAATCAAATTAATACTAACTGTCAAAAGGCCTCCAGACCTAATTTTACAGAGATAGACAGGTTCAAAAGAGCCCTAAATAGCTCCTGAAGCTGTTTTAATAATTTTATATCGATTGACAAATAGCAAATTACTGATAAAATTAGATTAAATAGAAAATTTGATCTAATGGAGGTTAAATCTATGAAAAAGCCCATTTTTATCACATTAGCCCTTATTTTAAGCGGCCTAATATTAATAAAACAGTTCATATTAAACGGTCAAAGCTCAATAACAGAGATCTGTATTTTTAGCGATTATGTCGGATCAGAAGCCATCGGTAGCACAGCTATAGTAGAAGAGACCCTTAAATCCATTAGCGTTGAATGTAATCATATATTTTTAAATAAAATGTTATGGAATGAATGCATAAACGACCTTAACAAAGATGCCTTTAAATCAATCTGGAATGTATATGATACTCATATTGGACTCTTATATCTACAACACAGACATGCACCCTTATTGCCCGGCATGCAGATAGACAAATGCACCATTATTAATGATCCTTTTGATGCTAGCCAGATGTCTGTCATTAATGAAAATAAAGAATGGGCAAAACTATTTGAAACATTATTCGATATCGGCACATGGCAACAATATCACAGCAATCCTAACAATAGAATATGCATCTACATGAATGGTCATGGAATGGCAAGAATGGATTCATATGATTATGATATTGTATGCGGGATCAATGCAAAAGAGTTTGCTCATCTTTTGAACTTCTTCAACAAAGAACTGCGCATTAACCTTCTTGGTGTACAATCATGCTACTGGACAGCAGCGCGCATATCTGAACTGATGAAAGATCTCTATGGGTATACAACATTGCGTTTCTCAATTTTGACACCACTTAGCTCAGAAGAGGGTCTATGGCTTGATACTGCTCATAATTACATAAAAAAAGAGGGCTATAAAAGCTGTTTTTTTGAATGCTGTGCTGACTTTACAGAACAATATAATCATCAAATGACCGATGAAATCAAAAAACTTGTTTATAGCACAGATACACTCTCATTAGAACTTAATAAAAATCAGAATGCAACCATGATTGCTGGCGGAACAAATGAACTTGTCACCATCGCAAGAGCATAAAGAATTTTTAGCTCTCTTTTCTCTGTATATTATGTTTTGCAAAAAAATCTTGCCAGTCCTCTTTAATGCAATCACAATGCTTTGCTTTGCCAAATATAACCGTCTGCATCAACTCAGAAGGTGCCTCTTTTATTTCTGCTACTATCTGATCTTCTGTTCTATTGCCAAAGATACGATTACAAAGAAATGGTTTGGTCTCCTTTTCATATAACTCATCCATCTCAATCTTTTTATCATTTAATGGCCTTGAACTCTTTTGCAATGCAATAATAGCTGCAACATCTCTTGCTATACTGCCCATAAGCTCTTTTTTATCAAGCTCTTTACTCTGCGCTGCTATTTTTTGATTCATTGCGCAGATCAGACCAAGCCCTAAAAAATAGACTATCTGTGGGTTCTTTGCGTGCTCACGGATCTCTTTTAGAAGATCACTATAATTTTTGCCTTCTGCAATTTTTGCAGAAACCCACTCAATATCAGCCTGATCAAGCTTGAGACGATACTCTTGCATCTCCTGCTTAAACTTTTCCGTTCTGGCATTAAGATAATCCATCTGACTCGGGATTGATTTAACATAACTGGCAACACTGGAAAAAGATTCACTTTTTATAGCTGTTAACAAGAGGGGCAAAAGAAAAATATATTTTTTATTCATGAAATTCCTTTCCATACTATTATTACCACCTTTAGCATAACCTTTTTCCCCCAATTTTACAAAAAAGACTACCCACAGGACTCTTAATTATTTTTTACATAAATAATCGCTTCGTCCACCATTCAGCACCGCAAGAACAGGTTTAAATTTCAATTTTAAATATTTTTATTGATAATAGCAATAGACTTGTGCTATTTTGTAAATGATAGAAATTAATTTAAATGGTTGGTTAAATCTATGAGAAAGTTTCATGCATTTCTGTTGTTAACAATGGCTAGCTTAAGCCTTTTTGATCTTTTTGCCGCCTCAAGAGCCTCTTTACTTCTAAAACCACAATTCCAACAACTAATGAGCAGGCAACTCTCTTCGAGCAGAAAGCTCATGGCCTCAAGAATTCCAAAGTTAAAATCCTCACCTCTGTTACCTAAGGATAAGCTCCATAATCAGGCCGCACCTTTAAGCTATCAAACAATCATCCAAGCATCAAGAAAGCGCCCCCTTGTAGCAACTACCATAGCAGCAACGCTTTCACTTTTTTATACCACAGATTTCTTGATACATTCATATAACAAAATGGTTGCCACAAAGGCCCTTGAAGAGCTTAAAAAGAATCCATGGGATGAAGGATCTGAAAAAATGTTTACAGAAATAGCTGAGAGAAATAAATTTTCCGATAAGGGCAGGTTGTTACAAAAACTACAACAAGAGGCCATTCCCCTCTATAACGCTTTTAAAAAGGGTGGGCCAGAAAATTTTTTGTCTCATCTACTAAGCAACAAATACTCTACTTACGACGCCGAAAGATTTCTCTCTTCATATCACTTTGAACTCTTTATTAAAAAGCTTACTCCAGAAGAAAAAAATCAGATTCGTTTTGCGATTGAAGAGCAAATACTAAAGAGGAATAATGAGATTGAAGATCTAACAACTGATCCTGGTTGGCTCTGGGGCAGAAGAGAAAAAGCAGAACCTCAATCTTCTGATACAAAGAAAAGGATCAGCACAATCAAAAAAGAATTAATAATCCTTAAAGCTGCTGAAAAGATTTTCTGGGTAATCCGTTAATCAACTCTCCCTATACGAAGAACCACCATAAAATCAGAGTTCATATATTTACGAGCAGCCTCTTTTACATCATAAAGAGAGATTTTAGCCAAATTTTTTGCTCTAGAATCAAAATAATCAGACGCAAAACTATATTTTTCTAAAAATAGAAATGCTTGTGCAATATTGGCATTAGAATTAAATATCCCAATCAGAGAATTTGCTATAACATTTTTAGCTTCGACAAGCTCATCTTCAGTCAAGGTATCCACCACTGAATTGATCAAATCTTTTATTGCAAGCTCAGCCTCTTTTAATCTATCTTTTGAGACCATAGTTCGAACCATAGTCATACCAGGCTGCTTACCAGCCTGCAATGTTGTTGAACCGCTTATTGAATAAAAAAGTCCGGTCTGTTCGCGCAACTGCATTAATCGTGAATGTAGACCTCCTTCTGCGAAAATTTGATCAAAGAGAAGCAATTTATCAAAATCAGGATTATTCCTATCAACTGATAAACCAGCAAACATAAGCACAACCTGATCACGATTGATAGGAACATTTAACTCTTGATGTTCAATTGGTGAAAGTGATGGATAAGCCTGCTCTTCAACTTTATTACCGGACCATTTGCCCAATCTTTTATCTAATAGAGCCTGTACGTCAATATCTCGAAGATCTCCAACAAGAGCCAATGTTGCTCCATCTGGAGAGATAACATTACCATAACACTCTAAAAGATCTTCGCGTGTAATACCGGTAATTGAATCGATTGTTCCTGCAGAATTTTTAGAAAATGGATGCCCTTTGTATACAATCTCATTTGCCAATTGACCAGAGAATGCAACGGGATTATCCCAAAATTGCTTTAGCCCAACATATATCTGTGAACGAACTTTTTCAACCTTATCCTCAGGAAATGTTGCGCAGGTTAACACTTCGTATAATAATTCTATACCTTTTTCAAAATCATCTTTCAACATTGCCATCGAAATTCCGCCTGGATAGAGCGCTAGACTCATACCGCGTGATTCAAGCTCATGTGCCAATTGATCTGCAGAATAATTCTTTGTTCCTTCGGTCATCATACGACACAAGAATGAAAAAAGCCCCTGTTTATCTTCAGGATCAGACCAACTCTTTGCTTTTAACTCAAGAACAAGATTGATTTTGGGTGTCTCTGGATTATTATACCATAACAACTTCAGACCATTTGAAAGCATTTCGCTGTGCGCTTTTGGAAAATTAAAATCTTGCGGAACGTTCACTTTGATATCATGAGCATATTTCGGCAACTCTATCGGAGTTAAACGCTGGCGAGCGGATAAAATATCATTATCTTGTTTATCAGAAGCTGCCTGTAAAGAGAGCAACTGAAGTTTATCTGCATCATCAATTAATGGAAGTATCAAACCTCGATGCATAACCGATGGACGAATAAATTGCTTTAAATAGAGAGGAAGCTCTTTTGCAAATTGCTCTTTTGGTATTTCTAAATAGGTAAAAGCATAATTGGGATCACCCGTTGATAAATAATACTGACCTATTAAATATGCTTGCATCTCATTATTTTCAAGAAGATTATATTCGGCCATTTTGGCGTTATTAAGAGCTGTCTGTAATTCCTGATCTTCAGGACCCAATAAAACCAGCGATTGAACAGTGTCAAGAATAATCTGCTCTATAAGCGGAATATCTTCAACCTTTTTTGGACTATAAATAAACAACATAAGCCCATAATCAAAAAGATCCAATGGCGAGACCGATATTGAGCTTACCAATTGCTCTTGATCAACTAACCGCTTATAAAGACAAGAACTCTTTCCACCACCTAAGATAATAGAACTGACATCAGAAAGATGTGATTTTTTCTCTTTTATTCCAGGTATCACAAACGCAATAATACCTGTTGGTTGCTGAATATCTCGATATAACGTAACCGATTTAGATGCAATATCTTGATTATGATAAAATTCCTCTTTTTTATAATTTTTATCCGCAGGAATATGCCCAAAGTATTTTTCGGTAAGATCAAAAACTTCTTTTTGGTCAACATCTCCAACAACAACTAAGGTTGCGTTGCCTGGATGATAATGTTTTTTATAAAATCGCTCTAAATCAGCCCCTGAAACTGACCATAAATCCTGTTTATAACCAATCAGTGGATAATGATATGGATGATCTGGAAAAATGGTGGTCAAAAGATCATAAGCGATTTGGCGCGTATGATTATCTTTAAGCATCTTAAGCTCTTGAATCACCGCTTTCATCTCAGAATTTAAATGGTCATCTTTAAAAGATGCATTAATCATGCAATCAGCCATAATAGGCAACATCTCTTTCCAATGTTGTGATGGCATATTAAATTTATAACCGGTGTAATCATAAGAAGTAAAGGCATTACAATCACCTGAAAGTTTATGTACCACAATTTTTATATCACTCTCAGAGAGCATCTTCTTTGTGCCCTTAAAGATCATGTGCTCAATTAAATGAGCTATCCCTTTTTCTCCTATATGCTCATCCTTTGAACCAACATTATACCACATCTGAACAGATACCTTGGGAACAATCTTGCTCGGTTTGACAAGAATAGTAAGGCCATTTGACAAGACTTTTTTTGCAATAGACATCGCGCACACATCCTTAATGAAAATCAGCATTAAAGCTATTAATATCTTCTTCATAACATCCCTTTTTTTACACATATAACATTGAGTTCTTATCATAGAATGTATCAAAAGATTAAAATCTTCCAACCTTAAAAACACTTATATGCTCTAGATTAAGAACATGCTTTACAGCATTGATCATCTCATCTTTTGTAATGCGAACAATATGTTGCATTCTATCTTTAAAATAATCTCTTGGTAATCCCATGCGTTCAAGAAATAAGAAACTCTCTAAAGCTCCTTTTTGAGTCGCAAACTGATCAATCAATTGATGAGCTATAGCATTTTTCGCCATGACAAGATCATCATCGGTAATACGATCTATTGCGAGTTTGATCGTCTCTTTTATTGCCAACTCTGCTTCAATGAGCCTATCCTGAGATACCATTGTTTTAATATAAAACATCCCCGGTTGCTTGCTTGCATTAAGAACAAGCGAACCTCCAATAGAATAAAAAAGTCCAGTCTGCTCCCGAAGCTGAAACAGTTGTGAGCTCATAGAACGTTGTGCCCCACCTGTGAAAATCTGATCAAAAAGCAAGAGTGCATCATAAAAATTACTATGATAATCAACCGAGAGTCCTGCTAAAACAAGAACTACTTGATCTCTAACTATTGGATAAACAATCTCTTGCGATAATGGCTTTGAAAGAATTGGAAAATCAATATCTCCTATTTTATTCCCCACCCAACCATTAAAGCTTTCTGCAACCAATTCTTTAATATTAAAATCATAAGCCCCAACAATAGCAATACGAGCGTGAAAAGGGCTTATATGTTTTTTATAATAGGACAGAATATCATCCCGTCTAATTTTTATAATCGACTCTTCAGTTCCTAGATAGTTTTTACTGTAAGGATGATTTTTATAAATATGTTCACGAACCAATTGGCCCACAAAATCATTAGGGCTATCCCAATAATCGGTAATCTCAGATAGAATCTGTGTTCTCACTTTTTCAATAGCCTCATCATCAAATAATGAATGTCGAACAATATCTGACAGCAATGAGAGCCCATATTGCAGATCATCTTTTAAAAGAGTTAAACTGATATAAGATAGGCCTATATCCAGCTGCATTCCTTTAGACGCAAAAGCATCCATAAGGGCCTCTTTAGTATAATTTTTAGTACCCTCTTGCATCATGGCAAAAACAAAATTTCCCAATCCCTGTAAATCTACCGGATCATGATAATATTGCACATCAAACTCTATCTGAAGCTCAATCTTGAGCCCCGATGCTGGATAACAGAGAATAGAGAGGCCATTATCTAAAAGAATTTTTTGATGCTCTGGAATATTAAAAAATAGAGGATCTTTTGCATGTACCGATTGAACAAACCTTCCCGGCTCAACAGTCGTTTGACGATCTTTACGCGATAAAATTACAGCATCAGTTCGATCACCCTCATCCTGTAACGCAATCCAATATTCTTTTTCCGATTCTGGCAATGGAGCAACTGCACCCTTATGCATAATAGAGATTCGTAGATACCTCTTTAAAAAATCAATAACCTTATCTCTGATCATTCCAGTATCAAACTGAAGATGACTATTAATATAATAAGGATCACCAGTTGCAAGAAAAGTTTTACCAATAATATATGCTCGCTCCTGAAAGCTCTCCATCTGCACTAGGTAATCCATCTGAACCTGCTTCATCGCACGAGAAACCTGTTCTTGAGTAACACCATTTTTTTGCAAAGTATCAATGACGCGCCCTATTTCATCCTCTATTTCTGATTTAACGTCATCATTTATAGGCTCTATATGCAAAAATAATAATCCATGCTCAAACATGTCATCAACATACATCTGCACATTTGTAGCAAGACAAAGATCATCTACCAATCTTTTATAAAAAATAGAACTCTTTGATTCACCCACTATATAAGCAACCACGGATATTACAAAATCCATTTTTGATTGAGTCCCAGGAATACGCCATGCATAGAGCAATTGCGATCTCTGAACATCTCGATAGAGGGTAACTCCAGTAGGCTTAATATCTTCAGTTGCGCAAGAGATCGACCGGTCCTGCTTGTTTATCATAGGAATTGATCCAAAATAAGACTCTATTTCTCTCTGAGCATCTACAGGATTGACATCTCCCACTATAACCAATGTAGCATTATTAGGAGAATAATGTTTTCTATAAAACTGCAAAAGCCCATCACGCGTTATTGACCATAAATCCTGCTTATAGCCAATGATAGGATGATGATAAGGGTGATCTGAAAATATATTGGCAACCATAGCCTCAATTAAACTGGACGAATAATCATCCTTATAGAGTTTTAACTCTTGAATTACAGCCTTTAACTCTGACTGCAACATATCCTCTTTAAAGGTGCAATTGACCATGCAATCTGCAAGCATATCAAGGGCAATTAACCAATGCTGCTTCGGAAAATCAAATAAATAACCGGTATAATCATAAGATGTAAATGCATTGGTATAACCAGAAAGCTTGCTAGTTATCATATTGATATCAGACTCAGAAAGACGATTCGTTCCCTTAAAAATCATATGCTCTAAAAGATGCGCAAGTCCCTTTTGGCCGGATTTTTCATCCTTAGAGCCAACATTATACCAGAGCTGAATTGAGACTTTGGGTGTTCCATGATCTGAATTAATAATAACCTGCAAACCATTTTTGAGTACAGCATGATAAATATCACCAAATATTTTATTCATAGATCTTCTTTGCGTATAGATAATTTTTTTCAGCTTAAAGCAAATTGCGCCATCTGGCAAACAGATCATTACTATTATGTCTAAAATATGTATACTCATATATTATGCAAAAACAATCATCTTCTAATTTAAAACGATCATTTTTTGAACACTTAATTATTAGTATTTTATCCACAATCTCACTAATTGGGGGAATATTATCTGCATTTTACCATTATTGGGCACCTATTGGAGGAATCATAATCTTTGCTACCATCCTTTTTCTATCACAAAAAAAAGGGCTTGCTCTATGCATAATCATACTATTTAGCCTTGGCTACATTCGATTGCAACAGATGGTATTTATGCATAACAAAATTATCGAACAGATTCAAAAAAGAGCAACATTATTGGGAAATGTCTTAAGTATTGAGAAAGCCCAGCACAAGCAATATCAGTACTCAATTTTAATAAAAGTTTCTGATCATTTTCAGAATAATCAGAAAGTACCATACAATACTGCATGGACCCTGCAATGCTACAGCAAAAGTCACCCCAAAATAGAGGTGGGTGATACCATTCAAATAACAGATATAAACCTCAACACCAAGGCCAAGGACTCTTTTTCCTCATTTCTTATCAAAGAAGGGGTTCATGCAACAGCATTTTTGCCATTTAACTCCATAACCCTAATTGCTCGACCAGCATTTTCTCCCCTAAGATCCATACATCAAACGCGAAGCAATCTTATTGAAAATATCAAAAAGAAATGCTCAAAGAGCACTTTAGCACTAATATCCTCTATTTTCTTTGGCAATAGATTGTATGTCAAAGAGGAGTATTCTGAATTAAAAGAGCTCTTTTGCAATTGGGGAATTGTTCACTTTTTGGCAAGATCAGGCCTACATATGGTTATTTTTATTCTTTTTTTACAATTCGTTTTACAATGGATACCGGCAGCATTTTTAATTAAACAATCTATTCTTATAGCCTTAAGCCTAGCATATGCTCTTTTAAGCTGGCAAAGCGTATCGTTTTCAAGAGCTTTCTGCAGCTTCTTATGGTATAAAATATCTAATATGTGTGGCCTGCAAACAGACGTTGTCCACATAATTATGGCCCTTAGCTGCATATTTCTTCTATGCAACCCCATGCTCATCTTCTTTCTCGACTTTCAGCTCAGCTTTGGCCTAACCACAATTTTAGCAATAACAAATCATTGCCTCTTAAAGCAAAATAGGCGCCTTTCATAAAAATGATTGCGAATGCTTATAAGTTTGTCATATCATAGCCATAATGGTTTTTCAGAAAAAAGGAGCTCTCATGAACCGATACGACAACGGCATTCTCTTGTTTATAACTATAATTAGTCAAATATCATTCACCTCATGCTTTGATCATTCAACAGGTTCAACACCAGCAGACCCTATTGAAAAAAAATATCATAAAGCGCGGACAACATTTATCGTCTATATGGCCGCTGATAATGATCTAAGAAGCTTTGCGGCAAGAAATATAAAGCAGATGGCCGAAGTAGGATCTAGCGAAAATCTACACATTGCAATCCATCTTGATATACGAATTGCGGGCAACAAAAAAATAACTCGCAGATATTACATAGAATCAAAAGACAAAATACTCCATATGAATGCCGATGACCCAAATACGCAAATGATGGATAGCGGCCAACCATCAACTCTTATATCTGCTTGTAAATGGGCGATTCAAAACTTTCCCGCAGATGAATTTGTATTAATCTTCTGGAATCACGGAACAGGATATCTAGACCCAGCGCGGGGTAAAATCTTAAATCCAACAGAATTTTTTGTATATAACCCAAAATCAAATATGCTCGAACTTGATCGATCAACAAGCATACTCGGCAACATTCATAACATAAATAATAGATATGACTCTGCTGATCTTTTTATGTTTTTAGATCAACAGACAGATGCAAACTGGCAAGAGATTGAAAAAGAGATACTCGAAAGTGATGACCCAAAGGGCATATGCTGGGATGATTCAACGGGCAATTATTTAACCAATCAAAAACTAGATGAGGCTCTAACCATTATTAGAAAAAAGTATCTCAATAATAAAAAATTTAGCATTATAGGATTTGATGCATGCTTAATGGCAATGCTTGAAATCGGAAGCCTTATAAAAAAACATGCAAATATAATGGTTGGCTCGCAAGAGGTTGAGCTTGGCACAGGATGGAACTATCAAAAGGTTTTACAACCATTTACAACCAAAGCATTAGAAAAAAAAGAGTTTGCCCGCCATATCGTTACAGCATATGAAGAGACATACAAAAAAATTACAAACGACTACACGCAATCGGCCATATCACTTGATGACATAACCATTCTGGAAAACAACCTTAATGATCTTGCTATTCTGCTTGTGCAAGCTCTTGAAGCACAGCAAGATAAAACGGTTCTTAATGCCTTGCGAGCAAGCAAAAATAAATTATTATGCACACATTTTGACGAACCGAGCTATATTGATCTTCATCATCTATACCTAAACCTAGAGCAAAATTTAAAATTATTCAGTTTTTCCGACCAAACATTGGGGAAAAAAATCACAAATAGCATCCGCCAAACATTGATTCAAGGGCGCACTGCAATTAAGAAAATAACTCTTGCCAATGTATGCGGAAAAAATCTTAGCCAGGCAAAGGGAATATCTATCTACTTCCCCGAAAGAATCCACAACTCCTACCAAAATTCCCCATTCGCATTAAACAATAGCTGGTTTCAGTTTTTGAAAGCCTATACCGCCGGCTAATGGAACAAAAATCACAGAAGTTTCACATTTTCAAACAAGCGCATATACTTTTCATTGAAAGATATATGAGGACACCCTTTAATTAAAAATTGATCATGAGCCAAAAAATTTTAAAACAGAAGCTTCTTGATGATCTTTACAAAAATTATAAAACCTCAAAAGAGCTCTATATTAAAGGGGGCGGTAAAACAATCATCTTTGGAGAGGGCAACGCAGACTCCAGCATCATATTTATTGGAGAAGCTCCCGGCGCACAAGAAGATCTTCTGGGAAAACCCTTTGTTGGCAGATCAGGAAAGTTACTTGATAAACTCCTTGTTACCGCAAAAATTAAACGTGAGGACGTCTTTATCACAAACATCGTCAAGTGTCGCCCGCCCAACAATAGAAAGCCCTTTGCGCAAGAAATTGCAAGCGCAAGGGAGCTGCTACTCAAACAAATAGATATTATAAGCCCGGCCATTATATGCACCCTTGGGGCATCGGCCCTAGAAGGAATAACCGACAGGCACGTTCAGATGTCCCAAATAAGAGGGCAATTGCTTTTTTACAACAATCTAACAATTTTACCCACTTATCATCCAGCGTTTATATTGCGCAATCCACAGAAGCTTGAGATCCTTGCCAACGATATTATTTACGCATGCAAAAAAGCGAATGAGTTGATATCAAGAACTATAAATGCATAACTAAAAGCAAGGCCCTAGACATAAAAATTGACCCCGACAGAACGATTTCTACTAGACGCAGAAGCTTTGCCTTAAGAATATAGAGACCTGCAACAGCATCGACAAAGCCTCTTTGCTGCAATCAGATTAGAAAATCCAATAAGCCAATCATAAATAGCAAGCCTTGCGCTAGCGGCAGGCACCCTATCTGGGAGTGGAGTAAAAGCCAAGCCCAACGGCTGCAGATGCGTTATCAAAAAAATTAGCAAAAGAATCATTCGGCATTAAAAACATGTGCGGCCTCCATCCCAAGCGGGGATCTCGCTACAGAGCTACGGATGTCCTCTGGGGTCCTTAGCATCCTGGCTGTTTGCGGATTTTGGTACCTGAACCTTTCCCACCTTGGCGCCCAGTATTTTTTTAGGCCACCCTGCAAAGAATAGATGCCTGGCGTAGAGAGTCCCGCTGCCCCACCCAGCGCGCCCCCTATAATTGCAGCCTCGGGTGATCCATAACGGTTATAAGCCAGTGCAGCGCTGGCCAAAGCTGGTGCCATTATTCGAAAATATTGAGCCGTTCGTTGCGCGTCATCACTAGGCCTAAAAAGATTATCTATTGCGGTTTGCGCCGCATTGCCCCCCAGCAATGTGCTCAGGCTGATATACAAAGGGTCCATAGGAAGATTAAACCAACTAGCATTATCTACAGACTTTGCCAATGTAACTATAGGTTGCAAAGCGGATGCGCCATAGTAAAGGGCTCTTCCTCTGCTTGGCAACTGCCTGTCTAGCCATTGGCTCAAATTTGCGCCAGCTTTACCATCTGGATTAGGGCTGCTTGCCAAGCTTATCAATGCTCGCATCGGCGCTGGAGGCAAACTTTCCCAAGCACCTTGGGCCCAATTTACGACACCCCCATCCCTCTGTGCAGCAAGGCCATTCGCTGCGCTTATCATCGCAATGAGCGAGATGAATGATGATACTCTCTTTTTTGTTACAAACATTTATTTTCCTTTTACTATGAAACGTTTATATACTATATACTGTCACACCTAATAATACCATTTGTAACCCCCCCCGTGTCAATATTTTAAAAAATTACATCTATGCCTGCGCATGAAAATTATTCTGGCATGGCAGCGCAATTGATAGGACGCCAAAATAAGCAACTTTAGCCCCCTCTCCTTTCGCGAACCCTAAGGGAAAGCCCCCCGCTCTTTTTTGGATATAATGATTCAATGTCATGGTCTCTTTATAGCCCCCGCACCTGTTTTAACAGCAAAAAACTGGCCCAGATTAAGACAAGTTCATGCGCAGGTTCTGACCCAAAACTCTGCCCACCAAGAAAAAATAGACTGGTGGATAAGTGGTGGATAACTGGTGGATAAGTGGTGGATAACCACCCAAAAGATTAACGCATTGCCCCCAAAAACCCTTGCCCAAAAGCTTCCGCGGGGAACGCATTCGCCTGAAGGCTCTCCAGCTGGCTACAAGGTTCGCCAGGTCCGGAAGTTTTCCACATTCTGTCCACCACTTATCCACCACTTATCCACCAGCACCAAATATCTCCCGCGCCCCTTTGCATGAATCTTGCAGCAATCAACAACACAGTTTTTCCACCAAAAAACGCTTGACCATTATTATAAGATTTAAAAAAAGAGTTTAATTACTAAAAGCGAGTTAGTTGGTACGCCTTCCCTTTCCAGTTTTTTGTGCTACAATAGAGAGTAACTATTCAAAAAAAATTGATATCAAATCATGAAGGATATTGTGAAACTTTCTGCAGTTATCGAAGAGCTTGTTGAAGAACGCGGGCTCGCCAAAGAGACTTTAAGCGCCATCGTCTGCGAGGGAATGCTTGCGGCATATCAAAGAAAATACCCAACCCTTTCGCTTCGTTCTCACTACGACAAAAAGAGCGACGATGTTATTATTGAGGTCGAAAAGCACGTTGTGGCTTCGGTTGAAAATGATGACACCGAGATTAGCGCAAGAAGGGCTGTCCATGTAGACAAGTCTCTTGCGGTTGGCGACGTGGTATGGTTGCCGTTTGATGGTAAGATTGGTCGCATCGAGATCCTAAGGGCAAAGCAAGTAATTGCCGGCAAAATAAGAAAGATAGAGGCCGATGCGGTTTGTGAGCAGTTTAAAGAAAGAGAGGGAACGATTGTTCATGGGGTTATACATAAATGTGAGCGCGGCGGAGTCTCTGTTAAACTTCAAGATTTTATGGCCTTTTTGCCAAAATCTCTTATGAGTCCTGCCGATAAATGCATTGTTGGCTACCCGATTCGTGCGCTTTTAAAAGAGGTTCTTCCTGAGCCACGCAATGAAAATCAGCTTATTTTGGATAGATCATCAGAGCAGTTCCTTATTCGTCTTTTTGAACTAGAAATACCAGAAGTATTTGAAAAGCTTGTAGAGATTAAAAAAGTGGTCAGATCTGCTGGCTATAAATCAAAGGTTGTTGTTGTCTCAAATGATGTCAATATAGACCCCGTTGGAACTTGTGTGGGTGTTGGCGGCGTTCGCATCAAGCCCATATTGAAAGAGCTTGGCGGAGAAAAGATTGATGTTCTATCTTCGAGTGATAACCCTGAAATAATGGTTAAAGCTGCGCTAAAACCGGCAATTGTTAATAGTGTTGAAATTAAGGATGGCAAAGCCTATGTTTGGGTCGATGAAGACCAAAGGTCTTTAGCTATAGGCAAGGGCGGACAGAACATTTCCTTGGCGGCGCGCCTTGTTGGAATGGATATTAATCTTGTGCAAGAGCAAAAAAGAGCGCCTGAAGAATCAGGCTTGCTGTTTAGTGAGCAAGAAGAAATAGAACAATAAAATTTTTTATAAGTGGTAAGACAATGTCTATGCGTGTGTATGAATATGCAAAAAAAATTGGTTCCTCATCAAAAGAGATCTTAAAACGACTTTCCGACGCTGGATTTGATGTGGCAAACCACATGACAGTCTTGACCGAAGAGGATGTGGAGTTTTTAAATCAAACATACACAAATAAAGAAAAAAAAGCTCGAAACGGAGTTTTGAGCAATGATTCTGGCCAAGCAGATGCGCTTGCCACAGAGGGGGGCTCGGCCAAGGAAGGGCAGGGGGCTATTGAGATTATTCTTGAGCCGATGACCGTTGCGGACATTGCCAGCCAACTTGAGGTTCCCGCCACCGAAATCATCCTTTTGTTGTTAAAGTGGGGGATTGTTGCACCAAAAAATTATCTATTAGACGAGGCGATTGTCTCCAGAATAGCGCAACACTTTGGGGTTTGTGTAAAAAAGCCTGAAAGAAAAGTTGAGCAAAAGCGAGAGGTCCGTGCTATTTTGGATAGCGCCAAAATAGAAAAGCGCATGCCAGTTATAGTTGTTCTTGGGCATGTTGATCATGGAAAAACAACGCTGCTTGATTTTATTCGCAAAACCCGAGTGGCAGCGAGAGAAAAAGGTGGAATAACTCAGCACCTTGGTGCATATCATGTAGAGACCAAGCATGGCGGAATTGTTTTTCTTGATACCCCTGGCCATGAAGCTTTTTCAAAAATTAGATCTCGCGGTGTGAAAGCGGCTGATATAGCAATTCTTGTTGTTGCGGCCGATGATGGTATCATGCCTCAAACAATAGAGGCTATCAAATTTGCAAAAGAGATGTCGCTCCCTATTATTGTCGCGGTAAATAAGGTTGATAAGGCAAATGCAACAAGGCTAGAAGTTGTTAAGCGTCAATTGGCTGAGCAAGATCTTTTGCCAGAGGAGTGGGGCGGTCAGACCATTGTTATGCCAGTCTCTGCAAAGGTTGGAACGGGAATAGATGAACTTTTAGATATGGTCGACTTACAGGCTCAATTGCTTGAGTTAAAAGCTGATATTTCGTCTCCGGCGGCAGGCTATGTTTTGGAGTCAAAGCTAGAAAAGGGTAGAGGGCCGGTTGCTACAATTATTTTGCAGCAGGGTTATTTGCGCATTGGGGATACATTTATTGCTGGAGATGCAACTGGAAAAGTTTCATCTTTGTTGGATTCGCACAACAAGTCGCTTCGAGAAGTTGGGCCATCGCAACCGGTTCAAGTTGCTACTTTTTCAGAGCTTCCAAATGCGGGAGATTACTTTGAGGTTGTTCCAAAGGGGCAATTGCGTAAGGCTAGGCCGCAACCCAAAGCGGTATCAAAGCCGGGTTTCAAAGATAAGGCTATAAATCTTATCATAAAGGCTGACACTAACTCTTCAAAAGAGGCGCTAGAAGATGCTATTAAAAAACTTTCCAAAAAAATTGATCATACTGATTTCCATATAGTTGCATCGGGTGTTGGAGATATTGGTGAGCGTGATGTTCAACTTGCATCTCACACGGGGTCATCAATTGTTGGTCTTCATGTAAAGGCTACAAATGCCTTACATGCTGCTCAAAAAGAGGGCGTCTCTATAAGTCTTTTTGATATAATATATAAGCTTTTAGAAGATTTAGAGAGGCGTGCAGAGGGCGCAAGAGAGATTAAAATGGTTGACAAAAAGGTTGGAGAGGGCGTTATTCGTAAGGTTTTTGATATCAAAAAAGTTGGTATTATTGCTGGATGCTATGTCAAAGATGGTATTTTTTCAAAAAATGGAAAAATGGTTGTTTGGCGTAATAAGCAGAAGATTGGATCTGGGTCCATTACCAGTTTACAGCGTGAAGGCAAAAATATTAAAGAAGTGCATGCTGGTTTTGAATGCGCCTTTATGGCCGATGGATTGTTAGATTTTGCAGTAGACGATCGCATCGAATGCTATATTTCAGTTCCAGAAAATAAACCATAAGAGTTTATTAATTATTGTTTTTCGGTATGCAGATCTTTTATCTTTAGATATCACTGAAGAGAAAAAAGGGATTGGCTACATGAGCTCTATAGCATTAAGGCTGTTTTTTGCTTGCATATTATCATTCTGTTTTACGTATTATTTAATTCCTATTTTTATTGCCATAGCGCGCAAGTATAATATCATCGATTTCCCTGATGGAATTATTAAACAGCATGTATTGCCGACTCCATATTTAGGTGGGGCCGCAATCTATTTGGGTTTTTTGCTAACATTGGCAGTTGTTTTTCCTTTTGATAATCAATTTTTTTTATTTTTAGTCGGGAGCAGCTTGCTCTTTTATATTGGGCTGATCGATGATCTTATTCAATTACAGCCTTTGCAAAAATTTCTTGGGCAAATAATTGCGGTGATATGTTTCATTCGGGCTGGATTTTATCTTAAATCACACCTTTATTGTAATTTGTGGAGCATGCCCATCTCTGTTCTTTGGATGCTACTTATAATCAATGCATTTAATCTGATAGATATTATGGATGGATTAGCGTCGATTACAGCTTTATGCTGTGCACTAAACTTTTTAGTCTTGGCTATTTTAACAGAACAATATATTCCCGCACTTTTGTTATGCTCAATAATAGGTTCCATCGCAGCCTTTTTATGTTTTAATAAGCCTCCTGCATATATTTATTTAGGAGATGCGGGGTCACTCTTTATAGGGGGCCTATTTTCTACCATCCCATTTCTTTTTCCATGGGGGGGCATGAATGTCCATGGATATATTATTCCTGTTATTGCATTAGCAATTCCCTTATTGGAGGTTTGCGGTCTGATATGTATTAGAACATACAGGGGACTACTTTTTTATAAACCGAGCAAACATCATTTTATGCATTATTTAAAACGCAATCATTTTTCTGAAAATGAGATATTAAGATTCATTTTTATGATGTCATGCATTCTGATAGTAAGTGCGGCTCTTTTTGTTAAAAACTCCCTGCAGATCGATAGATTAATGGTAATAGGAGGGGGATTTTTAGCCTATTGGATTTACTCCCTTGCACCACAGCGCAACTCATTTTTTCTAAAATGATTCACATTGAAACAAGCGTTGCTTTTTTGTTGTTTTATTAAAAAAGCAATCGCGTTTTTCTAAAAAAGCTTTATTTTGCAGCATTGTTACGTTGTTGCTTTTTTTTAAGAATAAATTGCGTTGCATTTTTTGCAAAATAAGTAGAAATTTGAAGTGTCTTAAGCTTAAATCATACTTCTTAATTTTGGGTATGGTTAAATGCACTGCTTGCTGAGAAAAGTAATAGATTTATAGTCCAATAGCTTTTTGGCTACAATTCCTTCTTAGCTTACTAATATGGTCTAAAGTCTATTACTTTTTTCGCTTTTTTAATCGTCTATTAACTCTCTTATTGTAGTTAAGTTTCTCAGGTTATCATCTAGTGATTCTACCGGCGTTTCAAGTATCTTAGTGATATGCTTGAGCTGTTGATCGTTCATGATATATCTAAAAGCTTCAAGTCCTAGGCGCCCTTTTCCTATATGTTCATGCCGATCAACGCGAGATCCAAGCTCTTTTTTTGAGTCATTAAGATGAATTACATGTAGGTTTTGCAATCCCAATATGGTATCAAATTTGCTTATCACCGTTTTATAGGCATCTACAGATGAGATGTCATATCCTGCTGCAAAGATATGGCAGGTGTCAAGGCAAAATCCGATCCGATTCTTTTGGTCTATCTTGTTGTATATATGGGAGAGTTGCTCAAAGGTATAGCCAACATTTGTTCCTTGGCCCGCCATTGTCTCTATGAGAAGCTTAGTTTTGCTTGCCTTAACATTCTTGAAAATAAGGTTTATGTTTGATGCGATCTGATCAAGGCAATTGTCTAGAGGGCCCTCTTTATGTGATCCGGGATGGAAGACAATATGGTCGACATCAAGCTGTTGAGCCCTGATAAGTTCATCTTGTAGAGCGATTGTTGCTTTTTGCGCAGAGGGCTGATCGGGTGACCCTATATTTATAAGATAGCTTGCATGAATAATTGTTGATTGGATTGTGGGAGAGTTGGCGACAGCCAACTTAAATTTTTCTATTTCTTCTTCTGATAGAGGCTTTGCCTGCCATTGGCGATTACTTTTGCTAAAAAATTGTACTGCGGAGCAATTGAGCTCTTCTGCTCTTGAAATCGCTTGATCTAAGCCTCCATTAATTGATAGATGCATTCCTATGAGATCAGTGTGAATCTTTTTGGGCATTTTTATTTCCTTGATATATAGCCTATTTATTAGATGTTAATATAGCTTTTTCTTAAAAATCTGTCATTGAAGACTGCGATTAAATCTTAAGAATCAGCTTTTTTCAGGTTAACTCTTCATTGACAAAAGTGGCAAAAACTTTAAAATAATTTGTAAATAAAAAGGTCAAAAATAGTATAAATGAAGCTCCAGATAAAAGGGGCTTTTTTATTTACGTGCGTAACTTACACATTTAGGATTATATGAATCTCAATAAAATATCACATATATTATCAGTTGCTCTTCTTTTAACAGCATCACAGCTGCTTCCTTTAGGGGCGCTTTTCAAACCGACAGATGACTTTTCGTTCTTTTTTTCAGGTAAATACAGACCTGAAACATTTTATGCGAGCAATGTAAGTCTTTTAAATGATAATAATCGTGAAGATAAAATCTATTTTAGTCGTCATACTCTTGATATGACATTGAACTCGTTTTATGGCCTTGGGACTTATGGTTATAATATTGCTGAGATGAAGGCGACCATGAGAAATAGAGCTGTTTGGGGAGACCCAATGAGCATATCTCCAACAACTCCAGCGGTTATAGATGATCTTGGGGCTGCAGATTTTTCTCACAACCATTATCTGCCTCGCAATATTGTCTGGATTCGTGAATTTTGGCTCTCATTTGATATTGGGCCAGCATTTGGTCTGACTTTTAAGAATCCACAAACATTTATTATTGGGGCTTTTCCATTCTTGCTTGGTAGAGGTATCGCCTTGGGTGAAGCCTATGCAACAGGAAATTCAGTGCTCGGTTTTTATACAGATTTTAATATTGATCAATTTGCTTGGGGTGCAAGTTTTTATGGCGATATTGTAAAAGATGTTTTGCGCTATGATTTTTATACAGCTCTTTTGCGAAATAATGCCAGTTCGGTTAGTAAAAACATAGAACCTATTTATGAGCATGAAATTGGAAAGAAAAATTGTCCAGAGCGTGGATTTGGTAGTGTTAATTTTTTAGTTGCACAACGCCTCCAGTGGAATGTATTTAAAGATGATATTTGGGGAAATTTGACCCTTGAGCCATACGCACTGTTTAATCATGATCCTGAACAGCGTGTTGAATTTAGAGCTGATGCTGAAAGTAAGTTATTAACATTAGGATTTGCCGGCGAATATGAAGGGCCCCGTTTTGCTTTAGGATTTGATACTGCTATGAACTTGGGGCGTCAGCAGGTAAGGCCTTGGGATCGTAATTACATTGTCAGACAGTTGCGTGATGGAGTTGCTATGCGTGTTAATAGTCACGTATATGTTGGTCTTGATCCAAAGAATCCTGATAGCGCGAAAAACAAGGATGTCTATTTGGCTCCTTATTCAAAAAATGTTGTTTCTATATCAACGCAGAATGTAAGCAATGTTGGCAAGCAGGCGCAAGAGCTTATTGACAATGCTCCACAGGGAGAGTTTTTCAATGGGCTTGCTATAGGCACAGTTTCAGGATTTTCAGCAGATATGCCATATGTTCCTAATAATGTAGATCCTGCTATGGCCGATCAGTTTTTTAATGCAAATAATCGTTATAGGGATGGATACAAAAATCGTTATAAAGGCTGGATGTTTATAGCAGATGGAGCTCTTTTTTTCTGTGATAAAGATCTGCAACTTGCAGCAACAGCCGGTATTGCATCAGGCGATGATAATCCACACTATGAGACTGTTGATGGCGATTTTACAGGTTTTATTGGTCTGCAAGAGATCTATTCTGGTACACGTGTGCGTAGCTCATTCTTATTAGGATCTTTGGGTAAAGTACAAGTTCCATGCTCTGCACCAAGAGGGGATCAAGCTCCAGCAAAATTTGCTCAAGGTATTTCTGGTTTTACAAATTTGGTACTATGGGGAACGGCATTACATTACACACCATCATTTGTAAAACGGCGCATTGTATTCAATCCAAATCTTTATATGTTCTGGCAAGATAAACCGACTCATAAATTTGATCCGGTCAATAAAAAAGAGACTGATCAATTTGCAAGAACTTTCTTAGGTACTGAGCTTAACCTATTCTTTGATTACTATATGTTCAAAGATCTGAAGTTGTTTTATGTAAGTTCTATCTTTGTTCCAGGTGGTCATTTCAGTGATATTAAAGGAAAACCTGTCAATTCAAGACAGCAAAGATTGCTTGATAGTCGCACTATTGAAAGTTTTGATGCGTGTAATATTCCAAATATCGGTGATGATATTAGCTTTGCTGTGAACATTGGTTTAGAATATAGATTCTAATAATATGGCTCAGTAAATAGTCAAAATGATAATGTACGTCCTACCATATTGCAATAGATCTGCTATGCTGGGATGAGAAATTTAGTTGTTTGTGAACAAAGATAGGGCAGAAAAATGCAACGCTCAGGTCGCACTATAGAATGTGCAAAAGTGACAAATGAATTACTTGGTAAAGAGATTACTTTAGTCGGCTGGGTTAACCGCCGTCGTGATCATGGAGGATTGATATTTATTGATCTGCGTGATCGCAGTGGCATTATGCAGCTTGTTTTCAATCCAGACTTTAATCAAGATGCTCACAAACAGGCGCAAGCGATCCGTTCTGAAGATGTCATTCAAGTTGTAGGGACTGTTGTCAAACGTTCAGTTGAAACAATTAATAAAGATTTAAAGACCGGAGAGTTTGAATTACAAGTTCACAAATTAAACATACTCAATAAATCAAAACCGTTGCCATTTATGCTAGAGGATGCAGATCAGGTTGATGAAGAGCTTCGTTTAAAATATCGTTATCTTGATATGCGTCGCCCTGAAATGCAAGAGCGTTTTGCATTACGCAATAAGATTACTTTCGCAATGCGTGAATTTTTGGTCAAACTTGGATTCTATGAAATGGAAACTCCAATATTGACCAAGAATAGCCCTGAAGGTGCCCGTGAGTTTATAGTGCCTTCTCGTGTGCATCAAGGGTCTTTTTATGCGTTGCCGCAATCACCACAACTTTATAAGCAGTTGCTAATGGCCAGTGGGTTTGAAGCATATTTCCAAATTGCCCGTTGCTTTAGAGATGAGGATCTTCGTGCAGATCGTCAGCCGGAATTCACACAGCTTGATATTGAAATGTCATTTATTAATGAAGATGACATTCAGCGCGTTACTGAGCAACTTATTGCCCATATTTGGAAGATTGGCTTTAATATTGATTTACAACTTCCATTTGAGCGCATGACTTATGATAAAGCTTTTTCTACTTACGGATCTGATAAACCGGACTTGCGCTTTAATCTGCCAATTCATGATATAAGTTCTCTATTTGCGCAAACTGAACTTAAGTTCTTACGCGCGGTTCTTGATAACAACGAAAAAATTGGTGCATTGGCAGTTCATAATCATGAGTTTGCCCGTTCTGAGCTTGATGGAATGGTTGGCCGAGCTCAGGAGCTTGGTGCAAAAGGTTTACTATGGATACGTTTTAAGGATGGTAAACCGGATTCTCCAGTATCTAAATTTTTACCCGATAATTTCTTAGAACAGTTACAAAAAATTATCCCTGAAGCAGGACCTAAAACAACATTGTTTATTGTTGCTGGTCCTTATGATGAAGCTTGGACAACATTGGGTAGATTGCGCCTTCTATTAGGTGAAGATCTTAAACTGATAAATCATAATGCTTATAAGTTCTTATGGGTAACAGATTTCCCTCTTTTTGAGTATGATAAAGAGAGTAAGCAATGGAACGCTGTTCACCATCCATTTACTAGTCCACAAGCTGGATGGGAGAATATGAATCAGAAAGATATTAAAGCTCGTGCATATGACGTTGTGCTCAATGGTATAGAGCTTGGTGGCGGGTCTATTCGTATACATGATCATGACATGCAAGACCGAGTGTTTGATCTTTTGGGCCTTGATAAGGAGACTGCTAATAAAAAGTTTGGTTTTTTGCTTGAAGCTCAAACACTAGGTTTTCCTCCACATGGCGGTATTGCACTTGGGCTTGATAGGCTTATTATGCTTATGACCAAAAGTAAATCAATTCGTGAAGTCATTGCATTTCCAAAAACAGCTCGCGGCTATGATCCATTGATGGTCTGTCCCACAGAGGTTGATGATGTTCAGTTGCGTGAATATGGTTTAAAACTATTGCCTGGTAAGAAGAAATAATTTTTATTTCATTCATTGGCAAAGTTGTATAGGCTAAAAAAGAGGTCTCTTGTTGATTAGATAATAAATAGTATTGAAAAAAGGTGTTATGTAATGAAAATTGAATCTATTCAAGCATTTGAACTTTTTGATGCTTTGGGCCAGCCAACTGTTGCATGTACTGTTGTATTAGATAATGGAATTTTTGCCTCTTCTATCGTCCCATCAGGACAATCAAAAGGATCTTTCGAAGCAAAAGAGCTTCGAGATGCTAAAAACAAGCGTCTCTTTGGAATGGGTGTTAGTAAAGCGATTGAAAATATTCAGACTATTATAGCACCAGCTCTTATAGGTCTTCCACCAGCTGTTGTTGAGATGGACCTTAAAATGATAGAGCTTGATGGTACAGAAGATAAATCCAATTTAGGAAGTAATGCAACCTTAGCTGTGAGTATTGCTATTTTAAGAGCCCAGGCTATTGCAGAAGAATTAGAAGTCTATGAATTAATAGCCCATCTTTGCGATTATGAGAGAGTGACATTACCTTTTGGCATGTTTAATTTAATTAATGGCGGTATGCATGCTCACAATAAATTATCAATTCAGGAGTTCATGATTATGCCTGTTGGAGTTGATAGCTTTCGTTCATCAGTTGAAATTGTTGCCGAGGTCTTTCATCAATCTGCTTTGTTACTAAAAAAAAGCGGACGTTTTTTTGGTATTGGCGATGAAGGTGGTTATTCTGTTCCATTTGATCATGACAGAGAAGCTCTTGATCTTATTATGCAAGCAGTACATGATTGTGGCATGCAAAAACAGATTGTTATAGCACTCGATGTTGCAGCAACAAGACTTTATGATGAAAAATTAAAAACCTATAAGTTAAGCGGCAAAGAGTATACTGCTCATGAGTTGATTGCCTATTATGATGAGCTGCGCAAACAATATCCTCTATATTCAATAGAAGATGGCCTTCATGAATCTGATTGGTCCTCTTGGCAAGAGATGACTAAGCAATTGGGGGATAATTTACAAATAGTTGGAGATGATCTTTTTGCAACTAATGCAGCCCGTATTGCTTATGGCATTGAACATCAGTCTGCAAATGCTGCTGTAATTAAACCAAATCAGGTTGGAACAGTTACAGAGACGCTGCAAGCTATTAAGCTTTGTAAAGAGTATGAAATGAATGTTATAGTTTCACATCGCTCTGGAGAGACAGAAGATACATTCCTTGTTGATCTTGCTGTTGGAACAAGTGCCGGTCAGATTAAAGCGGGTGGCCTTATGCGCAGTGAACGAGTCTCAAAATATAATGCCCTTTTACAGATAGAAGATTCCCTTATGGGATCATTATTGGACTCTTATTAAGATCCAAAGGATTTTCCTGATCAGCTAAGAATGCTTTAAGATTTTGTGTGTCACCGGCAGTTGTTTGATTATTATTCTCTTCTTGTTCTTCTATTGTATCAATAACTTTCTTTTGTGAATTATTAACTCTGCACTTTTTATTGGGCGATTGAGTTGGCTGGCCTTTAATTCGCGGAGCGCCTTCAATAACCTTACTTGGCTTTGTGCTCTTCTCAAGCGGATTTTCTTCATTAACAAGAAAATCTTTGAGTGCAGTTGTGGTATTAATTGGCGAATTATTCATTGGCTGATCAAAAACTTGAGCTTCTTGATCAGTAACAATATCAATAGATTGTGATTTATATAAAACATCTACAGATTGATCTTTTTGTAAGAAATCAGATGTTATAACTTCAGCTTCAGAATCTGTTTTAAAGAACCATCTGGTGATTGGGTCTCGTAAATTATCAAAAACGCCGCTCTGTTTGCTATAATTTTTTGCAATTTCTACATAGGCTTTTGTGTATTCGCCAACTCCACCACGAAGTTTAGGCTGAATGATTGTTGGAGATATAAATATGCTTAGGCTTGTCTGAGCAACCGTTTTGCTTTTCTTTTTAAAGAACCAACCAAGAATTGGAATATCACTTAAAATAGGAGTGCGGGTTATTGCATCTGAAGTATCTTCTCTAATTAAGCCGCCAAGAGCTAAAATATCGCCACTCTTTACTGTTGCATTGGTAACAATGTAGCGGCTAATACGGTTTCCACTTGTGTAGTCGGTTGGATTATTAAATTGATCAACCTTGATTTCAACAAGGAGATTTACGGTATTGGCTGAGCTTATTCTTGGAGTTATATAGACATTGGTATTTGCCTCAATAGGTTGCTTTCTGATGGTAATACCACTGGTGCTAGGAGCAGCTTGGTCTGGTAGCAATCTTGTCTCACCAACTTCTATAGATGCTTTTTGATTATTAATAGCAATAACATGTGGGTGAGAGAGTATTTTTGTTGTATTAAAGAGTTGTAATATCTCAAGAATGCTCCATGTATTACCATCGTTATCACTGATCGAAATTACAGTTGACCCAGGGGGCTGAGCTTGAGGAACGCTTTCAAACTCGGTAGATCCTGGCGATGCAGGAACTGTTATGGCGTTTAAATCGGAGGCAACTCCGGTTAATTTATTAATTGCTTCTTGATCATTATAAGGAGCATCAAGAACAACTTGGTCGATCATAGCAGCTTGAAGGCTAGCATTGCCAGGAAAGGCTACATCTCGTGGATTACGTGTAATTGATCCTAGGCTTCTGACATCATCAAGGGTTAAATCGGCCAATAGTACTTCGATAATAACTTGTGGTTGTGGTTGATCAAGTTGTTCAATAAGCATTTTAATTCGTTTCCAGTCATCATTTCTTGCAGCGACAACAAGTTTATTTCCACCAAAGTATTTTGACTCTGCATTCTCTTCAGATCCTTCACCGCTTATATCCGGTTGAATAATCACTTGATCAAAAAATCGCTCAGTTCCTCCCTGGGCACCACCAGTTTTGGATTGTTCTGTTCCTCCTGAACGGGTTGATTCGACAATATTGCGTAGTATTGGCGCAAAGTCAGAAGCATCCAGATATTGTAGTTCATAAATATGTAATATTGATCTACCTGAATCGAGTTCAATATCTATATGCTTAAAAATAAAATCTTTTATTCTCTCTACAGCTTGAGATCTACCGATAACTATTAAAGAGTTGGTTCTTGCTTCAGGAATAACTCGGACATTGCTTGAAAAATAACTTGCAGCTTGATCAGTTTTGTCAAGGTTATGGCGAATGTTTGGTTGAGGAGCGGCGGTTTTTAAAATTTCTGTAAATATCTTTGCAACATTGGCAGCCTTTGTGTAACGAAGTCGTATTGTTTCAAGATTTTCATGGAAACCAACTTCATCTAAAGCATCAAGAACTTCTATGAAAGATTTGACGTCTTGTGATTTGCCTATAACCAGAATGCCGTTTGAATCGGTATCGCCTTTTAATAGACTGTCTTCTGGCATAAACTCTTTAAAGAGGCCCATTATTTGATTATCAAACTCTTGAGAGATTTTTATATTTTTAAGATAGTACATATAACGAATTCTCTCATCGGTATTAGGAATTTCAGATACCGGAGTGTTAATGTAAATCGGGAATGGCTCGCTGGTGATTGTTTTACTATTTTTTACAATAACATAGAGATCTTTTTTGGGTACAAGGCTATAGCCAGCGATATCAAGAATCGTATAAAGAAGGTCCCAAGCCTCTTGTAAAGTGAGTTTTTGCGGTATTGATAAAGAGATCTTTGCATTAATGGCATTAGTGCCTGTTGGAAGAATAATATTTACAGCCTTTTTTGCTGCAAGCATATTGATTATATCGACAAGCTCTTCATTATTGAAAACAAAAGATATTGTAGCGCTCTTTCTATTTTTTTTTGAAGAGTCATGGATTTTAGCCGCCAATAATTTGTCGTTATGCATTTCTGTATATATATCTGACCAAAGGCAAAAAGAATAAAAAAAAGAGATTAATAATAGTTTTTTCATGAAATCCTTACTCCACATATTCTGTTGGTTCTGTGCGAAGCTTTAATGTTGCAATGGTTAATTGTACCTCAAGTGTTCGCGGGGATTTGCGTGATTTTTGTATTTCAAGAGATTTAGTATAGATTCGCTTATTCTGTTCAAAAATATTAAGTAACTCAGAGAGCTCTTTCATGTTGATATCGGTAAATTTTGCAGTTAGAATGCTCTCATTATAATTCTGTTCGCCCCGTTCTTGTGTCGTGACAGAGGTTGAGACCTGTTTGTTTGATAACCCTAGTATCTCTAATACTTTTATGAAATATCCTTCAATTTTGAAATTAGGATCAGCCTCTAAAATAGCATTGACTTCCTGTTTTTGTTCTTTTATTAAAGCAGCCTTTTCAAGAAGATCTCCAATCTCTTCACGCTGTATATTAAGCGCCTGTATCTGCTTTTTGTAAGAGTTAACATTGCTGTAAAAACGATATACAATAAAAATCTCCAAAAGAACAATAACAGCTAATACTATACCAATATATTTAAAGAAATCTTTGGTATCTAGATTATCAAGAAAATCTTTGATTTGATGTAAGATATTCATGAGCCCTCTCCTGGTCCTGTTGCAAACCGTAATTCTGTCGTAAAGCTAGGTGTGTCTTTTTTGGGAATGTAACTGAAAAGCTTGGTCTGTTCTAGTTCACTTTCAAAACGCTTGAGCGCTTCATGATCTCTGACTTGTGCTTTGATAGTTACTACTCCCTTATCTTGGTCTATACCAACTTTATCAAAAATAAGGCCCAATCCTTCTCGATCAAGACGAGTTAGCTCAAGAAGAAAATTTAAGCATGAAGTTTTAGAATTTTTGCTAAAAGAGAACCATAATTTTTCCTCTTTTTTTGCCTCTTCTTCTGCCTCTTCTATCATAACATCAAGATGCTGTTCTTCAATATTAGGGAACCATTCAACAAGAATGGTAGAAGCTTCACGACGCGATTGTTCAAGAGCTGCCCGTAATGCTCGAGTCTGAAATAAGCTATGCATAAGTAGGCTGCTAAATAAGAGAATTGTTAGAATTGCACCAACAATCATCTGTTTAACTAATAGTTGATTATTTGAGGGGGCAAACTCTTTTTGTAAAAGATTAAAATGTTCTGTGGTCGTATTTGGTATTGCGATGCTTGCACTAATGCTATTTTCAACCGGAATATGTGCAGTTTTTTTTAAGCTAACATGAGGATTATCTGTGATCTGATCAGGATTGAAAATAGCGCATGGTATATTTAATGATTTTTCAAGCCAGGAATTAAATCCTTTTATCGTAGCTCCGATGCCAAGAAGAAAAATGTGAGAGATCTGCTCTTCTGGATTATTGGTCTGAACCATAAATGATTGCATGGTAAATTTAAGCTTTGAAACAAAAGAATCAGCAGCACTGTTGATCGCCTCCATAAAAGAGGGTTCTTCCTCTTTTTCAAATCCATGACGGAGAAGCTCTTCCATAGCATCTTTGATCGGGATCGAACGATGCGTTCCAACCGCCTTTGCAATATGTGTTGTTCCTAAAACTAGAGTGCGGATAAATTTGAGCTGACCATTAAGAATGTAAGCTATTTTTGTGCAAGAAAATCCTATTTCTATAAGTAGCACTCCACCAGTAAGATTATTGTAATAAGGAATTGCTCTATAGATTCCATAAAGCTCAAAGAGATCAATAGTTATAACTTCGGGTTGAATTCCAGCCTCTTGAAAAGGTTCTAATACCTGTCTAATGTGCTGTTTTTGAAGAGCAGCTACGCAGATTTCGGAGCTTTTTTCAGTCTTATTTTGTTCTGTTATAATGAAATCTACAACAGCATCATGAATTGAGAATGGTAATAATGGTTCAACTTCAAAATTAATAACGCGCTCTATTTTTTCATAATCATCAAATGGTAGCTTCATATTTTTAAAAATAGCCTGTGAGCTTGAAACACTCACATGAATAGATGAGTATTTGCCAATTGCTGCAAGAGCCTTTTTAATTGCAATTGCTGTGCGTGCGGTTAATTCTTGGCCATTATCCTGCTCTATTGCTATATCTATAGATTGCTCAATAGATATGGATGATCCATGCAGATAGACAGCGGTCGCAAAAACATAATTCTTTGTTATCTCAAAGCCGACTATTCGTTGAGGGAAAAGATAGTAAGATCTGATTTTTTCAGGAAGGAGTATATTTTGGATCATGCAGCAACTCCTGTTGAAGTATAAGGATCAATGTTTTTATGGCCCCTACGAGCATCGCGCCGTTTTGTAGGCTTTTGGTCTGCAACTTGAATGTTTTCGGACGCAGTATGATTCATCATTTTTAAAAGCTTTGAATATTCAATTGGTGGGCCATTTTCTATATTTTTAGTCTGAGTATTATTGTTAGGTTCAGGGGCTGATTGCAGCGCCTCTTTTCTTTGGGCTCGAGCCTTTTCAGATCGGCTAACGCGCTCTTTTTTGGTCTCTTTTTTTAAAGGGGCTTCTTTGTCTGCTTCTATTTTATCAAAAAGGAAATTCTCAACAATATCAGTAGACCCTTCATATTTATTATCAAAGAATCGTTTGTAGACTGGGTCACGGCGTTCACCGCTATCGTGGAAACCTTCAACTGTTTCATAATAATCTCGTAATTTCAGTTGTGTATGTGCATCTACAACTTCTGTAACTTCAGGTTCGATAATACGTGTTGAGATGAGGATAAGGAGGTTCTTCTTTACTATATCTTTTCGTTTATTTTTGAATAACCAACCAAGAATTGGAATATCGCCTAATACTGGAACCTTTGTTAAATTCTCCATCACAACATTTTGAATTAAACCACCAATAGCTATCACCTCTTTGTCAGCAACTATTGTTCTGGTGTCAATAACACGAGTTTGCTTGGCAACTTCAGCATCATTGGTTATAGGACTTACAAAATTTTCAAAAAGAACATTCAGCTTTAATACAATCATTCCATCAGAGTTTATCTGTGGTGTTACTTCCAATTTTAGTTGTGCTTCAAAATCTCCAAAAGCTGGGCTATCATTGCTGCCGGCAAAAACAGTGCTGGTCACAACACGTCGCACCTCTCCCACCGATACGGTCGCCTTAGTTTTGTTTGTTGCAACAAGAAAAGGGTTTGAAACCACTTGTGTATTAGCTATTGTTTGTAATATTCCAAAAATACCCCAAACACCAAAAACATCAGCGCCTAATGAAACAACAGTATTGCCCGCAACGGCATTTTTTACTACATTGATTAAATTACCTAAAAGTCTATCGGATCCGGGCCCAGTCTCTCTAGTGACAACAGGTTGTGGTGTTCCGCCTAATCTGATGCCTGAGGTTTGTATTGATACATTGTTGCCAAGAAGACCGCTCGATTCAGGAACACGGTTACGTATCTGAGTTCCAAGCTCTTTTTGATCTTCAAAATCAAGAGTTAAAATTAATGCCTCAACGGCAACTTGTGGTTGAGGTTCATCAAGTTTTTTAATAATAGCAGAAGCTTTTAAAAAATCTTCATAATCACCTTTAACAATGAGGGTATTGGTTGAAGGTTCAGGAGTGAATGTCATAGGTTTTAAATATTTATCTCCACCACGAACACCACCAGTTTTGCCCGCTGCATTATCACTTCCAAATTGTGACATGTTATTCATGATATCTGCGATAGTGACAGCATTGGCATAGCGAAGATGATATGTGTGTAAAGGTGAATATGGCTTTTCAAGCTCTATATCAATATATTGTTTGATAAAATCTTCTATTTTTTTAATCGCATCTGCAGCACCAAATATAATTAATGAATTAGTGCGCGGCTCAGCTATCATGCGAGTGTTTTCAGGGAAGTATAATGCTGTTGGTTGTTTGCGCATTGCAAATAATTTAGCTGGCTGCTGCTGTTCATCAGATTTAGTTATACTATCATAAAGAGCTTTAACATCAGCTGCATCTGCACTGACCAGTTTAAAGACAGACATTGATTGTGGCATACTCACCTGATCAAGCTCATGAACGATCTCCATGAGCGTTCGAATGTTATAGGCGCGATCTGTTATAACAAGAGCCTTTATCTCTTGTAAAATAATTGCATGCGCGCTCGGACTTTTTAATGTTGTTACAATATCTTTTATGGTCTCTACACGAGCATTCTGGATGAAGTAGACATAGCGAATGACTTGGTCATTTTCAGGCAATTTTTTTGAATCTATACCAATAAATGTTGGGACTGGAGAGCGTTGAGCTTTATCTGAAGTAACAACACGATAAAAACCGGGTTCAGATTGAGGAATTAATGCAAATCCTGCCAAATCTAAAAATGTAAGAAAAAGATCCCACGCCGATTTTTTTGAAAGTGGATTGTGTGTTTTAAATGAGATTTTATTGCCTTTTAGAGCTTTTCCGCCAGGGGTTAACGGATCAACAATATCATCAGTAATGAATGTAACATTGTTAAATAATTCTGATATTTGCGTTAATAGATTCATAATATCAGCATCTTCAAAATAGAACTCAATAAGATCTGTATCGATGGAGAGCTCTTCTTTTATTACATTTTCAGAAAGCTCTTCTTTTATCTCTTTTTTGTGTTCATTTGACTCTAAGCTCTCTTTTGTTAGCTCTTTTTGACTTGATAACACATTAAGTTCGTGTGAATCTTCTGTTTGCTCATCCGTTTCATTGCTAGAGTCTGCAGGCATTTCAGATTCATCTATAGACTCTCTAATAAACTCATCAATTATCTGTTCATTTTCATTAAAAAAGGGCTTAGATTGAACGTGTGCCTCTTCAGGGACTTGTTTAGTCTCTTCTTGTTGCATGTTGCCATCGAATAAAGGTCTCTTTTCTGCTAATTCTATAATGCTTTCTGGTGCATCTATCGCATCAAAAATAGAGATGCGATGTTTTTTTGTTTTTGCTCTGTTTGAATATAGACTTCTATCTGACAAGACAGACCCTGTCTGTATAAGTAACAGGCAGAGAGATAATGAGAGCACAATGTTCTGTTTTTTTACCATCTATTTACTCAAACTGTTTGCACTGTTTTATGATTTACTGGCATTTTACCCCGAGAAAGCATATTTTGCCGTTCACGCTTTTTTAAATCATTCGTTGTTGGCGCGAGGATCTTTTTTTGCTCTAATGCTTTCAGTTGCTTTTCTTTCATACTCTGTTCATTTTCTAATTCTTGAGCAGGATTAATTGCTTCTAGCTTATCAAGAATACTAAATTCTTCTAATGTGTACACAAGAGTTGCAGACTGATGATCCCTTAAAATTTTTACAACAATAGTATCATTCGGTTTTTTTGCGATAATATTTTTATAGATAAGGAAGCGATTATTAATATCGGTTGCTGGAATATTATCGATAGATAAAATAATATCTCCAGTATTAAACCCGAGTGCAGCGCCCAGAGAATCTTGCTTTACTATTCCAACGCGACAGCCTATACTTTTGCCATTTTGATATGCAGTAGTAATATCAAGCGCATCGATAAATTGTGCTACGCTGTTGATATGATCTGTAAATGCTATAGGATTAATAATATGATAATAATTGTCTATATGTTTTGCTATATGAGACCAATTGTTTAATCCGGCATATGTTGGGTCCAGAAGAGCATCTTTTTCTCTCAAATAGAGGACCTCTTGCTGACCATTTGATCTTAAAAATATAACTTTATTATTAAAGATACGGATAAGCTGTGCATCCGTAATCATATTGCCCACTTTGTACGATGTCTCCCGCTTTGTATCATTATCTTGTATAATGGCTCTATTTTTATTGTCATTATTTGAAATAATGATTCCTTTTAAAGTGATATTAAGAGGATCTAAAAATTCTATTTTAGGAATTTCTGGGATTTTTGTGGTAGTAGGTCTTGGTGGAGGAGGAAGAGGAATCTCTCTCGCTGCTTCAAAAAGTTGATCCGGTTTTTTTTGATAGGTCTCAAAAATGTCATTTTCATAAATTTTGCTTATATTGATTTTTGTTTCATCCCGTTTTATCCGATCAGTCGATAGTTCTGGGTTTATAGCAAAAGGTTTTTTGATATTTTGGCGCGAAAGAATTATAAAAAGAAATGTGCATAGCAATAATGAAGCTATCGCACTATTTAAAATCCAAAGAGGATGTTTCATGTTATTTTTCCCTTTATAATACTAACTGTTTTCAACAATACCGTCCAGACCTTTATGTTGTCAAGTTTGACATTATTCTTTCTGCTTCATAATCTCGTTAAGTCCTATAATTCAGCTATGGAGCAGAAATAGAATTTAAAATAGTATCTATTAATTGGTCAGCTGTAATCTCTTCAGCTTGAGCTTCATATGTTAATCCCAGTCTGTGGCGTAATACCGCAGGAGCAACAATTTTTACATCATCAGGTGTAACAAAATGGCGCTTTTTAATAAAGGCATGTGCTTTTGATGCATGAGATAGAGCTAATGTTGCACGAGGAGAAACTCCGTGTAATATATATGTTGCAATGCGATTAAGTTGATATGCTTGTGGATCACGAGTTGCAAATATGATATCCAAGATATACTGTGTTATCTTTGGGTCTATGTATATCTGTTTAACGAGAGCTTGAAATGTAAAGATATCCTGCTTTGTAAGGCAAGGATGGATCTCTTGAGATTGAAATGTCCTATTTAAAATCTCAAGCTCTTCCTCTTTCTTAGGGTATTCTACTAATAGCTTAAACATAAAGCGATCAACCTGTGCTTCGGGTAGTCTGTATGTTCCTTCTTGTTCAATTGGATTTTGCGTAGCAAATACTAAAAAGGGCTCATCCAATTTGAATGTTTCAGATCCAATAGTGACTTGATGTTCCTGCATCGCCTCAAGCAGGGCAGATTGAACTTTTGCGGGAGCGCGATTTATTTCATCAGCAAGGACTAGATTTGAAAATACGGGCCCCTTTTTTGTCTCAAAGTTTTGTGTTTTTGGATTGTAAATAAGTGTTCCAATAAGATCAGCAGGTAATAAGTCTGGAGTAAATTGAATGCGATTAAAGTGCAAGCCTAATGCTTGAGCTACCGCTTTGATCATAGTTGTTTTTGCAACACCAGGAACGCCCTCAAGCAGAATATGTCCATTGCAAAGTAATGCTATGCTAATAAAATCGATAACATCTTTTTGACCGATAACTACTTTTGCCACTTCATGAGTGAGTGCAGAGAGGCGATTGCTCTCATCTTTAATATGCTGCATAGTTATTTCTGAGATGACTTTTTCTGTCATAACAAACCTTTTTTATAAATTATATACCAATTATTTTTATATGGTATTTTTTATTAACGCATGATATCTTTTTATTCTAACATGTTGTAGTAATAAGACAATCTTAGGGTTACATAGTAGAATTAAGAGGGCATCATGATTTTATCGGGAAGAGAGATTAAGCGTCGTCTTGGCAAGGATATCTTTATTGAGCCATATAATTCGCAGCAATTAGGGCCCAATAGTTATAATTTGCGTTTACACAATGAGTTGATGTTGTATGAAGATCAGCTTCTTGATATGAAGCAAAAACCTAATGTTCGAACAATTATTATTCCTCAAGAAGGGTTGGTTCTTGAGCCAGGAATTCTCTATTTAGCTCGCACGGTTGAACATACAAAAACTACATCATGCGTCCCTATGCTCGAAGGTCGTTCTTCAATTGGAAGATTGGGTCTATTTATTCATATTACCGCAGGATTTGGAGATGTTGGATTTTGTGGATATTGGACATTGGAGATGTTTTGTGTAAAACCGATTCGCATTTATCCTAATGTTGAAATATGCCAAGTCTTTTATCACACAATTGAGGGTGATTTTGACCAATATTCGAGCAATAAGTATCAAAATAATCAAGGTATTCAACCAAGCATGTTGTATAAAGATTTTGAAAATAGTCTTTAGATTCTATGAGATTCGGTGCACTTCATTCCAAATTTTTTTGTTTCGAGCGATTGACTAAATTCGCTCATCCTGAGGACTTTGCGTAATTCGAAAAATGAAGCAAAGTATCGAAGAATCTGTTATTGTTACTCGAGTAATTAATTATAGATGGTTCGATACTCCTATTGCGCTACGCTTCATAGAGTCCTCACCATGAGCGGGATCTAGTTTAAATAAAATTTGGTTCGCGCAATCTAATCAGGCTGAATTGGTCCTTCAGATTCTCTTCTTATGAATTGATAAATGTATGGATTATCGCACTCCCATATGGTTTTTGCGGGCCCAAAATATTGAATTCGGCCTTTGTGCAGAAATGCAACATAATCAGCATGTTGAAACAGATCTATGCTATGAGTGATGACGACAGATGTTATCTGCAGTTGTTGTTGCATATCATACATTAATTCATGAATGCGTCGTTCAGTTAAAGGATCAAGGCCAGTTGTAGGTTCATCATAAAGAATAATTTCTGGATTTGTAATCAATGTTCTTGCAAGACCGACTCGTTTTGCCATTCCTCCAGATAATTCTGAAGGATATTTGTAGAGAGTGCTCTCTGGAAGATGAACAAGGTTTAATTTTTCTTTTACTATAGGTAGGACTTTTTCTTTTGGGATACCGTTATTTAGCAATGTGATACCAATATTTTCCCAGACGGTCAATGAATCTAAAAGAGCTGCAAATTGGAATACGTAACCACATTTTTTTAGTTGATCATAAAGTTGATTTTCACTTATTTTTGTAATATCAATGTTGTCAATAAATATGGATCCTGATGTTGGTTTTACAAGTCCGATAATCTGCTTTAATAACAATGATTTGCCCTCTCCAGATCGACCAATAATAATGGTCATTTTTCCTTTTGGAATATCTAAATTAAGATTATCTGTTATAGTGCGATTTCCAAATGCTTTGGTTAAATTACGAATGCTAATCATAGGTGATCAAGAAATTTAGTAAGAAAATAATTAGTGATAAGAATAAGCATAGAGGAGAGGACAACAGCCTGTGTAGTGGCGGCTCCAACGCCTCGTGCTCCGCCATGGGTGTAATATCCTTTATAGCATCCAACCGATGAGAGTATCAAGCCAAATGCGGCTGATTTAATAAGGCCTCCCATGAGATCCTCCATATCCATTAATTGGATAATGTTTTGTATATATTGTTCTGCGTTGAGATTAAGAACATGGGTAGAGACTATATAGCCGCCAACAATGCCACATGTGGTTGAAAAGAGGCTTAGACAAGGAAGAACTAATATGGTGGCTAGTATGCGCGGGGCAATAAGATAAGAAAATATATTAATGCGCAGTGTTATTAAGGCATCAATCTGCTCTGTAATGCGCATAGTTCCTAACTCTGCGGCCATCGCAGAACATGCTCGTGCAGTTACCATAAGTCCGGTCAAAACAGGGCCAAGTTCACGTGCCATTCCTAAAGCAACAACCGATCCTATAAAGTCTTGGCCTCCAATGCGAGAGAACCCTATGTAAGCTTGTAATGCAAAGACCATCCCTGAAAATGTGCCTGTTAATAGTGTGATGCTTAATGATTCTATGCCGATCTGTTCAATCTGCACAAAGAGTTTATCTATCTTTATGCGAAGGAAAAAGAGAGTTTTTGCGGCCTGTGTTAAGAAGTTTATAACATTTGCAAGATAAGATGCAGTTTTAATAGAATAGGATCCAACTAGAGTAGAAAGTTTAATGAGAAAATATAATGGATTCTCTAGATGTAATTCAAATTTATTTTTATCATTCACAATTTTCTTGCTCTGTGCATATATACATTTTCACGGCAAAAAATCGATTTAGAATTATTCAGTCTCATCATTAGTTGAATCAGCAGATTTTTGTATAGGAGCTGATTGGTGAATTGCTGTAGAAAATTCTTTAATGTACGAAGAATTTCTTAGCTCTTGAGTTCTCATAATAGATAATAAAAGGGAGCCTAGCATATAAACAGTGCCTAACACCCATGTGGTTTTTTGAAAAAGATCCTGTCCGCCAGATCCGCCAAATAGCATTTGAGAGCTTCCTCCAATTGATCCGATGCCAAGACCGCCCTTTCCCTGTTGTATAAGAATAACCAGAACAAGAATGAGGCAATTAAGTGTATAGAGCGTTAATAAAAAACCGAATAACATAGGTATCTCCAAAGTGGTAAAAGGGGTCCTTTTTATTTAAATATACTACCTTTTCGGGGCTTTGAAAAGCGGAAAGATAGAAGCTCTTGCCCATATACACTATTTTTTATAATATTATGGCGCAAGATGGTCTTTTTTTAGGTATATCTAAGTTAAAAAGGGAAGTGATAAACTTATGAGTATAATAGTAAGCAGCCTGTTCTTATTGGGAGCATTTTTTATTGTAAACAGCGGTGTCGAAGAGATTGCAATGAGTGAGCAAAAGAGGAAAAAAGAGAAGGAAATTCAGTTGCTAGATGCTGTTGTTCAGGGAGATTGTCAAAAGGTAAGCTTCTTATTAAGTGATTTTTCTGTTAAAGGAAGTGGTCTTTTGTGTATGGCTATTTTAAAGAAGCAGATGGATATGGCAAGACTTCTTATAAAATATAATATTGATATTAATGCAATGTTTGACAATCTTTGGCCTTTACAGATTGCAGTAGAGACAGAAAATATGGATGCTGTTGGAATATTATTAAATGCTAATGTAAATGTGAATGCTGTTGATGGTTATGGAAGCACGGTTCTACATTTTTTGCCCGATTCGGCTTCGGATATATGTAATAGATTAATGAGAGCTGGAGCATCTCCGGCTATTGCAAATTTAATGGGATTAACACCCTTGCATAACGCTGCAATTAAAGGATTTAATAATATTATTGATGAATTGTGCGTATGTAAGGGGGTTGCAATAGATGCTAAAGATTGTAATGGAAGGACTCCGCTTCATTATGCTCTTTTATATTCGCATGAAAGTGTCGCACTAAAATTGATAGATTTTGGAGCAAAAGTTAATACAATATCGAAACTTTATGAGAGTCCTTTTGATATTGCAGATGATAACAATCTAGAGAATGCAAAAAGAGCATTAAGAAAAAAAGGTGCTTATTCTTGCCAATTGCCGTATGGTAATATATATGATAATGCAGCTTTAAAGGAGAGCTTAATGATTGGTCGAGTTAAAAGTTAAAGAGGGGCCAATTTTATTGAAAATATTAGTTGAAAAAGGTGCAATATGAAGCGATTGCTATTTATTTTTATGACGACATTTCTTTTTGGTGATTATGCTAATGCTGGAGATAGTCTTTTACATATAGCAGCTCGAGATGGATTAATAAATCAGCTTAAAGATCTGTTGGCAAAGGGAGCAAATCCTTTTATTACAAATTCAAAAGGTTTAATGCCTGTTCAGAATGCCGCAAATAATGAGATTCGTTTTATATTGATAGTTGCTATGAATGAGTATTCTTTAAAAACTAAGCAGAAATAATAGCTCTAAAACTCTCTATTTCAGTACTTGCTCTGCCAATCAACAGGCCGTTAACATGTTCGATTGCCAGTAGTTCTTTTGCATTATTCTGATTGACACTTCCACCATAGATTAATAAATGATGAACCTTGGTTCGTTTTGAGCACTCTTGGTCGATCCACTTAAAGATATCGGCTAAGATGTTTGTCGGAGGAGTGTTATTACTCCCTATAGCCCAGACAGGCTCATATGCGATAATAAATAAGGACATATTCTCTTCGTGTTGTTTAATTATTTCTAGATTGCCAAATAGTTGCTCTTCAAGAATTTGATATGTTTTTTGTTGTTCATAATGTTCTTGTGGTTCGCCAATGCATATAATAGGAATAATATTATTTTTGATGAGTTCTTTAAGTTTGTGCTCAATGTTTATATTTGATTCATGATTATATTGTCTGAGGTCAGAATGCCCAATAATGCAATATGTGCATCCAGCCTCTGATAATGATTGAGCAGAAACTTCTCCAGTGTAGGGGCCAAAAGGATGGCGCGATACTGTTTGTGCTCCAATAGCAATTGGTGATTGTTCGCAAAGCATTGCTATGGTGTGTAGCGCTGGAAATGATGGGCAGAGCACAATTGTTTTATTCAGTGCTAGTTGCTCTAGGGATTCCAAATTATATTGAATAAATGAACATGATTGATCAAAAGAAAGTTGCATTTTCCAATTTGCTACAAAGATTTGCTGTGCCATTATTATTTCCTTTATTCTATGGAGATAGAACCTTTTTTTAGTTCTACATGTACCTCTTTTGCATCGGGATGTTTTAGTAAAAATTGTGAAATAGGAACTGTTATATGGTTTACAATAGCACGTTTTAGAGGGCGTGCTCCAAGATCTGCAGAATAGCCAAGTTCGGCAATATGATTAAGCACTTGGTCAGAAACATGTAATATTATATTACGTTCATCAAGCCGTTTTTTTAAGTGATTAATCTGTATGTGAGCAATACTAACAACGTCTTTTGGTTCAAGTTTTTTGAAATAGACAATCGCATCAATTCTATTTAAAAATTCGGGTCTGAATGTCTGATATAAGAGCTTGTTAACCTGATTTTTTATTTTATCGTTGATATGATCAGACTCTAAAATAAGGTGAGACCCAATATTTGATGTCATTATAATGATACAATTTTTAAATGAAACAGTTCTGCCTTGGCTATCAGTTAATCTGCCATCATCAAGGATCTGTAAAAATATATTAAAGACGTCTGGATGAGCTTTTTCTATCTCATCAAAAAGCAAAACGCTATATGGATGGCGACGAACTTGCTCAGTCAATTGTCCACCTTCTTCATATCCAACATATCCTGGAGGAGCTCCAATTAAGCGGGCAACTGCATGCTTTTCCATATATTCAGACATATCAATACGGATCATTTTGCTTGGATCATTAAATAAAAATTCGGCCAGAGTGCGTGCAACTTCTGTTTTGCCAACGCCAGTTGGTCCTAAAAACAGAAATGAGCCGATAGGGCGATTAGGATCGGTAAGTCCGGTGCGATGCATCTGAATTGCATTGACCACATTTTCAATAGCCTCATGTTGGCCAATAACACGTTGCTCAAGAGTTTTGCCCATATTAAGTAGTTTTTCTGTCTCGCTCTGTTTTAATTTTTCAGCCGGTATTTTGGTCCAGCGTGAAAGAACTGCTGCAATATCGTTCTCATCAACCTCTTGTTTGATTAGGTTGGTTTTTAAGTTTTTGATTTTTAGCTGTTCCTGCTCAAGCTGTTTTTCAAGTTGGGTAATTTTGCCATACTTTATCTCAGATGCTTTTGCAAAATCACCCTCGCGCTCTGCCATATGATATTGGTAGTTTGCTTTTTCGATATCCTCTTTAATCTTGTTGATCTTTTCAAGAGGCGCTTTTTCAGCTTTCCATTGATTGAGCAGTGTACTGTGTTCATTTTTAAGCTCTGCAAGCTCTTTTTCTAATCTGGCAAGGCGATCTTTTGCATTATCATCATTCTTCTCTTTTTGAAGGGCCACCTTTTCGATCTCTAGCTGACTGATGCTGCGCTCTAATGTATCAATCTGTTCTGGATGCGAATCTATAGACATTTTGACCATTGCCGCTGCTTCATCGATAAGATCGATTGCTTTATCTGGCAAGAAGCGATCTGCAATATTTTTATCAGCAAGTTTTACCGCATCAACCAATGCTTGATCTTTAATATGAATACCATGATGAAGCTCGTAACGCTCTTTCAGTCCTCGTAATATTGAGATGGCATCTTCAACGGTAGGTTCTTCAACAAACACTTTTTGAAAACGGCGCTCAAGAGCAGAATCAGATTCAATATATTTTTTATACTCTTTTAATGTTGTTGCACCAATGCAATGCAGTTGACCACGAGCAAGTGCCGGTTTTAAAAGATTAGAAGCATCCATGCCACCACCGCTTGAACCAGCTCCGATGAGCATATGCAGTTCGTCGATGAAAAGAATGATATCATCAGGATGTTTTTCGATCTCTTTAAGGAGCCCTTTAATGCGATCTTCAAATTCACCTTGATATTTAGCTCCTGCGATCAAGAGGCCAAGATCAAGAGCATAAACCTTTTTACCCTTTAAGCTTTCAGGAACATCATTATTAATAATGCGTTGAGCAATGCCTTCAACAATAGCAGTTTTACCAACGCCAGGCTCACCAATTAAAACAGGATTGTTTTTAGTGCGGCGTGATAATATCTGTATAACTCTTCTTATCTCTTCATGACGCCCAATAACAGGATCTAGCTTGCCCAAACGTGCCTGTTCGGTTAAGTCTTGTGCATATTTAGCCAATACATTATATTGATTTTCAGTCGATTTATTATCCACGATATTTCCTTACTTTATCCAACATCAGCATGAGAATATAAAGAGCATAACCCAGCTATGCATGAAGATGTAGATTTTGAAACTTTTGGAGCCTCAGGGGCCTGCTCAATAAGATTATCAACAAAAAGAAGTTGAGATGGATTTGCCTTAGCATGCTGCCGTAATACTGCAGCAAATTTGAGCAATTCACTTTTATTATGATTCCAGTGAGACAAGATAGAGATCTCAAGCTCACTTGCATCTTTAACAATAGATTCAAAATCATTCCCTTTTTTCAGCAGTGCCCACTTTGTTTTAAGAGTCTGATATTCTTTTGTGGTAGACGGGTGTTTGCACCTTTTCATCCATTCAGACTCGCTTACATAGATTATATTTTCTAAAAAATGATTGGTATCGGCCTCTATAATTTTATTGACAAGCTCTTGTGGGCGCTCATACATACTTTTTTGGACTATAGGATTTTTTTTAATTAACGTGTATATGTCTGATTGTATACCAGTTTTTGAAGCTCCAGCTTTTGCAATAGGGAGAAAACAGTTGCGTATTTGCAGTGGATTGATTATGCATCTTATAGGTTTGTATATCTCTTTGAATTGACCATCTATGCATTCTAGAGTAGAGATTGTTTTTTCTGTATCGCAAAGATGAAGAAGGCTTATCAGCATATGTTGCGTTTGGGTGTTGCATGGATTTATAGCTTTATTCTCTTTATAAAATTCTATAATTATGTTTTGCATAGCATTTGCAAGATCATCTGTGTATTGAGCAGATTTTTTTTTATGTAGAGCTATAAGAGTGAGAGGTATTTTGGGTTGTACATATCTTGTAAGCTCTTTATTGTCAGTAGAGAATCCATAAAAAAAGAGTTCATTTTCGCCTACTTTAACCTCTCCAGATCCGGTCAAAGAGTTATTTTTTTTAGATGCAAAATATGCAATAGAGGTTTCCCGTTGGCTATTTTCAATCTCTTTAGAGTCAATGTTGCTACAAGATGTGACGAGATGAAAGCAAAAAGGGATGGTGTAAAACAATAATTGTTTGCAAAAAGACTGATTCATATATATCCTCGTTTTTTTAAAAAAGAGTATATTCTAATGATAAGCAATTTGTAAAGAAACTCTCTATAATATGTTATTATCAGTATAGAACAATTTTTATAATTAAAAAATAACGTATATACTAATATCAATGTTTGTTTCATTATCATTTATAACGAAAGGATTCTTCTTGAAGAGGATATATATACTATTGGTTTCATCTGCTACATGCAACATTTTTGGTGCTGCAGAGTTAAATTATCAACCTCTTTGTAATGCTATAGCAAGAAGAGATACTCAAGCGGCGCGTACATTTATTGAAAAAAATGGTGAAATGGATATAGATTATCCATTAAATGATCGTGGCCATACGCCTCTTCAGATGGCAGCTCTCTCTGGCAATGAAGAGTTGGCAAGGTTGTTTCTTGATAATGGAGCTAATATTGAAGCTAAAACTATGACAATGGGGTATACACCTCTTCTTTGTGCAGCCATGAAAGGGCATTTCAATTTGATCTCATTCTTGCTCAATAGAGGTGCAGATGTCAATGCTGCAAATCAGCATGGAAGCGCTCTTCATATGGCTGTTTATTTTAGAAGGCGTGACAACATAAGGTTGTTGTTAGAGTATGGAATTGATATTCAGATAACAGATTCAAACGGGAATACTGCAGCGAAAATTGCGCAAGATGATGATTATGATGATATTGCTGAATTGATTCTGTCGTGGGGATCAGATATTAAAGAGCCTGATGTTCATTAATGTTTGCCGAATTAATTATGGTGGGCCGATCTTTTGCGCTGTAGTTTATGATAACTGATTGCAAAGTGATGTGCATAATCACGTAATGCAATTAATGTTTTTCCAGCAGGTGTCTGAATATCTAAGTGAATGCCATCAGGATGAACAGGTGTATAAAGAATCTCTTCTCTTTTGGCTAGACTAACAAATATTGTTTGCTCAAATAGATCTTTGACTGCGTTCAGTTGCCCTTTGCCACCATCAATCAATATAAGGTCTGGTAGATTGTTGGTATCTCTATAGCGTCGGCTTACAATTTCACGCAATGCTGCATAATCATTCTGTTGTTCAAGTGTTTTAATGCTGAAGCGTCTGAAGTTGTTTTTGTCTGGAAGGCCGTTGCAAAATCTGACCGATGAGCCGACAATATATGAGCTTTGAAAATGTGAAATATCAAAGCAATCAATCGTTATGATAGGTTTATCAGCTTTAAGTAGTTGTTGCAGTTCTGTTGCAATAGCCGCACGATCAGGTAATTCTTTAGTCTCCTGTATTGCAATAAAAACATCAGGATCGAACTTATCATGAGAATATTTAACATGCAGTGTGTTGAAAATAATATCAAGATTGGTTACAAATGAGTGCAGATGCTTTGCCTTTTCAAAGTTCAGTTCAGCGTTGTGCTGTTTGATGCGCTCTTGAAGATCTTTTAAAAACTGTTGATGATTTTTCCTGAGAGCATTTTTTGCAAGTTCAATACGGAAAAGAAAATCATCATTATCAAAGAGTTCTTTGCATGATCCAGCGCACAGGCCAATGTGGTAGTCAAGGCAGCCATTAGGAATCTTTTTATTACATTTTTTAAGTTTAAAGGTATCCATTAAAAATTTGGCCACAGCACGCGCTTGACGCTTGTGCAAAAAGGGTCCAAAATAGGCACCTTTTTCTTTTTTATTGCGAACCACTTTTAGCTCAGGCAATGTCTCTTTACTGAACATGATATAGACAAACGGTTGCCCACTCTTTAAAAGAACATTGAATTTGGGCTTATGTTCACCAATGAGCTGAGCTTCCAAAAGCATCGCCTCTATCTCTGTGTTGGTAAGAACATAGTCAAGATGAGTAGCCTCTTGGATTAAAGCTGTTACTTTCCAATCAGTATTCTTTTGAAAATAGCTTTTGACTCGGTCTTTGAGTGACTTTGCTTTACCTATATAAATTATCTGGTTTGCTTGGTCTTTAAATAGGTAGACGCCCGGCAATGAGGGTAGGTTTTCCACTATCTCTTTCATATAAAAGAGTTTAGCAGAAAACCTCTTTATGTTCAATTATGCTGTTCTTGAGGGCTTTTAAGCATCATGGTGGACATAGACGTGGTGAGATTCCATGCCTGCCATACGGGTTGCTATTACCAGTTGTTCTTGAGCTTCGCGAGATTTTGTCATCTCGTAGCATTTGAGCTGCTTAAACCAATTAGGGTCAGACTTTATGATACTTATGCAATCGGCAATGTGAGCCATATAGTCATCTATGATGACCAAATAGTTTTGGGCTATATTTGTAAGCTCTGTATCATTTGATGAATTAATTGTTGATTTGAGCCATTCTGAAGCTTTTTGTAATGCTACATAATGATCTGAAAAATCATTATAGGCTTCAATGCGGGAATGAGCAGATGCAACATATGTGGCATCGATTTTTGGCAAGATGTTTTGGCCAGCCTCTATTAAAGCATTAATTTTTTGGTTGAAGATAGCAGCTGATAGATTATTGCGAGCGGCAATAAAAAGACCTTCAGGTTGATAACTATAGGTAAACCATCCGGCAAATGTTCCAAGTGCTGCTGATAGAATGGCTCTTACTTTATAATCTGAAAGATCAAAGATGTGCATAAAATTAAAATCAAAATTATCGGTTACGCGCATGTTCACTTTGAGACCTATATTATTCCGTTGAAATAATAATGAAAGAAGGTAATAACTTAAAGCTCCAGCTCCAATAGTTGCAGAGGTTGTCAAAATAGCGGTTTTAGCGCTTGTTTTTGGAGAATGAAAAATAAATGTATTCTGGTCTGATTGAGAGGCTTGCGCAGCAACCGATAGTAGGCAAGCAAGTATGATCTGTTTATGCATGAGGAGCTCCTTTTGTAATGTTTTTTTAAAAATGTCGGGCTGATCATAGCATGCCAAAAATGATTTGTTAACAATTATTTTTAAATATATTGTTTTGTTGTAATAGTATTTCTATATGTATTTTTATAATGATAGGTGTTGATACAGTTTGAATCAGAGGAGGGGCTGGCCCCCCGCCATGGTAATGACGGTAGGGGGCCAAGGGGGGGCATTTTACTTATTGTTAAATTTCCTGTATTCTTTGATCTATAGGTATAAAAGAATAAATAGTTAATTAATAATGGAGGTTAAATTATGAATCTGAAAAAGGTGTTTTTTATAACCGTTCTTTCGTCAACTATTTTGTCAGTTTTAGCTGAAAATCAGACTCAAGATATCAATCAAATATTAGGTTTATTAAAATCTGATCCTATGTGTTCTATGGCCCATGTTAGAGAGTATGTTTGCAACAACATTGATTCTTTAACGATGGAACAACGAAGTATGCTGGTGGTTCAATTGACAAATGTTGAAAGAGGGTGCAATCTTAATGAATTGGAAATGTACAGAACATGGTCTTTTTGGATAGCTTCTTTATTAGGATTTAAAGCTGCTTTTTCTTTAGGGCGTGCTTCAACCGCACAGCAGCTAGAGTCATCAATTAAGCATGGTTTCTATGTGACAGGCCTTCAAGAGCGAGTGCTTGGAGATGTTGCTCTATTTTGTTTAGCATTAGTTGTTACATATATTATGGAAGCTAGATATCAAATTTCAACGAGGAAGTTTTCTATCAAAGAAGATTGTATGAAAGCTGTCATTAATGATACAATCAATATGCTCATGGCCAAAAAAGTGGCATATTCCATGCACAAGTAAGATATCAACCCGTTCCTGAAAAGTTCTGTTCCAACGGGGTAGATCTTCATTGATATATTCAGGGCATAAGATAATGTCTGCTAAGTTCATCTCATCCTCCGTAGCATGTGTAATAAAATTTCTTAAGAACGATTGTAGAGTCGTTCCGCAGAAATCAAATAAAAGAAGCAGAGGCAAATCTTTTTTGAATTTGTCTCTGCTTCTTTCAACAATCTCTCTATTTATGCACCGATAACAAAGAATACAAAATCTTCGTCAGCTGCTGCACCAGCATTATCAAATGTTTCCAAATTAAATTGATTTGCTGCTTGACTGCTTATATTTATAAATAGTTGTGAGCCAAGGTTGCCGTATCCGGTGGTTGGTTGTGCAAGGATCATATATGATGTTGCATTGGTGTAAGGAGTTAAGAACTGTATGAGGTATGTTCCAGTGCCAGTTCTTGTGGCAGTAAATCCAGCTCCTGACACAATTGCTCCTGTTGCTCCAGTAACGCTTCCGCGTACTATTCTTAATGGATTAGGTTCTGCAGCAGAAGTTTGCACAGTATTGAATGCAAGATTGCTTGGTGTGATAGTATTGTTTGCAATAATACCACCTGGGCCTCCGGTTACACTGTTAGGAGCAAGTAGTCTATTTGGTATTTGATCAATAGAAGTTAAGCATCCATTGGAGTCTGTGATTACGGCTTGATCAGCACCAAATCCATTTACCCGTAAGCAGCCACCTACAAAAAGATTATTCGTTGTAAAATTATTTTTTATAAGAGCATTGCATGCAACAAGTTCTCGTGTTGTCACTTTTGTAAAGCATTTACATTTGATGCGACGGGTTGAAAGTTGCTTTTTAAGTTGATCATACTCTTGGCACAACTCATTATACGATTTCTCAAGAGATGCAAGAAGAGCTCGATCTTTTTCTGATTGTGGCTCCCATGCATTACTCAAGCATGCATGAAGACCTTTCAATACTATTTCATAATCAAATTCTGTTACTTTTTGATCAAGCAATGTTTTTAAATGCTCATCAGGAGAATCAATGCCAGCGCCTTGTTGTAGCGTTGCTACTTGATGGCATAAAGAACGGATTTGATTGTCGAGCATAACTGTCAGATCGGAATCCTGAAGATCGATCTCATTGATATCATTGGATAGTTGCGCAAAGCTGCTGGTCATATTGACCAGCAGCAGGATAACAGCTATTTTTTTAATCATTATTTATCCTTGTATAAGTGCTGCTATTAAATAACAGTGACGCCTTCTGCTGTGATACGAATACGTACGCCATCACGTTTAGTTAATTCAAATCCGGTGAAATCTTGCTCGGCATAGGTTGCAGCTAAATCCATTAAGAATTGAATGCCAACCTGTTCACCCAGAGCGACTCCATAATCGCCATCTGACCTATAGTGTACGCCAGCAAAATCTCTTCCTAATGCTATATTTGATGCAAGTTTTTCAAGTTCTCCACCAACTGTCAGTAAGTTTTCGCTGCCATCAGCAAGAGGAATTAATTGGGTTGGATTATTTGGATCGGGAATCATGGGAGTTAAGTAATTTTTGAATAATGCTGTGTCATCCATAAATGCTTTAACAACAGTGCTTACAGCACCAGCAACAGTTGCATGACCTGATGGATAAGATGGATGCGCAGGACATCCTTCTGGGAACATTTGAGCAAGTAATGTTGTTGCATTATCTGGATTGTAAGGTAGTTGAGTGCTATTGTAGGCGATTGTCCAGCTCATTAAATTAATGCCGCCTAAAGAACCAAAAAGCATAGAGCTTAGGCCATAAGGGTTTAAGCCTGTACGAACAACTTGATAGGCAAGCCCTGCCATTGCTTCTGGACGCAGTCTGCGAGTTGCGCGCCATTTGTGTGCCCATGCATTTTGAAGTGCAATACGTGAAACGGTACCTATTTGTGCAACAATATCTGGTCCGCCAAAGGTTGTAAATGGTTGTTCATTTGGCATTTCGCCATTGAAGTATGGAAGATTGGGCGCTTGAGGAAAGCCTGCATTGTATAATATGTTATAACATTGCATGCAGAAATCTGTTGGCAAGTCATGGTGAACGCTTGTTCCTAAATCACGACCATTAAAGGTGTAGCGGTAGCCATTAAAATCACTTGGTTCATATGTAACAGGTGTAAGACCATTTTGAATATCGACAAAATGTTGCCATGTTACTCCAAATTCCCTATTGCTTGCTATGGGTAATAATTGAGCAACAGGTAGTAGTGGTTGATTAAGTCTATGTAAAGGTTGTAATAGTAGTTGGGATGTGTATGGTCCTACAAGGCAGCCAGCAGATGTTCCACGAAATAATACAGCTGGGGTTACAAGCCCTCCATCTGTTGGGCCATGATATGCGGTTCCAAAAGCATTTAGCACGGCACAAGCATTTTGTGTAATTGATCCACCATTAATTGGGTCAACGTCTGTACCGGTACCTGTTCCATACTCGCTAAAGCTAACACTTCGGCATATCATTTGCAATAATACTTCAGCCAAATCACATGCAGCCCATGTACTATCAAGAGTGGGGGCAATAGGCATAGGAGTAGCAGAACTGTCTCTTGCCATTAATGTCCAAGCGGCAGATGATTGTGGATTGACTAATGTACTTGCGCCAGCATGACGAACTATTGCATTATAAGTAGCCTGTTGGCCATTTTCATTCGCATTAACCATTGTTTGAAAGCTCTGTTGCCCTATTGCGCTGGCAATACCAGTTATTGGATCATGATCAAGTGTTTTGGTAAACATGGCAGCAAAATCTGGGATATTATATTGATCGCCATTGTTTTCATTTGTAATGTTATAATCAGGGCAATTGAAACATTGGTTATAAGCACAGCTTGCTCTGACGCTATATGCATCAGCAAGTTGATTGTTGCTGAAACGACTTACTGGCGAACTACATTGTGTATGTATTACTACCATTAAGCATAAACTGAATGCTATCAGTTTTTTCATTACCGGACTCCTTTTTGGGTAATATAGTTTTTGAAAATATTCTGATCAATGGCATAAGTTAACAGATTGTATTTGTAATACGCAAACATTTAAAATAAGGAGAGTGTATTTTGAGACAAAAAAGAGTATAGTTAAGATGATTTTTGTAAAAATAATAACTAAAAATTGATTGAGATTAGGAATAATAATGCGGTTGAAGAATGTAGTTAGAATGTTATTGTATAGTCTAATTTTATGGACCGGCTATAAGAGTTATGCATATTTTTTTGATTATGTAGCGCCAACTTTGACTTTACAGGCAATAGAAGATGGTATGTGGTTTTCTGGCGATATTCATTGTAATGTGTCAATGGACAAGCCGAGTTATTTGACCATTTCAGTTGATAACAATCCAGTTGTAGCAGATGTGTATATTCCAAATGATCAAAAGACTCATGATATTATTATACCGATAACTACTCTGGCCGATGGAGTTCATCATCTAAGATTCTTTTCAGTTGATACATCATATAATAAAAATAGCTCTTTAAAAGATGTAACCTTTTATGTTGATAATAGTCCATTACAGGCTGCATTTTTAGGGGATTCTCATATTAAAGTTCTTCAAGGGAGAACTCTAAAAATACAATTTCAGGCCAATAAAGAGATTGAACAGGCAAAGGTGCATGCATTAGCTGAGTTTTATGATTGTTTTCCTGTTTCGAAAAATCAGAATATGTATGAATGTTATATTCCCATCTCTTGTGAAGAGAAGCCGAGTGAATATATGTTTTGTGTAGAGGTTTGCGATAGAGTTGGAAATAAGATTTCATTAGATAATAAATTTGAGATTGTCGCATGTGATTTTAAAAAACAGGCTATACAGATAGATCCTGTAAAGATTCAAGAAGAGAAGGCTAAGGGAAAAACAGAGTCAGAATTTGAAGAGCATGTTATGCAGTTGGTTAATAATTCTCCGCAAGAAAAATTGTGGAAAGGATCGTTTTTACCACCTGTTCAGATAGATAAAGTGACCTGTGAATATGGAACCATTAGAACTTCGCAAGAGCGTGGGCGATATATGCACAAAGCCTTAGATGTTATTACTAAACCAAAAAGTGTTATTTGGGCTCCGCAAAATGGTATAATTGTTCTAAAAGATAGATATGATTTTAGTGGCAATACTGTTGTTGTTGATCATGGTCATGGTATTTTTTCACTCTTTTATCATCTAGATGATTTTGCGGATATTGAAGTTGGTCAAAAAGTTGCGCAGGGTAAGCCACTGGGCACATTAGGAAAGACTGGTTACGCAACTGGATATCATCTCCATTGGGAGATGCGCGTAAATAATACTCAAGTTGATCCTATGCAATGGGTTAATGAGACATTTTAAAGAAATAAAAATTAGAATAGCATTGGGGCAGATCAGTAGGAGTAGGCAATGGTTTATGCAAGGTGGTATTTATTATTATTGAGTCTAAAGAGATGGCATCGTTATGCAACAACAGCGCTTTTGCTTATAGTTCTTTTATTGGTCTGGTTATTGGCTCTCTATTTACCTTTGTATAAGAAGACGGTCTTGCTACAGACGCAACTCAATCAATTAAAGCACGATCTGCAGGCGAATGTATCTGAGAGAGAATCATGCAAAGTTTTATTAAAAGAGATAGAGGAATTGGAGCATGTAACTAATGTTGCTTCGGTCCCTTCTTTAAATAAAATAGAGGGGAATATAGAATTAATAGTTAATCAGATGGAGGGCCTTGCTATTAGATTGTTATCAATAAAAAAGTCTGGATCGATATCAAAAGGGCTATATGGAGCAACATTGGTCTCTGTGCAGGCTGAAGGGCAGCTCGCATCGATAATTCAGTTTTTTAATATGCTTAAAAATAATCAATGTTTAGTGCAAACTTCCCAGTTTACTTTGCAGCATGAAAAAGATGATCTCTATACCCTTCATGCGGAATTGAAATTTTTTAGTATGGCAAAAGAGCTAAAAAATGAAAGCCCTTCAACTTTAGAAAAAAGCTGAAGGGTTAGGGGGGTGAACAACACAGTTTTAGTATTGTTCATTTAGGGACATTTTATTTCTTATTACGATTGCAGAAGAATCCTAGCATTGCGAGTTTAAGTTGTCAAGGGTAAAGATGGTTCCCTTAAATAAGGCGCAATTTTTACTTTTTTTATTTCATGTTATTATGAAAAAGAGATCAATCAAATAGATCTTTTTATAATATATGAGTAAAAATATGCGTCATCAATATGTCTGTTATTTTGTGTTGTTATTTTTTTTACATGGTTGCGGAAAAAAAACGCTTTTAAAGTATGATACAATTGTACAAAAAAAGGTTCCGGTATTGTATCAGTTTGAAGCTGAAGTAGATGGAATAGAATGTGCATTGTGTGCGCAGGATGTTGTTGATATTGTAAAATCTATTGAAGGTGTTTCGACAGTTGATTTTATAATGACGGGCACCTCATATGAGCAAGGGCACATCTGCTTCTGTTATGATATTCGTAAAAACAATCTTGATCTGCATCAGATAGATCAGACTATTTCAACAGAAGGTTTTTCATTATGTTCATTAAAAGGTATCTTTATTATTAAAGTGCTTCAAAAAGATGGAAGACTTTTTGCAGGGTATAATGAAGAGCTTGAGTTACCTTTATTGATATCTAATGTAGGCGAGAATGCTGCAAAAAATATTGATCTTAATGCTCAAGAAGCACAATTGGTTCAAGGTAAAATAGTTAGACAGTCTGATAATATTTTTTCATTTGTTTCAGAGCCTGCTGTAGTAAAGGGGCGCTAATGTTTTATGCATTAAAAGAGATGCTATTTACAATACGAGGATCCATTTTTTGCATTATTAATAGTTCTAATATATTAACTAGAAAAAGCCGTTGAAGTTTATTTGATTCAGTTTGCTTATCTATCTTGGTCAGCATCGAATAGATTTGATATGCAATCTGTTCGATATAGTCGTATTGGCTTTGAAGATATGATAATTTTTCAAAGTAGAACCTCTTGGAATCTTCAGGAGATTCTTGTAAAGAAATTTCTACTCTTTTTATTGATAGTTGCAATCTATAAAGCACTGTTCGTAGAGCTTGTAAAGATGATTCAGCTGGGGCGTGTTTTATAAGGTCAAAAAGATGTTCCATCGTCACTCCGCTAAAGAATTCGTCAGGATTAAGTTTTGTTCGCTCATCTTTAGTTATTTTTTCTATAAAAGAGGGCATTATTGATATATGTTCAGGACCTTGAAGATCTTTGATCCCATGTTCTATTGTTTGAAATAGGGTGCAAAATCCCTTTCGTTTTTTGTGAGTGAACAATAATCTATGTTGAGGGTCGATGATAATCGGCCATTTGTCTGTATCAATCAATCTTTTTATCTCATCAAATTGAGAGCTCCATATTATAGGAATATCTATCTTATCAAGAAGTTTATATTCATATGACCATGGTTCGGCCGCTTTTTTTACAATACCTATGTGAGCCTTCTTATCTTTTTGCTCATGGTATAATGATAAAAGTGTAGGAATATCTGGCGCCAATATAATGTGACTTCTCTTTTTAGTGACAATGACCTCATGTTCTGGCGTTAGACATTCGATGGCTAGAGCATTATCCTTACGCGCTTTTTTGATATAAAGATCATCTATATAGCTTGGATTAGAGCAGCTCTTGATTTTAGGGAAATCAATACTTAAAAGATATATAGTTCGACTATATTTTATGAAAGAGACGCAGACAGGTTGCGTAAGATGATCTGAAATTCTGTTTATAGCTTGTGAAAGTTCTTTAACTGCGGTTATGTCTAAGGAAGGTTTTTCTTGGATATCGGGGCTATTTGCAATAATTTTGAGGCCTAGCATATCAGGGTCGGCCTCAAGCCGAGCCACTTTTCTTGTGATAATGGGATATACGCTATTGTGATATATATAAAAGATATCTTTAGAAATAGATTCGTCTTTAATGCCGTTCTGATTACCATAGACAGTATGAATGGTGCTGATCCCTTTAGTATGAGATGTTGTGTCATAAGGGCAACATATGCCAGATGTTAAAGGAGGTTCGCCAGCATTAGTTGTGATGAAATGCTGAAGAACTATTCCTGGAGTAATATCTTTAGGTAATGATTTTTGGTGCAGAAGATCTTCAATTACAGTGTCATTATAATATGATGCAATAACTTCTCCGATTGCCTGTCCAATGTTTCTTGATTTGACGGGAAAAAGGCTTTTTAGGGGATAAAGAGGTTCATCTTCTATGGGGAGAACAATTAAAGATGATTCTTGTTGCATAGATTTTTTAATAAAAGATGACAATCGAGCATTGATAGTTGTTATATCATGATTGAATGCCAGTCTTATATTGTCTCTTATTTGTGCAAGAATACTTTTAGCCTCTGGTGTTAACAAATCTTTATTGTGAAGCATTTTATATAATTTTTGCCATAAATTTTGAAGGTCGGCAAGTATAGATAATTTTTTTTGTTTTCGGTCAGATCTTTTGCCGAATACATTGGTGCTTGGAATACTATTTAAAAAAGTGTTCAATTCATTATTTGTGATGATAACAAAAGGGGGCACGGCAAGTATATAATCGTGCAGAGGTTCTAACGTATTAATATGTTCAGCTATTGCTTGTAATTCCAGCAGTTGTTTATCTTTTGAGAGATATTGCGCTTGTTGATTGAGGGTTTCATTCTGTATGTATTGCTTGCTTGCAAGCAATGGTTGTGCGATACAACAGAATAATAATAGTATTTTTTTATAATTTTTAAGCATATGATTCTCCTACTATGCTCTTGTACTTTATCGTTACTTGGGCATAAGGTCAATAGTTGGTTGCTTGAGAATCATATATATCGCTGAAATGGAACAACTTTAGGGTCTGTTTTTTAGGGCCTCTTCGTATTGTATAATGTCAAAAATATGCAGTTTTTGATCATCGCTAATATCAAATCTATTTAAAAATTTTTTTTGTAATGCGGGCTTATGTGCATAATTTGGATCTGTGATTAAAAATCTTATTAATTCATCCAATGTCTCTTTGTTTTGAGTTGGATCATTAATGATTGGCTTTGAAGATGGTCTATTTTGATAAGCATTATAACCAGCATATCCGGCGCCAGCAGCAACGGCAGTAGCAGTGGTGGCAACGCCAGCACCAATAAGTACATTTTTTGTTGATTTATCAAGATTATTCCACTTATTAGAAATGTTCTCTGTGGTGCTATGTATTCTATTTTTTGTTTTATCCCATGCATCTGATAATGAAAGCGTATGGGTAATGTTTGCTGTTGTTGTTATAAAGAGCGCTATTAAAATATTTTTTTTCATAAAATCTCCTTAATTTGAGAGAGTGTCGTATGCTTGAGCAATCTCTTTAAATTTTTCCACCGCATCGGGATCTTGATTTTTATCTGGATGATATTGGCGAGCTAAATCTAAATACGCTTTTCTAATATCACTTTGAGAAGCATCTGGGCTCAAGCCGAGCGTTTGGTAATGATTTTGTTTTGCATCCTCTTTTGTATAATTCGATTGATCTTCTGTTCTTGCCGATTCAGTGTAGGCTGGTTGTGTATATTCTTGGTCGCTATAAAAAGGTATGTCAGTTGATTCTTCTTGAGCTGAATTTGTATAATTGTTTATAAGTTTCTGTGCAGTTCCAAAGGCAATATTTGCAAGCGCCCGCTTTGTCGGTTCATCAATGTCGGTCATTCTCTGCTTTATCTTGTATAATTTATTGATACCCTTTTCATAAAGAGAGGGATTTTCTGTTGTTAATGTCTGATTGCTACAAGATAAGTGATTGTTTGTGATAGTTATCAAAAGGATGATAGTAAGAACTGTCTTTATTTCTATTTTGAGAATCATAATTATCATTTCTCCTGTATGTGATTTAAAGCAGCCTACTTGCAATAGATTATTTATTTATCTTGAGCTTCCCTTGCTGCTACCATACTTAAAATGCGATCTTTTTGCTTTTCGTTGAGCTTTAATTCACCCTGAGCTCTATTTAAAAATGCCTTTTGTGCATTATGATAACCTTTGTAGGAATTTGTGGTGCTTAAAAATGTTACAATATTGTCAATCTGATTCATATCGATATTTTTAAATATTTCTTGATCAGATATTTGGGGAGCAGTTTTTTTTGTAGTATTATTTTTGAGCCCTATATTCTCTTTTAGTTGTTTAAATTGGCCTTTTGCTTTGCCGCCAATATATTTTATTGGTGAGAGTATGGCTGATCCATGTGCTATATAGCTAAAGCCAATAAGCATTAAAAACATTTTTTTTAAATTCATACATAATCCTTTGATATAAAGTTTTTTAATTTAATCTTCTCGATCATAAATATCTTCAAACGTCTTTGAAGGAGCGATAGGTAAAACGGGAACAGGATTGAATGTTGTAGGTCTACTAGGTGCTGCCGGAGGAGGGGTTTTTGTGCTTACAAAAGAATTGTCTCGAGCGGGTAATGGCGGTGCTAAAGGGCCAGTTTTTGAAAGATTTGGATGTTTTTGCCACAATTCAGCAGCCTCTTGCTCAACTGTTTTGCCCGAGCCTTTGGCGCTCTGCTTTGCTAATATATCTTCTAATGATGGCCCTGTTGCATAAGAAGAAGCTCCTTCTTCTTTGTCATTAAATGCTTTATAGCCGGCATAACCAGCGCCTGCAACAGCAGCTGTTCCAGCGGTTGCAATGCCACCGCCTATGATCGCATTTTTAGTTGACTCATCAAGATTGTTCCATCTATTAGAGATATTCTCTTTGGTTCTGTAGGCCTTCTCTTTTGCCTTGGCCCATGTATCAGATAGAGAGATTGCTTGTATAGCTTCTATTGCCAATAAACTTAAGCATAAAGCTGTTATTTTGATTGCTTTTTTCATGTTATTTCCTTTTTTTATAGAATCGTTTATATATTATAATAGATTATACAAAACTTTTAAAATAAATTTCAATGATATAAATGAAATTATTTTTTTACATAATATAAAAAAGGGCGTATAGACCTCGTCCGTTAATTATGGATTAATCCATAAAAGAATATGTAAAAAGTGTGTCATTCAAATAGTCAACAAACTCATCAGCCGCCCAGGGTCTACGCATGAAAATTGGCTAAAATAAAGGGTTTTCAGGTAGAAAAATTGATTGATTTTTAAGAAGCTGGCCTATTCAGAAAGAATGGCTTGTCAGATGTTTATAAAAAAAGTATGTTGCTCATTGATAAAAAACACCTTAAAAAAGGAAATTTTATGAGCAACATACTGACCAAATTGTCCCAAAATAATGAACAAATTGCAAGACTTATTGAAATTATACATTCAATGCCCGATCCAAGAGTAAAAAAAGTTAAGCATCCATTCGAATCGATCATAATAATCATCATATGTGCATCAATAGCAGGCGCAAATAATGATATTGAGATGGAAGAGTATGCAAAAAATAATATCCATCATCTCAAAAAAATCATTGACTTACCTTATGGAGCACCATCTCACAACACTATTAACAGAATGTTATGTGCGCTCAATCCGAAAGATATGAGCAGACTTATTATCAATCAGAGCGTATTTTGCCTGCTCATTTTTTATCAAAAAACATCTATTCTTTTTCTTTTCACCTCTTCCTTCTTCAGGCGCCAGGGCCTGCTCTTTTTTAAGCATGCATGATTTAACATAATAGTTTTTTTATTTGCTTTAACAGGAAAAATAGTCTTAGATTAAGGAAAATTCATGCGTAGGCCCTGACTAAATATTTCAATTGTTGAAATTTTTTGTTTAATATATTATAATTTAAATTAATTAGTAAAATAATTTTTTATAAAAAAGGGAATTATGATGGAAAAAAAGTTAGTCAAAAGCTTCTTAAAGCCTATGGTTATTCTGCTTTGTGTGCAGTTTATATTTACCGAAAATCTTCTATCAAAAAATGTTGAGGAAGTTACGGCTGAGGTTACGGAAGCATTTATTAAGAGCCTATACGGAATGAATGACGCATATCTTACTGACATTGTAGCTAGGATCAATAAAGCTATAATTGCATCTCAGCCTCCTTCTATGTTTAGCTTGATTGCAGAAAAGATTGGAGATATGCTCCGAGATGCATCTAATTCAGCGGAAATAGTTTATAGGAGCGCTAGATCAGATGGGCTTTCTTCAGCTGAAGCGCATAAAAAAGCATTGGAAGCATTTACTAAAGGTATAAGTATAGGGTTTTCTGTTCTGGGAAATGGCTTTAAATCTTTTTATCAAAGTGCTGGTTTTGATATTAATGCTTTTCAAAAAATAGCACAGTGGGCTACATTTGTTATAGTGTCAGCATATGCAGCAAAACATGGTTTTGAATTTTTAAAAGAATATTACATTTTGAGAATGAATACGCCCAAATTAGTACGATCTGTTTTAACACCAGATCTGATTACAAAAAAGCTTGATGATCTTGTATATACAGGTAAAACTCATAAAGAAATTGCACGTATTATTAAAACAGCACAAGGTGTTGTTAACAATAAAAAGACAGGATGTTTTTACAAGTGGAATCCTTGGAGGGATACATCAAAGGGGCGTGCTAAATTTGAAAACGTTATGCTATGGGGGCCCCCTGGAACAGGGAAAACAGCTATAGTTGAGGTTATTGCAAAAGAAGCGGGTATGAATCTCTTTGTGACGAGTGGTGGAGATTTTGCTAAATTACGAGGAAAAGACCTTCAGCAGATTGATGAACTCTTTGACCAAGCTCGTAATTCTAGCAGGCCAACACTTTTGTTTATTGATGAAATGGAAGATTTATTTGGATCTCGTTCTCGTGGTAACGTCTCTGAAGAGAGTCGGCAAATATTTTCAAAATTACTTACAGAATTTAGTGCACCAAGTAATCAGATCATGCTTATTGGAGCAACCAATAGACCTCAAGATCTTGATGAAGCTATGTATCGACGTATGCCTGTTCAAGTAGAAGTTGCATACCCAGATAAAAATGGACGTATTAAAATTTATCGAGTATACAAGCGATTATTGTTTGACGATGATGCTATGTATAACAAAACTCAACATAATGAAATTGATAATGTCTTTAGTGATAGCGCAATTGCAAATATCGAAGAAGTTATGGGTGAAATATCACCAGCTGAGATAGCTAATATTATGGGAAGTATTAAAAATAGGAGTCTAACTGACAATTATGGTGTCCCTACACAAGCAATTATTGATGAAGTAATTGAAGAGAAGATGGGGCATCTAAAAGCAATAGGTCGTGGATTTGTTCGCTCAAATAATTCCGTCTATAACAACGTTACATCAACGACAAAAGATGTGAATGGAGAAAACAATAATAAGTGTTCTAATGTCGGAGGAACAGGTTTATCACCTGTTCCTATTCCAAATGAGTTTATTGAAATGTTGTCTGATCAAGCAAAAGATGTAGGTGGAGAGAACAATAATAAATATATTAATACTCAAGCAATAAGTTCATTGCCTTTTGCTACAAATGAGTTCATTGAAATGTTGTCTGATCAAGCAAAAGATGTAGGTGGAGAGAACAATAATAAATATATGAATACTGAAGCAATAAGTTCATTGCCTTTTGCTCCAAATGAGTTCATTGAAATGCTACCTGATTAAGCAAAAGATCTTAAAAGCTGAAGCCTAAGTTAATTATTATTAATTCTTGTGCTGTGCAAAGGATGATATGAAAAAAGTGATATTTTTACTACTTATCACACTAGCGCTTAATCTAAGCACTCGTGTGTGGCCAGGAAATTTTTATAGGACATTATCTAGTGCAAGACAAAGTGCAATTCCATTATTTTTGCGTGGTTGTGCCTTTCCTTCAACTAAGCTCTCACCAAGTCTCATTAACGCCACAAAAAGCTATGGAACTAAAACTTCTATATTCCTCCCTAGGACACATAGATTTATGCCTTCTAGAAATTTTGTACAAGCACCATCATTTATTGCAAAAGGAGCCTCTACTAGCGCAAAATGGGCCGGCGGAGCTCTTCTTGGAGGAGTATTTGGATCAGTATTGGCTGAAGAGGATGCTAAAAATCAAAAAAATTCTGAAGAAGGAGAGGCTCGAGATCTTTGGGATCAATTAAGTTCTTGGTTTGAGGAAGTATTAAAAGAAGATGACGTTAAAAAATTTAAAGACAATCTTCTATTGGAGGCGGTAGATCTTAAAGATATTAGCAAGCTTCGAGAGGCTATAAAAGCTGGCGCAAATGTTGATGCTCAAGATACATACGGGTGGACAGCTTTGATGAAAGCAACAGAATCCAGCGTTGTCTCGATAGAGATTGTTAGAGAGTTGATAAAAAATGGTGCGAATGTTAATGCTAGTAATAAATACGGAAGCAGCCCATTGGCAAATTTGAATCCAGATAGTAAAGATTCTTTAGATGTGCTTAAAGAATTGATAAATGCTGGTGCTGATATTAATTTTCAAGATAAATTTTACAAAACTACAAAATTAATGAGGAGTGTTGGTGATTGGAATCCTTCAGCAAGGCGACTCGAATTTTCCAAAGAATTATTAAAATTGGGTGCCGATGTTAATCTTCAAGATATGAATGGACAAACAGCTTTGATGCGAGCAGTAGTGATGCACAATGTAGAAATGGTTAAAGAGTTACTAAATGTTGAAGGCATTAAGCTTAATATTGTTGATAACTCGAGAAGAAGCGCGCTGAACTATGCTTTGGGATCTGAGAATCCAGAGATTATTCGATTGTTTAAAGCTAAAATGTCTTAACTTTAACGATTTGGTTGTTAGATGAAGAGATAATAGAGAGTTCACCAGTTTAACTCTATCAGTTTCTCTTTAAAACAGCTCTTTTACAAAAGTATTAATCTGTTCAGGAGTAACGGTGTCTCCCATGGCGCGATAGAATGCGTCGTCATATTCACGAGTCTGAATAACTACAGGCATAGCGAGTGCATGCCCCATTAAAAGGGCCTGTTTTTTGCTATCAAGTGATGCAAGAATAGTTCTTAAGTTCTGTGCGCCATTGACGCCGGTCAAAACACCTTGAATATCTTTTTCATCATTGAGTTGTGCTACAATTTTGGTTCCAATTTGTGAAAGAACCTCTTGATCAATGCCGGAAGGGCGCTGGTCAACAACAAGAAGAGAGACGTAATATTTGCGCATTTCACGTGCAATGATGCCAAAGATGGTCTGTTTTGCGCTATGAGGATTTAAAAATTTATGCGCCTCTTCAATAGTGATCATCAGTTTTTGAGGTTCATCTTCACGTTTTTGAGATCCTAAGAATTTTTCAGTTTTGCTGACAAATGCACTATGAATGCGCCGTGCAATGATATTGGCAACCAGAAGATAGCAGAAAGTTGATGTGAAATTGCCAAATTCTAAAATAACGCTAATGCCACGATCGATATACTCAAGCATCTGATCAATAACCGATGTGTCACGTGTGGCAGGACCATGTTGTGATGCATAAAAGAAGGGCAGACGCTCAATTCGTTTTAGTTTACGATAAAGTGCAGCTATCGATTCAGGATGCGCGCCTATTGATTCAGCAAATTCTTTTAACGATTCTCCTTGGGAGAGTAGCACTTGCAGCCAGTCTTGCTTATATTTACCCGCAATCAGATATGCAGCTTCAAGTGCGGTGCTATGTAGATTCAGTTCCTGTTGTAACGAAAGAATATCTTCAACTTGAACAGCTTGATAGGGAATATTGACCTCAACGTCAGGATTGCCCCCACGCCGTCTTGTTGAAGCTGGATCTAATGAGAATATAGCAACTTTATCTGGAAAAAGTGTTTTGAGTCCTTTTACAAAGCTGTGCCCTTTGCCCTCTTTGCGCGCTTGTAGGCCATATTCGCTATGCATATCAAAAATGAGATTGACTGCTCTATTCTGTTTGATGAGCCCTGCAAGAACAAGTCGAGTTAAAAATGTTTTTCCTGTTCCAGTTTTGCCAAATATGCCATTGCTTCTTTCAGTTAATCGTTCAAGGTCAAGGCATACCGGTGTGTTCATATCAAGAGGGCAACCGATATTGAAATACCGCTTTGTCGGTTCGTCCTCATTGCCAAAAATGAGTGAAACATCCTCTTTATTAGCATCATAAACCGCCGCAAAGTGATGAGGAATGGTCTTGACAGGTTTTGGTTGTTTTTCAGCATCGAGCATCAACATCGGCTTTAAGCATGCAGTTGCATAGACATCTTTCTGTTTTAAAACAGAACGTAATAGCGTCTCTGTTTCTGATGGAGGAAACAATAAAATATCAGGGTGGCTCACCTGCAGACTCAGATCGGTAATTAAAGAAAAGAAGGCATGCTTGTTGCCAAGGATGGTGACAAACTTGCCAGTCTTGATCTCTTCTAAATGAATGTCTGGATGAATGCGCATCACAAAGCCGTCGGTCAATGAACCGCTGACAATGTGACCGATGTGAGTTCTATTTGTTGTTTTCATTTACTGAAGCCGCTTGACCGGTTTTTTGTTGTTGCTGAATTTCTATTTTTAATGTTGCAATCGAATAAGCAGAATTGGTGCAACTATCGATTCCTGACTCAAGATCATTTTTTAGGTATCGCAATCCAATAGCAATTACTGTACAAGCACCAGGGAGTATTGCATCGAAATAAGAAAATTGCCTTGCTTTTTCGTCATTTGATCCTTTGAAATATTTTACCCAATCATCAACAAAACAAAGAGCTCCTAAGGTGCATATGAATTGACATATAGAGTAGAACGAATTCGTTCTTTCCTGTTCGGAGATTAATTTTTTCTTTAAATTCTGAATTTTCTCTTCCGATTTCAAGAGATATTCGGGTTGTTTTTCTATGCTTAAAGCGCTATTTTGTTGTGTAACGAAAATCTTTATTTTCTCAGTAACGCTCTCGCCATTTTTTTTATTTGCAACAATTTTTTCTTCAAAGGGGTCAGGAGTTACTTGTCGGCCAAGTTGTCTTAATGTCTCATTTCTGTGGACTATATTTTGAAAAAGCTCCTCATTGAGCAGTTTTTCAGAGACTGCCTTGAGGGATACTGCTTGAGAAGTTAAAAGTGTTATTATTAGATATTTTTTAAACATCTGCTTCCTTGTTAATTTGATTGTTTTCTTGTTGTTGTTCAATTTCTATCACTTGATCTTCGATTATTGAATTTAATGGTGCGCGAATTGCTTCGAGCTCTTTGATGGTCTCTTCAGTATTGGAAGGATCTGTAAGCCAATATCCAAGCCCAAAAAATAGGCCATGCAATATTGTTAAGGATATTGCTGAACTAGTTTGACTGAAGGCTATAGCGATTGCCCCACATACTACTGCAGAAATTGGGGTTGCTATTATTAAACCTTTACGTATCGATGCCAACTTTTGAAGTTCAGCATTATGATGTTTCAGGTTTAACTCAATTAATTGATATGTTGCGGAAGAATTCAATGCCTGTTGAATCTTTTCTGATTGTGCATCAAAGCTCTCCTTTATTCTGGCCAATTGTTGATCAGATTTCTCTTGTGATTCGGTAAGTTGTTTATCAAGTTTAATTGCATTTTCGGTTAATCTGACAATAAAACTTTGAGCATGTGTTGTTAGATTGGCTTCATGTTCCAACTTCATGTTATTTTGTTGTGTTTTATGCTCCTGTTCATGTTTTGCAATGGTTGTATTGACAGATTCGCTCAACTCTCTTTTTAATCTTTCCATTCCCTCTTCGATTGTCTGCATTTTTATGGTGTTGTTTTGATCAATGAAGAATATTTCAGGCACTCTTCGCGGAGCTATGCTTTCGGTTGTTAGTATGTAATTGGGGATAATGATTAAGCATAAAGCTGTATATTTTTTGATCATAAAAGGATCCTATTGTTGTTCATGTATTATAACGGTCGATTTTTCTCTAGTCACTTCAACAATACCACTGCTCACCATGATCGATTCTTCCTTGCCATTTTTGAGGCGAAAAATGATCTCTTCATTTGGTGAGAGCACCAACAGTGTTGGTACATGCCCTTTTTGTATAATAAAATTTCCTACATTGGTGTTTACTTCTAGCCATGCTACATCATAATTGCTTATGCGCAGCGGAGATATGATCTGTAGGTTCATGCTCTAACCTCTGAAAGCAGGCGTTCAGCCTTCTCCTGTGCCTCTTGTAAGTCTCCAACCATATAAAATGCCTGTTCTGGCCAATCATCACATTCGCCATTAATGATTCGTGCAAAATCATTAACTGCTGTTGCAACTGGAACATAACGGCCTGGAAGGCCACTTGCAAATTCAGCTACAAAGAGCGGTTGAGTGAGGAATTTTTGAATCTTTTTTGCTCTGTTTACCAGAAGTTTATCCTCTTGTGATAACTCTTCCATGCCAAGAATGGCGATAATATCCTGTAACTCTTTATATCGTTGTAATATCTGTTGAATGCTCTGAGCAACATGATAATGCTTATGACCAACAATCTCAGGTTTTAAACCTTTTGAGCTTGATTGCAATGGGTCTACAGCGGGATAGATTCCCAGCTCTACCAGTTTTCGTGAAAGAACGGTGCTTGCATCTAAGTGAGCAAATACTGTTGCGGGAGCTGGATCGGTGATATCATCAGCAGGAACATAGACAGCCTGGATAGATGTTATAGATCCATTTACGGTATTTGCAATACGCTCTTGAAATTCACCCATTTCGTTTGCTAAGGTTGGTTGATAACCAACTGCAGATGGTAGTCGGCCAAGTAATGTAGAAACTTCTGCACCAGCTTGCACAAATCTAAAGATGTTGTCGATGAACAATAGCACATTCTTTTTTTCTACATCACGGAAATATTCAGCCATAGTCAGCCCGGTCAGTCCAACTCGTAGTCGTGCGCCGGGAAGTTCTCCCATCTGCCCAAATACAAGCGCAGTCTTTTCAAGCACTCCCGTTCGCTTCATTTCAAGCCAAAGTTCGTTTCCCTCACGTGTCCGTTCGCCAATACCAGTAAAAACAGAGACTCCGCCATGTTCTGTGGCAATATTGCGAATAAACTCTTGAACTAATATAGTTTTTCCAACACCAGCACCTCCAAATAGGCCTATCTTATAACCTTGAACATAAGGAATCATAACATCAATTACTTTGATGCCGGTCTCTTGAATAGTGTCGGCAATGTTCTGCTCGATTAATGTTGGCGTTTCACGATGCAACGACCAAGAGAGATCACTTTTTAAAGGAGGCTTGTCATCTATTGTCTGGCCAAGGACATTAAATATACGGCCCAACACTTGATTGCCAACAGGCACTTCTATGGTGTGACCGGTGTCGACCACCCGCATGCCACGAGAAATATTGCTGATATTTTCAATCGCGATACACCTGACAATGCCATCTCCAAGTTGTTGAGCAACCTCTATGGTAGCTTTGCTCTTATTGTGAGGAAAAAAGATATGTAATTCATTGTGAATATTGGGAGTGTGATCACGATTAAATTGAACGTCTATAATGGTCCCACTTATGCGAAAGACCGTACCGATATTTTCTGCTTTTTCTTGTACCATAGTTTCAACACTCTCTATTCATCGTGATTCTGAATATCTATAATTACATTATTTATACTAGTTTATTAATGATTATTTGTAAAGAATGGTTATTGTAATCAGATTTCATTTTTTTAATAATTTTGTTTATAGTATTCATTAATATTGGTTTCCCCGTTTTAATGCAATGGACTTAATTGGATGATAAAGCAGATTATAGCAGTGATTATATTTCATGTTATAACACTTAATGGAGCTGCACATCAGCTTGATATCGCTTCATATACGACCACTCAAAAGCAGAATTTGCTTTTGAGTTATATGTTCAGCAAAGGCTTTGTTGCCGAGATAGTTTCATGTATAAGGCCATATAATATCGTTTGCCGGATAGAACTATTGCAAAAGCTGCGCAGGTTATATCAGCCAGGCCAATTGAGATATGTATTGGCAAAAAATTCTTGTAAAGATATTTGTTGGCTTATTCAGGCAACATCTTTGCAGCATAAAGATGATATAGTAAGATTATATGTGCGGTTTAATCTTGAGCCTGTTATTCAAAATAGACCGTATGTCGTGCAACAGTGGTTGGAGGGTGCTGGGCAATCAAAAGAGCGTACAAGGGCAGCATTTGCTGATGGCATAAAAACTCTTTTTGATGCACTGTGGTTGCAGCAATTATTGGAGATTCCTTTGATTGAAGATCAGGAATTCGACACTCTTTATCAGCAAAAAATGGAGCAATCATTTGAGCATTTAAGCAGGGCAATCACTTTTCAAGCATCTTTTGAAGTTGAAGAGCCGCAGATCATAAAAGATCTATTATCAAAACAGGTTTCTGATCAAGCCGAAATAGATACTCTTGTTGCGGTAGCTTTTGATCAAACAAGAGAGATTCTAGATATGTATGTAAAACAGGATGATCCCTATTGCGGTTTTTAATGCAATAATAGAATTTTTGCAACAATCTGCTATATTTTTATTAATTTTAAGCTAAGACAAAAATTTCTTATAGACAAAATTAGAGGCAGTTGCATGAAACGTTCTATTGTTATATCACTTCTTTATATCTCATTTTTATCCGTTTTTAGCACTTGCGCCATGATGCAAGGGGGTCATCAATATGATGTAAGTGTTGTAAAGATTGATCAAGATAAGTTTAAAATACGAATGAGCAAGATGGGCAATGGAGCAAAGCAGAGCTGTTCGTTTATCACCAATTTTGCTACCCGTACTTGTGATGATCAGAAAAATCTGTTTGCACCATTTGATATCCCGATGAGATTTGGTAATGCTGCAGACGCAGACAGTTTTTTATGGGATGTTCCAGATTTTGGTCTCTTGAAACTGCATCATGATGGTTCAACTTTTTTTGGTCACAGCTCTCATGAAATCCCTTTGGCAACCGATGCACTCACATTCCATACATCAGGAGAGCTGTTCTTACAGACCTTGAGAGTTGCTGCGTTACATCTTGGATCTAAAAAAACTCACTTGTGTGAAATGTTGGTTGCAGATGAGATCTCCACTGAAGATGAGGTTTACAACAGTGGCTCATTGCAAACATCACGTCTTTTGGGCGGTGGAACTTTTTTAAATGAAGGAGTTGTTGAATTTAGAGGCAATCAGCATGGCACTGCTCTATTGGGGATTACATGTTTAGTAAACAAAAGTAACAGCCTTTGCACGCCTACCGTATCAGCCTCTCATCTGACAGCAACAAAAGACAATCAGCGCATAGTTAATGGAAAAGATGCGCTATTTGAAGTCTCAGAAGAGTTTATTATTGAAGAAGCATCAGAACAAGATGCGCTGTTACAAAATGAAGGTATCTTTAAAACCGGTGCTTGTGATGCAAAGCGAAAGATAGTCAATGAAGGTTTTTTGCAAGCGAATAAGCTGACTGCGCGCAAGCTATTAGAAAATAATGAGTTTGGCCAAGTTAAAATTTTAGATGAGGCTTCTGTTGAAGAGCTGGTCAACGATGGTGAAATTGAAGCTCATAAATCTATTGATATTATTAAAGGTGTAAATAAAGGATCTATCTCCGGAGCACCAACTCTCACTATGCGTGTTCACAGTGACCTAGAAAATTGTGGCAATATTCGTTTGCATCAATTACTGGGTGGTGGTCGTGTTCTCAATAGAAAATCATTACTGTTTCATGATAATGCAAGCATATCAGTTCAAGATCTTACCAATTATGGATTGCTCAAAGCGGCATCAGCGTCTCTCATCCATACTAAGTTAAGCAATACAGCTACTGGCATTATTGAACTGTTTGTAAAATCTGTAATCGGTAATGCAACAATACATAACAATGGTAATTTTCTAATGCAGGGTGATAGTGATTTTAGTTCGGTAACAGTGCGTAACCGTGGTGAAATGGCCTTTAAAGAAGGAAGAATAACTTCTTCAGCAAACAGTTCATTAATCAACAAAGACACAGGTAAATGGTTAATAGAGAGTATGAAATCTGTGCAACCTCTTGAGATGGATAATGAAGGAGTTCTGGAGTTAATTGATAGTTCAATAGATTTTGAACGTATGAGAAACTATAAAGAACTTTTAATCCATGGAGGAACACCCACATTTAAAAAATTGGTTAATAGTGGCATCGTTAAAACAGGTCTCTTGCATCTTATACCGAGCGGGCTATTGCAGAATTTGCAGGAAGGGTCGTTTCAGGTGTTTGTAAAATCGGTAGTCGATAATGCAGAAATAATCAACGATGGTTATGTTGTGATGCAGGGAGATGCTGATTTTATATCGGCGAAATTCTATAACAGAAACACGATGACCAACAGAGAAGGAGCTCTCAATTGCACTAACATGATATTGCGTAATCTAGATGCTGGCAAATGGTTAATGGAGCGCGTGAAATCTGGTCAACCCATTTCAATGTATAGCCAAGGAGTTTTGGAACTTGCAGAGAGCTCTTTAGATTTTGATCTGCTTAGAAATGATAAAGATCTTATATTGCACAGTGGATCATATAGAGTTAAGGATTTTCGAAATAAAAAGCTGCAGCTAGGTGGCAACAGTTGGGCAATTACCGATAATCCAGCAGAACAAGCAAAGAATACATTGCTGTTAACCAATCCATTGCTCCCAGCCACAAATGTAGGAGAGATTGAAGCGGAACATGATCTCCTTTATGATCTTGGTGTTGTGCCAAGCAGTGTAAAAGCTGAAGATATTATCCTTCCAAACAGGAGAATGCAAACTGTAGATCAACTGAAAAAACTGACAACATCAAGAAAAGTTACAGCCTCGGTTGCTCCTGCAACTATTGCAAATGGAGACATACTGTTTCCTAATATTGGTCATCTGGAGCTTCATGTGAACGGTTCGCTGACCAAATATGGTAAGTTAATTGCACCAATACTCTCATTGTATGTCAATGGGCCATTCGCGGGAGGTAAAAGCAATACAGAATTGGCAACCATTGCTGCAACACATGGACCATTAAAAGTTAACGCGGACAGTATTGATGGACGATTTACAAAATTTTATGGCAAAGGCAAGACAGATATTATAGCAACTAAAGATGATGTTATTATTGGTACAGCAGTGCGAGGTGTTGATGAAGATATTAAACAGCAATTTATACAGACCGTTTGCAATTTGTATGGAAGCCTGTGGGGAGGGCCATCTTCGCCGGTATACAGCTTCGATTATTCTCTCAATGTTCGCAATGGAGCATATGCAGCTTCTGATGATTTCCTTACTCTTCGAGCAGCAAAAAAAGTGCATCTTCATTATGGTACATTATTCAGTGCTCTTGGAACTGATCTTATTGCTCCTACTGAAGTTCTGAATCAAGCAAGTAAAGTTTCATCACATGGCCCCATAACTATAGAAACTGATCTCTATAATCATTTACAATCAACGTGCGTACACAAAGGTAGTGTTTGGCCTGGCTGGAATGCGTATACTGAATATCCAGGCTCTATAGCTGCTATTCTTGAGTCACTTAAAAAAATTACCTTTAGAACAAAAAAAATACAGAATCGAGCTAGCTCCATTCGCAGTGCTTCAAGCCTCATACTGAATGGAAAAGATGGGTTCACACCAGCAACAGGATATATTGAAACGCCGCAACATTTTTATTATCGTGGAATAGGTTGGACCGCAAATAATTTATTATTAACACAAGCATGTACCCTTCAATCGGGCAAAAATATTCAGATGAATCTTGGTGATTTTGTTGTTGCCGGTAATTGGAATGCTCCGGGAGTAATTAATATACTTGGGCGTAATGGACTGTTTTCAAATGGTGGAGCATTGACACGTGAGACCGCAAACGTAACAGGTCCGATTGTTGTTGATGTGACTCAACATATGCTAGATGAAGCGCAAAGACCGGGACTCTATAGATTAAATGCGCAAGGCGCAATTGAGACTGAATTTCCATTTAGTGCTCCATCAGCTCCGCAACCGGGAGATTTGGTTGCATTGGAGAATCCTCAACACCCAACACCACTTAATTGGCACAACATGTTCAATCCATTACGTTCTATTGACCTTAATCTGCCTTTGCAACAGCTGTTGTCTAAGTTTGCAAATAAAACATACGCGGGCAGAGCAAGAGGTAATCAGACAGCTACAGTACTCTGGGGCAATGCAAACAGATGGTGGCAACGTAATGCTAAAGAGATTATGTCACCAGCTGATCTGCAACAGGCTGATGAATCGATGTTGCTCTCTCAGATTGTGTCGGTCGGCTTAACGTCGCAACAGAGAACATTGCTGTGCATTGTGCCAGAAGATGTTAATCGGCACAAAGATGCTATTGTTGCTGGTGAATTTAGAGCTGTCACTCAAGGTGATCAGATGCATCTGAATGATCAGATTATTGCCAAAAGTTCAGGAGGGATTACCATTGAATCACAAGCTGGTAATGTAACATTAGCAACACAATCGCACACAGTGCACTATGGCGATAGCGATGGAGCTGAAGTAACAGAACAGCGCGCATATCCACAGCAACAGTTTATTGCAGAGGCTGGTCCCGTAGATGTTACAGCCCATCATAATCTATCGCGCGTTGGCACAGCAATAGTGGCCGGCACTACAGCACATCAGCAGGCACAAACAGGATCATTGAGCAATGTGCCATTAACATTACAAAAAATGTCTGAAAAAACAGATGTTAAAGACGGTCTGTTCTCATCAAAGACAACCATCACTAGAAGCGTTTCACATCAGATTCTGCCCTCAACAACTATTGCAGGAGCCACTATTTACGATCAAGCGGCAGATTCAATTCATGCGGTTGCAACGCAAGATGTTGCAGGCCAGAGCGTTACCTACGAATCTCCTAACACCGTCATTGAAGGTATTATTCTTGCAGATCGCACCGAGCGTGCATCACATTCAAGCAGTGCATTCTCCGAGGAATCATCAACTAATATGCAAGAGGCACCTTGCGCAATGGCAGCGACTATTCGTGCACCACAAGTGCGATTTGTTGGTAATAGGGCAACTATTAACGCTAACATAACTGCAACTGAACTGCATGATGACACACGTGATGGTATAGAGTTTGTGGCAAAAGTGAAAGAGATGCTCTACAGTCAGCAGACACTAGTTGACTCTCCATTGATGAGCTTAGATGCCGGTTGCAAGGGTGGTTATGAAACGATGATCCCACCAATGTTGATGGTCGATCGCATTATACGTGTTTCCCCTATTGGGCAGATGCTCTTTCAATCGGCAGTTATTGATAAAGATCGTACTGCAATTATTGGTAGATTTGTTGAGACAACCTATCATCTAAAAAAATGGCATGAAGAGTGGTGCCATAAAGATCAGGCGGTCTCTGATGAGATGTTAGTCGCTATTGCTATTGCGATCACCATTGCAACTGATGGCATGGGTGCTGAATTGCTTGCAGTAACAGCTGAAAATGCAGTTGTTGCTGCGATGGTCAATGCAGGGTTTTCTACTCTGTGCGCAACTGCTGGAACCTCTGTTTTAAGAACGGGAGATCCATTGCAAACAATTGAACAACTTGCAACTCCACAATTTTTGAAGTCATTTGCGATTGATGTGGCATCTGCAGGCTTGTGCCAGAAGTTAGGTAGTGCACTTAAAGTTCCTATGGGTCCTGGAACAAAATCATTAATGGGACATGTGCAGACGCAGGCATTGCGCAATACTGTCAATACATTGCTCAATGTTGCTATCAATAATGCGCCGGTTGGTAAATCTATAGGCAGTGCGTGTGCGCAGATATCACTCAATGCAGTTGCTGGTTATGTTGCAAACAATATCTGTGGGGCGTATCTGAATGGTATTGAACGCAAAGCGGCACATTCCTTACTTGGTGGAGCAATAGGATTTGCAAAAGATGGTAATTCTAGAGGATTAGCATCAGGTGCTGTTGGGGCATTAACAGCTGAAACCGTTGGCACTCTTTTGACAGAAGATGCTTTTGCAGTCTCTGATGCTGCAATTGGTCGCTTGAGAAATAATGGTCAACCGTTGACGCAAGAGAGCATTCAAAAAGCTGTACAAGAAGAGGTCAACTATAGAATGAAGATTGCAAAAGTTGTATCAGGAGCTGTTGCAGCGGCTGTAAAACTGAATCCATCAACTGCAATGCAAACGGCAGCAAATGTTATTGATAATGATGTTGCAATGAGAGCGCAGGTCTATGCAATGGCTGAAATGACATCATTGTTAACCGCTGCAAGCCAAACGCTTGCTACAATCAATAGCGCTGGATCTTTTTATGAAGAAGAATCGTATCCTTTAGATAGAGGTGTGGTCGATGGAAAAGAAGAAGATGATCATGATGTACAAGATGATCGGCTTGATAAAAAAGAACGCAAACCTTTTGTTGAAGATCCAAAGCGGGGTATCTGGATTAAGGGTTGCATTTCAGGTGATCTTGTTTTAAAAAAGGGAATAGAGAAAGTTTATGCTTTTCTTTTGAAATATAATACGCTTGATAAAGATGAAAGATGTCCATTTGCTCTGTTTGCTCATGGAGATTCTGATAGTATTCAGGTTGATACGCAAGATATTCACCCTGGTGGCCTTAGTAGTTCAAATGAAGAACGGTTGAAAGAAGATGGTCATCTTCTTGTCAATGCAGCTGAACTTTCACGGCTTATCAAGACTGCTCCTAAATATAATGGTCAACATATTATTCTTTTTTCATGCCAATGTGGAGCTGATGCTGAAGGGCTTGCACAACAATTGGCTGATGAGATGCAAGAAGAGGTCTCTGCATTTACCGGTTATGCAGCAGCTCCTATAGTTGGAGGATACTTTGCTTCAATTAAAGGAGATACTTTATGGTCTGGTTTAGAAGAGATCAGAACGTTCTATCCTCGCAAGAAACGTATAACTAATTTAAGAGGGAAGTTTGGATTTTTAGGGTAAAATAGCTCTTTTAAGAAGCTTTATATAACCTCTTTCAGCTCTTTATCTTTAATAACGAAGGTCTATCAATAGAGATCGCATCTAAAAAACCTTGATCATAAGAGACCTTATATTAACCTGTGAATTACTTTTTTTAGGTGTAGATAAAATTATACTTGACTACTAAACTATAGTTTAGTATAATTAAGATTAGTTAAAGCTCTTTAGAAAGGATCCCTGCATGGCTTTATGGGAAATAAAATATTGGCCTGGAAATAAAGAGGTTGAACGTTGGTTTAATAAATTAATAATGTATATGAGGATAAATTATGAAATTAAAAAATTTTAGAGATCTTATAGAGAAGTGCTTTAGTAAAGAAGAGATTGCTATTATTGAACAACAAGCAAAGCTTGAAGTTCAAGCATTACGATCACTACAAGCAAGTGTTACACAAGTAATCGATGATTATATGAAAAAAAATGACGTTGGTTTCAATGAAGTGGTCAGACGCTTAAATTCAAATGCTACACAAGTATCAAAGATTCAGCGTGGGCAAGCAAATTTAACATTAGCAAGTTTAGCGCATATTTCAGCATTACTTGGACAAGAGCCTGTATTAACATTCAAAAAAAAGTAATATTCCTGATTTTTGTATTGCTATTCAATATCAAATGATTGAAATAGATTTTTAGGTGCGTTCTTGGATATGTCTTAAAAAGTAGCAAAACTTAATTATCGCCTATGCCCTTGAACTGCAAGCTCAAATCCCATTGCATTAAGCAATGACTTGATGCTTGTGAGTTTTGGATTACCTTTGTGCGAAAGTATGCGATATAAATTTTCACGATTTAGATCTGCTTCTTTTGCCAATGTGGTCATATCACCACCTTGTGCTTCAAGTACGTTTTTTAAAGCAAGTAAAAACATTCGCTCATCATCATCCATCAATGCAGCATTAAGATAAGCAATTGCATCTTCCGGATCACGGAGTGATTCAATAAGATCTTCTTGATAATCTATCATTTTTCTTTTCATTTTAATTCCTTATATGCACGCCAATATTCTTTTGCTTTGCTGATATCACGTTTTTGACTACTTTTGTCACCACCAGTTAAAAGAATTATTAATGCACGCCCGTCTCTTCCAAAATAGACTCTATAGCCTGCCCCAAAAGATATGCGCAACTCGCTCAAACCTTCTCCATCTGTGAGAACTTTACAATCACCAAAATTGCCAAGTCTGACTCTATCTATTCTGGTCCTTACAATAGCCCTAGTTTTGGCATCAAGCTCCTCTAACCATTCCTTAAATGGAGCTTTTCCCGATTGAGTGGTATAAATAATTATTTTTGTAATGCTCATGATAGGATTGTAGCATAAAAGCTACACAATTGCAAGAGTTTTATCTGGGTTCAAGGATTTCATATTCAAATAGTTGCGTTTTTCGCAACTATTTGCAAGTCAATTCCGATTTTTGGGGTAAAAAGGGCTTAATTCTGGCATTATTATGACTGATTAATCTCAAATGATTGAAACAGATTTTTAGGTGCATCTTTGAACCTTTGCTCAAGTTCTGAAGTTTTGAGCAGTCCTTCTTTTGCCCCCATGTGGCTTATCACCGATGATGCGTTGAGTATGCCATAAAGCATAGCGTTCTTAATACTCTCTTTTTGTATACATTTGGCAACAAAACATGATCCAAAAGCATCCCCTGCTCCTAATGTGTTTTCAATATGACCTGGCAGGCTAGGGTGGAAAATAATCTCATCGTGAGTAGCTACATAGACGCCTTCAGCACCATTGGTAACCACCACAATCTTGGGACCTCGTGAAAGAACTTCGTTAAAAAAGAGGCGAATATCAAAACAGACTGACTGATATGAGAGTGGTTTTTGTAACAGTTGGGGTAAACTATGCAGATTTTTTGACTTAATAATTTTTGTTGCCTGCGCATCAAGAATCTTTTGATGGAGCTTGATGTCCTGTTGAATCATGGAGAGCATAAAGGTGCAGGCCTCTTGGCTGTTTAAAATAAAGATATCAATATGGGGTAAAGCTTCATAGATATCATATGATCCGATTGCCAGTTGACTAGTGCCTGGATTGTTTGCAATAAATGCACCATGCTCTTTTGCCAAACGAGTAATTGAGACAAGCAGGTGAGAGCTTTGGCCTGAAAGGGATGTGATATAAAGATTTTCACAATTTTTTAGAGCTTCAAGAGGAATCTCTTCTTTTGCAATACGCGCATTTGCACCGCGGTATGCAAGAACTACACGGTCGCCACCTTGACAAGGAATGATGAATGAACTACCGGTGATCTCATGTGCAGACTCTATAACATGGGATGTATTGATGCCACTCTCCTTTAATCTCTTTAGAATAAATTCAGCAGCATGATCATTGCCCACTTTAAAGAATGTTGATACTTCAAAGCCGAGCCTTGCAAATGAGACGGCGCTATTGGTTGCTCCTCCACCGGTTTGAAAATTGAGATCATCGACTGGAACTTTGTGTCCTTCCTCAAATAAGAGGAAGGACCTTTTTTCATGTTCAGAGTCAAAGTTTAAGCGTGAAATCTCTTCGCAGACAACAAACGTGTCAGTAGTTGCTCCACCAATAGTAAGGATCTTCATGCATTTCCAGATAGCGCTTCACTCTCTTTGGTCATCAATACTTTGTTGAGTACTTCTCGTGCGTGTTGAACCCAGATAACATCAATATCTTGCATGATATCTTCAATGCCTACCATATCATATTTGTTCTTGTGTGGTAGAATGACATGAGATATTTTATTTCTTTTTGCTGCTAATATCTTTTCTTTTACACCACCAATTGGCATCACTTCGCCACATAGATTGAGCTCTCCTGTCATGGCGTAATTTGCATTTATAGGGCGGTTTGTTAAAGCTGATAGTATTGAGGTTAGCATAGTAATACCAGCAGAAGGGCCATCTTTTGGAATAGCTCCAGCAGGTGCATGAATATGAAGGTCAAATTCGGTAAAGTATTTTTTATCAATACCAAATTCATCTGCATGTGCACGAGCATAACTCATTGCAGCTTGAGCAGATTCTTTCATTACGTCACCAAGTTGACCAGTCAATAGAAGCTTTCCTGTCCCTGGCATTAAGATAGCCTCTATTTTGAGCATCTCTCCGCCATACATGGTCCAGGCTAGCCCATTGGTAATACCAATTTGTGGTTCTCTGCAGATATCATCGTCAAGAAACCGGCGAGGCCCTAAATAGAGCTCAAGATTATTTTCAGTAAATTGAATAATCTTCTGGTCTTCAACATAAGAGCGTGCCACTTTTGAGCACAATTTACCTATTATACGCTCAAGTTGTCGGACGCCAGACTCTCGTGTATAGTTTTGGATAATATGATCAATAAGTTCGTTATGAAATGTTATATTCTGATCATGAAGTCCAGCTTCATGAATAGTTTTCTGTACAAGATGTTTTTGAGCAATATTGATCTTCTCTTCTGTTGTATAGCCTGAAAGTTCTATCACCTCCATGCGATCGCGCAATGGGCCTGATATGGTATCCATTGTGTTTGCTGTTGCTATAAACATTACCTGTGAAAGATCAAAAGGAAGTCCAAGGTAATTATCATAGAAAGTCTTATTTTGTTGTGGATCGAGCACTTCAAGCATAGCTGCTGATGGATCACCTCTGAAATCAGCGCCGATTTTATCAAGTTCGTCAATAACAATAACCGGATTCATCGATTCAGCTTTACGTAATGCTTGAATGAATCTTCCTGGCATAGCTCCGACATATGTTCTTCTATGCCCACGAATTTCAGCCTCATCTTTAACGCCACCTAATGAGATGCGCATATATTTTTTGCCCAAGCTGCGAGCGATAGATTTTCCAAGAGAAGTTTTACCTGTTCCAGGAGGTCCCACAAAACATAATATTGGAGCAAAGCCATCTTTTTTTAGATTCCGTACAGACATAAAATCGAGAATGCGATCTTTGATCTCTTTAAGCCCAAAGTGATCCTCATCAAGAACATCTTTAGCATGTTGAAGGTTTAAATTATCTTCGGTATATCTATTCCAAGGCAGTGCAAAGACCCAATCTAAGTAGTTGCGAATTACAGCGGCCTCCATAGAGTCTGGAGCTGTACGTTCTAATCGGTTGATCTGCCTTCTTATTTCAGTCTTTGTCTCTTCACAAGCCTCTAATTTATCAAGATTGTCGCGCATTAATTCGATATCTTCTTCATCATTTTCGCCCAATTCTTTTTTGATTGCACGAAGCTGCTCACGAAGATAGAATTCTTTTTGTGACCGATTCATCGATTCTCGTGCATTATTGCGAATGCGCTCTTGAATCTCTGAGGCTTCAAGTTCTTGAGCAAGTTGTTGGTAGATACCTTCCAAGAAATTTGCTAAATGATCCTGTTCTAAAAGAACCTGCGCATCTTCAACTTTTAGATTAAGATGAGAAAGAACAAAGTCAGCTATTTTTTCAGCATCATTCATTTTGGATAAGATAACATGAAAGTCAGGGCTAAAACTATTTCCGCTTGATGCCATACGCTCTGTTAGCATTTTAATATTTTTAATATGTGCATCTATAATCTGCTCTTTTCCTTGCGTTATTAAATGTATCACTTTAACTTCTGCGCGCAAACTTTTATCTTCAGCGATAAGTTGTGCTGCTTTTGCTTTGCTAAGGCCTTGTACTAAAATTTTAATACCACCTTCAGGCAATTTAATTAAGCGCATAATTGAAGCGATTGTTCCGGTTTCATACAGATCGCTCATGCCAATAGCGGCCTCATGATCAACCTGTTTTTTTGCAGCCAGCAACAGGACCATCTTTGATTCTTGCATTGTTTGATTAATGCCATTAATGATCTTTTCATCAAGTACTAATAGCGGAACAATCATCTGAGGAAATACAACAACATCCATGGTCGGAATTACTGGGAGTATTTCCGGAATAGTTTCCTGTATTTTTTGATTAAGAACTGTTTTCATCACTCCCCCTATTTTTCGCCCCCAGTTGTTTTAATGGGTGCTTAAGCCGTTAGGCCGTTTTCTATCCCTATGGAAAAGTGTAGTCGTATCGAGTTTTTAAAAACAACACTTACCGATAAAATAACTAAAAACAGCCTTTGATACCAATGCTATTCTCTGTATAATTGAACAAGAGGTTGATAAGATATCTCGGGCAACGTCATAGAGGTAAGTATGAATATTCGTTTAGATGCTATTTCAAAGACTTTTTCAGCAATAGGGAATGCAACATCTCTCTTTCAAGACATTTCCATTACGTTTAAGCAGGGTGATAGCTATGCAATTATAGGCCCTTCGGGCTCTGGAAAGACCACATTGTTGCATATTATTGCGGGACTGGTTAACCCTACTAAGGGGGCTATATTCCTTGATAATCATAATCTTGCATTGATGAATAATAGAGAGCGTGAAGTTTTTTTAAACAGAACGGTAGGGCTTCTCTTTCAAATGCCCTATTTAATTAAAGAATTGACGGTGCTTGAGAATGTTATGCTTAAAGGATTAGTGGCAGGAAAATCTGAATCTTCTTGTAAAAATGAGGCTATAGAATTGTTGCAAATCATGGAATTAGATGAAAAAATGCATGAAAAGCCACCGGTGCTTTCAGGTGGTCAACAGCAGCGGGTTGCATTAGCAAGGGCCTTGTTTGAAAAACCTGCATTCTTATTGGCAGATGAACCAACAGGTGATTTAGATCCGAGGACAGCACAGGGAATGATTAAGTTATTACTTGATTGTCAAAAGAGGTGGTCAATGGGAATAATTGTAAGCACTCATGATATGCATGTTGCATCAAGTATGCAGAGAATTTATGAGCTTGAAAATAGGTTATTAAAAGAGAAAGAGAGCATATAAAGTATATGCTCTCTTTCTTTAGAAATATCTTTTTTTAAAAGATCTCTTTTTTAGTAACGGCTACGTCTGTTAAATGAGCCATTTGATCCACCGTTGCCATTGCTTCTTCTAGGAGCAGCGCCTTCTTCGCGTGGACGAGCTTCATTAACTCTTAGCTGTTTGCCAAGAAAATCTTTGTTGTTTAGATTGTCAATTGCTTGTTGACCTTCTTCTCTGCTTGCAAATTGAACAAATGCAAATCCGCGAGATCTACCAGTCAATTTATCCATAATGATGCGAACTGATTCAACTTGACCAAATTGAGCAAAAAGCTCTTTTACTTGATCTTGGGTTGCAGCAAAAGGAACGTTACCAACATAAATATTCATACGGTTCATGTATGTACACTCGATATAAAGGGGTTTATAAAACTATTATAAAGTCATACAGATGCATGACGTTCTTGTTCTTAGGAATTTCGCACAGTTATCACTGAAATATATCGAGAGTATCTTTTTAAACAGATAGGCTGTTGTTTCGATGAGTGGAAAATGCTCTATGTACCAGAATGTCAAACTAATTTTCTTTTATGACTAATTACTATACCTATAATATCAAAAAATAGGCCGACTTGCAATATTCTAGCCCTTTTGGTCATAAATAGGCTCTCTTTTTGCTTTTTTCTCATTTCAGCCTATGCTCAATGGGGCAAGAGACTGTTTAAAGCTATATAAAAGAGGCTGTTATGAAAAGTGCACTAACCAGAGAATCAATTATGAGCAAAACAATGCAGGTTGGAATATCTACCTTGGGTAGCAGATTTTTGGGCATTATAAGAGAGGTGCTGACCGTTAGGTATTTGGGGGCAAGTTCTGCTGCTGATGCATTTATTACGGCATGGAAGATACCCAATTCACTGCGTAAAATATTTGCAGAAGGGGCTCTTTCTGCAGCCTTTATACCTATGCTTGTCAAGTTGGTCAAAGGGGGCCATAGAGATGATGCCAATGGGCTGATGAGCCTAGGGTTTATAGTCTTTGAGGGAATTGTTCTTCTGTTGTGTGTTCTGGTTATACTGAAGGCCGAATCTGTAGTTTGGCTTATGGCGCCTGGATTTTCAGAAGAACAGGTGCTTGTTGCAATGCCCTATTTACAGATTCTTATGCCTTTTATCTTTTTTGTATCAAGCAGTGCGCTATTGGCAGGGGCTTTGCAATCAGTAAACCATTTTTTTGTGCCGGCCATTTCACCTATTTTAATGAATATTGTCTTTATTCTCGCTTTAGTCATATGTATAACATATGCATTGCCAATAGAATGGCTCTGCTATTTTATTCTTTTTGGTGGGCTATTACAATTTTTGTGGCATTTGGGGGTCTTTTTTAGGCTCCATTTTTCATTTGGATCGATTACAAAAAGGGTAAGAAGAATATTTTTAGATGTTTTTGCAAAATTTGGAAATTGTCTTTTGAGTATGAGTGTTATGGAGCTGAGTTTAGTAATAGATACTCAGTTTGCATCTTGGTTGCCATCAGGATCGGTCGCATTAATCTATTATGCAAATAGATTAATGGGGATTCCTTTAGGGGTATTTGTAACAGCCTTTTCAACCATTTTATTGCCCCATTTTTCCCATGTAGTAATTTATGCGCCAAAGAGGTTGAGTTTCTATCTTTTAGAGGCTACAAAATTGATATTTTGGGTTACGATACCTGTAACTTTTTTAATGATTTTCTTTTCTAAAGAGATCTTCATTACAGTATTTTTATCAGATAAATTCCCTATGGAAAAAGTGCTGCAGGCGAGCAATGTTCTTATAGCTTTTATGATAGGGCTTCCCTTTTTTTCGATGAATAGAATTTTGCTCAATCTTTATTATGCTCTTCATAATACGTTTGTTCCAGCTATAGTTTCAATTATAGCAACTTTAGTTAATATATCATTAAATTGGCTATTCATAGATACTCTGCAGGCTCCGGGGCTTGCTTTAGCAACGGTAGTTTCAGCACTTGTGCAGACTATCCTTTATTTGTGGTATCTTTATAGATATCAAAATTTTACATTTTACTTTAAACATTTTGCGCAGTTTAGTCTTAATTATATGATCCAATTGCTTGTGGTTGGGTTTCTATTTGTCTGCTCTTATTATGCAATCTACAATCTTATTAATTATTATTTCTCTTCCTGGCTTGCGCAATGGTTGCTAAATTCAGTGCTATTGTGGTTTTGGATTGGGCCATTATTGCTTGCATCGTTTATGGCGCTATACTATTTTAGAGCGAGCTTTAATGTAAAGCTCTATTTTTTCGATTAATATATTGGTCTTTTGGTAGGGCGATTGTTTATGGCTAAAGTAATTTCGGCAGGGGTTATTATTTTCTTTGAATCTGATTATCGACGTGAATATCTGGTTTTGCATTATGTGGCTGGCCATTGGGATTTTCCAAAAGGAAAATTAGAGCCAAAAGAGACTTATATGCAGGCGGCATTGCGAGAGCTGCATGAAGAGACTGGCCTAGATGCTGCAATTATAGAAGGATTTCAGGATAGTTTTAGTTATCAGTTTAAGCAGTATGCAGATGGCGCTTTAGCAGAAAAAACGGTCCATCTCTTTCTTGGCAAGGTTGAGCACAGGCGGGTGATTCTTTCTCACGAGCATCTAGATTACAAGTGGTTACCATATGCAGATGCTCTGAATCTGTTAACATATGACAATGCCAGGCAGAGTCTTGAAAAGGCCGATTATTTTTTGAATAAGAGAGCCTAAAAGGGCTAAAAATAGTTTTTTTGAGCCCCCATTTGGGTAAATTGTTTAAATTAGGTTATAATGGTCTTATAGTCTAATTGAGAGGGGGTTTCATTGCTTAGTCAATATCATGATCTTTTTGTATTTACGCGTCATCATATTTATAGAGCACTCAAGACGCTATTTCCTTTAGTATTACTGCTTTTTAGTGCTTATCTATTGCTTGCATGGTTGCCATTAATAGTTTCCCATGCCTTCAGTCTCTATCTGTTGTATATGTTGGCAATTATAGCTGTGATTAGTGGGCTATATTTTGTTCGCAGGAAATCCAATGACTTGGCATATGGGATTATTCTTGGCGGATTCTGTATCTTTTATGCCGCCTGTTACCAAACCTATCTCATGATAGATTTATTGAAGCCTGAAGATCTTGTTTTCAGTGTAACAGTTGTTAATATCTGGGCATTAATTGTTGCATTCAGGTTGAGAGCAAAGATTCTTGCTGTAATCAGTGTTATAGTTGCAGCTATGCTCCCTTCGTTGTTTCTTGATACTTTTTTTACTAAACACCTATTGGGAGGTTATTTTATTCTGTTGCTAGCATCAGTTATGCTCTTTTCTTATGTTAGTCGTTGGCATTTTCTCAATCTTATAAGCGCATTGGGATATGTTCTTTATAATCCAATCTTATTTCAGCAGACAAACATGGAGAAGGGTGATCTATTTTTAACAGTATATGAGGCTTTATGGATGATGGGTATTATTTTTGTTATATATACAATTATGCCATTAGTGTATGGCTTTTTTTCACATAAGCAGCGTCTATTTGAGCCTCTCTCTATAACGTTAGGGGGCGCGTATACTTTTGCTATGAGCAGATTTTTGATTGCCCATCATCTGCAGTGGATAAAAGAGTTGCCATTTTTTATGAAAATTTTTATTCGCGATGTCCCAACAATGGGCAATGTGCATATGCAGATGTTTTTTATTTATACATCAGCCTATTTTACACTCTTTTTGGTGCTTTTTTTGATCAATAGGCGCGCAACAATTATTTTAGCAACGCTCGCTAATTTATGCTGTTTAAGTCTTTTTGGTCTACTTTATGTCCATAGTATTACCGTAGAGCTTATCAACTATGTGGTCTGGCTTCATGATCTTTTTGTCGTGACAGTAGTTTGATCCGTCATTTCACACAATAATCAAAGTTTTCATTTTTGAGGTATTTGCATGTAAAGGGAGTCTATTCTCTTTTGCTTTGAGAAATGACGGATGGTATGCATTAGAACATTCATTCTCTTGATTGCTTATTTGAGTCTCGGTTCAATTGCTATACAATTGATATTCTGGACATACTCTTAGCAATGATGTTTGAACAGATGTTCACAATAGATACAGTAAATCTTATTTATTAGGTCTCTTTTGAAGCTAAAACCTTTTTTGCCCGCTCGTGCTGATTAGCGATTTCAAGAGCGTATCGAACCATAAGAAGGCTGTGTAAATAAAAAATTATCGAGTTTAAATCGATTGTTTTAAAGGATGATTTTACTACGCTCTAACGAGCTTCGAAGAGCAGGCTTGCCATACGACCTGTCCACCATAGCCTTGGCGACGGTGGAAGCTTTACGCGCAGTATGGCTAGTGAAATTATGGTTGCGGGGGCTGGATTTGAACCAGCGACCTTTGGGTTATGAGCCCAACGAGCTACCAGGCTGCTCTACCCCGCGATACTTAATCTTGAATGAATTAAAATAGCATTTATAAAGACGCTATTTATGTATATAAAGACTAAAGCCTTTTTCCATTTTGTCAAATTTTTTATAGGTATTTAAAAATGAATGGTTCCGTCAGGGTGAACCGTTGCATGGGTAAATCCTGTCAAAGCATCTATCTCTGGGATGGTAATGATAGGGGTCCATGTTGAATTGTCATCATTTTTTTTATAGATCCGAACAACTTTATGTATAAAGTGATTATGTGCTGTTTGGGGTATAATATCCTTCATAGTGCCTAACGGCTCTTTTTTAATTAAAAGTTCAAGTTCTTTATGAGGTTTTGATGATTCAAGCTTATATTTTAAGTAAGATGCTTTTTTTGCCAAAGGGCAACGGAGTCTTTTGGGCGCATGTTGAATGGTGATGATCTGTTGGGGAAGGTAGGTTACATTGAATCTCTGTTCTTGAAGATGAGCGGGTAGCTTTAAAAAGAATCCTGGATGAGTCTTTATTATAGAATCATGAATAAATGGCTCAGACTGAAGGTATAGTGAGTATATGGACAGAAATATAATATAATACAGCTTCATCTCTTTGCTCCCCTTTATGAAAAATAGATGATTTCTAAAGCGCTTTCACAATGATTATATCTCACCAAATGGCTCTTCTACAAGAAGCTTTTTGCCATCCTCTGTATGTTCTATAATCTGTAAGTTTCCTGTTGGTAAAACACGAATGTCAGCGATCTGATTGGCTGCTTTACCCTTGAATATTTTTGTATGCATTGGAGTGAATTTTGTCTGTCCAAGGCTTGGTAATCGCCGATAGATCTGTACCATTCCTTTTGTCTCAATGCCATCAAGAATCTTTGTCAATTCCAGGGCAGCTTCAGTATCTCCCTTTGATTGTGCTGTTGCCAAATCGTTTTTGATGCTATTTATGAAGTTTTGTGAAACAGGTTCGGTTCTGATAATAACCTGAATGGGGCGATTTTTGAGACCAATCTTACCAGCTCTTACGGTCTCTTTGATCGGAGTATATTCAAATGCAAAGATATTCCCTAATGTTGGAAAGGTGGTGAGCTCTGTCAGTTTAACAGCGGCATCCTCTATAAATTTTATAGGAATAAATTTTGTAACTGCTATATCAATTGGTTCAGTTTGCCCTCCAGCCTTGCCCATCCCTGTAACAAATAGGCAATCAACTTGCGCATTGACTATAACTGTCTCTCCTTTTGGTACGTAGATATTGTCAGGCAATACCGCGGAGCAGCTATACGTTGCGGAGCTGTTTTTTTCCTTTTTTTTTGAAGCATTAACTACATCGGGCGTTATAATGGCTAGGATTATAAGAGCTAACCCTAGCCTCTTGTTGTCCAGTTGCATAACTCTTTATTTCTTTTTGTTTACTTGTTGAGCTGAAGTGTTTCCGCCTCCAGCAAATTGTATCTGAGTTGTTCCACCGCTCAGGTTAGTTATATCTGTGCCAATAGTGCCTAATGAGGTCTGATCTAAGCCTTGATTTTGTATATCAATGCCAAGGTTTCCAGTCCATGTGCTGCCTTTGCCACCTTCTGATTTAGCAGATGGTCCAACCAATAGTGTTTTGGTAAGATCCAGGGCTGATCCGGCAATAAGTGCGGTTGTTGGTGAGCTTATGAGCCCAGCAGGTTTGGCAGGTTCAGCTTTTTTCTCAGCTTCAGGTTTTTTAGCAGGTTCGGGGGTTTTAGCTACAGTAGTATCTTTCTGGTTTCCTATTGCTATATCAGATTTAGAACCTTCTGCCGGTTTTTGCGCCACTGTCCAAGATGATGCCGGTTTGCTTTCGCCAATCACTTGCCAATCATCTGCCTGTGCAGCTTGCATTGCAGCGCTCATTAATAAAGTTGTTACTATTATTATTCTCTTCATGATATTCCTTTTTTATTAAAATTTTATTTACGGGTTTTCAGCATTTACATTAAAACTATTGGAAACAAGGCCTATGGCATTTGTAATGTCTTTTATTTTATAAGCGATGGCTGCGTTTCCAGCTTGATCGGCAATAAGGCCAAGAGGTTTTCCTATTGCATCGCCAGGCACAACAAAATTAAATACCTGTTTTGCTTGATTTGATCCTGTTATAGATGGAATTGATTGCGCCCAGATCTCAACCAATATAGGTTTTTTATCTTTTATCTTCTCATAAGCAGCAATATGGCCCTCTTTTTGAGCAAGAGCTTCTGTTAGTGCTAAAGTACGAATTGTGACAAAATTCTCTATTTTGTTCAGCACATCTTTACCTGCACCTCGAGTTGCCCATTTAGGGCTTACCAGATCAGATGCTCTAAATTTGATATATGCTGCATTACTCCAATTGTTTGGTCCAGCAGATATATGGGGAATGGTCGCAAGTTTTGTTGAAGCTTCAGATAATGTTCCAAAGTCTTTAATCAATGTTAATTGGTCATATGGGATAGTGGTGATATCACCAGTTTTTCCCATACCTCCAACCTGTTGGCCGGCAGTATTATTACAAGCACCAAAAACAAGCTGAACTGTTCCACCATCATTATAGATAGTATTATCAACCTTTCCATAACAATTCTGATCAATATTCTGATTCTGAAAATCAAAATTAAGATTGACCGCAAGGTTGTTTGGCATCATTTTTGCAATAAGGCCCATTGTTACAGGATCCATAGCTTTGAGGCCTCCTGTTGCTAACAACAGCACTATAAGTGATTGATCTATTTTCATCTACATTCCTTTCATTGATACTATTTACTCTTCTCTTTAAAGTCGATAAGGTTTTTAAACACCTGAGCGGCATTCTGATCGCTGCTTGTTTCAGATTTTTGCCTGTTCATATGGATCTGGCTTAAGTCAAATAATTCCATATTATTTGATTTTTCAGCGCTGATCATAAGTTTTGCATCACTATCGACCGTTATATTAAAGTCTGGTAATAATCTATTGGAAGTTGTTAATGTCTGCCCAAGGTCTAACCATCCTGCGGTGATTCCTGGTAGAGCTCGATAGTAGACAAACATTGAAAGAGTTTGACCGGGATTATCATGTTTTAGTTTTTCAGCAGCAGCCTCTAAACCTCTTGTTTTTATTTCATTATCAAGGCGGGATGATGCTATGTGTTCAATCGCAAATTCTATATTGGCCCCTCTAATTGATCCGGTAGTAGGTCTGAAAGTCACGAGTATTTTTTTGCCATCAGTGGGTGTTGTCAGGTTGTTGCTCTTTAAAATGGTGTTCACAGATCCTAAATTAATAGGTGATGGAAGATCTTTAAGCTCTACAATATCTCCAGCTTTACCCATACCTTGAGCAGCTTGAATATTGCAACTTCCTGTTGCAATAACCAAATTACCACCCGCTTCAACAGTGGCATTTACAGCAAGATTGTCATAACATGAGATGTCCATCTTCTGGTTTTTGTTTGTTATATCAAAAAATGCCATTAATGATAGATTTTGAGACAAAAGTGATATTGCTAACAAAAAAATCTTATCTGGCTTCATTACCATCTCTCCTTTTATTTATATACTAATTTATTTAACTTCAGATAGTCAATAAAAATGTAAAAATAGGCCAATAGAGAAGATAAAGGGTGATTAATTGTTGATATTAGTATGTGGATTATAGATACGAATAAGCTCTTTTACGTTAAAAATTTTTTGATCGGGTAGATCTGCAGAGCTGTTAATGTATTCAATCTGAACCCCTATAGCTCCTTGATTGTCCACCAGATCAAAAAGGGCATCACTATCAAGCGGTAGTTCAGATCGATCTCTGCGCTCGATTAAAGGGAATGCATAATCATTGAAAGGTAATGCTTCATCTATAAAGCTCGCATTTTGCAAAAAAGTAATTGTGGGGCTGTTTGGGTTTGGGCTGATATTTGCTAGCTTAATTGGCTGTTCTTCATACACTTTGGTGCTCAAGAAATCGCAGATTGTATCAGTTGAACCGGTGAGGATTGCAAATGGATTGATCACATCACCACGATCAAAGAGTGGTGTTGATTGCAAAATAGCTCGTTTGAAATAGTTAGTGTAAGCGGTGCTTGTGCTGATCGGATTATTGATAAAATCATCATTAACATTATCTTGAAATATGGCCAAATTGATGATGCCTGCGGCTGGATCAAAAGATAGTGTTTCAGTATTGGGCAGAGTGTTGCCTTGATTGAGCAGGGTTGGATGTAATAATCGTACCTGTCGATTAACAAAAGATGGGTTAGCACTAGGGTCAACTTGACTGCATACCATGTTGCCACCACCTAGAATGCCAGCTTTTGTGGGATTAATAGTAAAGGCATATGCATTACTTAGATCAATGCCAAAGAGTGACGCTGGTGGTTGATCTCCTGAACTAATTACATTGTGAGTAAATAGCCCCTGTTCAAGATTAATGGAGATATTTTCAAGATTGGCAAGTGAAGTGACAGACCAAAAGTTTGCAATGAGTGGAGCATGTGTAATGTTTTTGTTCGATTTTCCTGTTACACCTATTCCTATGCCAAAAAAACCCTGCTTTCCTATCTCTAGTAATGCTCCTGCGCCATTAAGATGAATAGTGCTCTCTATCTGGTGATCGGCAAGATCTGTTGTTGGCCCAGTGTTATATTCTTGCAATTGTGCTTTTGTAAATGGATCTCCAATCTGCAGTGCGCCCCCTTGTTGAGTTGCTGTGCCAATATGGATTGCTCCATTGCCTTCTAGATTAAAGATAACATTGGTGGTTGAAACAGGATTGATGGCATCTGGAATATTTTGTGATGTCTGTACACTCAATATAGTGCCATCATAAATGTTGATCTGTGAACTGTCAGTAAGGTTAATGGTCAGATTTCCGATCAATTTACAACTGATTGTTTGAGCGCAGACTCCTGCAGCGGCAAACTGTGCTGAGCACATCTTAAATACTGTTGTGTTTCGTGCGCAGCATGGATCAAATAGGCTTGCTGTATGATCGCCACTGTAAAGAATGTATTCGTTATCAATTACATTTGACATCAGTTTGTCAGAAATCATGCGAGAAGCGACATTATTGAGTTGTTCGGTTGTGCCACCATCAAGATAAATAGCCTGTTTGTTGAGACTATTAATATAAGTGTCGAGTAAAAAATAAGGGTCATTTGCTTGCCATTGTGCAACTACTGCAGGATCGAGCACAACGGTCTGATCAACTGTAGTATGAACACCTGAAGTGAAATCAACCACATCAAATAGACCATTTTGTAATAGAGCTACACCATTTGCATCAACTTGTATGGGCAAATTTACCTGATAAAGATCGGTAAATGGCGTACCACCGGCTGGATTAGGGCTTAATGCTCCCGCTAGAGCAAATACAAAATCATTATATGCGCAAGGGCTACTATTGTAACCATTATTGCAAGGGGAGGCGACTCCACTGGGGTTACTTGGATCAAGAAGTCCTGGCAGCATGATGCTGTTTAGTGTAAATGCATTATAGGCCGGTGGATTCTCCCATGTTTCAGGATTGGTGTACATCCATGGGCCTGTTGGGCTTTCTGCTGCAAAGGCTGCAAATGTTTCAGGATGTCTCATGCCAAGAAGAAGGGCGGCATAACCTCCCATTGAATGTCCTGTTATTGCTCTGAAGTTTCTGTCGGCAATAGTGTTATAGTTTGCATCGATATAAGGAATAAGTTCCTCTATGAAATAGTCTTCATAACGAACATTATTGAGTGCACTGTTAATATAAAAGCTGTTGCCATAAGAGGCATAATCAGCAGGATAATCAGGAATAGTAAAATGGCAATCGGGCCCTGCAGGGCATGGCCCACATCCAGCACTACTTGAACGTAACTGAAAGGTTAATGCTAAGCTTGGATCTGGGTAGACCACAATCATCGGCATCATTTGACCATTATTGATGAACATATCAAGTAATACTTTATTGAGTATTGCAGGTTCATTATTAAATCCAACGGTTCCATTAAATCCAACACACCAATAGACAACGGGATAGTGCGTTTGTGAATCACTGGGATTATAGTTTGGTGGCAAATAGATACTAAATAGGCGGCGGCCATCCGGCTCTGTTGTCCTTGTGGGAATGCATCCATTTTGTTCATTGGTTGGTGATGGAGGAACTAAACTGCTCACAAAACCCGTAGTAATGACTGTTCCTTCTTGTGCATTGAGTGCTAGTGGAATTATTGCGCAGATGATCAGAAGAATTTTTTTCATATCGATTCCCAAATATTAATAGATGATCATGAAACCGCCATAGGGTCCATGCTCTTTTGCAATATTATTGCCACCAACAATGGCGCCATATCCAGCAAATAGGCTCCATTGAGCTCTTTTTTCATCATGGCTGTAAGTTGACGTATCATAAAATAGTGTTGCTCTCATTTTGTGACTGATCACATGGGTGCGCTCTTCAAGAGCAGATGGATCAAGAAGAGCTCGGTTGCCAAGGCAATCTATTGCATCGCATTGCCTGAATGTTACATGGTCATGAGACTTATCATAAAGTTCATAACGAATATCGATACCTAAAATACCACTGTTACACGGCTTCATAAATATTGCATCTGCGTGACCAAGATAGTATTGCCATGAAATTTGCGCTGGAATTACCGGTGAGCCGATGTTTTTAACTGTTGCGCCAGCATATGATGCAATTACCTTTTCATTACGTTTGGCAACATAGGTGTAGTAAGAGTTGATGTTGAACATGAAATAATCACAAGGTTGTACCCCTAAAAAGATACCGGTTCGGTATTCATAGTGACCATTATTGCCAGTCGGCCACAATAACAACTCTTTTGGGTTTTCAATCCGTCTGCCTGTTGGAAAACGGACGCCCACTAACCCTTCAATATAGACTTTTCTGTTTGGTTGCCAACGAACAAAATATTCTGTCTGCAGATCTCCAATGCCATGTGCACGTTGTGGTGCAAAGCAATCACCGCAGCTGTTTTGAAAAAACTGTTCTGTCGATAGTGCTGTTTCAAGCAGTTCATTGATATTGTCACGAATCACTAATGCTGCAGGGACTAAATCGGTTGCTCCAACTGAAGGAACAATCCACAGTTCTGATTGTGCAACAGGATCGGTTCCCAATGGTTGATAGTTAGTGCCATCAACAAAGCGTGCACGGGGATCTGTTGTCACTCCGTTTGCTGGCAAAGCAGGTAATGCTTGTGCAGTTGCCAATGGTAATGCCCACTGCCCTTGTGGTGTACTTCCATTTGCAGCCTTGATCAGACTTATTGGATTGCGTGCATTAATGGGTAACACATTATTATCAGTAACATTCTCATTACTGATGGTGATATCATTGTTAAGATGCAACGTATTATAATAATCAACAACAGGAAATAGATTCTGTGGATATGAGCACCCAATAGGTAAGGTTGAAAGAACATCAAGCCGATAAGCATAGCTTTGCACTGGCACGCCATTGATCACCTCCGGCTTGGTGTTTAAATTTTGTAATGTTGCTCCGCCAAATGGTGGATTGTTGCATGGATGAGTTATTTTAAATGATCGATAAGGAGCACTTGCGCGAACACCAACCGACCAACAGTTTTTAACACGACGAACAGCTTGCAATGCAAACATAACGCCATGATCAATGAACTTGAGACATGGCTTTAACACTGATGTTGTCAGTAACGGAGTGCAGGTTAATGTTCTATTGGTTCCATCACCATTAAAAATTGTTGTTGATGCAGCAACTGATGCAGGAGAAAATGCCTGTGCTCCAGTGAATGTCGGTTGACCGAATATAATAGTGCTCAAAGGGCAATGTTTTGTTGAGCTGTTGTTGCAATCATCTGAACAGAAAGCAGAATCTGCTTTTGTTGCAAATGGTTCTACCCATGCACGCAGATCCCATGGTTTGCATTTTGATAGTGGCAATGGCATCAATCGATAACCAGGATCATCGCGCAGTAACGGACTTCTGATCTCACGTGCGGATACTATTAAAATAGCAAAGATAGAGATAGTAAACAGAAACTTTTTCATGAGAAGAGATCTTTCTGTTTAAGGTGTAATAGGAGTTGTGATTATCTGTGATGTTCCTTGCAGTTCAAAGGTGACTCCATCAGCCCAGATGGTAGCTCCCGCATTCAGGTTGATGATAACGCTCTCAAATATGAATTTCTGTCCGCTCTGATTAAATGAGGTGACGTCCCAAATACAAGGGGCGTTGACGGTGATAATACCAATAGGGCTGACAACCACATTGCTTGCAAGGGTTATGCTGTTAGCAACAGTTGGCCTAAAAGTCACCGTGTCGGTTGGCCCAAAACCAAGACCTGCGGTAATGAGCCTGCATGAGCTTGTAAGCACCAGTGGAACATCAAGTTCAATAATGGTTGAATCGGTCAACACTGTTGGTGTGGTGCAGTTCAAAGATGATGCTTGAATAGTGGTAATTGCATGATTGGATGCAGTGATAAGAAGTAATGCAATAGAAAACTGTTTAAACATGAAAAAAGCTCCCTTTTTTGTTGTTTACAACATATAAAGAGAGCTTTATGAAGTCAACAGTTTAGATGTGAGAGATTATTCAATAGCGCGCACAACGCGTGGTTTTAAAAATTCTTTATCTCTGCTAAAAGAGTATCGTGCCAAGTTAGTTGGTTTGAAAAGAGGAAGCATATCAGTTGCAACATCTGCATAATAATCTTCATGCTCACCAGGACCAAATTTTTTAAGTATAATGTGACGAGGTCTTTGGCTAATAATAATAGGTGGCATTTCTAGCCTTTGTCTTTCGTCCGCATCAGTAAGAGAATAGCCTAATCTGAGCCTGTCATATCTCTCTTTAAAACGATTGGCACGCTCTGCAAATGAAGGGTGCCTTGGATCTTTTTCTACAAAATGGGATTTTGTTTTCTCAGTATTCCAAATGGCACGAGCCTCTTTTAATGTCGGGCTTGTGCTTAATTGTTTAAAGTCAGACATTTGCTCTTCTAAGAATTTAGGATTATTAGGAATGCCCTCATCAGCTTCCCATTCATGTTTCTTGCATAAATCATTATAAGAAAAACGAGCAAAAAAGCTTTTTCCAAGGAAAGTATGCTCTTTGGCTAGATGTTTTTTCTTTATATGAGTTATTTCGTGATGAAGAGAGCTGATATCCTTCTTTTTCCCCTCAACAAAAGAGAGTGGTATGCCGATGGCATTATCTTTATTTGCCACCCATTGATTAGATACAAACCATTGGATCTCGTTAGATTTAATTTCGGGATGATATTTTTGGAGCTGTTCGGTAATAATTTTATCTATTCTCGGTTTTAAAATGGTCTTAAAAATAAGAGATTGCACATGTTTATTTAATAATACATTCTGATTGCTTGGTATATGGCTCATAGCCCCCGCCATCTGTCCAACAGAGGAGAAAGTGAGGGAAGCTAATAGTAAGTATCTCTTTTTCATAGCGCTTTTCACCTCAGATTATAAATGCTTCATTTTTTTTAAATGTATTTTTCCGATACATTAAAGAGTATCGTGCCAAGTTGGTTGGTTGGAAATTCTGAAATTTCTTCTTATCGACACGGATAAGCATATCAGTTAATAAATTTGGATAATAATCTTGATCTAATCCTAAAACTTTTGCTGCTTTGCGAGGGCTAGTTCCGGTTATTTTGGGGGCACCAAAAAATTGGCGCACTTTTGGATTATAAAAATGTGTATCACTATGATATTTAGTGAATTTACCGTATCGCTCTTTGAATCTTGTTAAACGTTCTGATGATGGAGGATGGAACATCTCTTCTGCGTCACTATTTTGATCTGGCATCCTTATGCCAAGTTCTTTTCTAAGATGATCTAGATGAGGGCTGTTTTTTTGTTCAAAAGCATTGATACACCTTGTAAGTATTGCAGGGCTGTTGATAATTGTTTCATCCGCTCTCCATTCATCTCTTTTTCTTTGTGGAATATATTCTTGAGATTTTTTAAAATCATCGATGTTTTTAGATTTCTTTTTTTTAAATTCTGTTATTAAGTGGTTTATATCTAAGTTTTTATAATGACCTATTTCATGATGAAATGGTGCTATGTTGGTAGGGTTTTTTACAAAAAGTTCAGGCACTTTGACAATAAAAGAGGGTTTAGTGTTTGGGGTATCGCTTGTTTCTGTATGTATGCTCCACCTTTTTCCATTTTCTAATTGCCAATTAAATTTGTCTTCTAAGCCTGGATGATATTTCATGACTTCGTGTGTGAGCAACATATGAATGAATGCAATCCTGTTTTCATTAAGTTGTTCTTGGAATGGAGGCATTATTCCTATTGTGGTAGCAGCCTCTAGGGCTTGTAAAACTTCATCATAGTCAGGTTGATGATCAGCTGTTTCAGGTTCATTCCAAAAGCTTATATTAAAAGACTCTTCTTTGCTATCTTCAAGGGCCTTATCTAATATTGTTCCTACATCTATTGTTGTTTTTTTACCTAAAAAGTTAAGACTCAACTTTTCAAGGAGGCTTATGGGTTTTGAATCCTTAAAGAATGATTTTGGCATCCAAGTCATTGCTTGGGTTGTCTGTTCAGCCAAGCCGAAAATAAGGGTAATTAATAGTAGTAAGTATCTGTTTTCCATAGTCTTTGTTCTCCATTTATAACTCTATGTAAACAGTATAGCAAATAAATGCAATTAGTCCAGTGGATGGTTTTTCAGGTATGGCTCAGGTTTAAAACAAGTTTGACATGAATTCATTGTTGCCAGAGGCAATTGATGGGCAGCGCCCAAAGATCTTTGCCAAAAGGGACAACTTGCGAACCGCAATAAAAAACGATACCTTTGAGTAGTTTGTTTTCAGGTTTTTCTTGCAAATACTTTAAACCTTTGAAGTCATCAGCGGTCACCCGTTCAGCCGATTTGACCTCAATACCAACGATTTGACCTTGTCGATTTTCTAAAATAATATCAACTTCGGTTCCACTGGTGGTTCTAAAGTGATATATATCAGGATGTGTTTTGTTCCAGGTTACCTGTTTTTTCAGTTCATTAAGCACAAAGTTTTCAACTATTTTACCCATAGTGATCGGCTCGTTTGAAGAGCGCTCAACATTCATGCCCAATAGATATGAAAGCAGACCGGAATCGACCAGATAGACTTTTGGCGATTTAATATAACGAAGTGCAAAATTGGTATGCCATGATTGTTGTAAGGTGATAATAAAGATGGTCTCCAGCAGTGCAATATAGCGATGAGCAGTTTGTGCCACCATTTTGCACTCACGTGAAACTTCAGAAACATTCAATAGATTAGATGCACGGTATGCAAGAATTTTCAATAAGTTTGGCAGTTCTATGATCTTTTCAATCTGAGCCAGATCTTTGATATCACGTTGCAATAACAGGTTTATGTATGATCGCATCCATGCCTCTCTTGTCTCTTCATCTTTAGCTTGCACTGAAGGATAACCACCAATGACAATCTTTTGATAGAGCTCTTTTTTTGAGACAATCTCTTGAGGTTGCTTGAACGATTTACTGTTGAAAGCAGTATCAATGAACATATCAACTGTTCCTTCTATCTCTCCTTGAGAAAGCGGCATTAAATCAATAATCTCCATTCTGCCGGCCAAAGAATCGCCTAAATTGGGAATTAATAGTGGATTGGCCGAACCGGTCAAAAGGTAACTGCCTGCAATACGCCTGCTATCAACATCTATTTTAATATTCAGGAATATTTCAGGAACTCTTTGAACCTCATCGATAATAACCGGTTTTTGCAGATTATTAATGAAGCTTTCAGGATCATTCTTTGCAGCTAAATAGACCGTTTCATCATCAAAGGTGAGATATATATACCCTTTTTCTTTAATAAGCTCTTTAACAAGTGTTGATTTGCCAACCTGTCGCGCTCCATTTAAAAGAACGACGGGGCTCCGTTCAAGAGCTTTGATGAGATGTGGTTTAATATGCCGTTTAAACATTTTTTCCTCAATTTTACAGATATCTGTTGTAAATTCTAACAGTTGCTGTGAGATTTTACAACAGTTGCTGTGAGATTTTCTAACAGATACCTGTAAATAATGCTAAAAATAGGATATTAAGCTGTTTCCAAAATAACCATTGCCGTAGCAATTGTATCAGTGTGGGTAATGCTTAAGTGAATTTTTGGCTCATTAATGCCTATTGGCAACAATCGTGCCCAATCGGCTTTGATTAAAGGTAGGCCACGTTCAGTACGTGTGACTTCAATATGTTTATTGATGGTCAGCAGAGTTGCGGGATGATCTTTCATGTAGAGATGGAGCATGCCTTGATAAGCTTTAAAAAACGCTTCACGTGTTGCAAAACGGGCTGCAAAGTTAGCTGCCGGTTGTGGTTTTGATAGGGAGTAGTCGATCTCTGCTTGAGAGAACATTTTGAGCAGCATCTCTTCTGGATGTTCATGATACTGATAGAACCGTTCAATGTTAACCGAGTCGATGCCAATGCCCAAAATCATTGCCTGCTCCTTTCTAAAGCTTGATCAAGTGATCGATACATAATCGCTTCACGCATATCCGATGTATCAATCATATCATTACCTTTAAGATCGGCAATGGTGCGCGCAACTTTAATGATTTTGTGATAACCGCGCATACTTAAGTTCATTTTCTGAAACGCAAGTTTAATGAGCTTTTCAGCGTCATCAGTCAGTTTACAAAATTGATCAACCTCATCTGAACTCATCATACTGTTATATTTTGCGGGTGATCCGAACCGTTTTTCTTGTGTTGCTCGTGCCCGCTCTACCGCTTTATAGAGCTCTTGAGAGCTTGTGCCATCGGTAGGTTCTTTGATGGTATCATATTCTATTGATTGTACATGCACTTGAAGATCAATACGATCAAGCAGAGGGCCTGAAAGTTTATTGAGATAACGAGTGATCTGCTGTGGATTACAATTGCATGTCCGTTTTTTATCTCCCCAATAGCCGCATGGGCATGGGTTGAGTGCTGCAATCAATAAAAACGATGCAGGATATTCAAGTGATTGTTGTGCTCGCGCTAATGATATTGTTTTATGTTCAAGTGGTTGACGCAATACTTCAAGTGTGTCTCTGCGAAATTCGGTCAATTCATCCAAAAAGAGAACGCCATGATGAGCTAAGCTGATCTCTCCCGGTTGAGGGAACGATCCGCCACCGACCAGGCCTGCTTGTGAAATGGTATGATGTGGGTTGCGAAATGGGCGTTCAACAATAATCGGTTTTTCATTCAGTTTGCCACTGATTGAATAGACTTTACTTGTCTCAAGAATCTCATCAAAACGCATTGGCGGCATGATGGTTTGTAAACGTTTTGCAAGCATTGTTTTACCACTGCCAGGTGAACCGATAAAGAGAATGTTATGATTTCCTGCAGCGGCGATCTGCAGAGCACGTTTAGTCTGCTGTTGACCTTTGACCTGATTAAAATCGATAGAATGTTTCTGTTCTGTGATATAACTATTGATGTCGGTTTTGGTTGGAGCGATCGGTTTTTCATTGCGCAGATATGCAACAATATCGGTCAGGTGTTCAACGCCGATCACTTCAATATCACTAATAAGAGCAGCTTCTTGGGCATTTGCCTGAGGAACAATAATGCGCTTTTTACCCATTTTGAAAGCATCATAAGTGATAGGCAGAGCGCCTTTAATCGGTCTGATACTTCCATCAAGAGAGAGTTCTCCTAAAATCAATGTCTCTTCAATGAAATCTTTTTTAATGCGCAGTTCATCAGATGCTTGTAAGATGCCGATTGCAATCGGTAGATCAAAAAGAGTTCCCACTTTCTTTAGATCTGCTGGAGCTAAGTTAACAATAATCTTTTTAGGCGGAATGCGAATGCCACTATTTTTAAGTGCGGTCATTATCCGATAACTGCTCTCTTTAATTGCAGTGTCAGGGAGTCCAACAATTGAGAACTTAATAAGGCCAAATGAGAGGTCAACTTCCACTTCGACCAGGTGAGCGTTAACGCCGACGGTTGTAGCTGAGAGTATCTTTGCGTGCATGTTTTCCCCTAATAATGAAATGATGGGTGATGGCGAATAATGCTTACTATAGCATGAATGGGATGAAAATCAATATTATGTAATAACCGCATTCATTGATTTTGCGCTCTAATTGAAATTTTTATTGCAAAAGCAAAAAAGCTTTTTATAATAGATTTTGTTATATTATTATTATGATTGAAAACTTGTAATGTGCGTTGAGGCAATGTGTTAAACAGAAAAAATATGATGATGCGATTATTATTTGGAATTCTATGTTGTGTGGTAGTTGCCAATGTGCATATTCTCTGTGCAGGTCAGGTAAGTGATGATCAATTTACATATCGAAAGACCACTTGGGCGCTTGCTGGAGCAGGTGCTGCGGCAGGAGTGTATTGCTATGGTAAAGGTGGTGATCTATCAAGTTATGCAAAGCCTTTAGGCGTTGGGGCGGCAACTTTTTTATTTTCAACCCATGCTACCAATTGGTTTCATACAGATATTCGCAATACAAAAAGAAGAGCGCTTGGAGATCATACAATCGCTAATGATGATGCAGAATTTAAGGAATCGTTTTGGGGAGCCTGTGCTCCCTATAATGTTCGATTAATTGCAATGAATCTTCTAATAGGGGCCTTTGCTGGAGCTACATCTTGGTTCAAGCCAGAGATTTCAGATCGTTATCTTTTGGGAAGCATCTTTGTGCCACCTCTGTTGTTAGGTGGAGCATATCATGTGAAGTCGACCTATGATATTCTAGCGAGGGTAGAACCTCGAGCTGAAAATTTTTCTGGTTCTTCTAAGGGTGTTGGTAGTGGTTGCAATTGTCATTGCAATGGGATGACTCCGCAACAAGCTCAGGAATTAATAAACGGCATTAGTGAATTTAAAAGTACTGTTAACGAATTAAGACGCCAACCGCCTCATCAAGTTCCCGTTGCGCAGAATCCTGTTTCTGGTAGTTCGTCTAGTGGCTCTTTTAGCCAAAATCCATTTAATGAAAATGTTGCAAAAGTGTAGGTAGTGTTTTTACTCTATACCAATCCAAACTCTTTCAGAACTTGATCTGCATAGGTTGAAACATCAATATTTTCTAACATCTTGATAATGTTGCCCTGCGTGTCTATTAGAAAAGTTACACGCTTGGGAAAGAATCTATTCAATAGTGGTATACGGTGTTTTGCTCCATAAGCTTTTGCTACATCCCCAGTTGAATCGGTTAAAAGAATAAATGGTAGATGATATTTCTTTTTAAACGCTGCATGTGATTGTGGAGAATTAAAATTGATGCCCAGCACAACGATATCATTTTTAGCATAAAGGGTTTCTCTATCTCTGAAGCTGCATGCTTGAGTTGTGCAGCCGGGAGTATTATCTTGTGGGTAGAAATAAAGCACCACATTTTTGCCTTTAAATTCTGAAAGAGAGCGCAATTTGCCAGTCTCATCTTGCAGAACAAACTCTGGAGCTTTATCCCCTTTGCTCAGCCTCTTTGGTTTTGCACAGCACCATAAGGTCAAAAAAAGAGCAGAGACAATAGAAAAAAAGGAGAGTAATTTCATAATATTCCTAAAGTTATATGTTGTTAGATCTTTATCATTAGTATATAGCATGATTCTATTATATGAGCATATCTTATGCGAAGATAATGAAAAAAGTTTGTAGCAGTGAAGAGAAAAACAAAAAATATATTTTTCCCCCAAATATAGTAGAATAACTCTGCATACAATCAGATTGTTAAATAAAAAAACAAAGGAATTGAGTATGAACATCAGGTATAATCATGTTTTATCTCTTTTTTTGCTATCTCTTTCATTATGTTTGCAAGCAGCAATTGTCATTGAGGGTGATACCAGTGGTGCAACGAGTTTTACCTTTGCTATTGGGCCATATACTCGTGGAGGGTCTGGTGGAACATTTTATGTTGGTGCATTGAATGCTGGTGATTCAAACAACTTTTCAATCGCACGCAATATTGAAGGTCAATTGAAGTTTGAGCCTTTTGCTCCTGCTACAGCAACTATTAATGGGGTTGTAGATCAGCCAAACCCTCTTTTTAATGGAGCTATAACACAACTTTCGACATTCAGAACTCTCCTTGGAGCAAATAGATTGATGTTGTTGCCTATGGCTGTTACAGCAGCGCTACCAGCATCGCTCTTTTTAGTGCGTGATGTACCAACAACAACTGCTTTTATGTTGGCTGTACCTAGTGTAAAGGATGTTCAAAATCAGACCACAACCGGTATAATTGGGCTGCAATCATTTTTGCAAGAGGCTATCTTTGCTGCAGTCTTGCCGTCTGCCAGTTCTACATTTGGTGATCCAGATAGTGGCATTGCGGTTGTTAAAGTTGAAAATATAACAGTGGATGAAAAAGCGCAGGCTGTGCTTGTGCAGATCAATGCAGACCCAAATACTCTCTTGCCAGAGACTGATCCTGCAGCATCACCACTTGATAGAACATCAATGAGTCTGAAGATTAATAATGATCTTTTTAATATTGATAATGCCCTTGATATGCACTATAGTGAGCGGCTACAACGCCTGTATGTTGCGCTGAGCGTGCAGGGTGGCCCAAACCCATCAGATGGTGCACGTGCTATTGCTGTGGGGCAACTTAATAATAATAAATTAACATTTTTTCAGATAGCGCCGGATGCAGTATTTACCGATTCAGATGAGATCGTAGGTGGTGTTGGGGCAAGTGCGCAGGTCTCTATCCATAAAGTACGTACTATGTACACATCAACAAAATTGGATTATCTGATTGTTGTCGGTGGTAATGGAGCTCCGGCAACAACTCAACGTTCTGTCTATGCATTGCCATTGGTAAATAGATTGGCAACAGAGAGTGCAGATAGTGCTATTCAAGGAACATTGGCAAATGTGGATGATGCGCCGATTGACATCTACACGCCAGCGCCACAGAACACATGCAATCAATCATCGCCACAATTGCGCGCTCGTGCATTTGTAACTGCAGCAACAGAGCCGGGGCAGATCTATGTAAATAGTAGTCCAGAGGCATCTGTTGGTGGTGGTCAGTTGCCTTATGGTGATATTACCGATATTAATGTCTATAGTGACGCTGTCTTTGTTTCAGTTGCAGATACGATCAATAATGAGTTGCCAGGTATTTTCTATTCACAAGCACTCTTTGATGATAATGGTGTTATCATTTCATGGACTCCATGGCAGCGCGTTGCAGGGACAACAGATCCAGTCTATGCACTCTCATATCAATCTATAGCTGGAAACTTTTTTTGGTTAACAGGGCAGACAGCATCAACGATCAATACTGCAAAGCAGACAACATGGGCATTAGGATCTTCAACAGGTCTTGCTGACTTGGTGACACTTGTTTCAACGCTGTTTGATCAATGTTCAGGTGGCGTGCAAGGTTTTTTTGATCTGCCATCAAACACTCCTGGACTATTTGATATATCAATGTTTATAGCAACTGGATTGAATCAAGTTCTCTTGGTCGAAAGTGGAGAAGTTATTGGTGGAGTGCTTGAGCCTAACGGAGGTGATTTTAGCACCGACCTGCAAGAATTTACCGATGGTCAGATAACTACTAATTTTCCAATACCGAATGTAAAGACTGTTTCAATTAGTGGTGGAGTTCTTTCTGATATCGGTCCGATTATTGCAGCAACAGTAGGTGTTAATAGTGACACTGATCAAGGATATCTGTTTGTCGGTGGTGCTTATGGGCTTGCAGTGCTTGCGCAACCTAATGGATCCGGTTGGTCAACACTTACAGGACTTGGTAAACAGTTTGATGGTCTGGTAAGTGGTATGCAATTTATTGCACTAGGAGATTATAGTTTTGTGCGCAAATTGATTTTTGATAATGGCTTTTTATATGTGCTGACCGATACGCAACTTGATCGCATCGATATTGCTGCTAGTGATTTTGCAACCAATACATTATCGGTAGTTACAGTGGCTACACTCTCTGATGTTGCACAAACAACCGTAGGCACTCTGCTTGATGTTCTTATTTCAGGTAAATTCGCATTGATTGGAACAAGTACAGGCTTGTGGCGTGTTGGCAATGGTGCAGATATTAGAACTGCAACCGATAGTGCTGATGCTGCATGGACGAAGGTGGTAATTCCAGAAGGTGTTCCTGTAGTGCAATATATGCAGGCTATATCAGATAGCTCTATGGCGAGCAGTTGGGCGCAAGGTGTTGGAAATATATATGTTAACGATGCATATCGAGGATTTGATTGGGCGCAGGTTAATCGATATACTGTTGCTGATGTTGAAACTGATCCTATTGGCAATAATACTCTGTTGCCATTGCCCGATATTATTGTGCAGAATATATTGACCTCATTTAGAACATTTAGTGGTTTTCGTAATATCATTATGTATGATGGTGCAGATCTCTTTTCAACGCGTGATCGCTTTCAGATAACACCACCAACTGTTTATGATTGGACTTTTGCATTACCACTCAATATTGCAAAGGGTTCAATAGTGAGCTCAATGGTTCGCAGTTCAGCATCAGGAGCTTGGATAGTGAGTGGCGATTTTGGTTTACGAGTAAATGAATAGCATAAGGAACATAATGTATACAGTATATCTAAAGCGATTTGCTCTAATTCTCTCTATGTTACATGCTACTAGCATCTTGGGTATGAACGTAGTGCGGCCATATCAGATACTGTTGCGACCCCCAAAACTCAATGATAGTTGGATGCAGTTTTATACGGTTGGGCAGTTCGGTTTTGAAACACGTTCATTTGGTGATGATGGAGATGTAGGGCCACTGCAAATATATCAATGTAATCAGAATGCACTTGCAATGCTTGATGGATTTGCCCCTTCAACACTTATAGGCCAGAAGCGTATTCGTGTTGATGCTTCAGATGATGGGGTTCGTGGACATTTTATTCCTTGTGCAGATTTTAATCTTGATGCAGCGATGCAATTTGGTTTGCGATTTTTTATGCCGCATCATCTCTCATTGGCATTCTATCAACCGGTCTATAAGATGACATTAAAAGATGTTATGTGGCAGAGCTGTACGCAGAATGTTTCAATTGAGGATGCACGAGTGAGCGCCTATTTGACAAACTGTTTAGCGGCAAACACTTGTGCATTGGGAAGCCTTGATATTAATGGATGGTCGCGAACCGGTGTCGGCGACACGACAGTCTCTCTTGAATGGATCCATGATTATCCACAACAAAAACCGATGCTTCATAATGTCACTATTAATGGCAGATTGGGTGTGACTATCCCAACATCATTGAAAGCTGATGAGGATAACATATTTGCATTTCCGTATGGCAATGATGGTTCATTTGGGCTTGTCTTTGCAATCGGGTTAGATCTTTATATCGGGAAATATATCAAAGCTGGACTTGATGTGCAGTTGATGCACCAGTTTGGTGATACACGTTGCCGACGTATCAAGACTGCAGTTGATCAGACAGATCTGTTGCTTCTTGCAAAGACGGAAGTATTTAAAGATTTTGGCATGACGCAACAATTTAGTTTTTATTGGGAGTTCTATAAGATCTTTTATGGTGCATCATTTGAACTTGCCTATCAGTTTTATAAACATGGTGAAAATACGCTCTATATAAATTCAAATGAGTTTTCAACATCTATTGCTAATACTGCGCAGACATTGCGATCATATACCACTCATGATGCGTTTATTATGTTCAATTATGATCTTTCCGATCATATGAGTGAAGATTGCTCTGTTGTGCCATATGTCTCTGCATTTGTGGATATTCCATTCAATGGCCGACGTGCAGTGGTTGCTAAAAATGCAGGTTTTATATTTGCTCTGAATTTCTAGTGCATGACTATGTTCTATCAAGGTTTACCAGCTCTCTATTATGATGCATTCTTTTGTGAATTGGATGAAGCAGAGCTCTTATTTTATAAACAGATGATTGCATCTGTGCCATCGCCAGGATTAGAGATTGCTTGTGGCACTGGGCGCTTATTGCTTTCATTGCTAGAGGCAGGGCTTTCAGTTGAGGGGTTTGACAGTTCTCCAGAGATGCTTGCACAATGTAAAATAAAGGCGGAGAAGGCTTCTATTAAACCTATTCTTTATGAGCAGGCAATGCAGGAGCTCTCATTACCCAAAAGATATGGTTGCATCTTTAGTGCGCTTGGGTCATTTCAACAGCTTGCACATTTTGATGATGCTTATGCAGCATTAAAACATTTTTATGAACATCTATTGCCTGGCGGTAAGTTAGCGATCTATCTCTATTTACCATGGTACAATGCACCAGAATTTGGTCAATGGCATGAGCAGGAACCGATTGCTCTGCAAGATGGCAAAACATTACTAGTAACAGAAAAAGCTCTTCATGATCCGATTGAGCAGCAACTGTTTATGACCTATCGTTATCAACTAAAAGAGAATGGTAAAATTATTGCAACTGAAGAGAAAGATATGGTCATCAGATGGTATAGCCGTCATGAGTTTCAGTTGATGCTTGCATCAGTTGGTTTTAAAGATATTAAAGTTTACAATGGTTATGATGATAATGGACCTTCTGATGTTATGATTTTTGTGGCGGGTAAAATCCCCAGGGCAGAGCAGTGGCTTTTTGACCCTAAGAATAAAAATATGGTAGATGAGTTAAAAGAAGCATTTAAGCAGAAGGTGGATAGATCTATAGATTTAAGTGGCTTTGAATAGTTTTTGCCTCTGTGAACCAATTAAGACTAAATCATGAAAATAATCTGCTATGATACTAAAGTGCACGGTTATTCCTTATTTTTTTTATATTTTTTATTTCAATCATCCTGCCTGTCCGCCATAGTTTCAACGACGGCGGGAGGACCTCCTTGCAGGAGGTATCGAAGGATTATTGTTGCTCGAGGAATTGATTAAAAATGGTTCGAGACAAGCTTACGCTTTCCTCACCATGATCGATATGCGTTTATCCGCGTTTTTTCAATATGGCAAATCTCATGCCCTATTATCCTTATTATATTATAATATATCGTAATTTGATGTAATAGCCAGACCTGGCAATTGATCATTTCTATCTGAATTAATAAACTATTGTTTTTTGTGGCTCATCTTGCTATACTTTCTTTATATAATATTTCAATTTTATAAGGAAGATAGATATGAAAAAGACTATTATGTTAACAATTGTGGCTTTGGCCATACCAAGTCTAAAGGGTAGCTCATTTAGCCGTTTAGGCAGATCTGCTCTTGAAAGTTGCAGAAGGTGTTATGTTCAAGCTCAATCTGGAGCAAAACGGTTTGCATCACAGATGCCTGTTATGGGAACAAGAGCAAAAGTTGTAGCTGGTGGTTTAGTTGGGGGCTCTTTAGGTTATGGTCTGAAGCCTATGATGAAAGTCCATGCGCAAGAAGAAAAGCGTGAACATGTTGATATATTCCCCCCTAGAGATAAAGATATATTCAGCATAGCGGAGGGCCCAGTTAAGGTGCCAATGTATAGAGAGCCGGTGATTGAAAAACCGGTAAGCCATCCAGCTGATTATCTGCTGAGTCAATTTATACCAAAGGTTTCTACTGATAGAACAAGATTGTTGAATCAGACGTATGGTGAGGGTCAGATGGTCATTGATGATACGGGTGACGAATATCATGTGTTTATTAAGAATCCAGATCACTTTTTTAATGTTTATAAGCCGGGAGATTTTAGCTTTTACGTGTATAAAGAAGGGACCGGAGTTGGTGTCACAGGAACTAACGAGTTTGTTAACGCTGGTATAGAATTTCCAGTGCCATTGGCAAAGGAGATTTTAAGTACGCAAGAAAAGCCAAGTTACATTGCTCCAATTTCTCATCCTGATGGAACATTAGAGTTCGTTCTCAAAAAAGATACATCATATAATGATAGCATTCTCAATAGATTATGGGGTTATTGGAATAAGAAACATGTTGGTTATTGGGCTAGCGATAGGCCAAGAGATTCACGTAAGCCTTTTTCTGGTCCAGGTTGGGCTTCGTAATAGATTATAGCTACATAGCAAAAGAATAAAAAAGGCGTTTCTTCTATTGGTAGAAGGAGCGCCTTTTTTATTCTTTTTAAGTTATGCTAACTTTAGTTGAGAAGAGACTTTTTCTCTAAAAGGGTTCCATTCCTTTGGTTGCTTGATGTAATCACACGATCCTTTATCTTCTTTGTATACTGATATTCTTTTGGGAACAGTGCTTCCTATATTTTTATGTAATAAGAAGTTTTTGTTGAAGATCTTCTGAAAAGAGAGGGTTATAGATGGAGGAAATGTGTCGACAATATTCTTCTCTTCACGATTGTATTGAATAGATCTGCGAGCGTGAGGGTTTGTTTTTTGGCTATTGCCAGAGAGCATATCCTTTATGATTATTGTCTGCATATGGACGTTGTGCAGTTCATTCTCTTTTTTATCATATAAAGTTACGGTAATAGGCAATCTAGCTTTTAAAGTAGGATATAAAATAGGGGCTATATTGAGCCGAATTCTATTTTTGTATAATTCTGAGAATGAAAGTGATGCTTTTTTTAAAAAGTCTAAAGAAGGGCGATTTTCACCGCCGTTTATATGGTTTTCCATGATTAATGCATATCCTATCAGTCCAATTATTCTTGGAGGCATTGATCTTGTTGAGAGGTTGCCAGATGTTGCCAGTCCATTAATGAGCCATTCTACGGCTTTGACTGCTTGACTTTTGTATGATTGAAATGCGCGATCATTCTGATCATCAGATGCTAAGGTGTCTAAATTATAGAGTCCTGTAATCAAGAAAAATGTCATTATGATATAAGATTTGCATAATAATTTTTCCATAAATACCCTAATGTTTTATTTGTTAAAATGTTTTTTTATTAAATAACATATCTGTAATAAATTATCAGAAATTTTTTTATTCGTCTTTCCCTGAAAACTACGGTTTTTAGCTCCTAGATGACCGTACTTTGCATAAAGTTATGACGGAATTTCGCGCGATACAATCGCTTTTAAGCCGTTGAGCGCTTTATTTTTTTACTATTTGTTTTGTTAATAAATAGTGCTGAACTTGCTGCAGTTGCTATCAAGCTAAAAGCTGATACCAATCGAGGGCCTCTGCCATAATAGATGTTGCTACAAAAGGCTCCAGATAAAAGTATTGTTACAGGGCTTATAACCAAAGCATTGCTTTTTTGGCGCTCATCGAGCTTTAGTGGTGGCAATGCGCTTGCCAAAGAGCTCATGAAAAGCGGAATAAGTACCATTTTTTTCATTATATAGGTCTCCATTTACTAAAAACTGATTATTATTTCTTATAGTATATATGTTATCAAGGCATAGTATTTATGTCAAATGGCTGTTTTAGCCCCTTTTTTACGAGGTTTACGCTTGCAATGAGGGTGTGCGTGAGCTGAGGGCCATCCCTTAATTATCTCAAAAAAGTGGCTTTTATCAAGGATTTTTGCACCTTAAAGGTCATTTATACTTGCAAAAAAATATTACTCTTTTATAGTTATGTACATCATTTAAACATATTATATGGGAATATCTATGAACAGAACTTTAATGACTCTTTTGGTATTTACATCTCTTGGCCTTGCTGGCCGCGGTGCAGACTCTGTGGAGGACATTTTAACAAGAATTATGACTCAAAATGGTATAAGTGAGCTGGACCGTTATCAGTTACAGAATATGGTTCGGTCGCGCGCTGTTTCGTATGAGCTTGAAAGAGGTGTTGCTGGCAACGCTGTTCAATATCAGGATTTCGGTCTTCTTGCAGGTGTTTTGGCCAACAAGAGATTGCAGCCAAGGGATCTTGCACCATATTTGCATATGAAAGAATGTAATGCTCAGTGTGTAAAGATGCTTACTGACTATGGCTGTTCGCCAGATAACAGGCAAGAGGGAAAGGTGCCATTACATCGTGCGGCATCAAATGAAGATCTTGCAAAGGTGATTGCGCTCTTGAATGCTCGAGCAAATCGTTATATAAATGATGAGCATGGTAATAATGTGGCGCACATAGCTGCAGCTGAATGTATTAGCCTTAAAGTTGCTTCTGAAATATTGCAACATGTAGGTCATGCAAGAGAGTGCAAGAATCATAGAGGCTTGACCGCTATTGATATTTTTTTGGAGAGAGTCAGAGAGAATTGTCGTTAAAAATAGTGGTTGAGCCTGTAAGTTGTGTAAATTGAAAGTGCAACTTGCAAACTGTACAGCTTTTTGGCATAATAGTTGTGTAAATTGAAGGTTGAAAATTCAAAATACACAAAAGGATGCCAATGTTTATAGCCAGAAAAATGGAAAAAATACTGATAGATCTTGCTTCAGGGTATCCAGCAGTCGCTCTGCTTGGGCCTCGGCAATCAGGCAAAACAACTCTTTCTCAGGCCACATTCAAGGATTATAAGTATATATCTCTTGAAAATATTAATGAAAGAACCTTTGCTCAGCAGGATCCAGTAAAGTTTTTAAAGACTAATGAAAATGAGCATGGCTTGATATTGGATGAGATTCAGCATGTTCCAGAACTGCTCTCTTACATTCAGACTGAAATAGATGCGAAAGATAGGCCTGGTTATTTTATATTAACTGGATCACAGAACTTCATAGTGCATCAATCGGTCACTCAAACTTTGGCGGGCAGAGTTGCAATTTTGACCTTATTACCATTGAGTCTGCAGGAGCTCAAATATGCTGATCAGATAAAACCCACAGCAGAAGAGTGTGTGCTTTATGGCGGCTATCCACGCATCTACACAAAAGATTTAAATCCTAACAAATGGTATCTTAACTATGTGAATACCTATATTGAACGGGATGTGCGGCAGATTACACGGGTTATTGATCTCAGTATCTTTGAACGTTTTTTAAAACTATGCGCTGGCCGTATTGGGCAGATCTTGAACATTTCAGCGCTCGCCAATGAATGTGGCATTAGCCATACAACAGCAAGGCAATGGATATCGATATTGCAAGCTAGTTACATTATCTTTCTTTTAGAACCATATTATAAAAATTTTAATAAACGATTAATAAAAGCTCCAAAGCTCTATTTCTATGACACCGGTCTTGCTTGTGCACTTCTTGATTTAAAAGAGCAGCAAGAGCTAAGGAATAATTTCTATTTCGGCGCACTCTTTGAATCGATGATTATTGGGGAGTTGTTCAAAAGTAGTTATAACAAAGGAGATCGTCCACGGATCTATTTCTGGAGAGATAATCATGGCCATGAGATGGATTGTGTTATTGAAAAGGGGGGGCAGTTGATTCCTATTGAGATCAAATCGGGTCAGACAATTCATCCAGACTTTTTCAAAGGGCTCAGTTGGTGGTATGATAATATAGAGAATAAGCCTGATAATGGTTATCTTATTTATGGCGGCGAGCAGAATCAGATGCGATCTAAAGGGAATGTTCTCGGTTGGCAATCTGATTTGAATGATCTTACTTGATTGCTGCTTAAAAACGGCAATACAAGCCCTTATTGATTTGACAATTTGAAAAAGATATTAATTAATAATAGATGGAACAGTTGTAATATAGAGGGAGATTTAATGTATATATTAGATGAAAATGATAAAAAAAAGATTATTGCTGTTATTACAGCATTGATCCCGGAAGCACGCATATATCTTTTTGGGTCGCGAGCGCGAGGAACCAATGCTCAATATGCTGATATTGATATTGCCCTTGATGCCGGTAAAAATTTACCATTGCGTGATATTGATGAATTAACTAGTATGTTACGCGAAAGCAATATTAAATATAACATAGATATTGTTGATATCCATCAAGTTACAGATCTTATGCGTGAGCAAATTTTGAAAGAAAAGATTGTATGGAAATAATCAATATAAGATATGATGCTCTAAAGAAAGCTTTATTGACACTTGCCGAAATACTTCCAAAACTGCAAAAAGAAAGAATTGAGCAATCAGAAGATTATACTGTAACAAGAGATGCAGTTATTAAGCGATTTGAATATTGCTTTGATGCTTTTTGGAAATTTTTAAAGCTATATTTGGAAGAGGTGCAAAAGGTATCTCTTGAATCAGCATCACCGCGAGCGATCTTGAGAGATTCATTAGCGTTTAAAGTAATAAATCAAGAGCAGTATGATATATTCATAGACTGTCTTGTTGACCGTAATCTCACTTCACATAGTTACAATGAAGAGATGGTAGAAAAAATTCAAGAACATATTCCACTTTATTATCACACAATGAAAGCTATAGTTGATAGGTTAGATGTTTAATAATCATTTTGTCATATGTTGATTAACAATGTTTTTGTGTACGGAATTCATATAGAGGGAGATTAAGTGGATTTATCAACAAAAACAGCTTTGTACCCAAGTCCAGAGAAGGTCCCCGTCATTATGATTTAAGTAGGTGTTATATTCAAGCAGCCTTGTGTTGAGTTGATAACCAACTAATTGTCTAAGTTCTATGCTGTTGTTTTGTATTAGATATTGAATCTCAGGACTGATCAGATTCAGTTTTGCATTGAATGAGATCACTTTATTGCTATATGAACAGGCTCTGACCTGATACTTTTGAATAGTGCTACTTATATCATTTTTAGTATAAGCAATATCTGCTAATCGTGCACGTCTGCCATCAGGAGTATGTGGATAATCTGTCACGAAGCTTTGCCATAGATACTGACCAAATGTTTGGGTTAGATATGCTCGCGAGAAGACTTTCCCATAAAGAGCTGAAAGGCGAGCCAGTTTATAACGTATATCATTTTCGTATTGTTCAAGAGCTCGATGCTCTTTTGCAAGCTCAGCGCGCAATTGCTCAATATCATATTCGGGCATTGCTCGTATCTGGTCAGCCCATTGTTTAATGAGCTTCGGCGATAAAAGAGTATTAAGATTTATAAGAATCTCTTTATTAGTTGTTACCATTTCTATTACGTTTGCTATCTGATATTGCTTTGCCTCTGGCAATGCAATTGGGCACAATGGCGCCTGAGTAACTATTTTTTGTGCCATATATATTTCCCGTTCAAGGGTATATGCCAATCTCTCAAGATAATTAACAATGGTCTTGATAAAGCATTGACCAAACAGCCCACTATTTTTTTTGGCCAATGGATAGATAAATCTATAAAGCATTGCTCTGTTGTGGGAGACATAAAAATCTTGAGTTAAAAGTTGTGATAACGCATACCGTTGATGCTGATCAAGCTCTATCTGTTTATATATATTATATGCATCATTATAGAGTTGTATGAGGTTGTTGATACTATGTTCATATTTTTTTTCTTCAGTCTGTAATGTCGCAATCATAGATCCAACAAAAGAGGTGAAGCATCCAGAAATAGCAGAGCCGCCTATAATTAACATCATTTTTTCAAATGGGGCATTCTGGTAATAGTCATTATGCAGGCTGCTATTTACTATGCACCCACCTAAAAATGCTCCTATGCCAGCAGTTATTTTTGCCCATTTTTTAATATATTCAAGAGATTCTTGCTCAAGATCGATGATAATAAATGGTATAGGGTTTAATTGGTTAATCTCAAATGTGGTCGAATAAGCAAATGGCAAAGTATTATGATCATCACCATCATATTGACCCGGGCTTGATAGTTGAGCAGAGATTATCAGTATAAAAAAAGCAAATATAGTAGAGAACATTTTCATAGATAAAAACTTTCAGAATCAAAAAAATATCTTTTATGCTACCACTATTCCTTCATGATATCCTCTTGTTTTTGCTTCGGCAAGTGTAATTGCACGTTCTAATCGTTGTGCTTTTGTTTCAAAGAACTGTTCATCTTCAAGCTCAAGTAGAGCGATATTTTTGAGTGCAATCTCATTGCGAAGCTGTGCATAAAAATCTAAAGATAGTTCTGCATATGAAAGATCAAGGAATAGGCAGAAGCGTTCAAGTAGTGTAATAAAGAGTCCATTTAGATCATCTTGATCATTGAATATGTTCTCATCATAAAGCTTTAAAAGTTGGCTATTGATAATTTTTACATTGCGCCATGCATGTTCTGGTTCATGAGGACTCCAGACTAATTTATTAATAGTCATCTCAAAAAATGCGAGCAATGTTTTGCGGAGCTCTTCAATTGATGCGTCGCCAGAGAGTTCGTAGGTGCTATTAATGATTGATATAATATCATCTGAAAGCTCTTTAAAATATCCATCAGGATCAAGCTTTAGGTGGTCAAAGTTATGAAGCATGCGATCATACATAGCAGAAGATATCTTTTTTTGTAGCTCAGGGAAGGCGGGTGTTTTTTCATGAAACATTGCATTTTTTAGAAGGGGTGTAATCTCATCGAGTAGTTCTGAATAAGCATAAGGATTGATGTACATTGTCTGTTTGAGTTTGTTGCCAAACATGCGAAAGACAGATTGAAAGTAGTTGCGAGGCTGATCTGTTCTTCTTTTTAGAAATTGGGTCATATGAAAAAAATTATTGGGTAAGAAATCTGTTGCATATTCTGGAATGTTATATACATGCTTAATAAAACAGCGCAGGCCATGATTGTTAAATTTAATCGGCTCTAAAAAATGTTTGTAATGAAGCTCAATGGGATCATTGATTTCCATTGCTCGGTTAATAGGAAGTTGAAAATTCTGGCCATTTAAATTATGACTCGTTATTATACATATATAGATGCAAAATGATATGATAGAGGTAAACATTATTAGTGTACCCTTTTTAATATAAGGTTGTTAAATTATTCCTATAGAATATCATGGAACATAAACTATGATCAAGAATGATTAATGATCTTAGGTGGGCAAACGATGGCTTTATATTATTATCAGGCTTTTTCAAAAGATGGCAAAAGGGTATCTGGATACCTTGATGCCGGTTCTGAAGTTGCTGTGAAAGATCAATTACAACGCAAGGGAATTTTTCCTGTAAAAATTGAACGTGCAGTTGGCGGCAAACAGAAAAAGTGGTGGCAACGGCTCTTTGAAGCAAAGGTGACCACAAAAGAGTTGATCTTATTTACTAAACAGTTGGCGGTTCTTTTAAAATCGGGCGTTCCGTTGTTACAAGCATTTGAGCTTCTTTCAGAGCAGTTTGGTGGCCAATTACAATCGGTGATTGTTGTAATTAAAGATGAACTCAAAGAGGGTCGTTCGCTTGCAGATACTATGGCCGATTATCCAAAGATATTCAGTAATATTTATGTTCAGCTTGTCAAAGCTGGTGAGGCGAGTGGAAAATTGGAAGTTATTTTAGAACGACTTGATCAATTTTTAACCAGACGTGCAGAGATTAATAGTCGAGTTAAAGGTGCATTGGCAATGCCTATGATGCAACTCGTTGTTGCGGTTGGCGTTGTTGCAGTAATGATGGGCTTTGTTGTTCCACAGATGGCACAGAATTTCGCTTCGCAGAAAAAAGAGTTGCCAGGAAGCACAAAGATTGTAATTGCGATATCTAATGTTGTGCAGAATTGGTGGTTTATTCTTCTTCTTGTTATTGCTCTTATGGCTATAGGTTATTTCTATTGGTCATCAACTCCTAATGGTCGATTGACAATCGATAAAATAAAATTAAAAATTCCAGGGCTTAACTATTTTGCTAAAATGAATGCTGTTGTTCAATTCAGTTCTACACTTGGCATGCTCATTGAGAGCGGTGTTAATTTAGCTGAGTCCCTTGATATTGTGGTCAAAATTATCGATAATAAAGTTCTTGCAAATACATTAAACAGTGCTCGAGATAATATTATAAAGCAGGGTAAGATTGCAGAGTATTTAAAACAGACCAATATGTTTCCTCCAATTGCTATCTATTTGATAAAAACTGGTGAAGAGACGGGTAAATTGGATATGATGCTTCTGACCGTTGCAAAAAATTATGAAGAGGAGTTGGCTGAATTGACCGATAGCATGACAGCAAAAATAGGGCCGATTCTTTTAATAGTTATGGCCCTTGTTGTAGGGTTTATTGTTATTGCAATAGCGGTGCCAATGATGAGTTTTGGTGATCTTAATAAAGTATAATTACTATATGTAAGGAGTTAACATGACATATGCACAGATGTGTAAAGAGCGTAAATTGCATCCCGGTTTTACCTTAATTGAAATTATGATAGCAATCACCATTATTGGAATATTGGGTGCTGTGCTTGCTCCATCAATGTTAAGTTATTTAAGTAGTTCAAAAGAGACAGCAACAAAGTCTAACTTACGTACTACAGAAATGGTCATTAATCAGTTTTATGCAGATACGGGAAGTTTTCCGGAAAAGATGCGCGACCTGATTAAAAGACCTGCAGATGAACAGATTGCAAAGAAATGGAAGGGTGGTCCTTACTTAAAAGGAAATAATGTTCCAACTGATGGTTGGGAAGTGCCATTGCAATATAAAAAGCCTGGTGAAAAAGGTCATCCATATGAACTCTATTCTTATGGTCCAAATGGAAAAGGTGCTCCAAAGAATGAGTGGATAAGTGTCTGGGATCTGTAAAAAGGGTTTTACACTCATAGAGCTTTTAATTGTCATACTCATTATTGGAGTTATGGCAGCCGTTATTGCTCCTAACTTTAGCTCTCAAAAGGCTGATCAGGAGAGAGAGACATTCATTGCCAAGCTCAATGCATTGGTGCAATTAGCTTGGCAAAATGCTCTGCTTTCAAATTCATTGCATAAGGTTGTTTTTGATTTTAAAAAGAGGCGAGTATCGGTAGAGCAAGCAACGGGAGAAAAAGATAGTCAAGGCAATGCACAGTTTGTGCCGCTTGAGCGAACATATATGGAGACATCTATTGAGTGGCCTGAATATTTAAAGATTAAAAACTTTTTTATAGAGGGTTTTGATGAGATGCAACGTGCTGTTGGTGGCGAAACTCAAGAGTCATGGTTTTTTGTGGTTCCGGGTGGTATGACCCAGCGGGTAACAATCAATGCAACCGATACACATGATATGCAGAACAATGGTCGTGCTGCAAAGGTTGGTTTAGTATTAAATCCATTTAATGCGCAGTTTACTATTTATGATACATTTAAAAAATGAAGCGAGAAACGGTTTAGCGTCCGTCGTATCGAGCGAAATTCCGCCGAAGCTTACGCAGCCTTTGTTAACAAGAGCTAAACGTTGCTTTCTAGCGAAGGAGAATAGATCAGGATTTACTCTTATCGAGGTCTTATTGGCAGTTGCTATTGTTGGCATTGTTCTTGGGCCCATCTATATATTGCAAAGTACAGTTTTTGAAAGAGTAGTTCGTAGTGCGGGCGCAGTTGATCGAATGCTTGCGGCATATGATTTTTTTGTTGATGCACAAAATGGTGATGAAGATAATGTAAAAGAGACAATAAGAGATCCAGAAACGGATATGACTTATGCAAAAAAAGAGCCAGAAAAATCATCCATACTTGCTAAAGAGTTTAATCATATCTATATAAAAAAATTATCATGGCATTGGAAGTATCAAGAGATGTCGTATGGCGATGTTTTGGTATATTTTGCATTTATTCCTCCTGAAGAGAAGCAAGAGGTAGCGCAGGAAACTATGGCTGACTCACAGGGTCGGGAGAAAAAGGCGCAACCTGCGGGAGCGTCTCAAAAAGTTGACGAAAAGAAGAGTGATGAAAAGAAAGAGCAGAAGTCCTTCGATACAACCTCCCAAAAGGGAGGTCACTCAGGATGAGCGGGATTAAGAACATTATATTTGGTTATTTAAAATTTATTAAAGCGCCCGTAATACCCTCAAGGGTTTTAGCCCGGGGATGTAAGGGCAAAATCATTTTAGAAGCCACGGCCTTTAGGCCGTGTGAGGTTCACTTTAAAGCTATGGTTTTTGTTGATGCATAAAGTAAATGTAAATATGAAATTTCTTTTCCAATTATCCAGAAGTATCTTTTTGTGGGGTTTGACCTTACTTCCGCTCATCCTGAGTTTTTTGCGTAAGCAAAAAGTATCGAAGGACAAATTATTGTTACTCGAGGAATTGATTAAAAATGGTTCGATACATTCTTCTACGCTCTTTGAGCCTCGAAGAACACTCACCACGAGCGGATCTAGGAATATTTTTCATGATAGAAGGCTTGATATTGAAAAATATAGAAACAGTTATATTAAATCAGGTTTTACCCTTATTGAATTATTGATCGCAACGGCAATTGCCTCTATCTTGAGTATCTCATTATTCTATTCTTACGCTCAGACAAATAAGGCTGCTACTTATATTACTGATTATGTTGATACCTATAATAAGATCATACTTCTTGATAGACGATTTTCACAGGATGTTGCAGGTGTGTTTATTCCGGTGCAGGCGGTAAAAAAACAGAAGTCGCAGAGTGAAAAAAAACCTGAAGATAAGAAAGATGATCAAAAAAAACAGCCACAAAAAAATGAAGAGAGTCAAGATAAGGCGCCGGTACTTAAAGATCCGTTTGTGAGTAAAAATGAGAATAAAAATCTTAAGATGTTCAGTTTTATTACTAATAATCCTGCTCGAGCATATTGGAGTTCAAAGTCGGGCGAGCCGCGCCCCAATATTGCCCGTGTTGTTTATACTTTAGAGCTTGATAAATCAGCTGCAAAAGAAAAACCACGCTTTACGTTATATCGTCAAGAGGGGGCAGATCTTCAGCTGGCGCCATATCTTGGCCAAGAGAGCCAAATAGAACGGTATGTTATTGTTGATGATATTCAATCTTGCACAATAAATTTTCTTGTAACGGAAGAAAAAGAGGGTGCATCAGAAGTTAAAGAGTTTGCAGATTGGCATATTGGCAAAGATGAGAAGGATTTGAGGTCAAAAGTTAAAATTCCAGAGACGGTCGTTTTAGAGATTAGTCTGTGGAATAATGAATATTCTGGGGCTAAAGATTTTACTATAGTTGTTCCGATTGCTGCAAAATTTACTGAACTTCCAGGTCAGGCAGCTGAAAAGAAAAAGCCTGAAGTTGCGCAGAAAGATCAGAAGAAGGCAGAGCGTAAAGAGTTGCTAGTTTCAAGTGCAAATAAAGTTGTTGACAATATTCGTGGGTTATACAGAGCATGATCTATAAAAAAAAATCGGGATATATTCTCACATTAACACTGTTGCTCGTTTTTTTGTCGATGTTTCTTGTTGTTTATATTGCCAATAAGGGCTCTATTTTTGTTCCTTATGCCAATATTGCCATTGAACAGAAGCAATCATATGTTTTAGCGCAGAGTGGGATCTCTCTTGCGGTCAGTCAGATAGTCTCTCCTAAAGTTGCCCGCAAAGAAGAACAGAAAGATAAAAAGCCGACTCAAGAAGATCGTATTAAAGATATGTTGACCATTGTTTTGCCATCTTTGAATAGATGGCAGGAGATCAATTTGACGGAGAGCGTTGAAGGTATTGATGGGAAAATTAAATTTTGTATTATGTCTGAAAATGGAAAAATAGATCTCAATGCTCTTTATGATTTTGAAAAAAAGCAGTTTGTTGATGCAACCAATACACAGAATATGTTGAAAGATTTGTTTGAAAAGATTAAAACTATCAATGGATCAGATCTGCTAGGTGCTTTTGAAAAGATGTTCAAAGAGAGAAAGTTCCGTTTTAACGATGCAACAGAATTGCTCACAAAAGAATTTGCAGCATTTAAAGATACTATTTTTTATGAACCATCGGAGGGCAAGCAGTCAAAAGTCTATTTAACCGATCTGTTTACAGTATGGACCGCAAAGCGTTCTTTAAATCCATGGTTGCTTTCACAATCGATGGCAACAATCCTTGGTTTTTCATCAAAAGATGTTGCAGAAAGAAAAAAGATGGTTGCAGAATGGCTCAAACCATTTAAACTTAATGTTCAGTGGCAATCAGAGTGGGATAAGCTTATGAAGCCACTTTATGGGAAAGAATATAATAGTATACCAAAAAGTTTACAGCCATTACTGAACAGTACATTTGAAGCAAACGTATTTTCTGTATTGTCTTATGCAACGGTTGGGCGTGTTACAACGCGTCTGCTTGCTATAGTTGAATGTCCAAACTCTGGAAAGTCGACTGATGTAACAATAAAAAAGGTTTATTGGCTGTGATCTTCACAAGGAACAACTTTGCATTATACACGAGAGGCGAAGATCGGCATATTTGTGCTTGCTGCCATTGCTTTATTTGTTTACGTTGGATTTCAATTAGGAACATTTAAAGTACGCAGTGATCATTATGCTCTCTATGAAGTCTATTTTAAAGACATTTCAGGATTATTAAAAAAAGCTGAAGTTAAGGTTGCAGGGGTAAAAGTTGGTTGGGTTGATGATATTCATCTGATAGCAAAAGATGGTTTTTATGCCCGCGTTGATATACTTGTTGATCCATCATATTGTTTATATGAAGATGCTTATGGCATAGTCCGCAAAGAGGGCATTTTGGGGCCAACTTATGTTGAGCTTGTCGCAGGGAATCCGTTGAAAGAAAGAATCAAGCCGGGCGGCAAGCTGATGCAAGATAATATTGGAGCCACATCGGTAGATGAATTGATGATCACTTTTAAAGGTATAGCCAATGATATTCAAGAGGTCTCTTCATCATTTAAACAGATGTTTGCAGGCGCTCAGGTTGCTCAAGAGTTGAGTGGACTGATTGGTGATATAAAGCAAGTGGTCAGTCAATTGAGAGTTGATCTGTTGCCAAATGTTAATCAGCTTGCAGGCAATGTTTCAAAAACAACGAGTGATCTTCAATCGGTATCACCAGATGTTATAGAGAGTTTTAAAAATATTAATAGTATTTCAACAGATATTAAGACAAGCTTCTCGCGCTTTAATGATCTCTTTTTTGTGTATGATGGCCATATTGAAAATATGTTACAGCGAGCAGAGCATACCTGTTTTAAAGATTCAAAAGGAATATTTGAAGCTCGCATATATCCGAGACCCGATTATTTCTATTTAATTGGGGTTACCACATCGCAAAAAGGATATATCACTCGAACAACAACGTTGAATGAGTATACCGATAACTGTCTTAATGAAATCTGTCCTCCGGAAGGCCTCCCTGATTGGGCGCGATATCAGTATATCTATAACAACAACAAAAAGGTGGTCAAGCGAAATTCATTCAAAGTTGATCTTCAGTTTGGCAAATGGTATCGCAATTTTTCACTTCGTGCGGGATTAATTGAAGGAACCGGTGGTGTAGCGGCGGACCTTTTTGTGTTTCAGAAAGGTCATTATAGCTTTATGTCCACTTTTAAAATATATGACTTTTGGGGACAAAATCGTATTGATGATAATCGTCCGCACTTGAAATGGATCAATCGCCTATTTCTGTTCAATCATGTATACCTTGCTCTTGGCGTTGATGATTTTATAAGCCGTTGCAATAAAAGTTTTTTTATTGGTGCTGGATTCAGGTTCGGTGAAGACGAAACTAAATGGTTCTTGCCCAATTACATTGGAGCATAGATTGAGAGATTATCTTTAGTCGTTCAGCTTTTTTGACAATATTAAAAACCTTCTTTATTATTAGTATTAATTTGCATATAAAGATATGTTTTTTAAACAAAGGAGCATTTTATGATCGTGAAAAGACTGATGAGTATAGCTTTATTGATAGCGCTGCATGTACATGCAGCTGATCAACACGGGTTAGATTGGCAATTATTGCGTGCATTTCAGGATGATGCTTCTTTTATAGATATAAAAAATCTTATTGAGCGTGGTGCAAAAATTGAATTTGTGGGTGAATGTATTGGTGGATCTACTGCACTCCATTATGCAGCAACAAGTAGTTCTGAAGACAATGCGCTTTTATTCTATTTGTTAGAAGAGCATAACATTAATGCGAATGTTGCAGATTGGGAAGGTTGCACTCCTTGTCATATGGCTGCAGCATGTGATAGAGGTGATCGGATAGAGATACTTTATCAAAAAGGTGCAGATGTTAATGCTAAGGGTGAAAAAGAGAGCACTCCGCTTCATTTTGCGGTTGTTAATGGTGCGTTGCATTCTGTGCAGGCTCTTCTTGCATGTGGTGCCACGCAAGAAAAAGATGTTTGGGGAAAGACCCCAATAAGTATTGCACGATATAATGAACATCAAAATATTGTGAAATGCCTAGAAGAATGGGAAAGTTTTTCTGAAATAAAAGAGCCTGGCATTGATTAAGTGTGGCTTGAATATATATAGAGAGAGTTGGTGGGGGCTTTTTTGAAATAGAAGAAACCGATTCAATAAACAAAAGGGATATATTATGATATTAAAAAGATTGATGGTAGCTGTGTTTTTATTAGGAGCTGCTCAAGGCTATGCTGCCGATGAAAAGCATGAGCGTAGTTGGAGGGTGCTTGAAGCTGTGAAAACAGGAGAATCTCTTGAAGGACTACAAGATCTTATTGCAGCCGGTATAGATCCAAATGTGAGAGGTTCTTTTGAAGATACAATATGTCATCACGCGGCAAGACTCAATTTAGCTCATCTTATAGAGATTCTTGTTCAAGAAGGAGCTGATGTGAATGCTAAAGATATGGATTCTTATACGCCCCTTCATGTAGCATCGGGTTGTGGCTCCTTAGATGCTTTAGAGGTTTTGTTAAAGTATGGTGCAGATACAGAAATAAGAACTTGTAATGGAAAAAGGCCTATAGAATGCGCTAACGAGTCCAATCGCGAAGGTGTTGTTTTTCTTATGGATAACTGCGCCTCTGGTGTTGGTCTTGAAATAAAAGAGCCTGCTGTTGATTGAGAGGCGTTTATGATCTTTCAAAGTTTTATGATAGGTTTGTTGGGAATTATTTTCCAGGTATATGCATCTGAAATTGCTGATATAGATGAAGTTAGACGGCAAAAATTAACTTGTAAATTGTTTAGGGCAGTGTTGCAAGGGGGTTTGCTTGAAGATATAGCGAGTCTTGTTATAGATGGTGCAGATATTAATGCTCAGGACATCTCTGGCGCGTCATTATGCCATCATGCTTCGCTTTTTAATAGATACGATGTCTTAGAGATCTTGTGTAAGCAAGGTGCTGATCTTAATATAAAAGACAATGATGGCAATACGCCTCTTCATTATGCGTCTAGATATGGCGCATATAGAGCTGTAAAGACTCTTCTGATACATGGTGCAAATAAATGGGAAAAAAATGATAAGAGTCGTACATCTATAGAGCTTGCTCAGAAATCTCGTCGTAAGCTTATTGTTGAACTTATAGAAAATTGGCACGATCCTTTTGAAATAAAAGAACCTAGTGTTAATTAAGTGTTGATATAATGATTCAAAAAGTATCCAGCTAGTGCGCTAGAGAGTAAGATTAAGCCAGCTTTATATTTTGACTGTTCATCAGTTGTTTCAAATATGTTGCCATATGTTGTCTTATGTATTGCTTGATGTGTTGCAAGCATTATAACGTTAGCAATGAGAAAATGAATTCCATTATATGATTGCTTCATATCAAACACAAAGGCAGATAAATCAGGCCAGTCCTTTTGAAGTAGTTCAGACGAGAATAGTTTTGTATAGATGTAGCCAGCAAGTACAGTTAATGCTGTGTCGGCGGTCAGATAGAGACTATTATAACAGGTGGGATACTTTTCTGCCCATGAAGCGATTTGTGAGTTAGATTCTGAAGATATAGTCTCAGAGGCGAAAGAGCTGCAGGTTGCCAAACCTGTAAAAACGATGGAAATTAATATCTGTTTTTTCATCACTCATTCTTAAATATAAGGTTATTCATACTATAAGAATACCATATTATGAAATTATTGACCGGGGCCCCCTAGCTTTATGATCATCTCTGAGGTAGAATCATATCCTATTAATTCTTATAAAAAGGAAATAGAAAATGATATCTTTGCAGATGGTTTTGATAGCAATTACATTGGGAATATATTCTGTAATTAATAGTGCCGTTATGGGTGGATTATTTTTAATAACTCAGCCATCATCGGCATTTTTTGTTCTGTTTAAAAAGGTTTTTTCAAAAACTCTATTCTCAATAATAATTACTCTTGCTTTTTTTGCATTTTTGGCTCGCATGTTTTGTATGACAGCATGGTTGATGAATTGTTTAGAATGTATCTGCTTTCCACTGACCATTCAAGATCTGGTTATGCAGACAACATTGGCTTCAAGCATTCTGTTTTTCTTGAGTGTTGTTGTTGTTCAGCTTGGGATGATAGTGATACCAAATCGCCTTTCATCACTCTCATTTGTTATGATTGTCATAACAAGTAATATTGTTGCAAGTATTTTGAAGTTAGGATTTGTGGCGGTTGTTGGCCTATGAAGTTGCTTGTCTCTTTTGCCCAATTTCTCATTTCTGAGTGGATCTGGTCATTTACTTTTGCGCTCTATCACCCCATTGTTGCAGTGCTTATCCTGATTCTGTTATTGATAAAATATGCAAAGCAGAAGATTATATCTTCTGTCTTTTATGCTATATGCTCGCAAGCATGTGCATCGCTTCTATTTACTTTTTTAGTTCATGTTGTTTTAGATCTCATTCTAGGTATAACGGTTGATGCATCTGGAGTGAAAAATATGATTCATCCCCTTGCAGCATGTTTTTTATTAGGTGTTATTTATAGCGGTTTGCAGATCGCTTTTTTTGCATTTATTCGGGCTTGGTATAGATTTCCTTTTGAAAAATTTTCAATTGCGGTATGTATAAGCAATACAGTTGCTGCTCTTATAATCTTTAAATTTTTACCAGTTTTTTAGATTGAGATATGTTATTGAATCATAATAGAATCAGATTCAATAACATATGCAAGCTTTGTCGATCTTAAGACTTTTTCGAATTGATTTTTAATTTTAATTCCTGGACAAGTTATTTTATTAGTTTTGACTAAGCTCATTTGTTTCTGTCATTCAGAAACAGAAAAATAGTGGCGCCAGCCTCTGGTGAATTTTTCTCCACTACGTATGCTAAGTCTAAGAAATTCAGCACCTTGTGGAATCGTAATATATGGAAGAACATATGATTCCACCTCATTTTCCTGTTCATAGTATTCAGAGATAGAGGAGATTGTATCGTATGTATCAGATGAATCATTGATCTTTACGTTTTTGACCATCTCCACTTTTATTTTGTATATGCCTGGTTTGTCTCGAAATCTTATAAGAAAAGAGGGTTCATCTGCGCTAAAGATAAAGCTGGTTGTTAATAACAAGAAGAGTAATAGTTGTTTCATATCTCATGAGATGTTATGTAATTAATAGCATTTTCTGTTACTATTGTACCCTCTTGTAAGCCATATGCAACTATTTTATCAATAAATTCTGCTGGAGTCAGTCCAACTTCGGCCGCTTGATGAAAAATACAGGTAGCTGGAGTCATTCCTGGAAGTGTATTCGCTTCGATAAATACTAAGCGTTCTTTTCCTGTAGGGCTTTCTGATGGATTTTGGTAAAAACAATCAATGCGACAATATCCTTTTAGATTAAGAGCCGCATATATCTCTTCAATCGTTCTTCGAACAAATGATAATGCACTAGCAGGTAGTGGTGCGGGAGTTTGATTCTCTCCAGCTCCGGGAAGAAATTTTTCTTGAATAGAAAGAATGTTTGATGTGGCAATAGTTTGGCTTGGTGGCAATGCAAATGGTGTTTCATTGCCAATACAAGAGACGGTTAACTCCATACCTGAAATACATTCTTCAACAAGAGCAAGATCCTTTCCGTTAGTGAATATATTTTCTAATGCGAAGATCAATTCATTCTGAGTGATTGCCTGTTGAACAAGAACGCTGCATCCATCATCATGCGGTTTGATAATTAAAGGCAATTGCATAGAAGTCATAATATTTTGTAATACTTGATCTCTATTATTAAAAAAGTCTGATTTGCTCAAAAGCTGTCCTTGTGGAACATCAAATCCGCAACTGCGCAAGTAATTACATGCTCTATATTTATCCATGCATAACGCGCTTGCAAGAACAGAGGAGCCATTGTAAGGAAGATTGAGCATTTCAAGAGCTCCTTGAATAGAACCATTTTCTCCCATGCCACCATGTAGCGCAATAAATACAAAATCGGCAATTAAAGGCAAGTCTGCCCACTTGATCTTTTCTGTAGATTCTAAAAGGTTTTCGATCTCTTTTGTTGAATTACGTATCAACAGCTTTGGCCCTATGGGATAAAGTTCATTATTTTGTGAAACAAAAACTGGAATTATTTCATATTTTTGTGGTGATAGTTTATAGCACACATTTCGACCCGAGGCTAATGATATCTCTTTCTCATTTGAACTGCCACCAAGTAGTACTGCAATGCGTAATTTTTTTGTCTGCATAATCTCCAATTCTTTTTTTTCTTGATTGAGTATTGGTTCGAGCATGCCATAGGCGTGTAGCTCTGTCTCTATAATATGATTAATGAGTTGAGTGTGGTTCATGCCATATTCTGCAGCAGCACGGAAAATAAAACTTGCAGGATCCATCCCAGAAAGACTATTGGGATCGATGATGATAATATCTCCTTCTTTATTTATAAATCCATCAATACGTGCAATATTGGTCATGCCAAGAGCTTGCATTGACTTTACACATACATCTTCTATTTTCTTTATCATATCTTGCGAGCATCGTGCGGGAGTATGTTTTTCTGACCGTCCTGGCATATATTTTTGTTCGTAACAAAAAAAATGGGTTCCATCTTCAGGAACAATCTCCGTTGGAGTCAATGGAACGAATCTATTTGAGTGATAATCGGTAATAATAATGCACGCAAATTCCATGCCAGAAATTTTTTCTTGAACCATAACTGGCTGTTTCTTGCTTGCAATAGTACTTGCATGATGTAATGCATGTATTAATTTATCTTTATCAAAAACAACAGATACTCCTAAGCTTGATCCTTCATGTGCAGGTTTTACTATACATGGAAAGGCTATATTAGAATTTTCCATTTTTAAGATAATTGAATCGATATCATCGATCTGATAAGGTTGTAAAGAGATGGTGCGAGGAACTTTAATATTATGAGCTTCCAATATTTTTTGTTGCATGATTTTATTCATGCAGAGAGCGCTTGCAAAAACATCTGATCCTAAATAAGGAATCTGTAAAAGTTCTAAAAATCCTTGCAAGGTGCCATCTTCAGCGAACTGTCCATGAACAGCAATAAACATAAAATCGATTATCTCTTTTAAATCATCCCACGCAATTGCTTTTGCTTCATTGGTGAGGCGATGTTCAAAATCGCTGATTTTACCCCGATGTAAAAAGTGTGATGGCAGAAGATATAGAGATCCTTTGTTTGTCTGAAAGATTGGTATGATATCGTATCGCGTTGTATCTAAATGATCGCATACGGTCCGCCCTGAATTAAAAGAGACCTCTTTTTCAGCAGATCTGCCTCCCATTAATACTCCAACCTTTATTTTTTGCATGTACCGCTTCTCTAAAATAGGTTATATTAGCTTTTTGCTAAGGATTGTAGTTCAAATAGTTTCGTATTGCAAGTAAAATGGAACTATTGAGTTTTGAATATAAACAGTACTACTCTTGAAACAGTGATGTTTCTATGTATAGCCTATTCTAGAAGGATGTATATGAAAATAGAACATATGATTACGGTATTTTTATTTGTATGTTGTTGTGCTTTATCATTTGCAGCATCTGAAGAGGATAACATTAAGAATAAGAGTGCATTATCACTTTCAGCGTCACCGTCAGGAGTACTTTTTTTGCCACCATCTACTCCTCCAATTGCTATTTCTATGGTCTCTCCTCATCGAGAACCTTTTATTGAAGGGGTCGCAGATATGCTTGCGGCAAAATATGCTTCTGAAAAAAAGATGCCTAAGTCTAAAGCCCTTGTTATTATTGAAAGGACATTGCCTAAGAATGAATTGCCAATTAATTTTGTTAAAGAGTCTGTTGCTGTCAAAGAGGAAGTAGAAGATCAAAGTTGCTCAGCTTTACCTTTTGAGAGTGATCCAAATGAGCATGAAACATTTTTTTGTATGGATGATGAGGAATAATTAATGTCAAAAAAAGATGTTATCATTGATAAGTTTGTCTGGATAGATTGTGAAATGACGGGTCTTGATATTACCAAAGATGTTCTGCTTGAAATTGCGACCATTATTACTGATGTTAATCTGCATATTATAGCAGAGGGGCCCGATATTGTGATTCATCAACCAGAGGGTGCCCTTGAGGCTATGATTCCTGTAGTGAAAGATTTACATGCAAAATCGGGGCTTACTGATGAAGTAAGAGCGTCAACAGTGTCATTGGCGCAAGCAGAAGAGCAGACATTATCTTTTATTGGGCAATATTGCTTACAGAATCAAGCGGTTCTTGCCGGTAATTCTGTTTGGCAGGATGGTATATTCTTGCGTAAATATATGCCACGTATTACCGATTATCTTAACTATCGTATAGTTGATGTGAGTTCACTTAAAGTATTAGTACGTCAGTGGTATCCCAATAGTCCAAATGTGAAATTTAAAAAAGCAGAATCGCATAGAGCATTGGCTGATATTAAAGAGTCAATTGAAGAGTTAAAGTGGTACCGAAAGTACTTTTTCTTGTCCTCGCCGGACAAAGGCTAAATTTTTTTCTTTGTTTTATCTTTTAATTAATCAATATTTTCTTTTATATTTCATATTTTTTTTTCACGCTCGCCGCGTGTGGCATCAAGTGAGGTTTTTGGCAACCTCCTTGATAATCCTGGCCACCAACATGCTGTTGGATCGCTTCTCTCGCCTTGTCCCGACATAGTTATGTGAAACATAACGACGACGGATCGTAACGCAGACCACACGCTCTACGAGCTTCGGGTCTGGGACTCGCTATCAGAACTTAATATAAAATAATATGTATCAGATGTAAGGTTTGCAGCTGAATGGAGCCAATAGGCGAGTGTTCACGCTTCAAACCGGTTAGGGATACAAAAGGTGCTCCTTTTGTGTCTAGATTACTAAGAGGTTGACAAGAACCTCTTAGTGCCAGCCCGGCGAGGGCAAAAAGAAATTAAAAAAAAGAATATGAAAAGAAAAAAAGATATTGAAGATTAAGAAAATGAGTTTAAGAAAAATGAAAAAACACATTATAATGGATTAGGAGTAAAGAAGACTAAACTTTTATACTTTGACTTATCAATCAGTTGATATAATTGTTGAATGATTTGCATACTCTCATGTTTTAAAAAGATAACCCTTGTGTGCGCATTCTTTATTTTTGCTATTGGTGGCTTTGCGGGGCCAAGTAGCTTTACATCATTATATTTAGCATCTATTAAGTGAAGAATCTGTTGTGCACACAGTTCAGCTTCATGTTGAACAATAAGTTCATTAGTATGTTTTAATTCGATTTCAACAAGCCTTGTGCAAGGCGGATACTCAACCATTGATCGAATGGCTATTTCATCTTGATAGAACCGTAAATAATCGGTCTCTTGAAGGTATGAAAAGGCATGATGTTGTGCAATAGCTTGTACGATAACAAGGCTATGATCAGTCTGTCTTCCAGCGCGCCCTGCGACTTGAATAAGTTGTTGTAGTGTTGTTTCTGTTGCATTATAGCGCGGGAAATGTAAATTCAGATCAGCCCAGATGATGCCAACCAGTGTAACATAAGGAAAATGGTACCCTTTGGTAATGGTCTGTGTTCCAACTAGAATATCAAGTTCACGATTGTGAAACTTTGTCACTGTTTCTTGCCATTGCTTTTTTTTACTACTGGTGTCAAAGTCTGCTCGAGCAACCCGTGCATAGGGAAATAGTCGCTCTACAATAGAGACCAGTTGTTGAGTACCGATTCCTTTCTTTATAAGCTCTTTTTGATCTACTTTGCAGGCAGAACAGTTGTGGGGCAATTGTTGTGAAAATCCGCAATAATGGCAGATGAGCTGCTCATCATCATGAAGTGTTAAGCTTACAGAGCAGTTTTTGCACTCAAAAATAAAGCTGCACTTTTTGCATTGAACAAAAAAGCTATGCCCTCGTCGATTTAAAAAGAGGATAACCTGTTCTTTCTGTGCAAGCCTTTTTTTGATTTCAGTCTGTAGCTCTTGGCTAATCCAAAAGCTTCTGCGCTGTTTGCGGTCTGCTAGTTCAACTATTTTAATAGTGGGAAATGCTCCTGCAAATCTTTTTTTTAGTTGAAAAAATTGCCATCCTCTTTTTTTGACATTGTAAAGGGAGCTAATCGATGGGGTTGCTGATCCTAAAACAATAGGAATATTATGCAATTGTGCGCGCAATAGAGCGGCCTCTTTACTATTTGTTTTAGGATGTTTCTTTTCTTGATATCCAATTTCATGCTCTTCATCGATAATAATGATACCTAGATTCGGCAAAGGTAAAAGGATTGGCAGATGTACACCAAGGATAATGGTCGGTTTTTGTTCAAGTAAGCGTTGCCAAATCAGTTTTTTATCTTTTGTTGCTGATGCTGAATGAAAACTATATATATGCAAATCTTTAGGCATCTGAGCTTTGAGTAGCTGTTCAAATTGTAATGCAAGCGTCACTTCAGGAAGTAACAATAGCGAACTTTTCTCCTGTATATAAGCATGCATGAGCAATTTTTTATATACCTCTGTTTTTCCTGATCCGGTAACTCCATGAATCAGTGTTGGTGCAAATTGATGTTTATTCATATCATGTGTAATTGCATTGACAATCCGTTCCTGCTCTTCAGTCAATTGTACTGATGTATCATTGCCACTTTCTGTTGCAAGAGCATGGTCAGTATTGACCGGTTTTTGTGCAATAAATTGATATATCCGCTTTAGATAATGGAGTTCTGATGTTTGATAATAATGCGCCAACTGTTTAATGAACGGCATGTAATGGTGATCATGAGGAAGTTGTTCAAGAGCAGCTATACAGCGAATGGTGAAGTCTGTTTTGGGCCTATAGTGAAAAACATTAAGTACTAATGCCTGTTCGATTCTTTTTTGTATGGGGACGCGAACAATGTTTCCCAGAAGTTCTTTTGTTTGTAACTCTTGAGGAACTTCATAAATGAGTGGTTGTGGAAATCCTTTTAGCAGGCGCACTTGTATGAACATAATAATATAGTATAGCGCTAATGAGAGTAAAAAAACATAAGATCTTTGCGGTATCAATAGGGTTTAATTTTGTTATACTGATAATTGAAAATTAGCTAAGCATTTCAAGCAGCCAAAGGGCATATTTAATGAAAACATTGGATCCAAAAAATACCATCTATTTGATTGATGGATCATCATTTTTATATCGTGCATATTATGCCATGACGCCTTTGCATACAAAGCAGGGTGAGCCGGTTCAAGCGGTTTATGGTTTTGTCCGCATGATAAAAAAATTAATTACTAAGTTTAATCCTCATTATATGGCAGTTGTCTGGGATTCTCCCGGCAAAACGGTTCGCCATGAAATATTTGAAGATTATAAAGCGACGCGCCAAGCTCCACCAAGTGATCTATTTGAACAGAAAAAACATATCAATATATTTAACCATCAAATAGGTCTTTATGAGATTGCAAAACCTGGCATTGAGGCTGATGATCTTATGTATTCATTGGCTCAAGATATGAAAGATCGGGGATTCGATGTTGTCTTAATTACATCTGATAAAGATATGGGACAAATAATCGGAGAGCATATTTTTATATATGATTCTTTTAAAGATATTTTATATGATGAGCAGGCATTTCAAGAGAAGATGGGAGTTCCTGTTGCTAAGTTACCATTCTATTTTTCATTGCTGGGCGATAGTTCTGATAATATTCCAGGTGTCCACGGTATTGGGCAAAAGGGTGCTCTTGAATTGGTGACTCAGTTTAGTTCTCTTGAAGATATGTATAACCATCTGCATAATGTTACAAAGCAACGCATGCGCAATGCTTTAGAGCAGAATAGAGAGAATGCTTTTTTAAGTTATGAATTATTTTTGCTAAAATATTATCAATTGAATGTTGTAAAGAATGATCTTACTTTTGATCATAATAGTTGGCAGAGAGCGCGCTCATTGTTTGAACAACTTAATTTTCAGAGTCTACTTAAAGAGTTGCCCCAACAGCAAGCCCAGACCAGCTTTTTAGATGGCCAAACATCTCTCTTTGCGCAGGAGCCTACAGTATATTCAGAAAAAGTAGAGCAAAAAAAGCCGATTAATTATCCATTTAAGAAGGTAGTAACAGAAGAGCAATTTGAGCAGCTGGTCAAAGATTTACAAAAAAAGGGAGTATTTGCCATTGACACTGAAACAACGGGTTTGAATCCTATGGCCGATCCTCTTATTGGCATATCCTTTGCAACTGAAGTTGGAACAGCTTGGTATGTGCCATTTGGTCATAATGTAGAAGAGAAGCAACTTTCAAAAGAGTATGTACTCAGTGCATTAAAGCCAATACTAGAAGATGAAACGATAAAGAAATATCTTCATCATGCTCCTTTTGATAAGGCTGTGTTTTGGCATGCGGGGATCGATCTTAAGGGCATTGTTTTTGATACTCTATTGGCTGCAAAATTGACCAATAAGGGATGGCAAAAGTCAGGTTTAAAGGATCTTTCAGAATATTATTTTAATGAACAGATGTGGTCTTATGGTCAAGTTGTAAAAGAGAATGGTTATAAAAATTTTTCTCAAGTGCCATTAGATTTAGCAACAGCGTATGCGGCTGCTGATGCCCATCAGACATTGAAGTTGTATGCTGTTCTTAAAGATCTTCTGATCAAAGAGGGGCAGCAAGAGTTGTTTGAAACAATAGAGCAGCCTTTGCAAGAGATTCTTTTTGATATGCAAGAGAGGGGTATCTATTTAGATAAAGAGTCGCTTGCAGCTCTTGGCAAACGTGTAACTGCTGAGATGATAGAGATTGAAGATGAGATTATTAAGTTGGCAGGCCCTTCTTATGCTGGTATTAATCTCAATTCTCCTAAACAGGTTGAGCAACTTCTGTTTCATGAATTAAAATTGATTCCTCAAAAGAAGAGTGCAAAGGGTAGTTTTTCAACAGATAGTCAGGTGCTTCAAGCGCTTGCAAAAGATCATCCAATTCCTGGATTGATTGCAAAATATCGGGAGCTTGCAAAATTAAAGAGTACCTACATTGATGCTCTGCCTGGATATGTTAATCCAAAGACTGGTCACATTCATACTCATTTTAATCAGACCGCAGTTGCAACAGGTCGGCTTTCAAGTTTTGACCCAAACATGCAGAATATTCCAGCAGATAGTGAAGGTTATGGCATTGAGGTTCGCGCCTCGTTTAAATCGGCGCCAGGGTATCTGTTTCTTTCAGCAGACTATTCACAGATAGAATTGCGTGTTCTTGCCTATCTTTCACAAGATGAGCATCTTCTTAAGGCATTTGAGCAGGGAGCTGATATTCATACTGAAACAGCGGCGCTGTTATTTAATGTTTCAGTAGGTCAAGTTACTCAGCATCAGCGTCAGATTGGCAAACGAATAAATTTTAGTGTTCTTTATGGGCTTACTCCTTATGGGCTATCAAAAGATCTTGGCATTCCATTTAGAGATGCAAAGCTCTATATTGATACCTATTTTGAACAATATCCTGGAGTTCGTGCATGGATGGAAAAAGTTATAGAAGAGGCAAAATCAAAGGGTTATGTCACAACTCTTTACGGTCGTCGGCGATACATCCCAGCTCTTTATGAATCAAATAATGCATTGTATCAAGAGGCTGTGCGTGTTGCGATAAATACCGTTGCGCAAGGAACTGCCGCAGAGATTATGAAGATAGGCATGATACGGCTTGTAAAGGCATTTAAAGAGCACAATATTGATGCGCATCTGCTTTTGCAGATTCATGATGAACTTCTGATTTCAGTAAATGAGAATCAACAGAAAGAGGCTGAGGCCTTAACAAAAGATATGCTTGAAGGCGTGGCCAGTTGGAATGTGCCATTGCAGGTGACAACTCGATATGGGCATACTTGGAAAGAGGTGACTAAGTAGGGGTTCTCTACTTAGAGATCTTTTTCTTCTTTTTAGAAGGCTTCTCTTTTTTGGTTGTGCTATCTTTTTTAGCTAAAGCCTCCTCTTTTTTCAGTTCAGCAAAATATTTGCCGATGCTGCTTTGAGGTTGCCTATTTTTTTTAATCTTCATTTTGAAAATGCTCCATTTCATATCAAGTAGGGCCATAGAGATTAACTATTGGCCCTACTTGATAATATAATATTATTGGCTATGGCCATTTTTATGGCAGGTTTTGCAATTGTTATTCTTGCAGGAGCATTCGCAGCCCTTTTGGCAGCTATTGTCGCAACCACAGCCACATTTATAACAGGTAAGTGTAATATCCATAAGATTCGCCCTTTTTATTTAAATTGGTTTAGATAAACTTTCATTTTTATTTCATAATAGCAATAAATTTTAACCAAAATAAATAGTTGGGCTTAGATATTTAAAGAACCCAATATAAATGGGCTCTTTTTTGATGCTAGATTGTTACTAAAGCAGGATTTTTAAAGATCAACGAGTTTTTCCTGGTGCCTTTTTTTAAGCGCTTTAATACGATCCTTAAAAGAGGCGATATGTGGAACGTGCTCTTTTACTACTGGTAGCGTACAGAAATATTCCATGAGGTAATAATTAAAAAAGTTTATTATTCTGCCATATAAAGGCCATTCTTTTGTATCGGGATAGTGAACTTGTTGTAAGGCTTTTTCAGCATCTTGCATATCAATATCAGTAGAGAGAAGAGCATTAGCATCAGCGGCCAACTCTTGCTGTTGTGCATATTGCGCAAGGATTAACGCAAATATGTTAAATTCAATTCCTGCCAGTGACCATCCATTGGTCATATATTTGTGAAGGTAGCTCTCATTATTATCAAAACAGGCGCTATAAGTGAGGGCTACTTTGAGTATTGATAATATATAGATGAGAAATTGTCTTTTAAACAGATGATGATCTTGGTGATGGGTGAGCTCGTGGGCTATAATGAATTTTCTCTCATTGAGGTTCAGCGCGTTAAGCACAGAGTCATTTAAATAGACTCTATTAGTCCCTTGGCAGGCTACGGGATTATGATAGCCGAAAAAAAGACGAAGCAAGAGGCCTGAATTTTTAGCCTTGATTTCACGATTAGCTATGCCTAAATCATTAGCGACTTGATCAAAAAGGGCCACATTTTCAGGAGAAAGGTCCCCTTTGGTTACGATATAATCGGTTAAAGCACCAAAGGTATCCAAAACCTTGTATACGGGTGATATACAGATAGATTGTTGTGCCATTAAAAGGCTCAATACAAGTACAAGTTGTTTCACGAAGAGGCTTCTTTAGAGGTATAAAAGATGAATTACATTCTCTTATTATACCTCTAAAGGCCATTTGAAAGCGTCAATAGAAGGGGGATCTCTTTGATATCTTTATAAAGAGTCTTTTTTGACATTTTTTAAAGAATGGGCTATAGTCTGATCATATATGAGCCGATTATTGTAAAAGTCAGTTCATGTAATCAATTCTGTTAAAATTATATTAACATAAAAGTAAGGAAACACAGTGGCAACCAGTAAATCGGGTGGATCCACCCAGAATGGTCGTGATAGTCATAGTAAGCGATTAGGCGTTAAGCTTTTTGATGGGCAGAGAGTTACAGGCGGTGAAATTATTGTACGTCAACGTGGTACACGTATTCATCCTGGTAAATCTGTTGGGTTGGGCAATGATCATACTATCTATGCAATAGGTACAGGTCTTGTTAAATTCCATTATGGCCCAAGAGGAAGAAGATACGTTTCAGTTGTTCAGAGCGCTTAGTCTGTTGGGCCAAGGTCCCAGCCTTAAAAGAGTTCTACTTGCGTCATAGATTAAAAACTTCTATTATGAAGAAACTTTATACTCTAAATACATGTTTTTAACCGGAGAGTTCCATGATTGATATTCTGCGCTACAGATGGATAAGTCTTATAGTTTCATGCACGATCTTAATGTCGGCGGCGGTGTTGTCTGTATATCGAATTAATACCCGCGGTCATGCCTTCTCGTATAGCGTCGATTTTACTGGAGGAACTCAGGTTCTTTTTAAATTTGACAAACCTATCGGATTTTCTGAAGTTCATGCTGGTTTGACTGAGCAATGGCCGGATGCGACCGTTCGTAAATTTGATGAGGATGAGTATTTGGTTCGTGTAAAAGAGTTTGCACGTAATCCGCAGGGATTGGCTGTTGCTATGATGGATTCTATCAAGCTGGCAAATCCTGATTATGAGGTTACTATTCTAGAAAATGACGCAGTAGGAGCAGCTGTTGGTAGTGCTTTGCGATATAATTTGTATAAAGCGATCTTAATAGCTCTTATTTTGATGTTATTGTATATAGCTGGCCGCTTTTGGTCCGTAGGATTTGCGGTTGGTTCTGTTGTTGCATTAATTCATGATGCTCTCATAATGCTTTCGATCTTTATACTTTTTGATAGAGAGATATCAATAACTGTTATAGGTGCAATTCTGGCTGTCATAGGGTATTCAATTAACGATACTATTGTTATCTTCTCGCAAATACGAGAAAATTTAAATAATACTTTAAAACGCTCATCGATTTATGATATAGTAAATATGAGCTTGAATCAGACCATGCGAAGAACATTGTTAACGAGCTTTTCTACGGCATTAACAGTTTTTGCTATTTTGGTATTGGGCGGAGAAGCTCTGCGTAGCTTTGCTCTTGCTCTTTTGGTTGGCATAATCTTTGGCACTTATTCATCAATCTATATTGCAAGTCCCATTGTTATGTGGTTCTACAGAGATAAAAAGGTTATTTCTTAACATTGATCACTATGTTTTGAAATGTGTAGCCTCATAGATTGAGGATCTCTATTGAGGGGATCCTTAATAGTAATATTTTAATATGTAATCAGTATATTCTTAAAAGTCTAAAGTGAGCTCGTCTCATTCATATATATAATTATTTTTTAATCACAGGGGCATTTCATGTCATTTGTACAGATGCATTTTGAGATAAGGAGGCATTAATGAAAGCACATGAAAATACGCAGAATGGTATCGAGGCGACCAAGGATGAGCAGGTAGTGGTAAAAGCTAAAGAAAAAAAGGTTGATGCAGTTCGATCAAAAGCGCCAGCAACCTCTGTACAGGCAGAAAAACATGAAGTAGCATCGGGTGATGTTTCTGTTATGACTGCGCCGGAACAGATGGAGCAGCAGCAAGTGGTTGTTGCCATACCTAAAGAAAAGGGCCCAGAAGAGCGCAGGTATCAACGAAATGACCAAAAACATCAACAAAAAAATTCACAACAGCAGTTTGAGCCTAAAAAGACTTTAGATGAGCGCTCTTTCACTGAATTGATACTTTATGCACGCCGCTATGGTATTGTTGGTGCATCATTAATGTCAAAGCAGGATCTGCTTGAACAGATTAAATATCTCGAAGCCCATCCTGAAAAAGAGATTGAAGTTGAAGGCGTTCTTGAAAAATTGCCAGATGGTTTTGGGTTTTTACGTCTATCAAAGTTTGATTATGTCTCAGGTCCAGATGATATCTATGTATCGCCATCACAAATTCGTCGATTTGGCTTAAAGACAGGAGATACTGTTGTTGGTGTCATCAGAAAGCCAAAAGAGAATGAAAAATATTTTGCATTATTAAAAATTAATAGCGTTAATTACCAGGATCCAGCACTGCTTTTTGATCGTGTGCCGTTTGATCGTTTATCTCCGTGGCATCCTGATAAAAAGTTTAACCTAGAGTATGACCCAACTGTTATCTCTACTCGAATTATGGATCTCTTTTCTCCTATAGGAAAAGGTCAACGGGGGCTTATTGTTGCTCCCCCTAAAGTTGGTAAAACAGTTCTCTTAAAAGATATCGCAAAGAGCATTATTACCAACCATCCAGAAGTTCTTCTGATAGTATTGCTTATAGATGAGCGCCCAGAAGAGGTTGCTGATATGAAGCGCACTGTAAAGGGTACCTCTGCAGAAGTTATAAGTTCTACCTTTGATGAATCTCCAGAAAGACACGTTCAGGTTGCAGATATTGTTCTTGAAAAGGCAAAGCGTCTGGTTGAAGCAGGAAGGGATGTTGTGATTTTACTTGATGCAGTGACTCGCTTGGCACGTGCATATAACGCAACGGCGCCAGCCTCTGGAAAAGTTTTGACCGGTGGTATTGATGCCAATGCGTTGCAAAAGCCTAAACGTTTCTTTGGTGCAGCTCGAAATACTGAAGAGGGTGGCTCATTGACTATTATCGGTACCGCTCTAATTGAAACAGGATCTCGTATGGATGAGGTTATTTACGAAGAGTTTAAAGGAACGGGTAACATGGAAATGCATATGACCCGTAAACTTTCAAACCGTCGTGTTTATCCAGCATTTGATCTATTGGTTTCCGGTACTCGTCGTGAAGAATTATTGCAATCAGAGGATATGCTCAATAAAGTTTGGGTATTACAAAAGTTCCTTGCAGGTATGAATGTCATTGAAGGTATGGAATTCTTAATAAATAAGATGAAAAAGACAAAGACCAATCAAGAGTTCTTGGAATCAATTAACAAAAAAAATGGTGGAACTGAAGGTTAACCAAAAATATCAAGAGTTAAATCTGAGAACTTTCCCTGTTTAGCTTTGTAGTTACCCACAAAAGCTATCATTGCAGCATTGTCAGTGCAGTATTGCGGTGATGGAAAAAAGAATTGAAGGCCACGTTCATTACAGAATGTGGCCAATTCTGTTTTTAAATATCTATTGCATGCAACACCGCCCACAAAAGAGACAGCTTTGACATCTTTATGAAGTTTGATTGCTTCAGAGAGTTTCTGTTTAAAGATGTCGCCAATACAGACAAGCAGTGAGCTTGAGACCTGTTGTTTTAAGATGAGATCATGATCTTTTAAAAATGTTTTCGTTTTCATGTCAAAAGCATCCTGCTTGACCAAGTCATAAAGTACAGCCGTTTTTAGTCCTGAAAAGCTGAAGTTAATATTTCCCTGTTTGCCTCTTGGATAATGGAAGTAATCTTTAAAATCAGCCTCTCGTGCAAGTTTTTCAATAATAGGGCCGCCTGGGTAGCCGAGATTAATCAATTTGGCTATCTTATCAAAAGCCTCTCCTGCAGCATCATCAACTGTTTGGCCAATAACTTCATAATCGCCAAAATCTTTTATAAGATACATTGAGGTGTGTCCGCCTGATGCTGTCAGACATATATAAGGAAATGGAATTTTGTGCTCGATCATCGCAGAAAAGGCATGGCCCTCTAAATGATTAACGCCAATCAGTTTTAGATTGCGAGCGTATGCGATCGCTTTTGCAAAACTTAATCCGATCAACAGAGATCCTGGAAGGCCAGGCTTGTGTGTTACAGCAATAATATCAATATCATCAAGTTTTTTGTGTGCAGCCTCTAAGGCTTCAGTGATGATAGGGCGAATCTTTTGCAGATGTGTGCGCGATGCAATCTCTGGAATAACTCCGCCGAAAGGTTTATGTTGCTCTATTTGTGAAAAGAGCACATTTGAGAGCATTCCTTCATGTTCATTATAAACTGCTGCAGCAGTCTCATCACAAGAGCTTTCAATAGCTAAAATAGTTGGCTGTTTCATAAGATTATGCGGTTAATGCTAGAACTGTTTTTTTTGTAATATCTTTCCTAACTTGTGTGCTCGGTTTGGTATGAAAAGTGTCAAAATCGAGCCCCGATAGCACAAATTGAATAGAAGCGTCATGAAGTTCTTCTGTAGTTAACTGCTTGAGTATCTGTTCATCAAGTACTATTCGGGGTAATTCGATAGCATTTCCACCTTCAACATTCTTTACTAAATGGGGATGATAGCAGACAATAATTGCACTATCTGGAATTCGCATATCATCAGCTAATCGTTTTTGAGTTATTTGCCATGCTCCTTTTTGATCGACATCAGCATCGGCTGCTTTTGCAAAATCTTTATTTGGGGTATAGACAAGTTCATATAGTTTATAGGGTCTGTTTTGAGCTACTTTAAAATATTGTACGGTATTATGCTCCGAAACAAAGTCACGGCTATCGATAATAATAAGATGAAATACGGTGCGCATTTTATATTCAGAGAGGGCAAAACAGATTTGATGGCCAATATTATCGATTTCGCAGGGAATTGATTCACCCGTATAATAGACTCGTATAGGTTCATTAATCTTAATATCTGATGGGAATTTAATGCTCCCTTGCCACAATGTTTTGTCGACTGTTAAAGACGCATTGAGATGAGCGAATACCATTGACAATAGGGCGATATTAAACAAAAGAATGCTCTTGTGCATGGGTATACCTTTTATATTTTTAAGTTATACTATTTACTTATCACACAAACACCTGTAAAGGCTATGAATGATTATACAGAAATTACAACAGTTTGGTAAGAACTTGTTACATGCTGAAACATCGGTATGCACATTGGCACGATCAACGTGTTTAGGGATTTTTATAGCATTTTCACCATTTGTGGGTCTGCATACCCTTATGGCTGTTGGATTGGCCTGGTTATTATCATTTAATATTACTGTAACTCTTATGGTATCCTGCCTTATTAATAATCCATGGACAATGGTGCCGGTCTATGGTTGTGGGTATTTATTTGGTAAATGGGTATGTTGTTTTTGGGATGTTAACATTATTATGCCACAAGTTTTTCTATCATTTTTTGAGCCGCTGGGAAGCTCTTTGGGTTTTTCCTCACATGCCATATGGGTCTTTTTTATTGGAGGAAATATATTGAGTTTATTGTTGGCAATAAGTATGTATTTTCCTATCAGATACCTTTTTGAGAGATTTATTGAGAAAGAAGCGCAATATAGATGAAGATTGTTGCACAGAATAAAAAAGCTTTTCATGATTATGAGATTCTTGATCGTATTGAAGCGGGAGTTGTTCTTGCTGGTGATGAGGTCAAATCAATCAGAGCAGGGCATGTCTCATTGGCCGGGTCATTTGCTCAGATAGTAGAGAATGAACTTTGGCTCAAAAATTGCCATATTACTCTCTATAAACAGGCATATGATTATGCTCGTCGTGAGGAAGAGTATGCGACTCGCAATCGTAAATTACTTTTAAGTAGGCGCCAGTTGAATCGTATTATCAGCGATATATCACGTCAGGGAATTACGGTAGTCCCTTTAAAGGTCTATTTTAATGATAAAAATCTGATTAAGGTTGAACTGGGTATTGCCAAGGGTAAGAAGTCTGCAGATAAAAGGCAGGCTCTTAAAGAGCGTGATATTAAGCGGCAGACTGACCGTGAGCTGCGTGGCTACAAATCTTGACAAATAGACACTTTTTTGATAAGGTCTATGTAAGTATCATTGTATTTAGGTGATATTTTGTAAGTTGACTGAGCATCTTTTCCGCTCATCCTGAGTTTTTTGCGTTAGCAAAAAGTATCGAAGGATCAATTATTATCATTCGATTAATTGATTTAGATGGTTCCTTCGATATCTTACTTTGTAAGATCCTCAGGATGCTCGGTGTGAATCAATTCACCACGAGCGGGGCTAGGCCACATACAAGAAATCTTTGAAAAATCAGGGGGCGTCCAGGCTTCGACGTGTTATCGAGGGTCTGAGGTGCATGCCGAGCGTTGATTGAGTGCTCGTAAAACAATCGGTCAAAACATAAATGCAACACAATATAGTGGTGCAGTTGCTTACGCTGCTTAATTAGTACGTAAGTAATTCTTGTTAACAAGACGTGCTTATCAGTTCTGTTAACTCGTATTAAAAGAGATAAGATTCCTAGAGTGAGATAAACAGTTTGGTAGCTTTAGGAATATTACTAAACAGTCTTATACGTAATATTGTGTCTTCAAGGTAGCGTATAGAGTATCATTGAAGAATAAGCATGTAGTGCTGATGATTCAACGTAGTGCGGACATGGGTTCGATTCCCATCGCCTCCACCAGTCTTCGCTTATCCGGGCCTTCCGGCTCGGCAAGCTTCGCCTGGCTATCGCCATTTTTTTAAGAGAACCTATTTTTATAAATTGGTAATTTGAAGGCCCAGGAAAGAGAAGACTGTCCGGCGTAGTTTGCCAAGTCAGTAGACCTGGACAAACGTAGCTGGACTGGCAGGCGCCATCTTTCTTTAATATAATACCACGGCATATTTGCCTGTCCGCTGAAGTAAGCGAAGTGAAACGTAGACACGTAGGTGGAAAAAATACATTAAAGTCGGTTTGATCTTGCAACCTTTTTGTACACAATTAAAACACGAATCTTAAATAACCTCCATTTAATATTGATTTGATTTATTGGCATAACCTTGTAGCTCAAACTCCGCAGGAGAATGATAATCAATGGCTG
>JAKBEL010000022.1 GCA_021833825.1 bacterium
AACACACAATAAGTTTATCTCGGATATTTACGTCATTTCTCGTGAAGTACTCTCATTTCTAAATAATACAGTTTTTAAATATGCTTTTTGGGGCTTCACGGCATCATGATAATGTGCGCACTATAAGTATGACACACAAACTATACTAGCGGGCCCCTTAAGCGGCACATTAACAAGTTATGGCATGTTTAAGCTAGCACATGCAAAATATCCTGTTGCATTTCAAAATAGATGGTTTAAAGGAGCTTGCCTTACTTTACTCCTCTATAACGGCCTCCAAGATCTTAGTTCATCAGAACCAGGCTCCGATGGTTATAAAATAAAGGATAACTTAAAACTAATACAAGAGCTCTCTGAAGTTAAAGAATCATTAATAAATGGATAAAAATAGAAATTTGATAATTTTATAAGGGGTCAATGTGGCCCCTTATTATTTGTTTATAAAAACTTTTAATGCTTATAAATAACTTTTCCACGCAATGCCTTCGCGCAAAATATTATCCTTTAATGCTTGTGGAGCTCTATTAAAATCCACCACATCAATCTTCTGAGGAATATTAAGAGCATCGAGCATCGAATTGATCTGACCCTTTTTTAGTCATGGTCAATGGATTACCAGCATCAATGGCAATATCGATATCAGAGGTTCGTTGATAACTTCCTTTTGCCCGTGATCCAAAAGAACTCACTCTTACAAAAAAACGTTTTCATCCATACCTATCCCCCCCCCATAAAATTAATTCATATTTGATATAAAATACTTAATAAATAGCCATTTTATTGACAATGCGGGGTGGGTATAGAGTAAACTAAGCATTAGTATAGTAAAAATAACTATTTTTCATAACATGGAGAAATCATGAAAAAGAGACTATTACTCTTAGTTTTAACCGTTTTGGGCGGTGCTCCGATGCAGGCTGGAAGCTGGTTTGAAAGTTTCAGAAACTATTCACCATACCAATGGGGTTCATTTAAAAGATACGCACCTGAAAATGTTGCATCCCGTTTAGCTACAATGCGATATCTATATGGAGATTCGGTTGATCAAAACCAAGAGCAACTCGTAAACAGTTATCAAACCTATCTAAAGAAAAAACTTATAAACAAAAAAGCCCCCTATAATGCTCTTGTTAAAGAACAAAACAAAATTGCCGACGCAATTGCCTACGCCAAGAATTCACCAAGTATTACCCGCAGGAATGATTTAATTAATGATTTAACTAAAGATCATGATTATGTGCAAAAAAGATTGTTTAAAAGAGAAGGACAACTTAACAGACTCAATGAGCTAACAGAACAGCTTCTACCAACAATACAAAGCACAAAAAACAAATTATTAAGACCAGGATCATACCACCAGTATCAACACCCTGATCAATACATTCTAAACTACTAAAATATAAACTCTGTTTAATATTTTTAAGGGGCCAATTCGGCCCCTTTTTTATTGATGTAGCAATCAAAACTAAAAATCTATTGGTAAGTCCGCAATCTTTTTGAATGTCGCAAAATAGTCATTTACGCGCCTGCAAATCTCGTGAGCATTTTCCTCATCATAATCATGAGTAGTCCCGTTTCTTGCTTCTGTTATGTCCAATAACTCTTTAGTCGTTTCTTCACTGAGAAGACCAAGCGCAAAACATTGTCTAAACACTTTTTTGGGTGAATCAACCACTTCTGTATAACGAGCCTCTATATAGAATTTTAGAAACTTCCATGATGCCTCATAACACATCTCAAAATGTTTAATGAGTGATGCAACTAAACTCTCTCGTATGTCACTATCGATATCTGTTCGTGAAAATATTTTGATACTTCTTTCTAACGCCTGCAACGATTGAGTAAATTTTTGATGTTTATAGATTAACTTTTCCACGCAATGCCTTCGCGCAGAATATTATCCTTTAATGCTTGTGGAGCTCTATTAAAATCCACCACATCAATCTTCTGAGGAATATTAAGAGCATCGAGCATCGAATTGATCTGACCCTTTTCGGTCATGGTCAATGGATTACCAGCATCAATGGCAATATCAATATCAGAAGTTTGTTGATAACTTCCTTTTGCCCGTGATCCAAAAAGATAAATTTTGGCATCAGGAAAGAAGATCTCAATCACTTTGATTATCTTATCTTTTGGTATGTTACTCATAATACTATTTTTCTTTCATTTAAAGCCTTTTTAAGTAGTTTAGCATATAGATTCATAGGATAAAAGAACTTGATTTCTTCACTCTCATCAATCTTAAATCAATTCATATTTGACATAAATCCACAAATAAATAATGATTTTATTGGCAATAAGGGGGGGGATGGGGTAAACTAAGCATTAGTATAGTAAAAATAACCGTTTTTGCATAACATGGAGAAATCATGAAAAAGAGACTATTACTCTTAGTTTTAAGCATTTTGGGCGGCGCTCAAATGCAGGCAGGAAGCTGGTGGGATCGTTTTAGAAACTATTCACCATACCAATGGGGTTCATTTAAAAGATACGCACCTGAAAGTGTTGCTTCTCGTTTAGCTACAATGCCATATCTATATGGCAAAGATGTTACTAAAGATCGGGACGATTTGATATATGATTATCACTCTGTGATAAATGATCGTATTAAATACCTCCGCAAGAACGGCCCGTACGATCTAAAATGGAGAAATGTGTATAGGCTATACAGCACACTTAAACCAACTGTAGAAGCAATGGAAGCTGAATTGTTAAGACCAGGATCATACCACCAGTATCAACACCCTGATCAATACATTCTAAACTACTAAAATATAAATTCTGTTTTAGATAAAAAAAGGGGCCAATTCGGCCCCTTTTTTATTCGCCAAAGCGTTACAATAGATATCTTTGCCATTTTTGTATAGACTGTAAATAATAAAATCATTTATAGTTCAAAAAGGTGAAACCTATGCAAAGACTTCCTGTGGGCATTCAGTCTTTTGACATGATACGTGAACACAATCTGGTCTATGTTGATAAAACAGAACAGATATATGATCTGGTGACTGGTAAAATGGGTTATTACTTTTTTTTGTCTCGCCCACGCCGCTTTGGCAAGTCTCTCTTGGTGTCAACCCTTAAAGAGCTCTTTCATGGAAACAGACAACTTTTTGAATCATTATGGATTGCACAGAGTGATTATCATTGGCAAGAACACCAGGTAATTCATTTGGATTTTTCAACCATCTCAAGCCGATCATCAGAAGAGTTTCATAACAATTTTTCTTGGGAACTTGATCAAATAGCAACCCACTGGAATATTGATCTAAGCAAAGCGACAACAACTCAATCGAAATTCAAAACTCTCGTTACTCAATTGGCCCAGAGCAAAAAGGTTGTTTTATTAATAGATGAATATGATCGGCCATTGTTGCAACATGTTACCAACATTGCTCTCATGAAGGAAATACAGGCAATCATGAGCGATTTTTATGCCACTGTCAAAGCGATGGGTAATAAAATATCATTTCTTTTCATGACCGGCGTTATTAAATTCTCAAAAACATCAGTTTTTTCTGGCATGAATAATCTCATAGATTTAACCTTATCACCTGATGCAGCAACTCTACTCGGTTATACTGACACTGAGATTGACCATTGTTTTCAACCACACATAGAGATGATTGCCAAAGAACAGGGAGTGAGTATTGCTAACGTAAAAGATAATATAAGGCATTGGTATAACGGCTATCAATTTTCAAAAATACCTCAAACTGTATATAATCCATTTTCAGTGCTTATGTATTTGCAAACCAAAGATTTACGCAACTACTGGTTTGAAACAGGAACACCAACATTTTTAGTCAATCTGATCAAGGCAAAACAGTATAACGTTGAAGATCTTGATCATGCTGAAATACACACCGATAGCCTAGCCGCATTTGAAATCGAGACCATGAGGCTTATTCCACTATTATTGCAAACGGGTTATTTGACTATAAAAAGCTTTAATACTGAAACGAGTAATTATCAGCTTGGTTATCCAAATGAGGAGACCAAAGCATCATTTTTACTCTACTTCATGGAGATGATTACCACCGCACAAACTGCTGATATAAGCAATGCTATTGCAAGACTCACCAAGGCCACTAATAGTGGTAACTTAGAAGAATTTTTCACAACGTTAAAGATTTTTTTTGCTTCAGTTCCTTATACCATGCAATTACCGCAAGAGAAATATTATCAGTCAATCTTCTATGTGATTCTCAGTTTAGTGGGCGCGTATGTTGATGCCGAGGTTGCAACTAACGATGGCCGCATCGATTGTACCATTACAACTCCAGAACATATCTATATCATTGAATTTAAACTTAATGATAATGAAGTTACAGCACTGAGACAGATTGAAGAGAAAAAATATTATCAAGAGTTCTTACATACAGGCAAAGCCATAACATTAGTCGGTGTCTCCTTTGATATGGAGCAGCGCAATATTGGCAGATGGATTGCGAAAAAGATGTGATAAGATTTAAGTTCTATTGATGATAATGCATGTAACACTTCTGGTCTATCTGAAAGTAGTGCTCTAAACATAATGCCTCTTTCTCTCTTGAGTTGTCTACTAAATAGCACATCCAACACCCATAAATGTCACATATCTCTGGAGATCATATCTATAATGAAAATCACGCTGTCTAATAGCATCGGCTACAGCTTGTGGTTTCTCTTTCTGACAAGCAACTATCACATCAATAATCGCTGCAGCATATGGCACATCAACTTTCTTCATATTAATATGATATAATCGAGGCTCTAGATCTTCTTTGGTCACATACTTCTTCCATCGACCATCACATCTGATTCATTGAGCTTTCTGTTTTTGTATAACAGAGAAAGAGCTTTCGCCAGCAAACATATATGATGATATAAATGATAACAGCAGTAGATATCTGAAGTTTTGCATAGAACTCCTTTTTTAGTATTTTGATGCCCATCATACAAATATGGTATGTGCTTGTAAAGATAATGGAGTCCTAAACGCCTAAAGTCTTTTCCCCTGTCTTCCCCCCCCTGAAAATCAATTCATATTTGATATAAAACTACAAATAAATAATGATTTTATTGACAATAAGGGAGGGGATGGGGTAAACTAAGCATTAGTATAGTAAAAATAACCGTTTTTGCATAACATGGAGAAATCATGAAAAAGAGACTATTACTCTTAGTTTTAAGCATTTTGGGCGGCGCTCAAATGCAGGCAGGAAGCTGGTGGGATCGTTTTAGAAACTATTCACCATACCAATGGGGTTCATTTAAAAGATACGCACCTGAAAGTGTTGCATCTCGTTTAGCTACAATGAGATATCTATATGGCAATGATGTTACTAAGAATCAGGACAATTTGACATATGATTATTACTCTGTGATAAGGGATCGTATTAAATACTTGCTCTCGAAGAACGACCCGGATAAAAACGATCTAAAATTGAGAAATGCGCATAGGCTATACGGCACACTAATTCCAACTGTAGAAGCAATGGAAGCTGAATTGTTAAGACCAGGATCATACCACCAGTATCAACACCCTGATCAATACATTCTAAACTACTAAAATATAGACTCTGTTTAATATTTTTAAGGGGCCAATCTGGTCCCTTTTTTTATTAGCTTTTTCATATACTTGCAATTGTACCACGATTCTGGTACAATATTGGTAATAGAGCATAATAATATCTATCTGGCGACCAATACCAATGAAAAATAATTATATAGCATACGATGGTAATGAACTTACAATCGAATGGTATTTTTACACATAAAGGAAAGAGTGAATCCCTCTCTTACTTTGAGGATTTACCAATAAGCCGCAAGAGAAAAGTTGCTTATATGTTTGAAGTTCTTGGAGACAGCGGAAAGATCTTCAATAAAGAAAAATTTCGCAACGAAGGTGATCAGATTTATGCAATAAAGGCTTCAGAGGATAGATTTCTCTGCTTTTTCTTCGATGGAGCAAAAATTATTGTCACTAATGCTTACACAAAGAAATCTGCAAAAATGCCTCCACGAGAAAAAGAGAAAGCATTAAAAGCAAAACAAGATTATAATAATCGTGTAAAACAGGGAACGTATTATGAATAAAAAAACAAAATCAACCATTCAAGAATTCATAGACTCACTCAGTCCAAAAGAATTAAAAAAGTACAAAGAAGAACGCCAGGAATTTATTCTTTCTGAGCTTATTCTCGCTGCTATGGAAAAAGATAATATTTCTGTACGCAATCTTGCAAAGCTAGCTGGTGTTTCTCCTACTATTGTACAAGCAATGCGATCCGGCACGAAAAAAGATTTTACCCTACAGAGTTTTTTGAAAGTGCTCAAGGGGCTAGGAAGTAAAGGACTCATGGTTGAACTTCATGGACAATATATACCATTGGATATACCTCTTTCAGCAAAGAGATGAGTATCATCTTTAATATCAGACAGAGCAGCCAATTAATCTACTAACCATATACTGCAATGGTTTACTTTCAAAAATGACATCATAAATACCATTACACACAGGCAGATCAACATCCACATCTTGCATCAACTGATGCAATGATTGCACCGTATTGACCCCTTCGGGGATATAGCCAGTCTCTTTTATGATCTGATCAATAGATTTACCCTGCCCTAATTGACGACCAATAGCTAAATTCTTGCTAAACCTTCCCATTGCGGTCAGCACTAAATCACCAACACCAGAAAGGCCATAGAATGTCTCTTGTTTTGCACCAAGTTTAAGCCCCAACCGTGTCATTTCAGCAAGCCCTTGTGTTAATAAGAACGCTTTTGCATTATCGGCAAACCCTGCACCATCTAACATTCCAATACCGAGCGTAATCACATTTTTCAACGCACCACCCAGTTGAACACCGATCATATCAGAAGATATCTCTGGACAGAAGTAGCCATTGCGCATCAACGCTCTAAATTGCTCTGCAAGATGATGGTCATCTGATGCAATCACTATACCGGTTAACTTTTTTGCTACAACCTCTTGTGCAAAACTGGGACCAGCCATAACAACTTTTTTTGTCTTGTGCCCAAATAGATCGTCAATAATCTGAGTAGGTAACATCAACGTATTCTGCTCAATGCCCTTGCTTGTGATCACCCAGATCTGCTCCTTTGAAAAACAGTTAATCATCTGAGCAATAGTTGAACGCATATAACAGACAGGAAGCGACTCAATCACATATGCAGCATCGCAAATAACTTTTGTAATATCATGAGTTGCTTGAATCGATTGATGCAATATAACATTTGGTAAATAACGGCTATTGCGGTGGCGTAGATTAATATCATTAACAACATCATCTTCATAAGCCCACAACAGCACATCATGACCATTATCAGCCAACACTGATGCCAATGCTGTACCCCATGCTCCTGCGCCTAATACTGCAATTTTCATGCTCCAAAATTCCTTTTACTTGCATTGAAAAACTCAAACGCTTTTTTAAAATCATTCAATGTTAATGCAGGCCAATACTGATCAGTAAAATAGTATTCGCTGTATGCTGATTGAAAAAGTAAAAAATTACTAATGCGTCGACTTCCGCCTGAACGAATAACCAATTCAGGAGCAGGAGTACCTGCTGTCCACATATGTTGGACAAACAATGCCTCATTTATCTCATTTTCATGCAATAGGCCATCCTTCACTTTACGCGCAATCTCTTTTGCAGCAGAGACGATCTCTTGCTGACTGCCATAACAGAAGAGAAAGTTCACCTGGAGCGAAGAGCAATTGACTGTTTGAAGCTCCACATCATCAAGCACTGGAATAACATGCTCAGGAAAAAGATCTCTATTGCCAATAAATTTAACCTTGATATCTTTTTCAATTAATTCAGCAAGATGCTTCTTTGCCATCAATCCAATCAGATCAAATAAGAAGTTTTTCTCAACCTCTGAACGTTTAAAATTTTCAAGAGAGAATGTATAGAGCGAAAGATACGGAATCTTTTCAGTCAAACAGAATTCAAGAACAGTCCGAACCGTATCGACTCCCTTTTGATGCCCAATCCAAGGCTTCCATCCATGTGCTTGCGCATACCTTCTATTGCCATCCATAATGCATGCTAAATGCCGCATTGCACACCTCACCATCTATAAGTTATAAGAGCGCTCTCCATATCCATATTTATAAGCCAATGCTCTCAATTTTACCAGTAATCTATAAGCCACATACATGCTAAGTCCTAATGTCATACGCTCAATCACAACAATAGGAATAAGTTTCAACCATGCCCAAGAACTCAATGTGCCAACCATATAAAGGTGCATTACAGACCCAACTGCATGTGCCACAAAAGTACTTGCCATAGCGGTTAACAATCGACTATCTGTATAAAAATGAGCGGCTATAGGAATCAACCAAAAGAGAGTATATGGCGCTGCATAAAAACCTACCGGATGAACAATAAAGAGTATCATACAAAAGAATGGAACTGCAATGCGCAATAATCCTGATTCCGTTGACCAATAGAGTGATGCAAAAAGAGTGGGTAATCCAAAGAAAAGCTGCACTTTAAAACCGACTGCCATAGCAAACAGAAGAAGGATTGAACGAATAATCAAAAGATATGAACCTAAAGCCCCAAAAAGAGCCCCCATTAGAGGCAAAATTGCATGAGACCATGATAGAACAAAAGTATTCATTCCCTGCACAGGTGTAAACCTGTAAGCTGCCAATAGAGTTGATAGCACTGCCATCAAAAACAACGCACTAAAACGCATTTTGGTGACCATAACCTATTTCCCTTTCTTTAAATCGGATTTATACTGTAGTATAGAGTGTATCAAAGGGAAAAAAATATGAAATACAAAGCTATAATTTTTGACATGGACGGAACAATTGTTGACAGCGAATGCATATGGCAAGAGGCTGGGCACGAGCTTATCAGACGTCGAAACATCATTCTCTCTGAAACTGAAATGTCTGAATTGAGTAGATTACTGCGCGGCGGTGCGATTAAAAATAGCTGCGCTATCATTAAAGAATTTGCACAACTCCCTGAACCTCTTGAAGATCTTGTCAAAGAGAAAGTAACTATAGCCCACAATCTTTATGCACAAGGCATAACCTTTATAGATGGCTTTCTAGACTTTCACAGGCTTGCCTTGCAAAAACAACTAAAACTCGCACTAGCAACTAATGGCACCGCAGAATGCGTCTCAATAACCGATAGAGTGCTTAACCTCACAAAACTATTTGGAGAACATCTTTATAATACATCTCACGTATCAGAGCCCAAGCCAAGCCCAGATATATACCTCTATACTGCCAAAAAGATCGATGTAGCACCTGAACAATGCATAGCTATAGAAGATTCTGCTCATGGCATCCAAGCTGCAAAAGATGCTGGCATGTTCTGCATTGGAATTAATACAAGTAAAAAACCTGAACTACTACAACGGGCAGATCTTATTGTTAATGAATTTCATCAAATTCAATTAGAGAGCCTTTTATATCCACAAGAACAAGAGATTATATGCCCCTGTTGAAAAAACAGGGATTTTTAAATATTGATTTTTAGGGGGAATCAACCATGTTTCTATTTTTTGTAACACCAATATTATCACTATATACGTTTTTTTTAGGCAAAACATATATACGATCATATACAAAAAATAGAGATAATATTAAAAGAGCTCAGCCATTTGAACCGAACCAAACTATCATTCTATTTGATCTTCATGGAGTAATATTTAAGCATAATTATAAAAAAATGGTACAAACTTTATGGAAGAGCTCTTTAAAATGGCCACTCTTTTATAATCTATTCAATCCCTATCTTTTACGGGATATAATAAAACTATTACGCCACAGACCAATACCAGAATCTTTTTTTGTCCATCTGGCAAACAATTACAAACAATTTAGAGCAGCGTTTCCTCTCTTTGTTCAGATAGCAAACTGCCAAATTGTAAACAGGCCAATGATCTCATTAATCAAAAAATTAAAATCAAATGGCTATGAAATAGCAATCCTTTCTAACATTGGAGAGCTCATCTTTATTGACCTTGAATCACAACATCATGATATATTTCATCTATTTGATCATATTATGGTCTGCACACCAGAGACACACTATATCAGTAAACCGAATCCCGAAATATACAGACGCTTTATAAAAGAGGCAAATCCACAGAATAAGCATATTGTAATGATCGATGATAAAAAGAAAAATCTTTATGGAGCATCATTTTTTGGCATTATTGGTTTACAATTTAGAAATTATAACCGATTACTTAAACAGTTGAACAGATTAGGAATTAAACTGTGAGCCAAAAGAAGAAGAAGATGATGATGATGATTGACAAGAAGTAGAGCCTAAATTCACCAACACATTATCTGCCTGCATTTGCGCTCGCGTTAAGAGAGATATCGCCTTTTGAGAAAGATCTTTTTTAGTCTGAAATCCCTCAAATGCACTATATATATCACCAACACTTGCAAGACCATTCTGAAAATAACGAATAGTATTTGTGGGGCCAAGCAGATGCTTTAAGGTCTCCATATGCTCTTTATATTTACACAATAGATCTACCAGTAAAAAATCTTTTTCTGGAGCAACATTCATGACAAGCCGCTGCTTTTGAAAAAGCTCCACATAACGCAATCTAAAGTCAATATAATTTGGTATCATCTCTTCTAAATATCCAACAAACAGCCCCTCTTTTAAAAGGTTCTCCTTTCTTATCACAGAATTACTACATAATGCACATATATTACAGGCCCTATCATGCTTTAATTGCTGATAACACTCATATACAATTTCATTAAAAACTCTCTTTTTTTTTCTCAAAAATTGTTCACACATGCAACAGTCTGCCATTTTTTCACAATAATCTTTTTTATCTCGAAGATGACCGATAATATTCTGATATGCTGGATTTTTATTTTGAAAAATTTTTAATAATGCAATACACCAAGCGCATCGGTCAGCATCAACCTGCACTGCTACTAACCTATCAAATATAGTCAGTGGACAGGCATATGCAGTAGCAATAGAGAGTTCAACAAGCTCATCAAATTGATCAAACAACTCTTTAATCCCATCACTTGAAGAGAATGCTTGCAACTGATTTACATCAGCTCTCTGCTTATGAAAATCTTCTGACCAAATATCCCAAAGATTCTTTGCTTTTTTTAAAGAATCTATTTGCGCACAGACATCAGCCATCTCTTCTTCTAATTCAATTGCTCGCTTATGCAAGAGAGCTATTCTCTTTTTACAATGCTCCAATTGTCTTGCATCTGAATTCATGATAATGCCATAAAGCTCATCCTCACATTCAGCGTCATCAGACCTTTTGACATCTTTTGCATATTCCTCTAACCGGCTTTCCAGCAGATCTTTATCAAACAATAATTTTTCCGCCTTGGCAATTAATTCATCTTTTGCATCATCAATCTTTAAAACCTTTGCATAATAAAATGCCAATTTGGCATCTACCAAAATCCTCTTCTCATAAATTTTCTGTATATTCTCATCAACTTCATCAACCTGTTGCTGCAATAGAAATTGTGGATATTCTAATTCTGCTCTTTTTTGAAAGATTTCAAACTGTGTTTTTAACACCTGGTCATCTAATACATTAAGCAAAATATCAGCCAATCTACCGTTAAAGCGATTCGAAAGCAAAAAAAACTCTTTCTCATTAACTCTACCTAGATCACTGGGATATAGAGGAGCCACACAAGAAAAATAAAAAAGAACAAAAAAATATCTTGGCATAACCTGTAAACATTTTGGACTCAAATCATACCCCTCAATTTAACGTTCGCCCCATTGATTTTCAGCTCCCACAAGAGAACATCCCGTAGTGATACATTTTTTTACAAGTTCAATAGTCTCTGAAATTTCATCGGTTATTACAAAGAGCTTTAAATCAGCCTCCGAAACAAGCCCATAATTTAAAGCTTCTGCTTTCAACCAATTCATAAAAGGCTCCCAATATTCTCTTCCAAAAAGGATAATTGGAACAGGCGCCAATTTTTTTGTCTGCATTAAGGTCAGCACCTCACCCAATTCATCTATTGTTCCAAAACCACCGGGAAAAAAAACAAATCCAACAGAATAATGGGTCATTAGCCACTTGCGAGCAAAAAAATAGTCAAGCTCCAAATGTTCATGAACACAGCTATGGCGACCTTCAGATAGACCTTTTACATTTATCCCAATCGATCTACCTTTGCCACTTTTTGATTCTATTGCGCCACAATTTGCCGCCTCCATAATTCCTCCACCACCACCCGTAATCACAGAAATATTATTCTCAATAAGTAATCTAGAGAGCTCTTCAGCTTTAAGAGCATATGTTGCACTTACAGAGATTCGAGCGCTACCAAAAATGGAGACTAATGGTTGTGGCAACCTCGACAAGCGCCAAAAACCGTATATTATTTGATATGAACTGCGCATCAGTCTAGACCAAAGCAGAATTGTTGACCATAAGCCTTGAACCATATTTCCCTCTTTTTTCACACAACTTTTTTCTTCTTATAGCATACTCGAATAGAATTTAATTTTGCCATAATATACAAAAACAGGTTAAAAACTTGCAAAAAGAAGCACTTCTTTTATTCTTAAATGATAAAAATAGGTTAAAAAAAGGAGACACTATGCCGTACAAATTAATCTGCACATGTATATTGCTGACAACTCTCAACGGTTGCATGTGTGTTGAAACCGTCAAGAATAGACCGGAAGGACCAAAATCTGTGACACTCAATTCAGGATTGCGATATATCATTTTACAAGAGGCTAAAGATGAGAGCCCTATTGCACAAGAGGGCAGAGCTGTAACGGTACACTATACCGGTTGGCTTGATGAAAACGGACAGCAGGGCAAAAAATTTGATAGCAGTGTTGACCGCCAACAACCATTTAAATTTGTTCTTGGCATTGGCCAGGTCATTCAAGGTTGGGATAAAGGGGTCGTTGGCATGAAAGTTGGCGAAAAAAGACGCCTTTTCATTCCTTCAAATCTTGCATATGGCAGCCGCGGCGCAGGCAATATTATACCACCAAATGCTGCACTTATATTTGATGTTGAACTACTTGCAGTTTAAAGAAACCTCCATATTAGGTTATATGTTAAAATAGAATATTACACTTTTTTAATTTTATAACCTAATATATCCTATCTTTACAGTGGTTTACCCCAAAACCAAGAATCCTATTTGAAATTTTTAATATTTTTATATATACTGAAAGCAAGATGGCAAAGAGATTATTAATTCAGCATTTTAATATCTTTTTTGTTATATACATAAAGTAGAAAAATTAAGGGTTATCGGGGAATCATTGTGGACAAAATGAAATATATTCTGGTCTTTTCCATTCAGTTTTTCCTCTTTAATGCAGGCCTTGCTCAAAAAGAAGAGTCCGCAAAAAAGGTGAGGCTCACCTTTTTTGTCCATGGAATTATGAGCATAAAGCCGCATCTCTCTTTTGCCAATTTTATACGATTCATGACCGATAATGTTGAAAACACCGTATACTCTCAGACCGTTCAACATATGAGAGATGATGAATTCTTCTTTAAAAATCAGGCTATGCAAGAACCTGGCCTTCATAAAATCGATCTTACCCGTATAGAAAAAGGGTATGCATCTGGGCTTGTCGCTCGTCTTTTCAATGAGGTTGAAGCATTAACTTATCCATCTTTGGATTATGAAAATCATTACTATAACTTTGGATGGCATGGCCTTTTAAGTGCAAGAATAAGATATCTTGAGGCAATTCCTCTTTATAAAAGCATTCTTACTGAAGTTGAACAGTTTCGAGCTCAAGGCATAGAACCAGAAGTACGCCTCATTGGCTATAGCCATGGAGGTAACTTGTGCCTCAATTTAGGCGCAGTTCGCCAGAATGAAAACTTCAAGAATGACCTGGTTATTAATGAACTGATACTTCTTGGCGTTCCAATTCAATGTGAAACAGATTTTTTAGTTAATGACCCTATATTTAAACGTGTTTATCAGATCTATTCACGTGGTGACCGTATACAAAAATTGGATTTTTTCTCCACCAAACGTTTTTTTTCTCGACGTGTATTTAAAGCCCGCAAATACTTCAATCTTCCAGAGAAATTGACCCAAGTCCAGATCAGAATGACCCGCAACGTGAAGAGCAGATGCGGTAAAAAACTCCCCCATTATAACATCAATGAGATTCCAATTTTATCGGGCAAATCATCTCGATTAAGAGACGCCTCTCCAGGGCATATAGAATTATGGTTTTTTGGATGGACTCCATCAAACTATAGACCAGATTTTATTATATCCCCCTTACCACTCGTAATCTTTTTACCTCTCTTACTCAAAAATCTTAATGAAACGCTCACTCGAGCACAATGCCCAAATCACAAAAAACCTATCATTATTGATATAAGACCAGAGCATGAACATATCATTATTAAGAATCAGAAATCATGGAAAAATGTGACCATTGCAGAATTTTTTGATCAAAAAACAATGGACCAGTTTACCAAAATGACAGAACCCTATAAACCTGATAATTATACTCTAGAAGATTATGAATATCATATTGAATTAGCTCTTGATAAAGCAAAGACTGAGTATGAAAAGACTCATACTTGCCACAAAGGAAGACATCGACGGCGCACCAAAGAGCATCATACTCATAAAAATAAACCTTTTATCAAATCTGCTCTTGTTTCGTAATGGTTGGATCTTACATTTGTCTTTCAATATTAAGTATCCACGCTAAAACCAACTAAAAATATTAGAATATAGATGATTTCCGTTCGCGTTGAGTAACCATACAAGCTCAAAGAGCGCAGTAGGGTGTATCGAAACGTTGAGCAGAGTGCAGTAAGAATGATTAATGAGCTTGAAACAATCATGTACAACTCATTAATTTATTTGTTCGTATATATACACTCTTCGATACGCCTCATCAGATGACTCTACTCAGAGCGAACGGAAGGCATACTCTTTTAACTAATTCAGACCTTCAGACATCTCACAAAGTCCCAAACTTCAAGGAGCTCCTGGATGGTAAGCTCTTGAGCTCTTTTTGAAAGAAGATCATCTGAAAAAGATGCCAAATCATAATGGCTCTGGCTTAGATTGTTGCGCAATGTCCTTCTTGGCTGCTTAAAACAGATCTTTATAAACTTCCAAAAAGCCTCCTCTTGAGGAATCTCTTTAACGTTTAGTTTTGGCCTGAAATAAACTAATCGTGAATAGACTTTAGGTGGCGGATAAAAAGCACCAGGTGATATTTTGTCCATTAACTTAAGATCAAAATAGTATTGAAAAAAGAGTGATTGATAACCATACCCCTTTCCCTTTGTCTTGACCAACTTTTGCGCAACCTCTTCTTGCATCATAAGTACACCCTCTTGCAATAATCCACGCGACCTATGCAGAAGATTCAAAATAGGAAAGGTTACTTGATAAGGCAAATTTGCAAGCACAACCCATGGCTGATGAGATTCAAGCTTTGTGACATCAATATCAAGAAAGTTTTCATGATATACTGTAAAACGATCATCTTTAATATGCTCTTTAAGATAGCCTACCCAATCGGCATCAATCTCAAATGACCATAAACGAGCTATCGATTGCGCTAAAATAGTCTTTGTTAAAAAACCATCTCCTGGACCAACCTCAAAGACTGAAACATCTTTTAGCGCAACAGCATCTACCATATGATCAACTATGCGCTGTTCTCTTAAAAAATGTTGCCCATATTGCTTTTTTAAAAAAATATCATGAGCTTTACCATGCGGTCTCATAATGATCCTAATGCCTATCGAATCATTCCATTCTTTACACAATAAACAAACAGAAAATTGAAGGATTTTTATTATTACTTAAATATACGGATACCTCGATTTTATAGTAGCAAACAGAGCAAAAAAAATCAATGCTACCTACTGATGAATCATTTCATCAAAGCATCTCTAAATGTCTCAAGCTCTTCAAGAACTTTACCCGCACCTTTAACTACACATAACAGTGGATCATTGGCAACCGCAACAGATAGGCCAGTCTCTTTAGATAATAATGTTGAAAGACCGCGCAATAAAGACCCCCCACCGGCCATAACAATACCCTTATCGACAAGATCTGATGACAATTCTGGTGGCGTATTTTCTAATGCTACACGAACAACATCAACAATATTGGCAACTGTTTCAAGCAGTGCTTCATTGACCTCAGTAGCATTTAATGTGATGGTCTTTGGCACTCCTGTTATTAAATCGCGCCCTTTAACTTCCATATGCTCTTTTTCTGAATCTTTTGGCAAGAGCGCAGAACCTATAGACATCTTAACCTGCTCTGCTGTGCGCTCTCCTATAAGAAGATTATATTTGCGCTTTACATATTGCACAATTGCTCGGTCCATCTCATCTCCGCCAACGCGAACCGACCTACAAAAGACAACATCTTTTAATGTAATTACAGCAACTTCAGTAGTCCCTCCACCGATATCAACAATCATGCTAGCACATGGCTCTTGAATAGGAAGTCCCGCTCCAACTGCAGCTGCCATCGGTTCTGTAATAGTATAAACCTCTCGTGCACCCGCCTGCTTAGCTGAATCTTCAACAGCACGCCGTTCAACTTGTGTAATTCCTGAAGGAACACCAATAATCATGCGTGGCTGCACCAAAGTGCGCCGATCATTGTGAACCATGCGAATAAATGATCTAAGCATGCTTTCGGCCAATTTAAAATCTGCAATAACACCATCACGCAATGGTCTACTTGCAACAATACTCTCTGGAGTTTTACCGAGCATCTCTTTAGCAGCTCTTCCAGCGGCTAACACTTGATAATTATCTGACCTGACAGCAACTACCGATGGTTCATTAAGAACAATGCCTTTATTGCGCACATACACAACAGTATTTGCTGTACCTAAATCTATCGCTAAATCGTTTGAAAATATCTGAAATAATTTTGTTGCAGGAAAAAACTTTTTTGTCTGCTTGCTCATGTTACTATTCATTACTCATCCTTTTATATAAGACTATCTAAAAGCCCAACTCTATTCCTAACATAACTTTATTTGTTTTAACAACATTCCAAGTTGCAAGCTGATTTGATGGAATATCCCAAGCAAAAAAAATAATTGGATCATGTTTGCAAGATGTTTTGATTTTACCAAAATCATAAAAAACATTGAGAGTAATATAGTCTGAACCCCATCCGGTCGACTCTTCTAAACTACAGAGATTTATACAGTTACAATTCTGTTGCGATCTATTTTTCCATTCATCTTGCCAATGCTTACGAACAGTGAGCAATAAACGTGCCCCTAAACCTTTATGAACATCTTCAAATCCTGCCCAAGCCATAAAGACTAACATTGCACCTGGATTAATATCAATCGGAGCAATAAGTGGCGCAAACTGAATAGGTTCACAATGCAATGGTATGCGCTCTAATTTAGTACGAGCAAAGCGCTTACTCAGACGACCGAAAATACCAGCTTTCCAATCCTCTTTTAATTCAAACTCAACTTGCCCTGCCACATATGCACCCCAAAAACCATCTCCACCAAATGGAATTGATGTCGGCTTGTAAATATCACGCGCTTGCCCTACAGGAAACAGACCTCCAACACTCGCTTCTGCTCTAATGCTTCTAAATTTCAATACATAATCCCATGCGCGCTCCCATGCAATATAGGCATCTAAATCACCAAGCCCTATTTGCGCTGCATGATCACCCGTGACAAGCCCCGCGCGCACATTCATCTCTCTTCGTTTGCGATCAAGCAACAGAGCATCTGCTTCCGGAATTCCGGCAAGGCCAGATTCTGTAAGATTAAGATAAAATATTGATGCAGTATTTACACGCATGAAATAGGAATAAAAACCCCAGTAATAATCTGATGCTAATCGTTTTCTTAAACTAACCTCAAGACCTTGTGCCAATATCTTACCTGTTGAACTCCATATAATATTCTTATCTTGATAACGAGATGGTAATGGATTTTTACAACCCAATGTTACAAACGATTTTGCAACTGCATTCTGATTATAAACACCACTTAATGCCGGAATGCTCACCTCAGTATCATTAAGCCCGAATGCCTGGCTTGCTGTTGCAAAAAACATATCAAATGTAACATGAGAAGACTTCTCTGGAACAACTATATAGGGTCTTTGCAAAAAGGGAATATAACGATTATCAAATATAGTAGCCTGCATAATAGAAGAGAACAGACTCACAATACACAAACTGACTGCTGTATAAAACATAATTTTAACTTCTCCGCCTACGTGTCTCACTTTGTTCGCTTACTTCGGCGGGACAAGCGTCCGCCTTCACCTTTATTATTAAATATCCTACATTACTTCAAAGTGTACGTAAAACGTACACTTTGGTGGAGAGGGAGGGATTTGAACCCTCGATTCCACTTAACATGGAATAACCGCTTTCGAGACGGCCGCATTCGACCACTCTGCCACCTCTCCACTAATCAATCAATTTCAAATCTTTATTTTAGGTTTCTTAACTAAATCAATTTCTTTCGAAAAGGCCCCTGTCCGCCGTAGCCTTGTGCGAAGGCTAGAACCTCTCCACTAATCAATCAATGCATTTAATAATAACTGATTTTGGTTTTTTTAAAAGACATAGATATTATTTAGCCCCATAGACTCTACACATAATACATGCTAAAATACTAGCGCATTTACGGTTTCATATCATTAACATAAAACAAAAAAAGGGAGCCTGCATGTTAAAAGAACGTATGCAAGCGATTATACTCGCAGCCGGAAAATCAACACGCTTAAAAACCGGACACAATAAATTACTTGAAAACATCTGTGGCCAACCGATGATCATATTTTCAACCAAATTATTTCAATCATTAGAAGTTCCTACAACGGTCGTTATCGGTTATCAAAAAGATCTTATCTCTGCTTGTATTACCAAATATCATCATAATGATAATATCTCTTTTGCAGTACAAGAGAATCCTCAGGGAACTGGTCATGCTTTAGAATGCACTCGTGCATATTGGAATAAAGATAATATTCTTATTATGAATGGTGACATGCCCCTTGTAACTGCTGATATTATTGAAGCTCTTTACGCAAAGCATACTGAATCTCATGCTACATTAAGCTTTGTCATGGCTCATTATACTGATCCAGAAAGCAGTTATGGTCGAGTTGTAAAAAATGAGAACAGCATTAAAATTGTTGAAGCGAAAGAATTTAAAAATAATAATACCGATGATCATTGCTGCATTAATGCAGGCATCTATATTGTAAAAAGAAGTTTTCTTGAACAACATATCCATGACCTTGAGCCTAATGCTTTAAGCAAAGAATTTCATATTACCGATCTGATAGAAAAAGCATCAACCGCAGGCGAGCCTATTGCAACCATTAGTGCCCCATTTGATTATATTCGAGGTATCAACAACCAACATGAACTATGGGCCGCAGAACAGATCCAACGCTCAAATATTATCAAATATTGGATGGAACATGGCGTCCGTTTTTCAGTTGCACATAATGTGCATATCGATCTAGATGTTACCATAGGCGCTGGCAGTTATATCGGTTGTGGCGCACATCTTCTTTATGGCACAAAGGTTGGTGCTAACTGCAAAATTAATGAATATGCAGCTCTTGAAAATGCGGTAGTTGGTGATAATGTTATTATCTATCCATTTACCATCATCAAAGACTCGACCATTGGAGACCATGCACAGGTTGGACCATTTGCTCATGTCAGAACAAACACTGTTATTGCCAACCAAGTTATCATTGGAAACTTTATTGAGATTAAAAACAGTACAATCGGGACCGCAAGCAGAGCAAAACATCTTGCCTATATTGGTGATACTACCATGGGCGCTGAGGTCAATGTAGGAGCTGGAACAATCACCTGTAATTATGATGGTAAAAATAAATACAAAACAGTCATCGAAGACAACGCATTTATCGGCAGCAATAACACCATTATTGCACCGGTCACTATTGGCACGGGTGCATTTACTGCAGGTGGATCGACTATTACTAAAGATGTTCCGCCACAAGCTCTTGCCATCGGCCGATCTGAGCAGATCAACAAACTTGAATATCTTAATAAAAATAAGATTGATGATATACTAGAAGATGAAGATAGCCAGATTATGGAAAGAGAGTTTATTGGAGCGACATTAACAACTCATGACATGATGGAAAACGACGCTTAATGATACGATTTATTCATACTGCAGACATTCACTTTGGTGTTGAAAATTACGGAAAGATTGATAGCGCAACAGGCATTCATACACGCCTGCTTGACTTTGAGCGGGCGTTAAACTTTTGCATTGATGTTGCTATCAAAGAAGAGGTTGATTTTTTTCTATTTTCCGGAGACGCCTATAAAACGGCTCATCCAAGCCCAACACAACAACAATTGCTTACAAAATGTTTCTTGCGCCTGCATAGAGCTGGAATACCTCTCATTATTGTAGTTGGCAATCATGATAATCCTTTAAGCTTTGGCAAGGCACACAGCCTTGACATCTTTGGCCAATTTCCTATTGATGGTTTTCATATCATAGCAAAACCGACATCTCTACTACTGCAAACAAAACATGGCCCTGTTCAGATTGTTGGCATTCCATGGCCAACACGCAATAGCATATCTGTCTCTAAAAAACATGCTCTTAAATCTGCCAATGAACTGACTGAATATATTGCACAAGCCGTGAGTAAACTGATTGTAAACTTTGCACAACAACTTGATATTACAGTTCCTGCAGTACTTTGTGGTCATCTGACGGTTAGCTCTGGCATATTCTCAGGATCTGAAAAACGTGCAATCTATGGCACGGACCCTGTGCTTTTGCCATCACAACTTGCTATTGCGCCATTTGATTATGTTGCACTTGGGCATTTACACCGCTATCAAGATCTCAATAAAAATGGATATCCATCGGTTGTCTATTCCGGTTCTATAGAACGTGTCGATTTTGGTGAGCGCAAAGAGGAAAAAGGATTCTGTTTAGTCACTATAGAGGAGAAAAACAGAACAACACATCAATTTATTAAAACTCCACAACGCACATTCATTCAGATTGAAGTACACATTAAAGATGGTGCACCACAGACCGAACAGATTATCAACGCAATAAAAGAGCACGATATTAAAGATGCTGTGGTCAAAATTATCTATCATCTGCCTGAAAACAAAAAAGATACTGTCGATCTTAATGTCATTCATCAAGCATGCTCTGCTGCACTCTTTGTTGTCGGCATTATCCCTGTGCGCAAACTGGTCTCCCGCGAGCGGCGCGCAGAAGTAAAAGTGGATATGGATATGGCCCTACTTCTGAACCGTTATTTCAGTTCCAAACCTGAACTGGCTGACCGCAAAGGGAAGCTGATTGAAAAAACTCTACAACTGGAAGAGAAACTATCAACGGTACAGATAGAAGCTGAATCCGAATAACTCGTAATCCACTCAAACGAACATCTCACCACAACTCTTTACATAATAACTCTTTTCTCCAGGTTTAAACCAAAAACATTTCAATTTGAAAAGAAAATCCTTTGACGGGGGGGGGATTTTGCTATACTTAATATAGATTGTTTTCAATTATTAAAAATATGAGGCAAAACCTCAGAAAGGAAATATTATGAAAAAACAGATATCTTTACTGCTCGTTGCGGTAGCACTTAACCTGAGCAATGGTGCGCAGGCTGGAAGCCTTTCAAGTACAAGAAGAGCCCTCAATACTTTATTCCGACAAGCTGGACAGGCCGTATCTCAATCCAAAAGCGGATTGTCACAAGATGTTATTAACGCTGTTCGCAATTATGGAACTCAATCAAGAGCTGGATTGTTTAATAATGCTGTTCGTAATTATGTAACTCAGTCAGGCGCTGGCTTGTTGAATTATGCAAAACAGCCCATGGAAGAGCTTGCTATGACTACAATAAAAAGACCTTATACCCAAGCAAGCTCTTGGTGGCCCTTCTCTCTCTCTGCAATCTTACCCTTTCTTTCTCAAAAAGATGAAGAAGCTGCTGAGAATGATCGCCAAAGGTTGATAGATGAAATGTTTGAGAGCACCCCTGACTCTAATAGAGATAAGCAGAATAAAGGGATAGAAGCTATAAAGGCGGGAGCTAATCCTAATGCTCTCAGTGGACACTGCGGAGAGACACTATTAATGATCGCTGCACTGAAAGGCAATCTAGAAGCTCTTCATGCATTGATAAAGGCCGGTGCTGATCTAAATGCTAAAGACAATCATGGACAGACACCATTAATGTACGCTATAAACGGTCGTCATTTAGAAGCTCTTCATGCATTGATAAAGGCCGGTGCTGATCTGAATGCTAAAGACAATGATGGATACACACCATTACACATCGCTGAAATGTATCTCGACTCCCCAATATTTATTGCATTGATAAAAGCTGGTCCTGATCTGAATGCTAAAAACAAGTATGGACAAACACCATTAATGACAGCTGTAGTTAGGGGACATAGCACAAAGCATATTAATGTATTGATAGAAGCTGGTGCTGATCTGAATGCTAAAGACAATGATGGAGAAACACCATTAATGAAAGCTGCAATGGGGGGCCGTTTAGATGTTGTTAAGAAATTGATACAAGCTGGTGCTGATGTTAATGCTAAAGACAATGATGGACAAACACCATTAATGAAAGCTGCAAGGAAGGGCCGTTTAGATGTTGTTGATGCATTGAAACAAGCTGGTGCTCAAAAATAATTGATCATTCATTAAGTTATAACAAGAGCCGCTACGATGTTCTCATAGCGGCTCTCTCTTTTTTAATAATGGTGGCCATAGAAGCTGAATCCGAATAACTCGTAATCCACTCAAACGAACATCTCACCACAACTCTTTACATAATAACTCTTTTCTCCAGGTTCAAACCAAAAACATTTCAATTTGAAAAGAAAATCCTTTGACGGGGGGGGGATTTTGCTATACTTAATATAGATTGTTTTCAATTATTAAAAATATGAGGCAAAACCTCAGAAAGGAAATATTATGAAAAAACAGATATCTTTACTGCTCGTTGCGGTAGCACTTAACCTGAGCAATGGTGCGCAGGCTGGAAGCCTTTCAAGTACAAGAAGAGCCCTCAATACTTTATTCCGACAAGCTGGACAGGCCGTATCTCAATCCAAAAGCGGATTGTCACAAGATGTTATTAACGCTGTTCGCAATTATGGAACTCAATCAAGAGCTGGATTGTTTAATAATGCTGTTCGTAATTATGTAACTCAGTCAGGCGCTGGCTTGTTGAATTATGCAAAACAGCCCATGGAAGAGCTTGCTATGACTACAATAAAAAGACCTTATACCCAAGCAAGCCCTTGGTGGCCGTTTTCTCTCTCTGCAATCTTACCCTTTCTTTATCAAAAAGATGACGAAGCTACTGAGAATGCTGACGATGAAACGTTTAGTTGGCTTAATTCAGAAGTAGAGAAAAGAGGGTTAGAAGCTATAAAAGAAGGGGGCAATCCTAATGTTCGCGATAAAAATGGAAGGACACTATTAATGGTGGCTTCATTGACAGGCGATTTAGAAAATCTTCATACCTTGATAAAGGCTGGCGCTGATCTGAATGCTAAAGATAGATCTGGAGATACAGCATTACACAAAGCTATAAATACTGATAAATTAGAATCTGTTCGTGCATTGATAAAGGCTGGCGCTGATCCGAATATTAAAAGAAATACTGGAAGCACACCATTACACATAGCTACAAGGCTTGAAAATTTACCAATTCTTCATACATTGATAGAAGCTGGCGCTGATGTTAATACTAAAGACAATAATGGACAAACACCATTAATGGTCGCTGTATTTAGAGGCTATAAAGATCATACTAATACATTAATACAGAGTGGTGCTGATGTTAATGCTCAAGACAATAATGGGAACACCGTATTAAGCCTGGCTATTAAATCCCCCTTCTCCAGGAATGATATCATTAATGCACTGAGAGAAGCTGGTGCGAAAGAATATCCAGATAATGCACCAAAGTCATGGACAGAATGGGCATACAAACAACTTGGTTATTAAATTACAATAAAATCTAGCAAAAGAGCCGCTATGAGAACATCGTAGTGGCTCTTTCTTTTTATATCAATAATATATAACCGTCGCCTTGTCATATAACTCTTTTTTATATTGATCCAGCAGCTGTTCATATTTTGGTTTTTTAAGCAATGTTGCTATCTCATCATACCGCTCTTGCAACGGCACTAAGCATTGTGGTTTTTTGTCGATCAACTTAAACAGTTCAAAACCGTTGCTCAATTCAAAAGGGAGTGATATTTGGCCGATTTTCATATCATAAATAAACTGTTTATCTTCTGCTATATAATCATGCTTAATCCAGAACGGTTCTGACCATGCAAAGCGCACTGCACCTCTTGCTGTAGTTACAAACTCTTCAAGACGTTGTTTCATCTGAAGCTTTGGCTCAAGGTCTGAAAATGGCACAATAGCACGAGAGATATAATATTCTGCTTGCCTGAACTCAGGATGTTCTTGATAATACGATTCGACTTCACGCTGAGTCACAAAAAGGTTTGAACGCACTTTAAAATCGAACATCTGACTAATTGCTGACATTTTACCCAGTTCAGCCTTTGCTTCTGCAACCGTTCTTCCTGTCTGCTCAACCATTCGTTGCATGTCTGCAAGAGTTAAATTATTCTGCTTTTGAACCTCCTGCCAACGCCTGTCATTATCCTCATCGGTGGGAACAATACCGAGTCGCTGCGCATCAAGATAGACAAGATTTTCAAAGACCATGCTATCTAAGTTTTTTGGTTGACCATCTAAACTTGGTCGCAACAGCTCTGACTCGGTGATTAAAATGGTCTCATTCTCTCCACAGATTTTGACTTTAATACCATCAACTTTATACCGCTTTGCGTCGATGATTAAAAATGATAACAGCATCAAAAAAATATATCTCTTCATATTCTAGAACCCTCTAAATGTAAAAAAGGAACCTACACAAGTAAGTTCCTTTTAGTATATATCTTTTTAACAAAACAGATAAGAATTTACGCTGTACGAGTTACCGGAACAACAGCCTCAGCTTCAACCTGCGCAAACTCTTCTGACTCTTCCATCATTTGAGGCATAGCTTTGCCTGAAGCGTCTGTCTTTAATGGTGAATCATCAATCTCAACACCATATGTATCTTTATAAGTATCAATCACTTTTTCAAAGGTTTCCATCTGCTTCTGTTTTTTAAGATGCTCTTGCAGCATAGGTTTTACTTGATCAAATGAGACATATGTTGGCTCCACTTTACTCTCTGCACGCACAACCCACCACTCATTACCAACATTAACCAGTTCAACTGATGGGAGTGAGGTAATTTTCATTAGTTTTGCTTTTAATGCAGGATCAATCTGCATGCTCTGAGCATTTACTAACTTAAAATCATTATAATGTGATGCATATCCAGCATCAGCTGCAACTTTTTCAAATGAAGCAGAGGCCTCTTTTACTTTTGCCAAGAAAGCTTTTGCATCATCTTCATTATTAAATGAAACACCTTCGGCCTTTACACCACCTTGTGATTGGATAAGATCAGGAATTTTATCCTTATTCTCATCATAGAACTTTCTCACTTCTGTTTCAGAAACTTCTGCAGGATGCCGTTCTGAGAAGTAGTTCATATTCATCATATGTTTAACTTGATCAACAGTCTTTGCAAATTCACGTTGATATTCAGGAGAGGTATCAATGCCATTGCGACGAATATATTCATCAATAATCTGCTGACTTACCATACCTTTAAAGAAATTCATCTTCGCATCAGGCATAAATGGCAATACTTGCTTAAATTGTGGATTCTCTTCTACCAATCTTTCAAAATCGGCATCAATACTTTTGACTGTCAAAACAGGCCGACCATTAATCCTCATCAATACAGGAGAACCATCATCAACATTTCTTGCTGCTGAATCCATCTCACCACTCACAACGATATCTTCTTTTTTCTGATCTGTTGATAAGCAACCCGATAATAAAAGCAGAGGTGCCAACAAGAGAGTTATATGAAAATATTTTCTATCTTTGATCATAACTGTTCCTTTATTTTTGATAAATTATTCTTCTTATTTTGCTAAATTTATATTACCAAAGAATAGGCATTTTACAATCATTAGTTATGTGAGAAACTAAAAAGCAACTTATAAAGATCAAAAATCTGGAACCATCTCTAATATATTTTTTTTACCCTAACAAAAAGGATAGTTTTACCAACTATAGTCCATTGACAGATAATTACAAAACTCTGTATTTTAAAGTAGAGCATAAAAATGGAGGAACTATGCTATATATATTTTTGTTATTATTAATCTGTCCGCTATCTCTTGAAAGCATGGACGAACTTTCACTAAAAAAACGCTTCAGTAGTTCACAAAAAAATATCGATTACCAAGATCCAGTAAAAATTACTCAAGGAGAATTAATAGAGAGTTACCGCCAAGGAGGTGATGCACTATTTCAAGAAAAGAGCGATAAACTATCAATGATCTTACAAAAGAATGGTGTTACAGCCAATGCAATCGCAAGAATATCATTAAGAATTAAGGCCGATAGTTTTGAGATCTTTTCCCCTCGCAATAGAGAGTTGGAGACCATTCTTGAATCAGAAGATATTCATTCAGACACAATTTCTGAAGTCATAGAAGAGGTAAAAGATGAAAACGAATAATTCTTTTTAAACTGCTCGCGCCAGCACCACAGCCTTAAGTGACAATGGCTTTAGCTGTAATAGTTGACGCGCTGATGCATGGAGCGTTGCCCCGGTCGTCATAACATCATCAACAAGCAATAGATGCTTATGCTTGGCAATTTGTTGCTCTTCTTCAGATAACATCAAGGTAAATGCATCCTCCACATTACTCTTTCGACCCTCTTTGTTAAATTGCATCTGAAACGGCGTCCGTTTAATTCGTTTAAGTGCATGTAATACTGGAATACCGGTCAATTGTGAAAGATAATAAGCAATCTCATCAGATTGGTTGTAGCCCCGCTTTGCATATCGCGTCCAATGCAATGGAATAGGAACTAAATAATCAGCACTCAATTGCTCACGCATAAGATGCTCATATATCAATTGGGCAATATAATAACATGCCAACCTATCCTGATATGATTTTGCTAAAACCAACTGGCGCAATGGATCTTGATACACCCCCACAGCATAGACCTCCATCTGATACTTTTGTGTAACAACCAATTTCTGAGAAACAAGAGGCTTTATATCGGCAATACATACAGAACAGAGCGCTTTACGCTCTTTTAATAAAGCATGACACGATGTGCAATAGGCAGGAAAAAGAATAAATAACGCCTCTTGCAATAGTCCAATTATAAGATCAGACAAAAACAGAACATATAACCTTAGACGAAATATCATCAACAGAACCGATGCGCATAGAAGATTAACTGCAAAAAAAGATTGGTCAAAAGTCCGGCCGCAACATCATCAAGCATAATACCCCAAGCACCATGCAACTGTTCAATATAGGATGTGCCAAACAATTTGAAAATGTCGATAAGGCGAAAGATTATAAATGCTGCTAACAACAATGGCCAACTAAATGGCAACGCAATAAAAGCGCATAAAAACCCGATCATCTCATCTATTACAATCTCTGATGGATCTGCTTCAGTAAACAGGCACAATGCTTTATGCACAATCAATAGACTTCCACAAAAAAATCCTATAACAATCAAAGCATATAACCATTCAAGTATATACAGCTGTTTTAAAAAATAGATCAAGGGAACGGTCATAATGGTCGCAACTGTTCCTGGAGCTTGACCATATCCAATGATGCCTTGTGTTGCAATCTGTTTGCATAACAATGATGTTTTATCAGGTTGCATTTAAGCATCCTTATAATTAAATATGATCCATGCAATACCCAATACAATAGCTATATCAGCTATGTTAAATATTGGCCAGGACCAACCTTGATATGAAAAATGAATAAAATCGATCACTCCACCATACACATAACGATCTACAAGATTGGAGCATGCCCCTGCAAGCACTACAACCTCACCATAGACAAGCTGCTTATTAATATAAGCAATAGTTGTATAGCAAAAAAGTGAAACAATGATAGCCAATATGACCATTGTTAGGATAAAGAAAATATCGGCTCGCTCAGAATGAAACATTCCCCAACTGACTCCACGATTGATTGCTAATTCTAAACTAAAAAAATCGGTCACTCGTAATGGATCACCAAAATAGGCTAATGCCACAAGCTTGCTCAATCTATCAGCTAGAACAATCGCAATTGCGAGCATCAAATAATGTATATCAACATCTGGTCTTTTCATCGAATTTCTGCTCCTAAAGACCTAACAGCATCATTGACTTGTAGACCAATATGATCAATCTCTTGATGAGTAAGCGTCTTTGTTTGATCCTGCATAGTAAACCTAAATGCTACCGATCGTTCATTTTTCCATTCAGGCTTTTCAAAGAAATCGATCAACTGGACATCAACAATAAGATTGTTGGCTGATGCTATAGCCCTACTTAACTGCTCAACTGTTACTATTTGTGGAATCATCATACTCACATCTCGTTCTACTGCAGGATATTTTGAGATCAAACTAAAATGTGATTGTTGTTTGAATTCATTTAAAAATGAACTATCGATAACAAAAAGAGCCATAGAACCGGGTATTAGATGATGCACAAATCCAATATCAACAATACCAACTGTTGCTATCACCTTATCATTATATTGCAGATGAGCTGTCTGGTATGGCGCAAACCAAGGATCTTGAGGATTATTGACTTTATGCCAAGACAAAGGCAATTGAAGCATAGCAAATAGATGCTCTATATATCCTTTTATCTCATAAAAAGAGAGTTTCTCTTTTTTATCATAGAATATTCCAGCAAGCTCTGATCGTTCAACAATCTTAGCGCCCTCTCTGCTCCAACGGCGCGCCCATTCAAAGAAGCGAAGCTTGTCATGCTCTGCATGATTTTCATATACATTTGAGAGCAAACCTGGAACTAATGATGTTGCCAATGTTTTATATTGCTCAGAGACGGGGCTTTCTATAGTGACCGCACCCTCTGGCTGCCATTGTAATAGTTGTAAAAATGATTCATTAAAGAATGCATAGTTTTTTACCTCGCGCATTGCAACACCAAAACTGAGAAACTCTTTAATAGCTCTCTGTTGCTGCAATGTTGTCAGATCAGCAGGCTTTGTCTCTTTGCGTGGTAACTCAAAAGGAATATTGGTGTAACCATAAAGACGACCAATCTCCTCAAGCAGATCCTCTTTGATCTTAATATCTTTTGTCGATCTGAATGTGGGCACCGTCACATGGTAACTGAGCTTTTCATCTGAACCGTTCTGTTTGACTGCACAGCCAAGCAACTCTAAAATGGAGATGATTGTTTCTGAATCGATTTCTGAACCAAGACGCTCTTGAATATACGCATGTTCAATGGTCAATTCTAGTGGATGAGTTAGGGGCCCAACATTAATAATCGGTGATACATGATAAACAACATGTGCATTGTTAAGCAATGTTAAAAATCGCTCAATGCCGATAATGGTCTGATTAGGATCTAATGTCTTTTCAAAACGTGCAGAACTCTCGGTTCTCTTTTTGTGATGAGCACCTGAAATACGGACCGTTGTTGCATCAAAGTTTGCAGCTTCAAGCAGAATCTCTTGAGTCGCCAATGAGACAGCACTCTCTTGCCCACCCATAATCCCAGCAAGTGCAAGCGGGCCTCTGCTATCAGCTATCACAATATCGTTATTGGTCAATTCAATAGTCTCACCATCAAGCAATGCTAGTGATTCACTCGATCTTGCAAAACGTGATTCAATCTTATCACTCTCTATTTTTTCTGCGTCGAATGCGTGTAACGGTTGGCCAACATCAAACATCGTATAATTGGTCATATCAACAATCATATCGATCGGTTTAGCATCAATACGGCACAATCTATGTGCCATCCATAATAATGATGATCTATTTTCAATACCAGTAATATACGTGCATGCATAACGTTTTATCAGATGCGGCTCTTGGATATGAACTACAAAGGGCATTCCCTGCTGCGCCTGACTTGCATGTGCATAATGTTTAACATCAAGTGAAATTTGTTCCAAAGGTTTTAATGGCAACCCCAACAAAATGGCAACTTCCCGCGCAAAACCATAATGTGACCAGAGATCGGGCCGATGTGTTATCGATTTATTATCAACCTCAATAATATAATCATCAACATCAATACCATTTTTCCATCCACCACTTACAAGATCTTGATCAACCGAAACTGCTGGCAATAGATCAGCTTTACTGCCATTAAAATCTTTACACGTTGCCCAGCGCCATTGCGAGTCTTTACCTCTGACAATAAAAAGATCGTTCTCTTTGATCTTATCACGCTTTGGCAATTCTATAATCTGATCAGTCTGTTTGATCTGCAACTCAACAGTCTCTTGAGCAATACCAATAACTGTGGCTAAAAAAAGATGTTCTACATCAAGACGTATAGGGTAAAACGCTTCAATTTCAGCAGTCTTTTGATTAAACAGAGTGACTAACTGTGCAATCTCATAATCACGCCAATTGGCATCAATATGATCAAAAATCCAGGCTATGGACATTTTCATGGGTAGGCCTTTATATCGTTCTTTTCATGAAATCTATATGATCTACATCATACGAAAAAATATCAGATTTGACTAGAGCCGAATCAGATAACCTGAATTAATCGAGATGAGACCCACAATAATAAAAACCTTTTCTCGTCTCAACACACTCCTCTTGATCATTATATGTAAAGACCTCTTCTCTGCTTTTGCGCGGATCGCTTACAGTACGAATAAACTGACCCTTGCTGGTCACCATCTCCTCTTGCGTAAAATAACCAATAACTTCTTCTTTGACTACTTTCAATTCTTTTTCCACTTGCTTCTCTGTCACCCAACCCGTAATCTCTGCATCCTCGATTTTCACGCCCTGATGTTCAAAGTTCTTTGGCAATGTTACCTTATAGCGCACCTTCTTTTCAACTTCAAACTCAACCTCTTTATACTCTTTTTTAACAATATCAATCTTTAATAACTCTTGACCATTGCCTTTATCATTAGAAGGACTTTCAGCCTCTTTTCCATACCTTTTTCCTGCTAAAAAATATCTCTCAATAAGAAAAGAGCAACCTCTGCCATTATGCCCCTTTTGTTTCTTATCGCAATACTCAATCTGTTCTCTTTCAGAATACTTTTTATTCAAAGTTAAAAATATAGTAGAAACTGTTTTTTGCAATCTTTGCATAATTAATAGAGCAAAGTCTGCCCGCACAGACTGCTCTTTGTACCAAATCCTAAAATTAACAACAGAATTATAATCTGCAAAACCTGCGCCACAGATTACATCTGGCTGATGATTGGATATCTCTTGAATATAAGCATCTTGCTCAATAAAATCTTTCTTAATATGAAAACCCGATCGCATCTCAAAAGGATCATATGGGATGATTTGCACTCTACCTGGATAATGTTGACTCAAAAAATCTGTAAATATTGCAAATCTCTCTTTTTCCCTTTCTTCCTCTTGTTGAGGTCTAAAATTCTTGTCACGTGCAACATTACACATAATTATCTTTAAATTACTGTTTGATCCTGCAAGTATTTTACACGCATTGACCAGATCCGAAAGCAATGATTGTTTTCCAAATCCAACATAACAAATATCTTGATTCGAATTCATTTTTTCACGCACAAGCTCAAGAACTTTTTCTGAATATTGATTTTGAAAGTCAAAATAGTTCTCCTGTGTGGCATTACTAAAACGTTGAAATACTGGAGAGATTACATACAGCTTCTCAAGGGGGGAGGTGGCCGGCGCAACGAGCTTCATGCATGGATATACAATATAATTTTCACAACATTCTTGTAACTCGCTTTTATTATAAGACGATCTAAAAACCTCATGCGATCTGCCATTACCATCAGTAGCAACATCTTTATAGAATTGAACTGTATCGTCTACTATAGTTTTAAGTGGCTGAGAAATTCGCTTAGGATGGCTCAGGTGTGTATGAAAAGCAACAGCTATAAGAGGAATTGTCACCTCTGGATTATCCCACATAAAAGATGCTGTGTTTTTTAACATAGATGATCCGGCCGACTTCAGCAATGATCCCATTGTAGGCAAACAAGAGATGCTCCTCTCATCCGATGAAAAGATTGATCCAACCTGCGCAAAAGATATCACTAGACAAACAATAATACTTTTTTTAATTTTTAAATAAATCATCTATCAATTCCAAGCTATTGAATAATTTGAATAAAATATAAACACAATGATAATCAAGTATAAATAAAATTTTAACAAAAAATAGGATCTCTCTGTGAAAACTATTATATTATTGGGACTGATTATGATACAGATCAAAGCAATAGCAACTCTAGTCACCTCACCTTTACCCACCATTGACAGAGAGAATATGTTCAACGCGATATACAGTTTTCCTGAACAGATCGAACAAGCCTTGCAGATTGACAAACGCATTGCCTTGACACGCTCATATGATGAGATTGATCACATTCTATGTGCTGGCATGGGTGGATCTGCTATAGCTGCCGATATAACAAAAGCCTTAGTAAAAGATATATGCAAAAAACCGATCACTATCATTAAAAGTTACAAATGGTTCGATACACTGCTGCGCAAAATCCTGACCATGGGCGAAAAGCCAATTCCAGCTTAATAACAAACAGATTGCCGAAATCTCTTTCTTAAAATAATTCTGCCCAGTTAAATCCACCAATCGCTGAAGTACCTCCAGCAACTGGCGCATACCCCGTTATAGTTAATGTTTCTCCAGGGTATACTATAATATTGGTGTCTGTAAGACTTATATATTCAGGTAGATTCCAAGCTCGTGGAGACATCCATTGAGAAAGAACCTTAGTCCCTGTTCCCGCACTATAAGTTCCAGCAGCTGTATAGGAAACAATAGAATTGCTGTTGACACTCGTAAATGAAGTTCCTGTTACTGTTGCATTTTTATAAATGTTTATTAAAAATGTATAACGAGTAAGATTTGGAATCGGAAAGGCAAAATATCGTTGCAACTGAACATTCATCTTATTTATCTGCCCATTAAAATTGGTGCTATTTTGTATAGTCAAGAGATGCGTTTCAACACTTGTTGCTATTGAGACAGTATTATTAATGCCAAAAAATCTATTTGCAACGTTGCTCTGTATTCCCACAATACCCATATTCCAACTTGCAGTTTTAAGCTGAAGGTTCCGCCCACCACTCGGGTCATAAACCTGCGCACTTATTGGCAATAAAGCATTTCGAATTGAAGGAGCACCAGAACTATTAGGATACTTAATAGTATGGAAGGTAATCCAGTCGCCTGAACTGCTCATAATCTGAAATTGAATAATGGATGCCCCAAGCCATCCATATGCTATGTGAAAAACATTGAAAAAGGTTGGATTATAGTTAAAACCAGAAGATCCAGCACCGTTGATTGTGTCACCATTAAAATTAGCTTGTGATATAAAGGTATCAACTCCATTGTTACGCGTTACAATACCAAAAGTGGTGCCATTATATCCAACACCAAAACCATTACTGCTATCAAGTACACCTATATATTGTTTTGCATTAGCACCTACTGCTCCAGTGAATGCCACAGTGAAATAGGCATCAGCTTGATGGCCGGACCGATATTGCACATTTGTTTTTGATTGCAATCCTGCTACAGCACCGGCAGTGCCGCTCGTGGATAATACCGCTTGACTATTACTTGTAGTTGCCGTTCCCCCATTGAGTAAAGTAGTTGTAAGAATAGAGCTCGGTATGCCATACTGAAATTGTACGCTAAGAGCATCAAGACGTGGATCGACTTCTAAATCTTGATAGATTGAAATAAATGGACTACTTATACCGGCAACTTGTCCGGCATAATTTAATTGACTAGCAAAAAGAGTATTACCTATAAATAACGATGACATTAATATTAGTATAATCTTCATGTTTAAAATTGCTCCTCCCAAGTTATACCCCCAATGCGCGCAAGGGAATTAGTAACATTGACAAGCAAAGTCAATGTTTCTCCCGGCATTATAGTAATGATATATGCATCTAATGGAATATTTTGTAGAGCTGTATTTGCACTCGAGTTAAATATTATGAATCCTACAACCGTCCCCGTGCCAGCAGAATAGGTTCCTGCCGTTGAGACCTCTACAACAGAATTGGTAACATTAAAATTACTAAAAGAGGTTCCCGTAACTGTTGCATTTTTAATTAATGTAGCGGTACTCGTAGTTCCATCGACCGCACCTCCTCCAAAACTTGTACATCTTACTTTAATTTTATTAGGGGCATTATTAAAAATGGATGCATTTCTAATAACAAGGGCAACCTGTGTTCCCGCAACTGCTGCTGTTACTGTTGAAGCAGCTCCATATCGATATGAACTATTGTTTGATTGCCCAATAATGCCACCATTCCAACTGGCAGTTCGCAATGTTAAAACTGATGTTCCGGCAAGATTTTCAACACGAGCTGTAATCGGTAAAAATGGCTGAAAAATGGAGGGTGTTGATGCGCTATTTGGATACTGTATAGTATGAAAAGTGATCCAGGCCCCATAAGTACTCATAATTTGAAATTGGATTACCGTGCTACCAAGATAACCATATCTTATTCTAAATACATTAAGTAATGCAGGATTATAGGTGAATTGACTTGGACCAGTACCATCAAGTTTATCCCCATTGAATTGCGATTGGGGTGTAAAACTATTGACAGTATTGGTACGATGAGTCACGCCAAAACTTGCGCCATCAAAACCAACAGCAAAACCATTTTGATAATCAATGGGCCCAATCAATTGAGATGATGTTGCAGCAAATGATCCAGTGAATGCAACTGTGAAAAGAGCATAAGCTTCATGACCTGATCGATAAGTAATGGTACTATCTGTTTGAAGCTGCGCTATCGAACCAGCTGATGCAGTAGTACTCAAAACTGCCATACTGTTAGCAGTTGTTACTGTTCCGCCTCCTTGAGTATAAGATGTTGTAGTATAATTTGATATGCCATACTGAAACTGTATACTAATATCATCAAGTGTGTTTTCCATTACCTGTACACCAAAAATAGAGGTTGTTATCGGATTTGTGCTCGTAGTATTAGTACAGCAAAATGAAAGTGTAGCAAGTTTGCTGGCTATTGCAGTGTCAACACCAACAATATTGTTACCATAAGACTGAATACCGCTTATATTGCTAGAAAGAGTATTAATGCTTGATTGTAATGGTGCATCCGTATCAATGTTAGATGATATTGTTTGACTTATATTGTATATATTGTTGAGATTGGACTGAATAGCAGATGTTCTAGTATCGATAACATTAAGGGTCGATAAAATAGATTGATCGATAGTAATAGCTTGACTAACTGAACTACACAGAGGATTGCCTGTACGCACTTGTGTATCAATAAGGTTAACTAACGATTGAATAGTTTGATCGATTGCAATATTGACATCAAGTTTTGACGATGTGGAGGTATCTAAGCTAAACAGATTATTTACTTTAGACGAAATATTTTGATCAATACTATAAATATTATTTAAGTTTGATTGAATTGTTAATGTTCTAAGGTCAATAACATTCACTTTTGATAATGTAGTTTGATCACTTACCAAAATCTCCGAAAGTTGACTACAGCTTATAGCCCCTAATCTAGAATCTATATCCACGACCAATGATTGAGTTTGTTGATCAAACGCTATACTGCGATCAACCTGTGATGATATAATCTGATCAACACTATACATACTGTTTGTTCTAGCATCAATCACATTCACAACCGATTGTGTTGACAGGTTACTATTTTCAATCAGATCAAACTTACTGCCGACTGTAGTGTGTACAAATTGATCAAGAGTATTTAAAGTAGATTCAATCGTCAAGGTTCGTGCATTAATATCCTGGACATATGAGAAAATTGTTTGATCAAGATTATAAATACTGCTTGTTTTTGTATCAATCGCCTGTACAGCTGACAAAATAGACTGTTCATTATTTAAAATTTGAGATATTCCGCTACATGAAGCACTAATAGTACTTGCTTTAGAATCTATAATCATTAATTTTGAAAGAATAGCCTGCTCTAAAGTTATGTCCACATCAACTTTAGATGAAGTAGATTGTTCAATATTATAGATACTGGCCGTTTTGATATCTATAAGACTAACAACCGATGTTATTGAAAGATGATCATCTTCAATCAGATCAAGTTGACTATATATTGAACCACCAACAAAGTGGTTGAGAGAATTAGTCTTTGATATGACATTTTCAGTGTGGGCATTAATATCTTCAACATATGATGTAATCGTTGTCAAATCGTTTGCAATAGTCTCGATATCACTTAACTGTTGATCAATAAAATTTAAAAGGGATTCTGCAACACAAACTTTTGAAAGAATCGTGATATCAATAAGTAAATCTGTAAACACATTATTCCAAAGTCGTGTTCCATTATTGGGACAACAGGACGTTGCAACTATAATCGGCATATAAACAGATAATATGATAAGAATAATGCAAGGCTTTTTTTTAAATATCATTAGAATTGCTCCTCCCACATTAATAATCCTGTCTGGGAAGAAGCTGATCCTTGGGTCGTAAGAGTCAATGTTTCGCCTGGAAACAACAGAATTGAAAAAGGGTTATTGGTAAAAAAGAATGGACCAAATCCAAGGGAAAGAGTCAATGTCGCATATACAAAAAGATCAGTTCCAGTTCCTACGCTAAATGTTCCTGCAGTGGAAACTTTTAAAACCGAATCTCCTGCACTAACATCTACAAATGAAGTCCCTGAAACAGTGGCGTTTTTTATAACAGTATAATCCCCATTTATTATACCACCACCAATCCCTGTTAATCTAACAATTATTTTATTAGGTTGATTATTAAATATTAATGGATTTTGTAAAGTAAATACATGTGTTTCAGCAGTGCTGGCTGTAGTAACAGCACTATTAAATTGAAAATATCTATATGAATTGCTGTTTGGTTCAGCAACAATCCCGGCTTTCCAGCTGGCAGTTTGTAATTTTAAAATCGATGTACCGCTTAAATTTTCAACACGTGCTGTGACAGGCAAAAATGGTTGCAATATTAATGGCGTTGCTGATGTATTAGGATAGTTTATAGTATGAAAAGTTACCCAATTATTATAAGCAGTCAAAATTTGAAATTTGACAATAGATCCACCCAAATATCCATAGGCAATTCTAAAAAGGTTAAGGGCGGCAGGATTATAAGTAAATTGACTAGTTCCAGTGCCATCCAATTTGTCACCATTAAACTGTGATTGTGGAGTAAAGGTGTTAATTGTATTTGAACGACGAGTTACTCCAAAGGTGGGCCCATCAAAGCCGATTGCAAAACCGTTTTGATAATCAATAGGCCCGATGAACTGAGATGATGTTGCCGCAAATGATCCGGTGAATGCCACAGAGAAATAGGCGTAAGCCTCATGCCCTGAGCGATAGGTGATAACATTTTTTGTCTGAAGCTCTGCAATGGAAGAAGTTGAACCAGAAGTTAAAATGGCCATACTGTTTTGATTGGTAACAGTCGCCCCTCCTTGGGTGTAGGTATTCATAATCGTATTAGGAATGCCATATTGAAATGAGATATTAATATTGTCATTTGAGTAATCTGCGATCAATGAATTATAAAGAGAATTAAAAACAGTGTTAGAATTGGTTGTTCCTGTGCAACAGGTTGAAAGAGCATCAAGAATAGATTTATTCTCATTAGTAATGCTTGAGGTACTAGCGATACTTGATGAGATAATATTTGCCTTGCTATTTATAATGCTGACGGTTGATTGTGTTGCATCATCTATCCTTGTATCAACATCAATTTTAGATGAAATTGATTGATCAATGGTATAGATGTTGCTCACATCTGATTGAATATTGCTTGTTCTGGTATCAATAACATTAACAGTAGATAATATTGATTGATTAATTTGTAAAAGCTGTATAATACTACTACATGAGGCAAGACTGTTAATAGTTGAGTTAATATTATTAAGAAGTGACGCAATGGTAACATCAAGCACAATAGAATCATCAACTTTTGAACTTGTTGATTGTTGAACATTTAAAATAGTGCTTAAATTCGAACTGATTGTTTGATCAAGACTGAAAATATTATTAGTATTTGCTTGAATAAGATTTGTTCTTGTATCTAAAAGCATAACGGTCGAAAGTATTGATTGATCAAGTGAGTCGAGTTGACTAGTAAGACTTGTTATACAGTTAAGATTACCAACTTTTGAATCAATAATATTAATAGCTGATTGAACAGATGCTGCTAAAACTGTATAATTAGAGAGTTTAGACAAGATAGTTTGATCTATGTTATAGATGCTGCTTGTTCTAGTGTCAATAACACTTACCAATGATCCTATTGATTGATCAGTGGCTATAATAAGATCAAGCTTGCTATTAATCGTATTATCGACAAAACTATTAATAGTATTTACTGTTGACTGTATAGTTGTCACCTGTTGATCAATATTTTGAGCATATGAATTTATATTCTGATCAACGTTATAAATAGAACCTGTTCGTGTATCAATCACATTAATTATTGATAAAATAGACTGTTCTGTTTGTAAAATTTCATCAACTCCACTGCATGCAAAATTTAGGTTACTTATGGCAGAATCAATAACCATGATCTTTGAGAAAATACTCTGATCAGTTTCAATACCAAGATCAATAAACGATGCTATATTTTGGTCTATGCTATAGATACTGTTTGTTCTAGTCTCAACAACATTTACCAACGATAATATTGATGCATCAACTTTTTCAATAAGATTTATTTTACTTTCAAAAGGACCAGTAATAAAAGAACCAAGATCATCTGTGGTTGATTCTATACTTATGATCTCTGCATCAATAATTTCAACATATGAGGTAATAGTTACAAGCTTTGTATTTAAAGAGCTATTAAAGTTGCTAATATGTAATTCGATGTTGTCTATTATTGATTCAATAGTACATACTTTGGATAATACTGATATATCAACAATAAGATCATTTTCAACGTTATTCCATAACCGAGAAGTCATTTCTGGAAAAATGCAGCCTGCTTTCAACAGAGCAAAAGAGGATAAAAAACTTAATAAAAATATATATAATATTATTGTTTTTTTCATTTAAAATCGCTCCTCCCATATAAGGCCACCAATTGCAGCTGTTGTCGTTCCGCTTATAAGTTGACCAGTAATTGTCAATGTATCCCCTGGTAATAATATAATGTCATAAGTTCCCTGAGGTATAAAAACGATTTGTGGTGATTGGGTCGTTCCTCCTAATTGCCTGATAAGCAACTCAGTACCTGTTCCAGCTGAATAGGTACCGCTTTTTGAAACCTCTACTACAGAACTTCCTGGAGAAACGTCAGAAAAAGATGTCCCTGTAATGGTAGCATTTAATTTAAGTCTTAAAGCTGTAATACTATTCGCTACAGAACCAGTGAGAGCTCCCCCACCAAAAGCTGAAATTCTTACAGGAATCTTATTTGGTTGATTATTAAAAACGGTTTTATTGCGAATGATAAGTATAAAAGTCTCAGTCCCTGGCAATGAGCCTACGGTGTCATTGGACTGAAAATAACGATATGATGAGTTACTAAATTGTCCAACAATGCCCGCATTCCAGCTAGCGGTTTTTAGTTGTAAACTGGATGCACCTCCACTTAAATTTTCAACACGTGCCGTAATAGGTAAATAAGGTTGTAAAATGGATGGTGTTGATGAACTATTAGGAAATGGAATAGTGTGAAAAGTGATCCAATTACCATTTTGATCCAAAATTTGAAATGTAATAATAGAGCTCCCAAGATAACCATATGCGATTCTAAAGACATTCAATAGCGCAGGATTGTAAGTGAATCCACTTGAACCAGTTCCGTCCAATTTGTCACCATTAAACTGGGATCGCGGAGTAAATGTGTTAACTGTATTGGCACGACGAGTTACTCCAAAAGTTGGCCCATCAAACCCAATTGCAAAACCGTTTTGATAATCTATAGGTCCGATAAATTGTGATGAAGTGGCAGTAAACGATCCGGTGAATGCCACAGAGAAATAGGCGTAAGCCTCATGGCCAGATCGATAAACAATAGTATTATTTGTCTGTAATTGTGCAATCGATCCTGCAGATGTTGTTGCGGTTAGAACTGCCATACTGCTTGCGCTTGTTACGGTCCCACTATTTTGCGTATATGCTGTAACAGAATAGGTAGGAATACCATACTGAAATTGAATGGCAATATTATCAAGTCTATTGGCTACAAGTTGTTCTCCATAAAGAGTCGTTAATGCTTGGTTTCCTGTTGTGGTACAGCAGCTTGAAAAAGCAGAAACTGCAGAGTAGATGACACTTTCAAGGCTATAAATGGTATTAAGGCTTGATTGAACCGTATTAATGTTGGTGCTAATATTATTGACTATCGATTGAATAGATAGGTCACTGTTAGTTTCAATATCAACTTTTGATGATATGATTTGATCAAGGCTATAAATAAGATTACTATTTGATTGAATAGCCCCTGTTCTGGTGTCAATAACCTGTACCAATGAAGTAATTGATTGATCAAGGGAGGAAAGTTGCGTAATGTTGCTACATGCAAGAGCTCCCACATTTGAGGCAACATAATTAAGAGTAGATTGCACTGATCTATCAATCGAAATAAGTGTATCCATTTTGGAAGAAATTGTCTGATCGAGAACAAAAATATTGTTTATATTAGAAGATATTGTCTGATCAAGACTGAATATATTATTGGTAATGGATTGTATGTTACTACTGCGTGTATCGAGCACCATAACAGAAGATAAGATTGATTGATCTATAGGTGTTATACTATTAGCAAGACTAGAAACACAATTCAGAGAATCTAACCTTGAATTAATTACATTCACTAATGATTGTGTGGTTATATCGGCTTGAATATTACCATCAACCTTAGATGTAATAATTTGATCAAGTTGATAGATGCTACTCGTTCTTGTATCTATAACATTAACAATCGATCCTACAGATGCATCACTGTTTTCAATCAATGCAACCTGACTTGAAATAGTAGTAGCAGTGTAGGCATTAAGATCATTAATAATGGATTGAACAGTCACATTTTGTTGATTAATATTCTGGACATAGGATAAGATTGTTCGATCAATGCTATAAATACTGCTTGTCCGAGTATCGATAACATTGACCAAAGATTGTATAGATTGACTGGTGATCAAAGCTGAAAGTAAATCTGTGCATGATAGATTGACATTAGTTATTTTTGAATCGACAACCATAACTTTTGAAAGAACCGATTGTTCTATTTCGCTATAAAAATCTATTTTAGATGATATTTTTTGATCCAAGCTATAGACTGAACTGGTTCGAGTGCCTATCACATTAACAACTGATTGAATCGAAATTCCACCAGTTTCAATGAGGTCAAGCTCACTATTTATAGGTCCGGTAATTAATGAATTAAGGTTATCAACAGATGATGCAAGAGTGATAGTCTGTTGGTTAATGCGTTGAACATATGATTCTATGGTGCTCAATTCTTGGTTAAGCCCATCTAAAAAGCTTGTACCATACTGCACATTGCCCAAAGCTGATTCAATGATGGATACTTTGGAAAGAGTCGTAATATCTATCATGAGATCTCTCACTACATTGTCCCAAAGGCGTGATCCATTCTCAGGAATATTAGCAGAAGAACATACATACAATAAATTGAAATAAAAAAAAGACAAGATAACTATTATTCTTTTCATTAAAATTGCTCTTCCCATAGAATATTAACATCTACTAAAGTACCATTTGCTTCTCCAACTCCACTAATAGTTAGAGTTTCACCTGGCAATAAAACAAGATTAAAAGTCTGATTAGGAAAAAGCTGTACAATAGAGCCATTACTTCTTCCAGAAGAAGGATTTATCAAGGCAGTTGTACCTCCTGAAAAGCTGCCTGTAGTTGAAACCTGCATTACTGAGTTAGTAGCATTAACATCAGTAAATGAAGTGCCAGTAAGTGTAGCATTTTTTATAAGCGAAATTATAGAGTACAGGTTATCAACGCTATTATTTCCTCCGCCAAAACCAACAATATTAACCTGAATTTTATTAGCTCGATTGTTAAATATTGTTTTATTTTTAAGAGCTAAAATAAAAGTAGGGGTTGTATTTATAGATTTTCCTTTAAGATTTTGCTTGAAGTATCTATAGGAACTATTATTAGGAGTTCCTACAATGCCTCCATTCCAACTGACCGTCCTCATAGAAAGCACAGATGTTCCTGCTAAATTTTCCACTCGTGCTGTGATAGGCAAATAAGGCTGTGTTATTGCAGGAACTGACAATGTATTCAAAAAATTGAATGTATGAAATGTTATCCAAGCACCAAAACTGTTCATGATTTGAAACGTTATAATAGAAGCACCTGCACCCGCATAATTGATACGAAAAACATTAAGTAAGTTTGGACTATAATTAAATCCACTAGATCCTCTTCCATCAAGAGTGTCGCCATTGAATTGTGATTGAGGAATAAAGGTATTAATAGTATTACTACGATAGGTTATGCCAAATGTTGCACCATCAAAGCCAACAGCAAAACCATCACTATAATCAATAGGTCCAATAAACTGTGACGAGGTAGAAGTAAATGAACCAGTGAATGCAACAGTAAAAAGGGCGTAAGCTTGATGTGCTGCGCGATATAAAATAGTATTGTTTGTCTGAAGCTGAGCAATAGAACCAGCCGATGGAGCTGTGCGCAATATAACCGAACTGTCTGATGTAGTGACGGTGCCCCCTCCTTGCGTATATGCAGTGGTTGTTGGAGGAATACCATATTGAAATTGGAGACTTATACTATCAATTCTATTATCAACTAATTGAGTTCCATATAAGGTGGTGAACGGTTGATTAGCAGTGGTTCCTGTACAGCATGCTGATAATGCAGAAAGTTTACTGTTTATAAGGCTGTTTAATGATGCTATGGGGCTAATGGTTGATTGCATAATATCAGTATTACTGTTAATAATATTTACACTCGATTGTGTTGAACGATCAATGTTAAGATTTACATCAATTTTTGAAGATATAGTGGAGGTAATATTTGAAATATTAGTAATAGTTGATTGTATAGTACTTGTTCTGGTATCAATTACATTAACAATGGATTGTACTCTTAAATCATTATTAGCTATTGAAGTAATTGCGCTACAAGGATTAATAGTATTAACAGCAGAATTAATAAAACTAACAGTTGAGAGTATAGTTTGATCAAGAGAAATATTAACATCAGCTTTTGATGATATTGCTTCATCAAGACTATAAATGTTATTAACATTTGATGATATTATCTGATCAATGCTGTATATGTTATTGACTGTCGTTACAATGGTGCTTGTCCTGGTGTCAATAACCAAAAGCTTAGAAAGTGTTATTTGATCATTATTTACAATGTGTGAAAAAGAACTGCAATTCAAAGCAAGTTTATCAACTTTGGAATCAATTACTTGCACAATTGATTGAATAGTGCTCTCTATAGATGTATTAAGATCAATCTGAGAAGATATTCTTTGATCAATACTATATATACTGTCTGTTCTGGTATCAATAACATTGACCGTGGAAAGAATTGAAGTACTGCTATTGTCAATAACATCAAGATTGCTATTTAATGTTAAAACTAACTTATTTAAATTAGATACTGACGAATCAATACTTAACTCTTGACTATTGATATTTGAAATATAAGAAAGAATACTGATATCTGTGCTATAAATACTGTTTGTACGCGTATCAATTACCTGAACTGTTGATAAAATAGATTGATCATTTTGTGCAATTTGTGATAGCCCACTGCAGTTGGGGCTAAAATTAGCAATATCAGCGTTGAGGGCCATAACTTTTGAAAGGATTGTCTGATCGGTAGCAAAATTGGCTTGCACTTTTGAAGATATCATTTGATCAAGGCTATACATGCTTGTTGTTCTTGTGTCTATCACTTCTACAGTTGAAAGAATCGAATTATCAGTATTTTCAATAAGATCAATGTTACTATTGATCGTGATATGAACAAACTGATCAAGGCCATTAAGCGTTGATTGAATAGTTGTATCGATTGAATTTATAAGATGTAGGTATGATTCTATACTTGCCAATAATGTAGAAATGTTTTCAATATCACTGATAATCGATAAAGATGGTAAAAAAGAATTGATAATGCATAGTTTTGAAAGAGTGGTTATATCAACCTCTAAGTCGGCAATAACATTATCCCAAACAGGAGTCCCATAATTTGGTAAAGTAGTAGCTTTCAATGGTAGTTGCAATGCTAAAGAAGATATATAGAAAATTACTATAAAAAATAATGTATAGATAGTTTTATAACTTTTCGGGGTTATCATCACTTTACTTTATTACTCTCTATTTTTTTTGCTTTTTATCTTTTTTTCTTCGTGAGAAACCTACAATATTATTTTATAAAAAGCAAACTTCAAATAAATAATCATATTATAAAACAGTAGTTACGCAAATGCATGAAATATTCTCCAGCTCGAGTCATTGATTTTATAATCATTCCGATATTTTTTCCTAATCTCCCTAATGGCTTCATCAACAGTTTCATATGACTCTTGCATT